>NZ_JAIUIB010000001.1:0-651938 GCF_020165375.1 Mesorhizobium sp. BR1-1-4 | reverse complement strand
GCGGTGGGAATGGGGGGGGCGGTAACAGCGGTGGCGGTGGCGGCAACAGCGGCAATGGAGGAAACAGCGGCAACGGCAATAGCGGTAACAGCGGCGGCGGGAATAGCGGAAAGGGTAAGGGCCAGGGCAACCAGAGCACAAGCCATGTCAACGCCACGACCGGCGACACGGTCGACGTGGACGGCAACAAGATTACAGTTCAGCACCCTGACGGCTTGACGGAAAAGATCGAGAACGGCCGCTTCAGCATGAAGGATAAGCTCGGCCGCACGATCATCGATCGCCGTGCCACACCGGCCGACGCCAGCCGTCTCAAGGCGCTATGAATTTCGACCCTTTGAATTTCGGCCCTATGAATTTCGCCTTGTGAAGCTGGTCAACAGGCAACGACCAGCTTCACACGTCACCTCCGCCGCCCCCCGGCGGAGGTGACCTCGTTTCGCGGCGTTCCGCGACGGCTACGAACGGTCCCTGTCGCGGTCGCGAAACTCGCGCATGATGAGGGCCGCTTCAGTACGGTTTCGTACGTTGAGTTTCGACAGCACCCCCGTCATGTGATGCTTGACGGTCTTCTCCTGCAGCTCCAGGCGTAAGGCGACTTCCTTGTTGCTCAGTCCCTCCGCCACCAGCCGCAGGATTTCGGTCTGCCGGCCGGTGAGTTGCCGCAGCCGGTCCGCCACGCCGTTGGCGGGCTGCAAGGACTGCACGTCGGAAAGCAGCCGGGCCGACAGCATCGGCGAAAGATAGCTTTCGCCGGCCGCCACGTTGCGCAGGATATCGGCAAGCGCACGCGATCCGACGCCTTTGAGGACATAGCCGAGCACCCCGGCGTTCAAGGCCTTGGTCACATCGGCATTCGCCTCTGAAACGGTCAGCATGACGATCTTCTGGGCGGGATGGTCGGCAAGGATGCTGGCAACCGCGGCCAGGCCGCCGCCCGGCATTGAAATGTCGATGAGCAATATGTCGGGCTGCATGGTCGAGGCGATGCGCTCCGCGTCCTGCGCGGTCGCACCTTCGCCGACCATCTCGAAGCCGCCGATCTCCGACAGGCTGCGCGTCACGCCTTCGCGGAACAGCGGATGATCGTCGACAATGGCAATGCGGATGGCGCCGATCATGCTTGCTCCTCGACCGAAAGACGGATCACCAGCTTCGTGCCTTTCGGCCCTGTGAGTGTTTCGAATTGGCCGCCAATGCTTTCAACCCGCTCCCTGAGGCCGGCAAGGCCCAACCCCTCGGCCCGCGCCGGATCGAAGCCCGGTCCGCCGTCCGATACTTCAACGAAAAGCCTACCATTTTTCATGCCTGCACGCACCGCCTGATCCTTGCCCCGTCCGTGGCGGTAGGCATTGTTCAGCCCCTCCTGCACGAAGCGATAGATGCTGATCTTCTCAGAAGCGCCGGGCTCCGGCAAATGTCTCGGCATCGTAAGCGTCACCGATGTGCCCGTCCGGCGCTCATGCTCCTCGACGGCCAGCCGCAGCACGTCCGCCGCCGCCGCCGTTTCTATCTGCGGCAGGACCAGGCCGGTGCAGATGCCGCGTATCTCGCGCATCGCATCCTCCAGCGTCTTGCGGATCATGGCGACCTCGGTCGAGCGGCCTTCGCTGCCATGCCCCTCGCCGGTAAACACCGGACTGTCCATGCGCAGCGCGGCCAGCGCCACGAGCTGGGCAGGGCCGTCATGCAGGTCGGCGCCGATCCGGCGCAGATATCTTTCGTTGAGCGCGGTGGCGCGGCGGGACGCCCGCTGCACACGATGCCGCAAGGCGCTGTTCTGCGTCACCAGGCCCTGCAGCTCGGACACCTGGCGGCGCAGCGCCCCGCGCTGGTCGTCGATAATGCGGCTGCCGCGCAGGACGATGCCCGACAGAAGCAGGAATGCCGTCAAGGTGGTGCCGGCCACGACCAGCCAACTCGACAGCAGGGCGGAGGCCAGGGTAGCCTTGAAATCGCTGGCGACCTCGTAAAACTCGGTGACGGCGACCACTTCGCCGGACCAGGGCTCGCGCACTGGATTGTAGATCTCGAGCAACGGCACACCTGCGGCCCGCTCCTTGTCTTCGTTCTCGTCGAACGTATCGAACTGGGCAACGACGCTGCCCTGGAAGGCAGAACGCAGATTGTCGTTCAGGTCGAAGCGGCGACCCGTCAAAGCCGAGTCCTTCGCATAGAGGATCGTGCCGTCGCGGCGCCAGAGCCTGAAGGATGCCAGGCGTTTGCCGAGCGCGCCCTGGCCGAGCGTCTCGTCGAGCGCCTGCTTGACGGATGCGCTGAGCTCCTCGCTCTTGCGCAGGTCGGGCAGCAGCGGCGCAATCACGCTGTCGACATAGAGCGCCGTCGTGGCGGCCGAATTGCGAGTGACGCCGTCCCGGATCTGCGTCGTCACCCAGGTGCCGACGATCACCATGACGACCAGCAGCCCAAAACCGCCGGCAACGACGAATTGCAGGGCAAGGGAAAGCTCGCTCCAGCGCCGCGCCAAGTTCTGAAAAATACGAATCATGAACCCCTGACCGCCCCTCTATCGACAGGCTGGGCGATTCCGGCACATTGAGCTTCAGTCTCGCCGTTGCCAAGACCCTCGTTTGAAGACGTCGCTTGACGTTCCGGCACGCTTCGGAAACAAGGTCGGCGATATCAGGCAAGAGGCGCTTCGAGGAGGACGGGACGTTGAGTTTTTCGGGACTTCTGCAGCTCGGCTTTTCGACGGTGATCTTCCTGCTGGCGGCGACCGCCGCCAAGCAATGGGGACTGGCGCCCAGCCTGGGCAAGATCCTGCTGACGCTGGCGCTCTATTCGCTGGGCAATCTGATCATGCTGCGGCTGATCCGCGAGTTCGGCATGTCGGTATCGTTCAGCCTCTCGGCGGTGATCCAGCTGGTTTCGGTCAATGTCGTTGCGCTGGTGTTCTTCGGCGAGCGCGTCAACGCGTTGCAGGCGGCCGGCATCGCGCTGGCAATCGCGGCCGTGGCGCTGATCACGCTTGGACCCTATCTGCAAGGGCGGATGTAACGGTGCCGATGAAGAACGCCGCGAAAGCTCTGCTCAATCGGGTCGAATTCCCGGTGCTGCTGGCCGGCCTGGTCATCGCCGGTGGGCTGTGGGCGTTCGAGGAATTGATGGAGGTGGCACGGGCCACCACGCCGCACGCCTTCGATACCGAAATCCTGCTTGCATTCCGCCAGGCCGGTCAACCGGCGATCCCGATCGGTCCGCCATGGCTGGAAGGCGCGATGCGCGACATCACCAGCCTCGGCAGCTCCAGTGTTCTGGTGCTGATCACGGCGGCGACGATCATCTATCTGCTGTTGATCCGCCGCCCGGCGACGGCGCTTCTCATGTTCGTTGCCGTGGCGGGCGGCCAGGTGCTGTCGAGCCTGCTGAAAGTCGGCGTCGACCGGCCGCGCCCGGAACTGGTTTCGCATCTCGTCAACGAGACGTCGCTTTCCTTCCCGAGCGGCCATGCCATGCTGTCGGCGGTGACCTACCTCACGCTCGGTTCGCTGGCGGCGCGCTTCCTGCCGGGCCGGACGACCAAGGTCTACGTGCTGTTCCTGGCGGTGCTGACGACAGTGCTGGTCGGCGTCAGCCGCATCTATCTCGGCGTCCACTGGCCCTCTGATGTGCTGGCGGGCTGGTGTGCCGGCTTCGCCTGGGCGATGCTATGCTGGTTGGTGGCGAGGCTTCTGCAACGGCGCAAGGCGGTGAGCGAGGAGCCTGACTGAGTCAGATCAACCTGTTGATGAGGTGCCCTCCGCAGCCCGTCAGTATCAGAACCGTCGACAGCAAGCCTGCCGATATCACCATGGTCTTGAAAACGTTCACCCGCGTACCCCCTGCGTCTGATGCATGCCACCCTACCTGAAATCCTTGGCAGGTATCGAAGAAAATGGGCATCAGGTGGCAGTGGTTACGTCTAAAAGCGATATGATGATGCTTGAAACATGATAATGATGGTATTATACGTTATGTCAGCAGGCTCAGACGGGGGTTCCGGCCGATGATCACTGCCGCGCAGATGCGCGCCGCAAGGGCGCTGGCCGGCATCGACCAGAGGACGCTCGCCGAGCGCGCCGGCGTCTCGCTTCCCACCATCCAGCGCATGGAGGCGAGCGGCGGCGTGGTCAGGGGCGTGGTCGATACGCTGATGAAGGTCATCCAGGCTCTCGACGAAGCAGGGGTGGAACTGATCGGCGAGAACCAGGCCAGCGAGCGCGGCGGCAGGGGCGTGCGCCTCAAGCCCGCCATGCCGCCGGATGCCAAGGCCGAGCCGGAATAGGTCGCGACGGAGACCGCCGACAGTCCTGCCGACGATCCCGCCGCCTTTTGCAGGGGCAGTCCATGGATCAAGCGCGTCAGGCAGTGCATCAGGCGGTGAAGCCGACATTCTCCGAGCTGTTCACGCCGAAGCTGGTGACGGTCTGGCGGGAGGGCTACCGCCTGCCGCATTTCAAGGCCGATGTCATCGCCGGGCTGACTGTCGCCATCGTCGCGCTGCCGCTGTCGATGGCGATCGCGATCGCTTCGGGCGTGACGCCGGAGCGTGGCCTCTACACTTCCATCGTCGGCGGCTTCATCATCTCGGCCTTGGGCGGCAGCCGCTTCCAGATCGGCGGCCCGGCCGGCGCCTTCATCGTGCTGGTGGCGGCGACGGTGGCGCGCGTCGGTCTCGACGGCCTGCTGCTGGCGACGATGATGGCCGGTGTGTTCCTCATTGCCATCGGCTATCTCCGGCTCGGCACCTACATCAAGTTCATTCCCTATCCGGTCACCGTCGGCTTCACCGCCGGCATTGCCGTCATCATCTTCTCCGGCCAGATCGTCGAACTGTTCGGGCTGACCTTGCCGGGCAGGGAACCCGGACCGTTCGTGCCCAAGCTGATCGCGCTTGGAGAAGCAGCCGGCACGATTAACCTCGCGGCGACCGTCGTGGCGGCGCTGACCATCGCGACCATCGCCGTTCTGAAGCGCTGGCGGCCGAAATGGCCGGCCATGTTGATCGCCATCGGGCTCGCCTCGCTGGTCGTTGCGCTGTTGGCGTTGCCGGCCGAGACGATCGGCACGCGCTATGGCGGCATTCCGCGCAGCCTGCAATGGCCTGGCATGCCACCCGTCAGCTTCGGCAGGATGCTCGACGTCTTGCCGGACGCCATCGCCTTCGCGCTGCTCGGCGCCATCGAATCGCTGCTGTCGGCCGTCGTCGCAGACGGCATGACGGGCCGGCGGCACCGCTCGAATTGCGAGTTGGTGGCGCAGGGCTTCGCCAATGTCGTGTCCGCTTTGTTCGGCGGCATCTGCGCCACCGGCACCATAGCCCGCACCGCCACCAATGTGCGGGCCGGCGCACACGGTCCGGTCTCGGGCATGGTCCATTCGGGAATCCTGCTGGTGCTGATGCTGGTGGCGGCGCCGCTTGCCAGCTACATCCCGCTCGCGGCCCTTGCCGGCGTCCTGGCGGTGGTCTGCTGGAACATGGTCGAGAAACAAGCCTTCGCCACGCTGCTCAGGGCATCGCGCGGCGATGCGCTGGTGCTGATGGCGACCTTCCTCATCGTCGTCTTCCGCGACCTGACCGAGGGCATCGTCGTCGGCTTCGCGCTCGGCTCGATCCTGTTCATCGATCGCATGGCCAAGTCCGTCGCGGTCGAGGCGGACCTGGCGCAGGACGATGTCGCCGACAGCGTCGGCGGCGCCCGCACCTATGATTCCGCGGAGGCAAGCGACGCCGACACCGTCGTCTACCGCATCTCGGGCGCCTTCTTCTTCGGTGCCGCGTCCACTGTCGGCAGCGTGCTCGACCGCATCGCCGACCAGCGCCGCAACTTCGTGCTCGACTGTTCGGCCGTGCCGCTTTTCGATTCGACGGCGGCCAATGTCATCGAAAGTGCGGCCCACAAGGCGGGGCGCGCCGGCGTGCGCTTCATCATTTCGGGCGCCTCGCCGCAGATCCGGCGCATGCTGATCAACCACGGCGTCAAGCCGCCGCTGGTGACCTATGCCGCGTCGATCCGCGACGCGCGGGGCCAATTGGCGGGGAAACAAGAGGCGGAGCAGCCGTCTCTCAGCGATTGAGCGATGCCGGGCCGCTGACGAACGGACTTTCTTTGACGTAGAACCGCAGCAGGCGGTCGGCGTCCTTCGAAATGCCGATCCTGATGCCCTGTCCGATCGCGCCGGGCTCACATTCGTCCTGAGCGAGCCACAGCGGGCCTTCCCGGCACAGGTCGATCCCGTCGAGCGAACGATCGATCCGCAACGCCGCAGCCAGCCTTCCGGGACCGCGCGCCAGGTCGCGCAGGCGCTCGACGCCTCGGTTCAGCCGCATGATCGCGACGCCTTCCAGCGGTTCCAGCGCCCGGATCAGCACGCCGGTTCCGACCCCTTTCGTCTCGCTCGAGACATTCAGCATGAAGGAGGTGCCATAGGCGAGGTAGACATAGGCGTGCCCGGCTTCGAGAAACAGCGACCGGTTGCGCTGCGTCATCCCTCGAAAGCCGTGCCCGGCCGCGTCACCGACGACATAGGCTTCCGTCTCGACGATCCGTCCGCTGACCCTGCCTTCGGGCAAGTCGCGCACCACCAGCTTGCCTAGGAGAAACCGGGCGAGCGCGGCCGTATCGTCCGGCAGCTCCTCTCGCGCGAGCGGACGATGCTTGTCGCTGTGGCTCACGGGATCCATCGGGCCGCTCTGATCTCCCGGTCGTCCATGGCACACCTCCTTGACCATTGCCGTGGAGGGACCGTCCTACCACGCTCCATCCACGGCTGTCAGCGAAGGTCGTGCGGACGCCAGCGCTCATTCGATCTTGAGCGCCGCGACCTCGCCTTCGTTCATCAGCGGCACGTAGAGGATCGACTTGCCGTCGGTGCCGATATCGGCGCTGCCCGGCTTGAAATGCGCCACCGCTTCCGGCCCGCCGCCGGTCCTGTATCGATAGAGCGTGCCGGTCATGTAGGCCGTGGCATAGATGGTGCCGCCGATGGCGACGACGCCGTCGAGGTCGGCGAAGTTTTGGGCGCCCGCCAGCGGCGTCACCGCCTTGCTGGCGATGTCGACCGCCAGCAGCCCGCCGGGCTCGGCCGTGCTGAAGTCGGCCTTGATGCCCTTGCCCCAGGAGGCCACGATCAGCCTGTCGCCATCGGCGAAGACGCCGTTGGGCGAGGCGAGCAGCGGATCCTTGACGAACAGCTCCGGCCTGTCGCCGTCGATGCGGTAGATCGTGTCGGCCAGCATGTCGGTGACGTAGACCTTGCCGGACCGATCCGACGTCATGTCGTTCAGGAAAACGGCATTCGGGACCACGATGCTGGCGATGAGCTTGCCGCTGGCGAGGTCGACGACACGGATTTTGGTGATGTCGGCGACATAGAGCTTGCCGCCCGATATCGCCATGCCCTTGGGCGCGTCCATGCCGTCGGTCCAGTGCTGGCTCACCATCTTGCCATCCATTGACAGCAGGCTGAGGTAGCCGTTGCCGTCGGCGTCGCCCGGATTGCCGACGATGTTGGAAACGATGATGCGGCCGTTGGCGGCGTCGAACAGCGCCGATTCAGGCTGTTCGAGGCCCGTTGCGCGCCAGAGTTCGTCGGCCTGGGCGGCCTGGGCGGCGGCAATGCCGATGGCGGCGATGACGGCGGAAGTGACGACAATGTTCATGGCTGCTCTCCTGTGAATGTCGGTGAACAGCTAGGATTTTCGATACTTCTCGGGAAGGCGGATTGAAGCTAGTATCGAATATCGATACGAAACCGCCGGCAAGAGGCGCATCCCATGAACGGCCCGATCTTCGAGGCGCTGAAACGGACACTGAAGGCCAAGGGTGTCACCTATCGTGAGCTCGGCGAACGGATGGGCGTTTCCGAGCCGACGGTGAAGCGCATCTTCCATGAGAAGAACTGCAAGCTCGACCGGCTGGTGGAGATCTGTGCGGCCGCCGGCGTCGAACTGGAAAACGTGCTCGGCTCGATGAACCGCGGGCCGGGGCCGGTCAACCACATCGCGCCCGAGATCGAGCGACGGCTCGCCAGCCGGCCGGCGCTGCTGTTCGTCTTCGTCATGCTGTCGGAAAAATTCACGCCTGAAGGCATCAGGCGCTCGCAAGGCCTGAGTGAGGCCTCGATGTTCCTCTATCTGCGCGACCTTGAGCAACTCGGCCTGATCGCGCTTGGCCGTGGCCTGTCGGCGAAACTGCTGGTCGAAACGCCGATCCAGTGGAATTTCGAGGGGCCGCTCAGGCCGCTGTTCGAAATGACCAACAAGAATTTCATCGGCTGGGCCATCACCCATATCGAGAAGGAGGCGACCTTCGTCAGCTTCTCCAGGAGGATGCGTCCGGAGACGGCGGAGATGGTGCGGCGCGAGGCCGAGGAACTGGCCGACCGGGCGAGACTGCTGGCGCATCACGACCAGCACACCACGCCCGAGGACGGGTTGATCGGCTACAAATGGACCTTTGCCTTTGGCGCCACGCCGTTCGAAGCGATCATGCCGATCGGGCCGCATCCACGCGATGCCGGGGCGCGGATGGAGGATCAGCCTTCCCTGGCGAAAGGCCGGCGGCCGCTACCCGCTTAGACCGGCCGAGGTCCGCCGCCCATCAGCCGGCAGAGGCGGCAAGATCATCCGCGGACGAGGCGCCGGCGAGATCGTCGCGTGCCTTGCGGGCGAGCTTTTTCGTCGCGTGCTTGGGGCTGTCGCCGAACAGTTCGGCTGCCTCGGCGAGACAGGCTTTCCTGAGGCTCTTTTCCGAGCGCTTCAGCAACTTGCCGAGAAGTTTTGTGTCCTCGGGCGGCCCCAGCGGCTCGCTGTCCGCCTCGAGCAGCGCGCGCATGACGAACACATCATGCAGTTCACCGAGCCGCTCCCCCAGTTCATCCACGGCCTTGCGCCGCGCCTTGATCGGGGTCGGCCACAGCCTGCCCAGCAGCGACAGGTGCATGCCATGCGTCTTGGCCGCCTTGCGCAGGTCATGGAAATCGTCGGCTTCACCGCGCGTGCCGGCCTTGTCGAGCGCCTTCCTGGCGCGGCGCAAGGCGACGCGGGCGCCTTCGGCAAGCACGTCGGCGGCCTGTTCCGGCTGATCGGGCAAAGCAAGGGTTTCGATGCGCTTCAGGCCGTCTTCGCAGGCGGCGGTGGCCGCCCCGATCGCCGCCTTCAGGCCGGCGCCTTCGTGCAGATCATGCTGGCGTGCGATCAACCTGTCGCGCACGGCATCAAGCCCGCCATCGACGCTTTCCCTGGCGAAGCCCGCCGCCAGCCGATCGATGGTTTCGATCAGGGCCGTGGCTTCACGCGGACCGGCAAGCAGCGCCGCGACATTGCGATAGCACTGGTTTTCCGTAGTGCAGAATGTTTCGTCACCGGAACGAACCAGGCGCAACAAGGCACGCGCGCTTTTCAGCCGCTTGCGGCACTTGTGCAGCCCCTGTTCCGGCCGGGTGTGCGCGGTCTCCAGATGCAGCAGGGCCTTGCCGATCTCCTCGGCAAGGATACGCCTGACCTCGCCGGTCAGCGGCAGGCGCGGATCGATACGAAAGCTCATGCGGCGATCTCCGGTATCCCCCCGAGGGCGAGCGACGCGTTGTAGAATTTCTGCTCGCCGGTCACTTCCCGGCCGAGCCAGTCAGGCAGCATTTCGTCCTGAACCTCTTCCGGCGTCTCGAGCTCGGCCACCACAAGTCCCGCCAGTGCACCGCCAAAGACATCGACTTCATAGAGATAGCCGCGATGCCTAACATGGTGACGTGTCTTCTCGATGACACGTCCGATGGCGAAGTCCAGCATCTCCACCGCCTCCGCCAGCGGGATCGGGTATTCGAATTCGTCGCGCTCGCGCGCGCTGCTGCCGAATTTGAGCGTCAGCTTGGCGGAGGCGCCATCACTGATGCGGATGCGGACGGTTCGCCCGGGTGCCGTGGCGAGATAGAACTGGAGAATGCGGATATCCGCTTCCGCCAGATCCCGCCATGCGGTGCTGGAGACCAGGAACTTACGCTCGACTTCCTTGCCCATGGCCGCGCACTAAAGCGGTTGCCGCGCGCGATGGCAAGACAGCGCCGCACACAAGTTGACCTTAATCAATCGATTGATTAAGGTCTTTGGCATGATCAAATTGCCAGATGCCAAGAGACCCCGCCGCGAGACCTCCCCGGCAGAGCCGACGCGCGCCGCGCTTGTCCAGGCGGCGTTGAAACTGTTCGGGCGGCAGGGCTTCGACGGCACCTCGACGCGCGAAATTGCCGCCGAGGCAGGGGCCAATATCGGCTCGATCGCCTATCATTTCGGCGGCAAGGAAGGTCTTCGCGCCGCTGCCGCCGACTTCATCGTCGAGACCATCCAGGGCGTCGCAGGGCAGGCACTGGGCGCTGGCGAGGGGCTCGGCCATGGACAGGCGGCGGCAAGCGATCCTGAGGCGGCGCGCGCGCAGCTCTTCACGGCACTCGAGCGGATGGTCGGCTTCATCGTGGCTCAGCCGCAGGCCGGAGAGATCGTGCAATTCGTGCTGCGCGAGCTCTCGCATCCGACGGCGGCGCTCGACCGCATCTATGACGGCGTCTTCGAGCCGACGCACCGTCGGCTGTGCCAGATCTGGGAGCAGGCCACCGGCGAGCCGGCCGAGAGCGAACGCACCCGACTCACCGTGTTCACGTTGATCGGCCAGGTCATCTATTTCCGCATCGGCCGCGAGGCCGTCATGCGCCGCATGGGCTGGCGCGACATCGGCGCCGCCGAGGCCGCCAAGGTGGTGGCGGTCACCACGGACAATCTCCGCGCCATACTGGCCGCCCGGAAGGGACCAGGGATGAAGGGATCAAAACAATGAGCTTTCTGTGTTCGCTGCCGCTCGCCGCGCAATTGTTCGGTGCCTGCGCGCCGGCGGCACCGCTCGCCGTCGGTTATGTCGAGGGCGATTATGTGCTCCTGGCGCCGATCGAGGTGGCGCAGGTCGAGACGGTGGCGGTGAAGCGCGGCGACCGCGTCACGCCGGGAGCCACCGTGGTGACACTCGAAAATGCCGACGCCAAGATCGCGGTGGCGCAAGCGCAGGCGGCGCTGGCCCAGGCGCAGGCGCAGTATGCCGATCTCCAGGTCGGCAAGCGGCCGGAAGAGATCGCCGTGCTGAAGGCCGAGGTCGACATGACCAAGGCACAGGCCGCCGATGCCAAGCGAAAATTCGACCGCGCCAGCGACCTGTTCAAACGCGGCGCCGGCACGCAGGCTGATTTCGACACGGCTTCCGCGACGCTGGAGACGGCCAATGCGCAGGTCGGCCAGGCGGAGGCCAACCTGGCGGTCGGCGGGCTGCCGGCGCGCGCCGAGACGATCAAGGCCGCCGACAATCAGGTCAAACAGGCGCAGGCGGCGCTGGATCAGGCGCAATGGCGGCTCTCCAAACGGGTGTTGGCGGCGCCTTCGCCCGGCCGCGTCAACGACGTCATCCGCAATCCCGGCGACACGGCGGGTCCGACCGCGCCGGTCATCTCGGTGCTTCCCGACGGCGCGGTGAAGCTCAGCGTCTATATTCCGGAAAGCGCCTTCTCCTCGGTCAAGGTCGGCAGCCTGCTCAGCGTCCATTGCGACGGCTGTGGCCCGGAGGTGAAGGCGCGCGTCAGCTATGTCTCGCCCGATCCCGAATTCACCCCGCCGGTGATCTACTCCCTGGAGAACCGGCAGAAGCTGGTCTACCTCGTCGAGGCGCGGCCGGAGGGCGATGCGGGGCCGCTGCAGCCCGGCCAGATCGTCGATGTCGATCTCGCGGATATGGGAAAATGAACGCCATCGACGTTCACGGCCTGGTCAAACGCTTCGGCGACAAGACCGTCGTCGACCATGTGACGATGTCGGTCGCCGAGGGCGAGATCGTCGGCTTCCTCGGCCCCAACGGCTCGGGCAAGACCACCACCATCCGCATCATGTGCGGCCTGCTGACGCCGGACGAGGGTGAAGGCACGGTGCTGGGCTTCAACATCCGCACCGACAGCCTCAGGATCAAGCGCGAAGTCGGCTACATGACGCAGAAATTCTCCTTCTACGCGGATCTGACGATCGGCGAGAACCTCGAATTCGTGGCGCGGCTCTACCGGCTGCGGCCGGTCGAGGACTATGTCTCGCGCACGCTGGAGGAGCTCGGCCTGATGACGCGCCGCAACCAGCTGGCCGGCACCTTGTCCGGCGGCTGGAAGCAGCGGCTGGCGCTGGCCGCCTGCATCATGCACAAGCCGAAACTGCTGCTGCTGGACGAGCCGACGGCCGGCGTCGATCCGAAGGCGCGGCGCGAGTTCTGGGACGAGATCCATCGCCTGGCGAGCGGCGGGCTGACCGTGCTGGTCTCCACTCATTACATGGACGAGGCCGAGCGCTGCCACCGCATCAGCTACATCTCCTATGGCAGGATGCTGGCCACCGGCACCGTCGCCGAGGTGGTGAAGAATGCAGGCCTGACCACCTTCGTGCTGCAGGGTCCAAAGCTCGACGAGGTGGCGCAAGCGCTGCAAGGCCGCCCCGGCGTCGACCAGGTGGCGCCGTTCGGCGCGACGCTGCACGTCGTCGGTTCCGACCGCGAGAAGCTCGAGGCCGCGCTTGCCGATGTCGAGAGGGAGCACAAGGGCGTAACGGTGACGCCGGGCGAGACCAGCCTGGAGGATGTCTTCATCCAGTTCATGTCGGGATCGAAGGACAACATGGCATGAACAGCGTCTTTTCCTTCGCCAGGCTCGGCGCCCTGCTGATCAAGGAGTTCATCCAGATGCGGCGCGACCGCATCACCTTCGCCATGATGCTGGGCGTGCCGCTGATCCAGCTCGTGCTGTTCGGCTACGCCATCAACAACGACCCGAAAAGCCTGCCGGCGGCCCTGGTGGCGACCAGCAGCGATCCTTATACCCGCGCCATGGTCGCGGCGCTGCAGACCACCGGTTACTACCGCTTCGACCATGTCGCGCAAAGCGCCGAGGAGGCCGAGTTCCTGATGGCGCGCGGCGACGTCGCCTTCGTCGTCACCATCCCGGCCGATTTCGCCCGCCGCGTCGAGCGCGGCGACAAGCCGCAAATCCTGATCGAGGCCGACGCCACCGATCCGGCGGTGGCCAGCGGCGCCATCTCGACGCTCGGCACCATCGCCGGCCAGGCGCTGCTGAGAGCGCAAGGCACGCAGGAAGCCGCGGCGGAAGCCGCCAGGGGGCAGCTCGATGTCGTCGTCCACCGCCGCTACAACCCCGAAGGCATCTCGCAATACAACATCGTGCCCGGCCTGCTCGGCGTCATCCTGCAGATGACCATGGTGATGATGACCTCGATCGCGCTGACGCGCGAGACCGAGCGCGGCACGATGGAAAATCTCCTGGCGATGCCGTCGAGCCCGCTGGAGATCATGATGGGCAAGGTGCTGCCCTACCTGGCGGTCGGCGCGGTGCAGGTGGTGGTGGTGCTGGCGGCGTCGAAGCTTCTGTTCGCCATCCCCTTCACCGGCTCGATGACGCTGCTTTTGTCGGCGGTGCTGGTGTTCGTGCTGTCGCTGGTGCTGCTCGGCTACACGATCTCGACGATCGCACGCACGCAGATGCAGGCGCTTCAGCTCACCTTCTTCTTCTTCCTGCCCTCGATCATGCTGTCGGGCTTCATGTTCCCCTATCGCGGCATGCCGGACTGGGCGCAAACCTTCGGCGAGATCTTCCCGCTGACGCATTTCCTGCGCATCACCCGCGCGGTGATGCTGAAGGGCGCGCAACTGCCGGCGGTGGCGACCGAGATCGGCTGGCTGGCGGTTTTCGTGGCGCTGTTCGCCGGCGTGGCGCTGGTGCGGTTCAGGCGCACGCTGGACTGACGAGAGCTGACCTGTGCCGCCCTACGCCGCCATGATCCCGGCATAGGTGCCGAAATCGACATTGCCGCCGGACAGCACCACGGCAACGCATTTGCCCGACAGCTCGATCTCGCCCGACGACAGCGCCGCCAGCGCGACGCAGCCGCCGGGCTCGACCACCAGCTTGAGATAGGCCATGGCGTCGCGCATCGCCCGCCTGACGGCATCCTCTGAGACGGCGACGGCGCCGGCGAGGTTGCGGCGGTTGATCTCGAAGGTGATCGCGCCCGGCTCGGCGGTGAGGATGGCGTCGCAGATCGAACTGTGGCCAGGCTCGTTCGAAACCCTGGCGCCCGCCGCCAGCGAGCGGCGCGTGTCGTCGAAATGCTCGGGTTCGACCGCCCAGATCGCGGTGCCGGGCGAGGTATCCTTCACGGCAACCGAGATGCCGCTGGTCAGGCCGCCGCCGCCACAGGGGATGACGACCGCGTCGAGGCCGACACCCAGCGCCCGCGCCTGCCTCACCAGCTCCAGTCCGATCGTGCCCTGGCCGGCAATTATGGCCGGATCGTCGAAGGGCGGCACCAACGCCATGCCCTTGTCGAGATAGGGGCGCACCACCGTCATGCGATCGTCCTTGAAACGGTCGAAGGGCACCACCTCGGCGCCCATCCTGCGGACATTGGCGATCTTCATGTCAGGTGCGTCCGCCGGCATGGCGATGACCGCCTTGACGCCGAACATGGCGGCGGAAGCCGCCACGCCCTGCGCGTGATTGCCCGAAGAGAAAGCCACGACGCCACGAGAACGCTCCGCCTCGCTCAGCGTCGACAGCTTGTTGTAGGCACCGCGGAACTTGAACGAGCCGGTCCGCTGCAGCGTCTCCGGCTTGAACAGGATGCGGCCGCCGAAGCGCCTGTTCAGCTCCTGCGATTCGATCAAGGGGGTCTCGACGATCAGGCCCGAGAGCCGTGCGGCGGCGGCGTGGATGTCGGCGATGCCGGGAGGGGTGATCATGGCGGGTCCTGTAGCGATGCGATCCGGCCATGGTGCACGCAAAGGCGCGCGCGATGCCAACGAAAAGATGTGACCGGGACAAAGTTCGCGATTGTGATCAAGACACAAACGCATCCAGCGTTGCGGCCGTCACGCCCGCATGTCGAAATTCACCCCAGCAATGTCCGCTGCCGCTTGCTGCCGCCCAGCTTGCGCCAATTGTTGAACCGATGCGTGGCGGCGGCAAACGAGATCTTCATCTGCTGGGCGACCGAATAGCGCGACTTGCCCTCGTCGAACATGCGGTAGCAGCACTCGACGCCTTCCTCGGTCAGCTTGCCGTCGGGTGCCTTATTGTGCGGGTTGGCGGGGTCGAATTTCTCGACCTGCTGCTCGACCAGCCCCTTCAGGCGCTGCAGGTCGGCCTCGATGCTGGCGATGAGATCGAGGACCGGTTTCGGGTCGTAGGCGTGCGGAGGCTTCTTGGCCGTCATCAGCTCGTTCCTTTTTTGGCTTGACCCGATATATAGGTTAACATTCGCTGATAATGAAGAGTGATGCCCGGTGCGGCTCAACTATTCTTGACCGTGGCCAAGCGCACGATTGACCAAGGACGTTGCAAATCATAGTTTAGAACAATTCTAAACTAGGGTGATTTCCTCATGCTTTCCCGTGTTTTCGGCTTCGGCCGCCGCTCCTTCGAATCGCTCTCCGAACAGGAGATCCTGGCGCTGGCCATTTCATCGGAGGAGGATGACGGGCGTATCTACCGAGCCTATGCGGACGGATTGTCCGAGACTTTTCCGCAATCGGCCAAACTCTTCGAGGCCATGGCCGAGGAAGAAGACGGCCATCGCGACTCGCTGATCGAACTCTTCCGCAAGCGTTTCGGCGAGCGCATTCCGCTGATCCGCCGTGAACATGTGAGGGGCTATTTCGAGCGCAAGCCCGACTGGCTGGTGCGGCCGCTCGGCATCGAGGCCGTGCGCCGCCAGGCCGAGGCGATGGAGCGGCAGGCCTATCTGTTCTATGTCGAGGCGGCCAAGCGCACCACCGACGCCTCGACCCGCAAGCTGCTCGACGATCTGGCCGCGGCCGAACAGGGCCATGAAAGCTCGGCGCATGCGCTGGAGCAGAAACACGTGCCGGGCGAAGTCAAGGTCGAGGAGGCGACCGCCGAGCAGCGCCAGTTCATCCTCACCTATGTGCAGCCGGGCCTGGCCGGGCTGATGGACGGGTCGGTGTCGACGCTGGCGCCGATCTTCGCCGCCGCCTTTGCCACCCATGACACCTGGCAGACGCTTCTGGTCGGTCTCGCCGCCTCGATCGGCGCCGGTATCTCGATGGGTTTCACCGAGGTCGCTTCCGACGACGGCAAGCTGTCGGGCAGGGGTTCGCCGATCAAGCGCGGCCTGACCGTCGGCGTCATGACGACGCTCGGCGGCCTCGGCCACGCGCTGCCCTATCTCATCCCGCATTTCTGGACCGCGACGGCGGTAGCCGCCGTGGTGGTGTTCTTCGAACTGTGGGCCATCGCCTTCGTCCAGAACCGCTACATGCAGACCCCGTTCCTGCGCGCCGCCTTCCAGGTGGTGCTGGGCGGCGCCCTGGTGTTCGCGGCGGGCGTGCTGATCGGGAATGCGTAAACAAAGTGGCGAAGGTCAGCGCTGCCCCTCATCGCCCTGCCGGGCACTTCTCCCCGTATAGTGACGGGGAGAAGGAGGCTGGCTGCCGCGCTGGCTCCTTTCTTCCTCACCCATTCACGGCCCGGCTGTCCGCCGGGGCCTCGTCCCTCTCGGTCAGTCCGTAGTCGCGCACCACGTGCGCGATCCGCAATCGATAGCCGGCAAAGATACCGCCGCGCCCGGCCCGCTGCGCCTGCCGGTGCTCTTCGGTGTTGCGCCAGGCCTTCACCGCCTCCTCGTCGCGCCAGAACGACAGCGACAGCACCCGGTCCGGGTCGGCCAGGCTCTGGAAGCGCTCGACGGAGATGAAGCCGTCAATGCCGTCGAGCAGCGGCCGCAGGTCGGCGGCTATGCCCAGATAGGCCTCGCGCCGGCCCTGCGCAGGCTGCACCTCGAAGATGACGGCGATCATAGCTTGACCAGCGGCGCATGCGGGCCGGAAGCCAGTTTCAGGAACATGCGGTCCTCCTTGAGGATGAAGCGTTCGCGGCGGGCGAATTCATAGTTTGCCTTGCCGGCGGGGTCCGCGGCAAGCCGGGCGCGGTAGGCTTCGTAGGCGGCAAGGCTTTCGATGTTGTAGGCGGCATAGGCCGTCGTGGCCGAGCCCTCATGCGGCGCGAAATAGCCGATCAGATCGGCGCCGCAGCGTGGAATGGCCTGACCCCAGTTGCGGGCATATTCCTCGAAGGCGGCCTTGCCGAACGGGTCGATCTCGTAGCGGATGAAGCAGGTGATGGTCATGGTCGGCTCCTTGGTGTTTAGCGGCGACAGTTCGGGCGGCGTCGAAACGTCGTGCCACCCGATCTGCTAGGCAGATGAGTTGGCGATCACACCTGCCAGAAGGATTTCGCGCATTCGCGGCGCACATCCTCCCGTGTCAGGCCGAGGTCACGCAGCAGGTGGTCGTCGATCTCCGAGAGGTCGCGGCGCTGCGCATGGCGGTCATACCAGCGGGCCAGCAACCGTGAGCGGACCCAGGTGACGAACGGGAACGATTGGCGGCGGGGCACCGGCTCGGGGGTGAAAGCGATTCGTGCGGCCATCCTCGTCTCCTTGATCCCGTCGGAGAATAATGGTTATCTGACAAGAATGCTTCGATGAGGATCAAACCATGCGTGAAGGACCCGACATTGCCCGCATCGCCAGCCTGGTCGGCGATCCGGCCCGCGCCAACATGCTGAACGCCCTGATGGGCGGCACGGCATTGACCGCGAGCGAACTGGCGCTGGAGGCCGGCGTGTCGCTGCCGACCGCCTCCTCGCATCTGTCCAAGCTGATGGAGGGCGGGCTGCTGACCTTGGCCAGCCAGGGCCGGCATCGCTATTACGGTCTGGCCGGCCCGCAAGTGGCCGGCATGATCGAGGCCATCACCGGCGTTGCGGAAGCCGTTGGCCCCAAGCGCGTGCGGCCGGGCCCGCGCGACGGCGCGATGCGCGTCGCGCGCGTCTGCTACGATCACCTTGCGGGCGAGCAGGCCGTTGCGATGCTGGACCGCCTTGTGGAGAAAAACATACTGGTCCGCAACGACAAGGAGATCAGGCTCGGGCCATCCGCCGCATCGCATTTCGCGGCGATCGGCATCGATGTCTACACCAAGCCTCGGCGGCCGGTGTGCCGCGCCTGCCTCGACTGGAGCGTGCGGCGCTCGCACCTCGCCGGGACGCTGGGCGCCGCCATCCTCGACAAGATCCTTGCCGAGAAATGGGCGCGCCGCGAGAAGGACAGCCGCGCGGTGATTTTCTCGCCGCCGGGCAAGCAGGCGTTCGAGAGGGTGTTTTTGGGGTGAGGTCGGCGGCGCCGAGAGTCGAGCTACCCCCGCTTCAGCACTTTGCCCTTCTTGAAGAAATCCACCCACGGATCGGCTTCCGAGAGCCGTTTCAGCGTCGTCTTGTCGCCGATCGGGAAGGCGTTCGGCGGCAGGCCGGCCTCGATCTCGGCCCATGTCACCGGCATCGACACCGTCGCGCCCTTCTTGGCGCGCGAGGAGTAGGGCGCGACGGTGGTCGCGCCGCTGCCGTTGCGCAGGTAGTCGACGAAGATCTTCCCCGTGCGCGCCTTCTTCGACAGCGTCGCGGTGTAACGGTCCGGCGCGCCTTGCTCCAGCGCCCTGGCGAAATCATGGGCGAAGCCTTTGACCTCGGCCCAATCCGCCGACGGCTTCAGCGGAACGACGACGTGAAAGCCCTTGCCGCCTGATGTCTTGACGAAATTGGGCAGCGACAGCTCGTCGAGCTTGCCCCTGATGTCGAGCGCCGCCTCGCGCACCGCCTTCACGTCGACGCCCTCGTCGGGGTCGAGGTCGAAGACGATCTGGTCGGGCTGTTCAAGCTTGTCGATGGTGCAGCCCCAGATGTGGATCTCGACCACTCCGAGCTGGACCAGCGCCGCGATGCCGTCGAAATCGCGGATGAACAGGATTTCCTCGCCATCCGTGGGGTCCTTGGTCTTCTCGATCTTCGCATGCATGCCGGGCGAGGCATGCTTCTGGAAGAAACGCTGGCCGCCAACGCCATCGGGCGCCCTGACAAGGCTGAGCGGGCGGTCGACCACGAATTGCTTCATGCGCGGCCATACCAGCGCGTAATGATCGAGCAGGGCCTGCTTCGATATCTTTTCGTCGGGCCACAGAAGCTTGTCCGGGTGGGAGAGCTTCACGGTCGTTTTCGCCGCCGTTGCCGCCGTATTGGCGCTGCCTGCCGCCGGCTTGGCCTTGGCGGGGCTTTTGCCTGTCGCTGTTTTGGTTCCCGCTGCCCCTGTTCCCGCTGCATTGGGCTTTTCCTGCACGACTTCCTCCGCCGGCTTGTCCTCGCGCAGCCCCTGGAACGAAGCATGGCGTATTATACGGTCCGACGTCCAGCTGCGAAACTCCACTTCGCCGACCAGTTCCGGCTTGACCCAGACCAGGCCCTTGCCCTTCGGCACGGCCGCATCGAAGGGCGAGGCGTCCGCCTTCAGCGCATCGAGCTTCTTTTTCAAGTCGTTGGCGCTCTTGGTGGAGAAGCCGGTGCCGACACGGCCGGCATAGTGCAGGCTGCCGCCTTCGAAATAGCCGACCAGCAGCGAGCGCAGGCCGCGCCCGGTCTTGTCCGACGGCAGATAGCCGCCAATGACGAATTCCTGCCGTGCCGTGCATTTCGATTTGACCCATGTCGGACCGCGCCCGCTCCGGTAGGGCGCATCGGCGCGTTTTGAGACGACGCCTTCCAGCCCCATGCGGCAGGCATGTTCCAGCATGATCTTGCCGGGTTCGGCAAAATGGTCGGAGAAACGCACCGCCGCGGTGTCGGACGGCTCGCCGAGCAGCGCCTGCAGGGCCTGCTTGCGCTCGACAAGCGGCTCGCGGCGCAAATCCTTGCCGTCGAGCCGCATCAGGTCGAAGACGTAATAGATGAAGCGGTTCGTCCGCTTCGCCGACAGATCCTGCTGCAGCAGCGCGAAGGACGACACGCCGCTGTCGGCCAGCACGACGATCTCGCCGTCGAGGATGGCGTCGCTGCATTTCAGCCCGGCGAGTTCGGCCGCGATCTCGCCGCCGAATTTTTCCGTCCAGTCCAGCCCGGTGCGGGTCAAGAGCCGAACGTCGGTGCCGGCGATCTGCGCCTGCATGCGGTAGCCGTCGAACTTCACCTCATGCAGCCAGTCCTGGCCCGACGGTGCGTCGCGCTCCAGCGTGGCGAGCTGCGGCTCGATGAAATCGAGCTTCTTGCCGCCGGTCTTGGCCTTGCCGGCGGCCGGCTTGTTCGAATGCCAGACCTTCGGCTTCTCGCCCTTGGCCGCCTTGCCTTCACCGACCTCCTCGATCGTCAGGCCTGATTTCACCGATTTCGGCTCGTCTTGCAGAATATCCTCGCCGGGGCGTGCGGCGGCATCGTCCGACTTGATCAGCAGCCAGTTGTCGCGTTTTTCGCCGGGCCGCGGCCGCAGCCGCACCAGATGCCACTTGCCACGCAGCTTGTGGCCCTCGAGCTCGAAGTTGATGTGCCCCTTCGCCATCATCTTGGCCGGATCGCCCTCGGGCATCCAGGTGCCCTCGTCCCAGACGAGGACCGAGCCGCCGCCATACTCGCCCTTGGGGATGGTGCCTTCGAAGCCGGCATAGTCGATGGGATGATCCTCGACATGCACGGCCAGCCGCTTTTCGTGCGGATCGAGGCTCGGACCGCGCGTCACCGCCCAGCTCCACAGCACGCCGTCATGCTCGAGGCGAAAATCGTAATGCAGCCTCGTGGCGGCATGCTTCTGGACGACGAAGATGCCGCCGGCCTTCTTGCCGCGCGCAACCTTGCCCGCCGGCTCGGCGGTCTTCTTGAAGTCACGCTTCGAATGATACTGTTCGAGGCTGCTGGCCATCTCGTATCCTCAGGCCGATTTGCGCTTCGGCGCAACGCTTTTCGCCTTGGCACGTTTGGCCGCCGGCTTGGCTTTCGCCGGGGACGACTTGGTCGGCGCCGAATCCGACGACAAGCTCTTCTTCAGCGCGTCGAACAGGTTGACGACATTGGAGGGTTTGGGCGCCTCCTTGGCCTTGGGCGCCTTGTGCCCCGCCTTCTTGGCGCGGATCAGCTCGAGCAGGGCTTCCTCATATTTGTCGTCGAATTTCGAGGGATCGAACTTGGTCTTCTTCTTGTCGATGATGAGCTCGGCCAGATCGGTCATCTCCTGGTCGGTCTTCACCGCCTCGATGTCGCCGAAGACGGTCTCCGGCTGGCGCACCGTGTTGTCGTAGCGCAGCGTGGTCAGCACCATGCCCTTGCCGAGCGGCTCGATGACCACTGGACGCTCGCGCCGATAAAGAACGATGCGCGCCAGCCCGGCCATCTTCTTGCCCGCCATCGCGTCGCGGATGACGGCGAAGGCCTCCTCCGAAACCTTGTCGGCCGGAGCGACATAGTAGGGCGTGTCGAGATAGATCTGCCGGATCGAGGATTTGTCGACGAAGCCGTCGAGGCTCATCGTGTGCGAGGTTTCGATCTGCACCGCCTCGATCTCGTCCTCCTCTATATGGACGAAGTCGCCCTTTTCGATCTCGTATCCCTTGATCTCGTCGCCGTCCTCCACCGGTTTGCCGGTCTCGGCGTCGACATAGATCCGCTTCACCGTATTGCCGGTCTTGCGGTTCAGGATGTGGAACGAGACCTTGTCGGCATGGGTGACCACGTTGGTCAGTTCGATGGCGCAGGTGACCAGCGAGAGCTTCAGATAGCCTTTCCAGGCCGGGCGCGGCGCCATGAGGTTTTCCCTTTGAGAAAGATCAGCTGGAACGGGCGACCACCCCGCTCGGTTCCAACCCGGTCGGCCGGGGCCGGCGCGGTTGCCGCCGGCCCCGGCTTTCAGCCCCTATTCGGCGGCCTGCAGGTTGATCTTGCTTTCCGCGATTTCGGTCAGCTTGCGATCCGTCGCCTGCTCTTCCTTGAGATTCTTGGCCAGCACATTGGCGCAGTCGCTGCGGCCGAGCTGCTTGGCCCAGGCGATCAAGGTGCCGTAGCGGGTCATTTCATAGTGCTCGACGGCCTGCGCGGAGGCGATCAGCGCGGCATCCAGAACGTCCTTGTCGTCGACATCGCCGCTGACGTCGTCGGCCTCCTCGAGAATGCCGTCGATGGCCGGGCAGTTGACCTGCTTGGCCTTGACGCCATGCAGCTCGAACACCTGCTCGACGCGTTCGATATGGCCCTTGGTCTGCTCGAGGTGTTTTTCGAAGCCGGCCTTCAATTGCGGATCGGTTGCCTTGTCGACCATCTTCGGCAGCGCCTTCTCGATCTGCTTTTCGGCATAATAGATGTCGCGCAGCGTGTGCACGAAGAGGTCGTCCAGCGTTTTGATGTCCTTCGAAAAGAAGCCCATGATTTCAACCTTTCCATTGCTCTTGCTTGTTCGGGAGATCCCGGCCTTGCCTGGGCAGTGCCTGTGAGCCGGCAATGCCGGTTCTTGGAACTCAACGTCCATTGGTGGGGCCGGTTCCGAGCGCTCGCGGCCGCACGGCAGGAAATTCCCGGGCGGCACGAAAGTTGAAACACAAGCGCGCCAAGGCGACATTCAAACGAAACATATGTGATGCAAAAGTCACACCAACCGAAATGGTGACAAAAGGCGTCGAAACACCCCGAATCAGCCGCAATCCGGCCATGAAGCGACGGGTTTTCGACCAAAAATTAACATCACGTTCACTGAGTATTCACGCCTCGATGCTATCGTTCTCGCACTTCGGAAGGGACGTCCGAAAATCGGGACAGGGACCAGGTAAAATGAACTTCCTCACGCAACTCATCGGCTATGCCGCCGCTATCCGCGAATTCGTCGCGCCGACCTATCGGCCCGAGCGCTATTACATGCGTGGCCCCGGTCCGGCCTGCGCCCGTCGCGGCACGTCGCTGGGCGCGCACTGACCATGAGCTTCGAAAGCCGCCACAACAGCCGCATCTGCAGGCCGGACGCCGACAGCCGCGCCACCGCCTATCGCGCCGAACGCCCTGTCCTGGCCGACCGCCGGCGTGCGGCAACGCCGCGTCTTTGATGCCGCCATCGGCTGGCTTGGTGTCATAGGACATAAGCAGCCGAGGCTAGCGTGACCGCGCGTCCGCGGACGAGCCATCCCACGCAAGCCGTCCCTCTGAACCCTTCGGTGCAGCCGCTGATCCTCTTCGAGAGCGTCGCGCCTGGTTGCGGCCAATCGGATGAATGCGCGCTACCGCGGCCGGCTCAAGCGATCGGCCACACAGGGTTGGAGCACAATCGCGCCGCCCGCCGCCTTACCCAGTTCGCGGCAATCCTGGGACGTGCACAGCGTCCAGCCACCGGCCGTCGCGCCGGAGGCCGCCAGCACGAGACGGGGCTGCGGCCCGACCTTGGGCGAATAGGCCCACCAGCCATCCTTCAGCACCGCACCTTCCGGCGGCTCCATGCCGGCACCTGAGCCTTTGATACGGGCCTCGACCACTTGCAGGCCGGAGGGCGTCACCTTCCAGTCTTCCTCCCAGCGCGTCCGCTCCACCGAATGCGCCCAGGACAATGTGAAGGCGGCAACGCCGAGCGTCACGCTCTTGCCGGCGGCGAGGATGCACAGGCTCATGCGGTTTCTCGCCTGAGCAGGATCGCCGCCGCCAGCCGGGTGCCGCTTTTTGCGTTCGCCGACCTTCGCTTCGGGATCATGCCCTGGCCGGCGCCTGCCGGGCACGCCAGACATGCCAGCCGATCCAGGCCAGCGACAGCGCCCAGCCGGTCTCGTCGGTCAGCGGCACCGCCGCCACCAGCAGCACGCCGGCGGCGAAGGCGACCAGCCGTTCCCACCAGGCCATGCGCGTGGCAAGGAAGCCGACGGCGGCGGCGCCCCACAGCACGATGCCCATGCAGGCCTTGAGAACGATGTAGGCGACCTCGACGGGATAACCGAACTGGGCGGCGATCGGTCCGGCGTCCTGCAGCATCAGCGCCGGCGTGTAGACCGCCATGAACGGAACGACGAAGCCGGCAATGGCTAGTTTTGTCGCCTGGATACCGATCTTGAGGCCACTCTCCTTGGCCATGGGTGCGGCGGCAAAGGCGGCCAGCGCCACCGGCGGCGTCAGGTCGGCCATGATGCCGAAATAGAAGACGAACATGTGGCTGACCACCAGCGGCACGCCGAGCGATAGCAGCGCCGGCCCGGCCAGCGACGAGGTGATGATGTAGTTGGGGATGGTCGGGATGCCCATGCCGAGCACCAGGCAGGTCAGCATGG
The DNA here is from genome assembly GCF_020165375.1 of Mesorhizobium sp. BR1-1-4. Taxonomy (NCBI): domain Bacteria; kingdom Pseudomonadati; phylum Pseudomonadota; class Alphaproteobacteria; order Hyphomicrobiales; family Phyllobacteriaceae; genus Mesorhizobium; species Mesorhizobium sp. BR1-1-4. The sequence goes on along the minus strand of NZ_JAIUIB010000001.1, from coordinate 627,732 downwards.
TCAGCACCAGCGACAGGAACAGATTGTTCTCGCCGATCGAGATGATCCAGCCGATGAAGGTCGAGGCGATGCCGGTCAGCGTCAGGGTGCCAATGACGATGCCGACGATGGCGCAGGCAATGCCGACCGGCAGCGCGTTCTTGGCGCCTTCGGCAAGCGAATCGATGCAGATCCGCAGCGTCTCGCGGCCACCCCTGAAGGCAAGGCAGGCAATGACGAGTGCGGCGATGACAAGGCTGAGGATGTTGACGCCGAATTTCATGAAGGAGGCGGCGGCAAGCCCCAGCGCCAGCCAGAAGACGACGCGGAAGGCGAGCGGCCCGATCAGCGCCGCCAGCGGCGTGCCGAGGATCAGCACGATGGTCAGCGCCAGGCCCATCGTACCGGCGAAGACCGGCGTGTAGCCGGCGAACAGCAGATAGATCAGCGCCGCCAGCGGCAGCACCAGCGGCCAGTGCTGTCGCACGGCGTCCCAGGGGTTGGGCAGGTCCGCCTTGGCCATGCCGCTCAGGCCGGCCTTGCCTGCCTCCAGATGCACCTGCCAGAAACAGGCGCCGAAATAGAGCAGCGCCGGGATGATGGCCGCCTTGACCACGTCGGCATAGGGGATGTTCAGCGTCTCGGCCATGATGAAGGCGACCGCGCCCATCACCGGCGGCATGATCTGGCCGCCCATCGATGAGGTCGCCTCGACGGCGCCGGCAAAGGCCGAGCGGAAGCCGAAGCGCTTCATCAAGGGAATCGTGAACTGGCCGCTGGCCACCACATTGGCGACGCCGGAACCGGAAATGGTGCCCATCAGCGCCGAGGACAGCACGCAGACCTGCGCCGGGCCGCCGCGCCAGGTGCCGACCAGGCCGAGCGCGAAATCGTTGAACAGCGCGATCATTCCGGCGCGCTCCAGGAAGGCGGCAAAGACGACGAAGATGAAAATATAGGCGGCCGAGACATAGATCGGCGTGCCGTAAATGCCTTCGGTGCCGTAGGCGAAGGTGTCGACCAGCTGGGCGAAGTCATAGCCGCGATGGATGAAGGGCGGCGGCAGATGATTGCCGACGAAGCAATAGGCGAGAAAGATGAAGGCGATGGCCGCCAGCGGCAGTCCCATCAGCCGGCGCGCCGCCTCGAAGACCAGCACCACCAGCACCGCGCCGACGATCAGGTCCGGCGTGGTGAGGAAGCCGGAGCGCCGGATGAGGTCGGTATAGAACACCCAATTGTACAGGCCGGTGCCGAAGCCGAGCACGCCCAGCGTCCAGAACGCGGCCTTGGCCGGCAGGTTGGTGGCGCGCAGATTGGCGATCAGGCCGAAGCCGAGCAGCAGCAGGAAGCCGACATGCATGGCCCGCACCACCTGGCTCGGCAGGCTGCCATAGGCGGCGATGTAGATCTGGAAGGCGGAAAAAGCGACCGCGATGGCGAAGGCCGCCTTGCCGGCGATGCCGTCGCCGAAACCCGGCGGCAGTCCTTCTACCTGCTCTTCGGCGACGGGGAGATGGAAGGTGGAGGATTTGCCGTCGACTGCTTCGCTCATCCGACGCACTCCAAAATGAGCGAATGATAGTGCGAGGCGCGTCGCGAAGACATCTCAGATAGTCCTCGCCTACTTCAGCAGCCCCTTCTCCTTGTAATACCGCTCCGCGCCCGGATGCAGCGGCACCGGCATGCCGTCGAGGGCCTTGGCCGGGTCGATCGCCTTGGCGGCGGCGTGCGCGGCGGCAAGCTGGTCGAGATGCTCGAACATCTGCTTGGTCATCTGGTAGGCGGTCTCATCCGAGACATCGGCACGGGTGATGAGGAAGTTGCCGACGGCGGCTGTCGCGACATCCTCTGCCTGGCCCTCATAGGTGCCCTTGGGAATGACCACCGACAGATAGGGCGAGCCGATCTTGGCGACGTCTTCGGCCGGCACCGCAACGACATTGATCGGCAGCGAGGTGGCGAGATCGCGGATCGAGGCGACGCCCAGCCCGGCCGATTGCAGCGTGGCGTCGAGCTGGCGGTTCTTGATCAGCTCGACCGATTCGGCGAAGGGCAGATATTCGACGCGGCCGAGGTCCTCGTATTTCAGCCCGGCGGCGGCGAAGATGGCCCGCGCGTTGAGCTCGGTGCCCGATGCCGGCGCGCCGACCGACAAGCTCTTGCCCTTGAGGTCGGCGAGCGTCTTGATGCCGGATTCCTGGCTGGCGACGATCTGGATGTAATTGGGATAGATGGCGGCGATGCCGCGCAGCTTGTCCAGCTTGCCGGGGAAGCCGGCCTCGGCATTGCCCTCGGCGGCCATCTTGACGGAATCGCCGAGCGCGAACGCGATCTCGCCCTTGCCCTGCTGCAGGAGGTTGAGGTTCTCGACCGAGGCCTTGGTCGCCTGCACCTGGGTGCGGGCGCCCTCGATGCCCTTGCCGTAGATTTCCGACAGTGCCACGCCGAGCGGATAATAGACGCCCGAAGTGCCGCCGGTCAGCACATTGATGAATTCCTGCGCGGTGGCAGACACCGCGCCAAGGCCAAGGGAAAGCGCCATCGCGCCGGCAGCAATAAACCTCTTTCTGAAATTCAACATCCGGTTTCCTCCCTGAAATATTGGCCGCATCGCCTCCCTGACGCGAACCGGGCGAGTTTAGACAGCGGAGGAGAAATGCCAACCCGCAATTCCGCTCGTTAGACGAATGGTTGAGAGTGTCGCCAAACATATGCCCGCTTGCACAAGGCGCGGCCGGAGCCGAAAGTTTTTCCAGCGCCTGTCGAAATCGGCCAAGGTCGCGCGACATACGTTCGGCCCGCAACGAAGCGGCCTTCGAAACCACGGGAGAAGACCCATGCGATACATGCTTATGATTTACGCCGACGAAGCCGCGATGGCGAACGTGCCGACCGAGGCGACCTATCAGATGAGCGCCGCCTATGACGCCTACACGGAAGCGCTGAAGAAGTCCGGCACCTGGCTGGCCGGCGACAGGCTGCGCCCGAGCCAGGCGACCACCCTGGTCCGGATGACTGACGGCAAGACCAGCGTGCTCGACGGCCCCTATGCCGACACCAAGGAGCAGCTTGCCGGCTTCTACATGATCGAGGCCGAGGACGCCGACGCCGCGATCGCCTGGGCGGCGCGCTGTCCGGCGGCCAGCACCGGGACTGTCGAGGTGCGACCGATCTGGGAAATGGCCGACTATCTGCCCAGGAAATGACGGCGTGATGGACACACGCCCCGAAATTGCCCGGGTGGCCGCCGAGACGGCCGCCCGGCAGAGCTACGGCAAGCTGGTCGCCTGGCTGGCGGCGCGCACGCGCGACGTGGCTGCCGCGGAGGATGCTCTGGCCGACGCCTTTGCGGCGGCGCTTGAACGCTGGCCGCGCACCGGCGTGCCGGAAAAGCCGGAAGCCTGGTTGCTCGCGGTGGCAAGGCGGCGGCGTGTCGATGCGGTGCGGCGGCGGCTGACCGGCGAAGCCGGCCGCGACCATCTCAAGCTGATTGCCGAGGAGGCGGAGGCGCGCATGACCGATGAGGACCTGCCCGACGAACGATTGCGGCTGATGTTCGCCTGCGCCCATCCGGCGATCGAACCCGGCGTGCGGGCGCCGCTGATCCTTCAGACCATCCTCGGCTTCGATGCCGCGACGATCGCATCCGCCTTCCTGCTCTCGCCGTCAACGATGGGACAGCGGCTGGTGCGCGCCAAGAGCCGCATCCGCGAGACCGGCATTCCGTTCCGCGTGCCGGAGCGAGCCGAACTCGGTGAAAGGCTGGACGCCGTGCTGGAGGCGATCTACGCCGCTTTCGCCGAGGGCTGGTCCGACCCCGCCGGTACAGAGACGCGGCGCCGAAACCTCGCCACCGAAGGTATCTGGCTCGGCCGGCTGGTGGCCTCGCTGCTGCCGGACGAGCCGGAAGCGCTGGGCCTGCTGGCTCTGATGCTGTTCGCCGAGGCGCGCCGCGCCGCGCGTCGCGACACGGCCGGAGAGTATGTGCCGCTCGCCGAGCAGGACCATGCACTGTGGGATCACGCCCTGGTCGACGAGGCCGAAGCGCTGCTCCGCCGTGCCGCCACCATGGGCACGATCGGCCGCTATCAGCTCGAGGCGGCGGTCCAGTCGGCGCATGTGGCGCGACGGCTGAGCGGCCGCACCGACTGGGCGGCGATCCGCGCGCTCTACGAAGCGCTGTTTTCGATCGCGGGATCACCGGTCGTGGCGATCAACCGCGCGGTGGCGATCGCCGAGACCGAGGGCGCGGTGGCGGGGTTGGCGGCTCTTTACGTGCTGGGAGACGACAAGCGGCTCAATGACTACCAGCCCTACTGGGCCGCGCGGGCCGGCCTGCTGGCCAGGCTCGGCCAGGCACCGCAGGCGCTCGAAGCCTATGATCGGGCGATCGGCCTCGAGCGCGATCCGGCGGTGCGCCGCTTCCTGCAGGCAAGACGCGCCGCGCTCATACAGTGAAGTGTCCGCTCAGGCCGGCCACATTTCGTGCGACGTGTTGAGCGTCTCCATGAGCGGATGCTCGCGCAACCGCGCCCACAGGCGTTCGATACCGGGCCAGGCCGCCCGCGCCATGTCGATGTCGGGATGCCAAGCCACCAGCATGACGAGATAGATGTCGGCCAGCGACATCTGATCGCCGGCGAGCCAGTCGCGGTTGCGCAAGGCTGCATCGACGACGGCAAACCCGCGGTCCATCTCGGCGACCGCCGCCTGTTTCACCGCCTTCGTGCCCTCGGCATCCGTCGTGTAGCGATGGGCGTAGTAGAGCCGCAGCATCGCCGGGTAGAGCACCGAGGACATGAACGCCATCCAGCGCAGGAACTCCGCGCGCGCCGGTTCATCGGCGGTCGGCGCCAGGCCGGCTTGCGGGTGGCGCTCGGCGAGCAGGATGCAGATCGCCGCCGATTCGGTGACCGAGCGTCCGTCCGGCAAGGTCAGCACCGGCACCTGGTTCAACGGGCTGATGGCGAGGAAGGCCGGATCGGGCGCCTCGCTCTTCAGCACGTCGATCTGCTGGAAAGGCGCATCGATCAGCGCCAGCGCCGCCTCGACGACAAAGCCGCCGCTGCCCGGACGCGTGTAGAGCTTGTACATGAAATCCTCCCCCCGGCCCGAACCAGGGCGCGCTCGAGATTTGCACCGGAAGCAGGGGCTACTCAAGTCGGGTAAGGACTCCACGGCAGGTTTTTCAACGGGCCAGGCTCAGGACGCTAAACAAGCTACGTTAGCGCTGCTGTTCTTGGGTATCGAAGCCTAAGCTCCCAGCCCCTCGAACAGGATCGTCGACAGATACCGCTCGGCGAAATCGGGGATGACCACGACCAGGGTCTTGCCCTTGTTCTCGGGCCGCGAGCCGACGACGATGGCCGCCTGCAGGGCCGCGCCCGAGGAGATGCCGACCGGCACGCCTTCGAGGCGGGCGATGAGGCGCGCATTGGCGACCGAATCCTCGTTCGAGACCTTAACGATCTCGTCATAGACCGTGGTGTCGAGGATTTTTGGCGCGAAGCCGGCGCCGATGCCCTGGATCTTGTGCGGGCCGGGCTGGCCGCCCGACAGGACCGGCGAAGCATCCGGCTCGACGGCGACGACATGCAGCGCGGGCTGGCGCTTCTTCAAAACCTGGCCGACGCCGGTGATGGTGCCGCCAGTGCCGATGCCGGCGATGAAGATGTCGATCCCGCCCTGGGTGTCGTTCCAGATTTCCTCCGCCGTCGTCTTGCGATGGATCTCTGGATTGGCCGGGTTTTCGAACTGCTGCGGAATGATGGCGTTGGGGATCGTCGCGGCCAGTTCGTCGGCCTTGGCGATGGCGCCCTTCATGCCTTTCGGGCCTTCGGTCAGCACCAGTTCGGCGCCGAGCAGCGCCAGCATCTTGCGGCGCTCGACCGACATTGTCTCCGGCATGGTCAGGATCAGCTTGTAGCCCTTGGCGGCGGCGGCGAAGGCGAGCGCGATGCCGGTGTTGCCGGATGTCGGTTCGATCAGCGTGGTCTTGCCGGGGGCAATCTTGCCGGCCGCTTCCAGCGCCTCGATCATCGCTACGCCGATACGGTCCTTGACCGAGGCGATCGGATTGAAGAATTCGAGCTTGGCGACCAGATTGGCGACGATGCCCTTCTCCTTGGCGAACTTGTCGAGCCGTACCAAGGGCGTGTCGCCGATCGTGTCGGTGATGGAATCGTAGATGCGGCCGCGGCCGGGTACGCGGGCTGAAGTGACGGGCTTGTTCATTGGTTTCGCTCCCTGGATTTCAGGCAATTGGCAGTAGCCGACAGAATAGGGCTTTCAACCGCGCAAGATAGGCTGCGGCTGGAAAATATCCGAGTGGGGCGCGTGCTGAAAACGCCTGGCACTCGGAAAAGCATTTCCCGAAACAGCCGCGCCAGGGAATGGTTTGGCCGAAACGACCTACTGGCGAGCGGCGATCGCCGCCGCCGCGCCAACCATGAAGGCGCCGGCAGTGCGGTTCAGCACCTTCAGCGCGCGCGGCGACTTCAGGAACCAGCGCGCCTTGGCCGCCAGCGCCAGGTAGGGCACCAGCACGACGAACAGGACGACGACCGTCAGAGCGACGAGAATGCCGTAATCGGCAAGCGTGATCGTCTTCAGGTCGACGATGGTCGGCGTGATGGCGAGGTAGAAGATCATCGTCTTGGGGTTGCCGAGCGTCACGGTGAGGCCGGCGACGAAGCTCGACAGCAAGCCGCCCTTTCCCTTCCTGGCTTCGACGGTTTCAGGTGTGATGCCGGCGGTCCAGAAGCGCCAGCCGAGGAAAGCCAGGTAGGCGACGCCGGCCCATTTGATGGCCAGGAAAACCATGCCGAACTCCTGCGCGACGAAGGCGAGGCCCAGCACCACGGCGGTCAGGTAGGTGAGATCGCCCAGCATGAGTCCGAAGGACATGGCCAGCGACGAGCGAAAGCCCGAGCCCAGCGCACGCGCGACCAGCGCGGTGATGCCGGGGCCAGGAATGGCGGCGGCGATACCGAGTGCGGCACTATAGGCGAGGAATCCGGTGAGGGTCATGGCGCTGGCGTCCAAGGGCAGTCGCGCCCTTGTCGCACGAGGCGGCCTCGGGGAGAACGCCCTGAGCGCGAAATTCGCTTGCACCAGACGGCATGGCCCGGTTCGCAAGGAAGGGTCAGGAGCGGTCGCCGCTATAAGTCACGCGCCAGATCGTGCCGTTGCCGTCCTCGGAGACGATCAAGGATCCGTCGCCGGCCGCCGCAACGCCGACCGGGCGGCCCCACACCTCGCCATTGGAAACGACGAAGCCGGTCATGAAATCCTCGTATTCGCCGGTTGGCTTGCCGTCCTTGAACAGAAGCCGGACCACCTTGTAGCCGGTCCTGTTGCCGCGGTCCCACGAACCGTGCAGGGCAACGAACGCGTCGCCTCGATACGCCTGGGGAAATCCGGTGTCGGCGGGCAAATCCTTGCCATCGTAGAAGGCGATGTTGAGCGGCGCCGAATGCGCCTGCATCAGCACGTCGGGACTGTCAGCCTTGCCGGCGAGATCGGACCGCTCGCCCCTGTGGCGCGGGTCCTCATTGTCGCCGATATAATACCAGGGCCAGCCATAGAAGGCGCCTTCCCTGACCGATGTCGCGTATTCGGCGGGCACATTGTCGCCGAGCCCGTCGCGCTCGTTGACGACACACCATAGCGCGCCGGTCGCCGGCTGGACGGTCATGCCCGAACAGTTGCGCAAGCCGGTGGCGACTGTGCGGCCGTTCTTGCCGTCGGGATCGAAGGCCCGGACCTCGGCCCGGCCCGCCTCGGAACCCCAACTGGCGCCGAGCGGCTTAGCCTTGACCCAGGCGTCGAGCCCGCCCCTGGGCCTCTTGCCCATGTCCTCGGCGACATTCGAGCCGGAGCCGACGGAAAGATAAAGTGTCTTGCCGTCGGGCGAGAAGGCGATGTCGCGGGTCCAGTGGTGGGTCGAAGGAATGTCGGCGACGATGGTTTGCGGCTCGCCCGAGGCCTTCAGGTCGCCATTGCCGTAGGCAAAACGCACGATGCTGTCGCTGTTGGCGACGTAGACCCATTGCGGGTCCTTGCCCGGGGGATAGAAGGCAATGCCATAGGGCCGGTTGAGACCGCCGGCAAAGATGCTTTTCTCAGCGGCTTTCGCGCTGCCCTTCGCCAGGCGATAGACGCGGAGCTGGTTGGCCTTGCTGTCGGCAACGAACAGGTCGCCGTTGGGTGCGATGCGCACGACGCGCGGATTGTCGATCCCCGAGGCGATCAACTCGGCCGAAAACCCCGGCGGCAAATGCGGCTTTGCGTCCGCCGGCATGTCGATCACGCCGGCGCTGTTGGAGGCGGATTTGGTGACATAGGGTTTCGGCAGGTCTTCCGGCTTGATCAGCCGGCGCACGCCGGGCCTGTCCGCGCGCCAGTCGCCGAAGGCGGCCGGGCCCTTGAGCACAGGCTGGTCGGCTGGCTGGGCGAGCGCTGCGGTCGTGACAAACAGTGCGGACATCGCCAGTCCGGCTAATCGCATCACTTCCTCCAATCCGTCATGAAGGAAAGCAACGATCGGTTTGCCCGTGGGTTCCGTTGCGCACCATGCGCAAAACTTCTCGGGTCAGGTCCCGGCAGCGTAAAAATCGTCGTCCAGGCGTTTTTCCAATTCAACGAGATCGGCCGGCAATGGCAGGCCCATGGCGCGCATCTCGCGCAGTTTTTCGCGCAGCTGTTCCTGAATTTCGTGCTGGTCCTCCGGCTGGTTGACCATCTCCTCCAGCAGCAGACTGATCTGGGCCTTGAACGATTCCAGCGCCATTCTTTTTCTCCTTTGCAGCCTGTCTGGATTTACGGTCCCGCCAGGAAAGTCGTTCGCGGTCGAATTCCGGCATGGAAACCAAAGCAATAATTCCTCGGACTCCTTACCTCAGCATGCGGGAAATCAGCTGTGCCGTATAATCCACCATCGGCACGATGCGGGCATAGTTCAGCCTTGTCGGGCCGATGACGCCGAGCGCGCCGACGACGCGGGCGTCCTTGTCGCGATAGGGCGCCACCACCAGCGACGAGCCCGACAGCGAGAACAGCTTGTTTTCCGAGCCGATGAAGATGCGCACGCCCGATCCCTGCTCGGCGAGGTCGAGCAATTGGATCAGCCCGTCCTGCGTCTCCATGTCCTCGAACAGGTGGCGCAAGAGTTCGATGTCGGCCTGGGCGGTGACGTTTTCCAGCAGATTGGCGCGGCCGCGCACGATGAGCCGCGCCGGCAGGCCGCTTTCGGCCCCCGCCCACACCGCAAGCCCCTTCTCGACGAGGTCCTGCGACAGCGTGTCGAGGGCGGCTCTCGTCTCTTCCTTGATGCGGGCGATCTCGGTGCGCGCCTCGGCCAGCGTGCGGCCACGGATATGCGCATTGAGGAAATTCGAGGCCTCGTGCAGTTGCGAGACGGTGATGCCGGCGGGCAGCTCGACGACACGGTTTTCGACATCGCCATTCTGCGATACCAGCACGGCAAGCGCCTTGGTCGGCTCCAGCTGGATGAATTCGATATGCTTGAGCGCCACCTCGTTCTTGGCCGCCAGCACCAGGCCGGCGCCGCGCGACATGCCCGACAGCATCTGGCTGGCCTCGGTCAGCATATGCTCCAGCGTCGCGCCGGAGCCGGAGGCCCGCACCTGCGCCTCGATGGTGCGGCGCTCCTCGTCGGAGAGGTCGCCAAGCTCCATGAAGGCATCGACGAAGAAACGCAGGCCAGCCTGGGTCGGCAGGCGCCCGGCCGAGATGTGCGGCGCGTAGATCAGCCCGAGATGCTCGAGGTCGCTCATCACGTTGCGGATGGTGGCGGGCGACAGCGAGGACGGCAGGATGCGCGACAGGCTGCGCGAGCCCACGGGTTCGCCGTCCCGCAGATAGGAATCGACGATGCGCCGGAAGATGTCGCGCGAGCGCATGTCGAGCGACTGAAGAGCCAGCGACTGCGAGGCGGGATCGACTGCCTTGGTCATTCGGCTAAAAACCTCCGGTTCAAGGATATAGACTTCGGTGGGCCGCGCGCAACCCGGTGTCTGTGTCGGGTCACCGCCCCTTTTCCTTTGCGCCGTGCCCTGCATGCGTCTAAAAGCCGGCCACGATTCAAAAAAATGACAAGAAAGCAGGCCGAATGCGCCCCTCCAAACGCCAATTCGACGAAATGCGCGCCATATCCTTCGAGCGCGGCGTCTCCAAGCATGCCGAAGGCTCGTGCCTGGTGAAGTTCGGCGACACGCATGTCCTGTGCACCGCCAGCCTCGAGGAAAAGGTGCCTGGCTGGATGCGCAATTCCGGCAAGGGCTGGGTGACGGCCGAATATGGCATGCTGCCGCGCTCGACAGGCGAGCGCATGCGCCGCGAGGCCTCCGCCGGCAAGCAGGGCGGCCGCACGCTGGAGATTCAGCGGCTGATCGGCCGTTCGCTGCGCGCCGTGGTCGACCTGCAGGCGCTGGGCGAACAGCAGATCACCGTCGACTGCGACGTCATCCAGGCCGATGGCGGCACCCGCACCGCTTCGATCACCGGCGGCTGGGTGGCGCTGTATGACTGCCTGCGCTGGATGGAAGCGCGGCAGATGGCCAGTGTTTCGAAAGTGCTGAAGGATCATGTCGCGGCGATTTCCTGCGGCATCCATGACGGCCAGCCGGTCATCGATCTCGATTATATCGAGGATTCCTCGGCCGGCACCGACGCCAATTTCGTCATGACCGGCAAGGGCGGCATCGTCGAGATCCAGGGCACCGCCGAGGGCGAGCCCTTCTCCGAAGAGCAGTTCGCGGCCTTGATGGGCCTGGCCAAGAAGGGCATTTCCCGGTTGGTCAGCCTGCAGCAGATGGCGGTGGCCTGAGTTTTCGATGCCGAGCCTGGGCGCCCCCCTCTGGCCTGCCGGCCATCTCCCCCGCAAGGGGGGAGATCGGATGTTGTCGAGAGCTTCGCCAATAATCAGCATAGAATACCACGAGCCGGCGCTCGCGCTGCCAATCTCCCTCCTTGCGGGGGAGATGGCCGGCAGGGCAGAGGGGGGCGCCTCGTGACACCCTCCGCCATTCTTGAATCCGCCCTCTATGTCACCGACCTCGCTGAAGCAGAGGTCTTCTACACCGATATCCTCGGCCTCACTCTCCTCGGCAAGGTCGACGGCCGCCACCTTTTCTTCCGCTGTGGCCCGGGCGTCCTGCTCGTCTTCAACGCCGAGGCGACCAGAATTCCGCCCGCGCCGGACGCAAGGCTGAAAGTGCCGCCGCACGGCACGGTTGGCGAAGGCCATCTGTGCTTTGCCGCAAACGCCGCTGAAATCGAGCTTTGGAAAACCCATCTCTTGGCGAAGAAAATCGCCGTCGAAAGCGAATTCGAATGGCCGCAAGGTGGCCGTTCGATCTATATACGCGACCCTTCGGGCAATTCGATCGAGTTCGCCGAGCCGAGAATCTGGGGCCTTTGATGCACTCGCCAAACCTCCATACGCTTGATGGCAAGAAGATCGTCGTCGCCAGCCACAATGAAGGCAAGCTGCGCGAATTCGCCGAGCTGATGGGACCGTTCGGCTTTGAGGCGAAATCAGCCAAGGCGTATGGCCTGCCCGAACCGGACGAAACCGGCACCACCTTCGAGGAAAACGCCTACATCAAGGCCTTTGCCGCCGCAAAGGCGACCGGCCTGCCGGCACTGTCGGACGATTCTGGCCTGTGTGTCGACGCGCTCGACGGCGCGCCCGGCGTCTATACCGCGAACTGGGCCGAGACACCAGACGGATCGCGCGATTTCGCCATAGCCATGCAGCGCACCGAAGTGGCGATGCAGGAAGTCGGCGCGGCCACGCCCGAGCGGCGCACGGGCCGCTTTGTCGCCGTCATCTGCCTCGCCTTTCCCGACGGCGAGGCCGAATATTATCGCGGCGAGGCCGAGGGCACGCTGGTCTGGCCGCCGCGCGGCGAGCTCGGCTTCGGCTACGATCCGGTGTTTTTGCCCAATGGCTTCGACAAGACCTTCGGCGAGATGAGCGCGGAGGAAAAGCACGGCTGGAAACCCGGCCAGGCGACGGCGCTGTCGCACCGCGCCCGCGCCTTCCAGAAATTCGCCCAAGCCCGGCTTGGTTCGGTGAGGCCTGGCTCGGCATGATCGGACCCGGCACCACCATGGCGCTCGACCGCGGTCCCGGCTTCGGCGTCTATGTCCATTGGCCGTTCTGCGCGGCCAAGTGCCCCTATTGCGACTTCAACAGCCATGTCCGCCACCAGCCGGTCGACCAGGAGCGCTTCGCCGCCGCCTTCGAGGCCGAGTTGGCAACGATGCGCCAGCGCACCGGGCCGCGCGAAGTGACCAGCATCTTCCTCGGCGGCGGCACGCCGTCGCTGATGAAGCCGGAAACCGTGGCCAGGGTTCTGGACGCCGTGGCTGGGAATTGGACGGTGCCTGATGGCATCGAGGTGACGCTCGAGGCCAATCCGTCCTCGGTCGAGGCGGAGCGGTTTCGCGGTTACCGGGCGGCGGGCGTCAACCGCGTCTCGCTTGGCGTGCAGGCGCTGAACGACAAGGATTTGCGCTTTCTCGGCCGGCTGCACAATGTAAGGGAAGCCTTGCACGCCATCGGGCTCGCGCGCGAAATCTTTCCGCGGCTCTCCTTCGACCTGATCTATGCGCGGCCCGGGCAGACGCCGGAGGATTGGCAGGCGGAACTCGAACAGGCGATCGGCCATGCCGCCGACCACCTGTCGCTCTACCAGCTGACCATCGAGGAAGGCACGCCCTTCCATGCGCTGCACGCGGCGAAGAAATTCGTCGTTCCCGACAACGACCACGCCGCCGATCTCTATGCACTGACGCAGGAAATCACGTCGGCGCACGGCCTGCCGGCCTACGAGATCTCCAACCACGCCAGGCCGGGGGCCGAGAGCCGGCACAATCTGACCTATTGGCGCTACGGCGAATATGTCGGCGTCGGCCCCGGCGCGCATGGCCGCTTCGTGGAGAACGGCCACCGTGTGGTGACCATCGCCGAACGGATGCCGGAGACCTGGGCCAATCTGGTCGAGGCCAAGGGCCATGGCATCACCGGCGGCGAGCTGCTGACGCGCTCCGAAGAGGCGGACGAATTTCTTTTGATGGGGCTGAGGCTCGCCGAAGGCATCGACCTCTCGCGCTACGAGGCCTTTTCCGGGCGCGAGCTGTCGAGCGCTCGGCTGTCGGTGCTGCAGGGCGAGGGGCTGGTGGCGCCGATCGGCAACGCCCGGCTGCGTGCCACGCCGGCCGGCATGATCGTGCTCGACGCCGTGGTGGCGGATTTGGCGCGCTAAACCTTGAAAAACGTCCTCTTCGTCTGCAGCCAGAACCGCTTGCGCAGCCCGACCGCCGAACAGGTGTTTTCCACGCGGCGCGACATCGAAGTCGCCTCGGCTGGCACCAATCATGACGCCGACACGCCGCTGACGCACGAGCTCGTCGGCTGGGCGGACATCATCTTTGTCATGGAGAAAACCCACCGGACGAAACTGCGGAAGCAATTCAAGGCCAGCCTGAAGGCGGCCAAGGTGATCTGCCTCGATATCCCCGACGATTATGAATTCATGGACCCGGAGCTGATCGCGCTTCTGAAGGCGCGCGTGTCCCGGTATCTGGACTGAGCGCTTGCGTTCGCCCCTTCGCCTTTGGCCGAACACCGTTGACCCCGAAGCCCATCTGCCCGAATTGTAGCCCCCGATCCTCCCGGCTCCGGACGTCATGGCCACACGCGAACCACCCAAACCCACGGACGCCCCGCTCACCTTCGCGGTGCTGGTGTTCCCCGGCTTTCCGATGATGGCGTTCAGTTCCGTCATCGAGCCACTGCGCGCCGCCAACATACTGGCGAAGCGGGAATGCTACCGCTGGATCATCGTCGGGGCGACCCAAGGGACGGTCGAGGCCTCGAACGGCGTCGTCATCCAGCCAGGCTTTTACGCCGAGGCAGCGCCCAAGGTCGACCGCATCGTGGTCTGCTCGGGCGGCGACGCCGACCATCTCGTCGCCGAGGACGCCGCGAGCTGGATCCGCCGCAGCCTGCGCGCCGGCGCTCATATCGGCGCGGTCGCGGACGCGGCGTTCTTCCTCGCCCGCGCGGGCCTGCTCGACGGCCATGCCTGCACCTTGCACTGGACCAGCCAGGCCGCCTTCACCGAGGCGTTCCCCAACATCGAGCTGCGCCGCGATCTCTACGTCATCGACCGCAAGCGTTTTACCTCGGCCGGCGGCGTCGGCAGCCTCGACATGATGCTGGAGATCGTCACCCGCGACTACGGCGCCGAGCTTGCCGCGGGCGTCGCCGAATGGTTCGTGCACAGCCAATTGCGCTCGAGCGTCGACCGCAAGCTGATGCCGCTGCGCCTGCGCACCGGCGTGCAGAACGAGCTGGTGCTGTCGGCCATCGCCATCATGGAAGACGCGGTGGAGGAGCGGCTCGGCATGGCCGAGCTGACGGCGAAGCTCGGCGTTTCCTCCGACAAGCTCGAACGCTCGTTCCGCTCCGAACTCGCCATCTCGCCCAACGGCTATTATCGGCGGCTCAGGCTGAAACGCGCCGCCGACCTGCTGGCGCATTCGACGCTTGCCGTGCGCGACGTGGCGCTGGCCTGCGGCTTTGCCTCGATGTCGAGCTTTGCCCGGGCTTTTCGAGAGGAGCATGGCCATGCGCCGAAGATGGCGAGAAGGCATTAGCGCGAGCGTTGACGCGGGAGGCGTTGGCGGGACAGCGCCCCCCCTCTGTCCTGCAGCGGTATCCCGCACAACCCACGCGGTTTTCCGCACAATCGCCCCGATCCCCCTGCGCCATGCTCTGGCCCTACACCCAGCCAAAGGCCAGACCCCATGAGCATCGTCGTATTCGACCCCGACAGCACGGAGGACGTCGACTTCAAGGACCGCATGCGCCACCCGGCGGCGGCCGATCCGGCCGGCGGCATGTGGCTGTCGGACACCGAGCCGTCCTTCATCGATGCCGATGCCCTGCGCAAAGGCCGGCTGGCGAAACTGCGCGGCTGGATGCGCGAGGCCGGCTATGGCGGCGTCGTTTTGTTCGACCCCTACAACCAGCGCTACGCCACCGGTTCGCGCAACATGTTCGGCTATTTCCTGCGCAATTCGACCCGCTATTTCTTCATTCCGACCGACGGGCCGATCGTGCTGTTCGAATATCCGCAGAGCTACCATGTCTCCATGGTGCTCGACACGATCGATGAAGCGCGTCCTTCCAAGCTTGTCTGGTCTTCCGTGTCGGGCCGCGACGACAAAACCGCCGGTCCCTTCGCCGACGAGATCGCCGAACTGTTGAAGCAACATGGCGGCGGCTCGATGAAGCTCGGCCTTGACCGCTGCAGCCATCTGCAGGCACTCGCCCTGGAGAAGCGCGGCTGCGAGGTCCGGGACTGCCAGGGCGAGATCCTCGCCGTGCGCGCGGTCAAGACGCCGGAGGAGGTCAAATGCCTGCTGGCCTCGATGGCCGGCGCCGAAGCCGCCGTCTATGCGGTGCGCGAAGCGATCAAGCCCGGCGTTTCCGAGAACGAGCTGTTCGCCATCATGTATGGCGAGGTCATACGCCAGGGCGGCGAGTTCATCGAAACGCGGCTGCTGACCTCGGGCCAGCGCACCAATCCGTGGTTCAATGAAGCCAGCGGCCGCAAGATCAGGCCCGGCGAATTGCTGGCGCTCGATACCGACACGATCGGCTGTTACGGTTATTATTCGGATTTTTCGCGCACCTTCCGCTGCGGGCCGGGCAGACCGACCCCTTATCAGAAATCGCTCTACCGCATGGCGCATGATCAGGTTCAGCACAATATTTCGATCGTGAAGCCCGGCATGGCGTTCCGCGAGATCGCCGAGAAGGCGTGGAAAATTCCGGACCGCTTCGTCGACCAGCGCTACACCTCGGTCATGCACGGCGTCGGCATGCATGGCGAGACACCGTTCATCGCGCATGCCATGGATTACGAGACCTATGGCCGCGACGGCCATATCGTGCCAGGCATGGTGGTGAGCGTGGAAAGCTATATTGGCGAGAAGGGCGGCCGCGAAGGCGTCAAGCTGGAGGACGAAATCCTGATCACCGAGACCGGCACCGAGCTTCTGTCGCGCTTTCCGTATGAGGATGAGTTTTTGGAGACGCAGGTTTGATGTGGATCCGTGTCCGTCAACAACCGGAGCGAACGCCCCTTGCTTTCGTCATCCTAGGGCGGAGCAAGGAGCGCAGCGACGCAGCGCAGACCTCTGGAGCTGCTCCGCAGCCCAAGGGATCCATGTCGTGACGACAAAGCGTCGCAACGGCTACGGAATTCTGCTCCGCTGCACCATTCGATCGAGGTCACGGCATGGATCCCAGGGTCTCCGCGACGGAGCTTCGCTCCTGCTTCGCCCTGGGATGACGACGTTGGGGAGGCGACGGCCAATCATCAGGGCTAGCGCCAGCTCGCTGAACCGAACGGCGCTGAGCGCCAATCCTGGCGCATCCGCATGAAAGCCCCCATTTCCATCCGCCCCGGCACGGTGGCCGCTGTGTTCATCGACCTGCAGGAAGAGCATCGGCGGGACAAGCGCTACCTCGTCGAGGGCTATGAAGAAATCCTCGGCAACGTCCAGCGCCTGCAGGCGGCGGCGCGGCAAAACCATGTGCCGCTTCATCACTGGGCCTATATCGTCGATCTCGACAGCCAGGACCGGCCCTTTCATCCGGTCGGCGAAGACGGCAAGTCGGCCTTTTCCGACAAGAGCGACCCGCTGACCGAGATCTGCCACGAGGTGGCGCCGGCGAATGGCGAGGCGCTGCTGATCAAGGCCGAGGCCAGCGCCTTCCGCTCCGGTCCGGCTGGCGACCGGCTCAAGGCTTCCGGCGTCGAATGGCTCGTCATGGCTGGCGTGTGGACCGAGGCCTGCATCGACGCGTCGGTCAGGGATGCCGTGGCAAGGGGCTTTCGCGTGCTTTTGGTCAAGGATGCCTGCGGCAGCGGCAGCGCGGCCATGCACCAGACCGGCATCCTCAACCTTGCCAACCGGCTCTATGGCGGCGCGGTTACCGACACCGGCGGCGCCTGCCGGCTGTTGGCCGGCGAAACGGTCACCGTCTGGCAGGTCGAAGGCTCTGTACCCCTGCGCTTCACTTTTGAAAACGCCGCCCGTCTCTATGCCGAGCTTTGACGTGCCCCTCGGATTGAAATGACCAGCCGCGGCAAATACGGACCATGGCTCGACCCGGCGCTCTGGGCCTATATCGACAGCGTCAACGCCTGGTACCCGCCGGAGATCGCCGGCCTGCCGATCGACAAGCAGCGCGCGGTCTATGCCAGGATGTGCCGGGCCTTTCACCAGGGCCGTCCGCCTGGGGTCAAGGCCACCGACAGCCTGGTCGCCGCTTCGAACCATGATATCCCGGTCCGCCGTTACCGGCTCGCCGGCGCCACACCGCGCGCGACAGTGCTCTATTTCCACGGCGGCGGTTTCATCCTCGGCGGGCTCGAAAGCCATGACGACATCTGCGCCGAAATCTGCGCCGGCACCGGCTTCGACGTTGTGTCGGTCGATTACCGGCTGGCGCCCGAGCATCTCCACCCCGCCGCCTTCGACGATGCGCTGGTGGCTTTCGAATGGGCGGCGGCGACCGGCGAGCCGCCGCTCTTGCTCTGCGGTGAAAGTGCGGGCGGCAATCTGGCGGCGGCGGTGGCACAGGCCACGCGTCACCATCCGCGCGCCTCGATCGGCCAGTTGCTGATCTATCCCGATCTCGGCGGCCACGAGGCGATCGGCTCCTACGTGGAACACGCCGATGCGCCGCTGCTGTCGACAAGCGACGCCGCCTTCTACCGCGATGTCCGCTCAGCCCGGAAGCAATCGCCTGGCGATCCGACCTTCGCGCCGCTGCGCGACCGCGACTTTTCCGACCTGCCGCCAACGGTGATCATCACGGCCGAATGCGATCCGCTGTCGTCGGACGGCGAAGTCTATCGCGACCTTATCCTGGAGGCCGGCGGCAAGGCCTGGTGGCATGAGGAGCCCCGTCTCGTGCACAGTTTCCTGCGCGCCCGCACAACCGTGCCGGCCGCGGCGGAGGCTTTTGCGCGCATCATTGCGGCCGTTGCCGCGCTGGGCCGGGGGGAATGGCCCTACTGAGGCCGCTCCTCCGATGGCTTTATGAGGACAGCGCCTGGGCTGCTTCCTGGGGGGAGGCTTTCAGCCACAGCGCCTTTTCGCCGAGCGTCGCAACCATGGCGGCGTGCGCCGCGCGCTCCGCTTCGGTCAGGCGGGGCAGCAGCGGCGCCGGGCGCTCGGCGACGATGATCTCGATATGCCTGACATTGTTGCCGCCCTGGGCCGGCGCGGTGGCGCTGTCGAGGATCAGTGCGGCCTGCTTGCCGCCGATCAGCTCGATATAGACTTCCGCCAGCAATTCGGAATCGAGCAGGGCGCCGTGCTTGGTGCGCTTGGTATTGTCGATGCCGTAGCGCCGGCACAGCGCGTCGAGCGAATTGGGCCCCATCGGGTGCTTGCGGCGCGCCAGGGCCAGCGTGTCGACGACAAGCCCGTTGTCGACAGGCGGGTGGCCGAGCCGCCCGAATTCGACATTGAGGAAGCCGATATCGAAGGTGGCGTTGTGGGCGACCAGCTTGGCGCCTTCCGTGAATTTCAGCCATTCCTCGGCAATTTCGGCGAAGCTCGGCTTGCCCGCGAGATCGGCCGCGCTGATGCCGTGCACGGACTGCGCCTCGGCATGGATCGCGCGGCCTTGCGGGTTGATATAATGATGGAAGGTCCTGCCGGTCGGAAAGCGATTGACCAGTTCGACGCCGCCAAGCTCGATCACGCGGTCGTCGCGCGAATCGAGGCCGGTGGTTTCCGTATCGAAAATGATCTCACGCATCGAATCAGGTCGCTCCTGGGGAGCAGAATCGCCAGACCGGAACAAAATGGCAATGGGCAATGCTGACGGCCTGCCGTCAGGAGCCCGACTTATCCCTTGATTTCGGCGATGATCGAAGCAACCGCCGCACGCGCGGCGTCCAGCCCCTCGCCGGTGTCGATGACGAAATCGGCCAGCCGGCGCTTTTCGGCATCCGGCACCTGCTTGGCCAGAATCGACGCCAGTTTTTCCTCGCTCATGCCAGGCCGCGCCAGCACGCGCTGGCGCTGGACTTCGGCCGGCGCCGTCACCACGACGACCTTGTCGACGCGGCCACGGCCGCCGGTTTCGAACAGCAGCGGGATGTCGAGGACCACGATCGATTCGCCCGCTTCACGATGCCTGGTCAGGAAGGCATCGGCATCGGCACGGACCAGCGGGTGGATAATGGCTTCGAGTTTTTTCAGGGCCGCGGCATCGCCGAGCACCCGGGCGCCGAGTTTTGCGCGGTCGACGCTTCCGTGAACCGTGGTGCCGGGAAAGGCGGCCTCGACCAGCGGGGCGGCTTTGCCGGCATAGAGGCGGTGCACCGTCTCGTCGGAATCATGCACCGGAACGCCTGCCTCGGCGAACATCCTGGCCGTGGTCGACTTGCCCATGCCGATCGAGCCGGTGAGGCCGAGCACGATCATGATTTCGGCACCCGGGATTTGGGCACCAGATCGGCAACGATGAGTGCGCGCAGTTCAGCCGTCACCTTCGGCCTGACGCCGAACCAGCGTTCGAAGCCGGGCACCGCCTGGTTGAGCAGCATGCCGAGCCCGTCGACCGTCTTCAGCCCCCGTGCCCGCGCGACAGCGAGCAGTGGGGTCTCGAGCGGCACATAGACGATGTCGTTGACCACAGCGTGGGCGGGCAGACCCCTGGGGTCGGCGGCCAGATCCCCGTTGCCCTGCATGCCCAGCGCCGTGGTGTTGACCAGCAGGCCGGCGTCGCGCAGCAATTCGCCGGTCGCCGCCAGGGGATGCGCGGACACCCCGGCGCCAAAGCGGTCGCGCAATTCGATTGCCCGGGCGAGCGTGCGATTGACGATGCGGATATCACGGAGGCCGCGCGCCTTCAGCGCATGGATCACGGCACGGGCGGCCCCCCCGGCACCCAGCACCACGGCAGGGCCATTGGCCGCCCAGCCCGGAGCGTGGTCGTCGAGATTGGCGGCAAAGCCATGGCCGTCGGTGTTGCCGCCCCACAAATTGCCGTCCTCGAACCACAACGTGTTGACGGCGCCGATCTCGTCGGCCGCATGGTCGCGGCGCGCGACCCCGGCAAAAGCCGCCTCCTTGTGCGGGATGGTTACGTTGCCGCCGCGATAACCGTTCGCCTGCAGCGTCGCCAGGAATTCGGCGAAGTTTTCGGGCGCCACATCGATCGCCTGATAACTGCCATCAATGCCATGCTTGGCCAACCAGTGACCGTGGATCATCGGCGAGCGCGAATGTTTTATGGGGTGGCCGGTGACGAAGGCCTTTTTCGAGGTTTCAGCCATCGATGGCTCCCAGTGCGCGCAGTTCCGCCAGCAACGGCAGCAGCGGCAGGCCGACAATGGTAAAATGGTCGCCTTCGATTTTTTCGAACAGCTGGATGCCTTCGCCCTCGACCTGGTAGGCGCCGACACTCGACAATGCCTTGACGCCGACCCGGGCCAGATGCCGGCCGATGAAGGCGGGGTCGAGCTTGCGCATGGTCATCGAGGCGATGCCGACATGGCGCCACAGCACCTTGCCGTCGCGCACCAGAACGGCGGCGCTGTTGAGCTGATGGGTCTTGCCCGACAACGCCAGGAGATGGCGGCGCGCGCCCTCCATGTCCGCCGGCTTGTGAAAGACCTCGTCGCCGAGCGACAAAGTCTGGTCGCAGCCAAGCACCAGTGCCCCGGGCCGGCGCTCGCTGACTTCGGTGGCCTTGGCTTCGGCGAGCACCAGCGCGACGTCCTCGGGCGAGGCGCCGCTGTCCTGCAACGGCGCTTCCAGCGCCCGCTCGTCCAGCGTCGCGGGAACCGCCTCGATGTCGACGCCGGCATCGACCAGCATCGCCTTGCGGAACGGGCTGCCTGAAGCGAGGATGATTTTTTCTGTCATTTTGCACTCGGGCGCAGACACAGGCGCGGTTGGAGTGTGAGCTGTTTTACTTTGTAAAGTTAGCGCCGCCCCTCATTGTCCTGCCGGACATTTCTCCCCGTATAGAGACGGGGAGAAAGGGCAGCTTCAACGCGGGCCCTCTTTTCGGCCACGCTGGTGATTGGCGAAGCCATCGATGACAGGCCCCCTCTCCCCGTCTCTATACGGGGAGAGGATGCCGGCAGGCAGGTGAGGGGCGGCGCTAACCTTCCGCGGCAAGCCTCGGAAAACCTCTTGGCTGATCTATCGCGTCTTCCCCCGCAGGGCAACGATCGCCGCCGCCGTTTCCTCGATCGAACGGCGGCTGACGTCGATCATCGGCCAGCCGTGGCGGGTGCAGATCTGGCGGGCGTAGGCGAGTTCCTCGTTGATGGCGGCGCGGTCGACATACTCGGTCGGCACATAGGTGCTCGAATTGCCGAGGATGCGGTTCTGGCGCACATGCGAGATGCGCTCGGCGGTGGCGATCAGCCCGACGACCAGCGGCGCCCTGGCGTTGACCAGGCTTTCTGGCACCGGCACGCCGAGCACGATCGGGATGTTGGCGGTCTTGATGCCGCGGTTGGCGAGATAGATGCTGGTCGGCGTCTTCGAGGTGCGCGATATGCCGATCAGCACGACATCGGCGTCATCCATGTTTGCCGGCAGCTGGCCGTCATCATGGTCCATGGTGAAATTGAGCGCGTCGATGCGCCGGAAATATTCGGCATCGAGAACATGCTGGGCGCCGACGCGGCGGCCGGCCGGCGTCCCGAGATAGGACTGGAAGACCGTCAGCACCGGCTCCAGCACGGACACGCAGGGCAGGCCCATGGCCGCGCAGCGTTCGTCGATGCCGCGTGCCAGCTTCTGGTCGACCACCGTGTATAGGATGATGCCCGGCTCCTCCTCGATGTCCTCGAAGACCTTGGCTATCTGCTTTTCGGTGCGGATGAGCGGGTAGATGTGCTCGATGGCGCGTGCATCCTTGTATTGCGCTGAAGCCGCGCGGCCGGCGGCGAGCAGGGTTTCGCCCGTGGCATCGGAAATCAGATGCAGGTGAAAGAAGCTCTGGGGTTTGTTCACAGGGATCACCTGGGGCTGTGGGCGGATGTGGATAAGATCGGACGGGCCGACGGGCCGGCCGAAGGCGACTGTATCAGATGCCGGTTTGTCCACAATTCGATGCGCTGTCAGCTTCTCCGGGCGGCTGGGGACAAGTCCGTGGACGAAGCATTTTGCCTTTTGCTCGTCCACAGGGCAGGTCTCCAGGGCATCAGACCTAGCGCATTGACTCCAGTGGCGGATTCCTGATTGTCCCCAGAACCCTGCCAGCCGCGATCGGTAGTGCGCGACAATATGCTTGCTGGCGTTTTGGCGGCCAAAGCGGGACAGGTGACAACCACCACAACCAACAGACTCTTAGAATCAGAAGACTCTTTTAAAATAAGATATTTGATTAAGAGGAAGCCGGGAGAGGCGAGCGCTCGATGCCTGCAAGACGGATCATGCTGGATGTGCTGAAAGGCGAGGCGGTGTTTCCTCCTCCGCTCTGGATGATGCGACAGGCCGGGCGCTATCTGCCGGAATATCGTGAGACGCGAAGACGGGCCGGCTCGTTCCTTGATCTCTGCTACGATCCCGAGCTTGCCGTGGAAGTGACGCTGCAGCCGATCGAGCGCTTTGGCTTCGACGCTTCGATCGTGTTTTCGGACATCCTTGTCGTTCCCCATGCGCTTGGCCGCGACGTGCGCTTCGAGGAAGGGCGTGGGCCGCTGCTGACGCCGATTTCGGCGGCCGAGATTCCGGCGCTGGAAAGCGATGTGTTTCACGTGAATCTCGAACCGGTCTACGAGACGCTTCGCCGGCTGCGGGCGAAATTGCCCGACGAGACGACGCTGATCGGCTTTTGCGGCGCGCCGTGGACGGTGGCGACCTATATGATCGCCGGCCACGGCACCCCGGACCAGGCACCGGCGCGGCTGTTCGCCTACCGCGAGCCGGCGGCGTTTGGGCAGCTGCTGAAAGTGCTCGCCGACCATTCGGCGTCCTATCTGATCCGGCAGATCGAGGCCGGGGCGGATGTCGTGCAGATTTTCGATTCCTGGTCGGGGGTGCTCGACGATGCCTCGTTCGAACGCTTCTGCGTCGAGCCGGTGGCCGAGATCGTCAGGCAGGTTCGGGCGGTCCATCCCGATGTGCCGATCATCGGTTTTCCCAAGGGCGCCGGCGCCCGCTACCAGAGCTACCGCGAGAAGACCGGCGTGACGGGGCTGGGCATCGACTGGACGGTGCCGCTGGAGGCCGCGAAGGCGTTGCAGCGGCAAGGCGCCGTCCAGGGCAATCTCGATCCGTTGCGGCTGGTCGCCGGCGGGCAAGCGTTGGCCGATGGCGTCGAGGCGATCCTCCAGGCGCTGGGGAATGGGCCGCTGGTCTTCAATCTCGGCCACGGCATCACGCCGGAGACGCCGGTGGCGCATGTCGAGGCGATGGTGAAACAGGTTCGGAGCGCGGCACGCTGATGGCTGACAGAGATAACACCAACAGCACCGGCCAGGCGATGAAGCGCATGGTCGTTGGCATCGCTGTCCTGATTGTTCTTACCGCGCTTTTGTTTTTCTTCGCGCCCGAAAGCTTCTACCCCTGGGCAAAGGCGATCCATATCCTCGCCGTCATCTCCTGGATGGCCGGGATGCTTTATCTGCCGCGGCTGTTCGTCTATCACGTCGATGCGCAGAAAGGCTCCGTGCAGTCGGAGACTTTCAAAGTGATGGAGCGGCGCCTGCTGCGCGGCATCATCAATCCGGCGATGATCCTCACCTGGGTGTTCGGGCTGTGGCTGGCCTGGAAGATCTTTGCGTTCCAGGGCGGCTGGCTGCATGCCAAGATCGGCCTGGTGCTGATTTTGTCGGGCATTCACGGCTATCTGGCCGGCGCGGTGCGCAAATTCGCCGAGGACCGCAACGAAAAACCGGCAAGGCACTGGCGGATCGTCAACGAGATCCCCACATTGCTGATGATCGCAATCGTGATCCTGGTCGTCGTGAAGCCCTTCTGAGACTTCATCGGACCCGCTCAAAAGGCGGCTTGCTCTTTCAGCCGACCGACGATACAAGACGGGTCTTCCTTCCCGTCATGCGCCGCCCGTCATTGCTTTCGGCCGCGCCCGGCATTTGTCGCATCCCGCCGATCTTTCCCCCAAAGCCTACCCAGAGTCCGTCTAATGCAAGAAATGAAACTCACCGAGTTCAAGAACAAGAAGCCGCCAGAGCTGATCGCTTATGCCGAATCGCTCGAGGTCGAGAACGCCAGCGTCATGCGCAAGCAGGAACTGATGTTCGCGATCCTGAAGAAGCTCGCCGCCCAGGACATCGAGATCATCGGTGACGGCGTGGTCGAGGTGCTGCAGGACGGTTTTGGCTTCCTGCGCTCCGCCAATGCCAATTATCTGCCAGGTCCCGACGACATCTACATCTCGCCGTCGCAGATCCGGCGCTTTTCGCTGAAGACCGGCGATACGGTCGAAGGGCCGATCCGCAGCCCGAAGGAGGGCGAGCGCTATTTCGCGCTGCTCAAGGTCAACACGATCAATTTCGACGATCCCGAGAAGATCCGCCACAAGATCCACTTCGACAATCTGACGCCGCTCTACCCGACCTCTCGGCTGAAGATGGAGGTCGACAATCCGCCCGGCAAGGACATCTCGCCTCGCGTCATCGACCTGGTGGCGCCGATCGGCAAGGGCCAGCGCGCGCTGATCAACGCACAGCCGCGCACCGGCAAGACGGTGCTGTTGCAGAACATCGCGCACTCGATCACCGCCAATCATCCGGAATGCTACCTGATCGTGCTGCTGATCGACGAGCGGCCCGAGGAAGTCACCGATATGCAGCGTTCGGTCAAAGGCGAAGTCATCTCCTCGACCTTCGACGAGCCGGCGGTGCGCCACGTCCAGGTCGCCGAAATGGTCATCGAGAAGGCCAAGCGGCTGGTCGAGCACGGCCGCGATGTGGTGATCCTTCTGGATTCGATCACTCGCCTGGGCCGCGCCTACAACACCGTCGTGCCGTCCTCCGGCAAGGTGCTGACCGGTGGTGTCGACGCCAATGCGCTGCAGCGCCCGAAGCGTTTCTTCGGCGCCGCGCGCAACATCGAGGAAGGCGGCTCGCTCACCATCATCGCCACCGCGCTGATCGACACCGGCAGCCGCATGGACGAAGTCATCTTCGAAGAGTTCAAGGGCACCGGCAACTGCGAAATCCAGCTCGACCGCAAGGTGGCGGACAAGCGCATCTATCCGGCCATCGACATCCTCAAATCCGGCACCCGCAAGGAAGACCTGCTGGTGTCGCGCCAGGACCTGCAGAAGATCTTCGTGCTGCGCCGCATCCTGGCGCCGATGGGAACCACCGACGCGATCGAGTTCCTGATCGACAAGCTGAAGCAGACCAAGACCAATGGCGATTTCTTCGATTCGATGAACACGTAATCGAGGCGCGGCAGAGCCTTATCTTCGTCATCCTCGGATCAAGCCCGAGGATGACGAATCACTTTCGCCGCAACAATCCTTCCAATTCGTCAACATCCGTAACCACCGGCAGGCAGACCTGGCCGGTGCACAACCAGGCGCCGCGCCGGTTGGTCGGAGGCAGGATTCCGCCGGGGAGCAAGGGTCGATTCGCCGCCGTACCGATTGGCACCACGATATCGACGCGACGCGGATCCGGGTTTCGATTCGCCACCTGAATGAGCTTCGGATCCTCCAGCCCGTCCACGATGACCAGTTTCAGCGGCTCGAGGGCAAGCGCGCAGGCATTGACGATACCCACCTGGCCATAGGCCTGGTGCGCCGCTCGGCCGGCAGCATGCTCGGCCGTTTTCCCCGCCTTCTCCTGCAAGTCGAGGTTGCCGGTAATAGAAGCCAGCCGGACCTGCGCCTCGATGATCTGGCTGGTGGCCGAGGGGATGGCCTCGTCGACATCGCCCCGGATGCGGATCGGCACGTCGGTGCTGTCCGAGGCAGTCAGATAATAGCCCGTGCCTTCCACGTCAGCGTGCCAATGGTCGAGCTGTCCAAGGAACTGGCTGGCCTGCTCGACGTAGCTCCAGTCCTCAGTGGCCTCGAACAGCGAGATGGCCGCGTTGGTCATGGCGGCATAGTCGCTCGACAGTGCGGGAAACAGTTTCCGGACACCAAGCATGGAATGCGGCAAGCGACCGTCGCGGCCGGCTTTGCCGATATGGGCAAAGGCCTTGGCCGCGGCCTCGATCCAATCCGGCCGCGCCAGCGAACGCCCCGCCTCGGCGAGGGCGGCGATCATCAGGCCGTTCCAGTCGGTAAGGGTCTTTGCGTCCAGGCCCGGCCTGACGCGTTGTTCCCGGACAGTGAGAAGCCTTGTCTTGAGCGGGACAAGCCGCTCCCGGTCGGCAACACCAAACGCCTGCTGGGAGAGGGTCTGATGGAGCACCGGCTTACCTTCCCATCCGGGCGGGCTGGAAAGGCTGAAGTAATTGAAAAACAAGGTTGAATCGTCTCCAAGAACAGATTCGATCTCCCCCCTGCTCCAGGTGTAGAACAGGCCTTCCTCGCCATCGCTATCGGCATCGAGGCTGGCGGCGAAGGCGCCGCCTTCGACACGCATTTCGCGCAGCAGCCAGTCGACCGTGTCCTCGATTCGGACCCGGAACAAATCATTGCCGGTCGCCGCGAGGGTCCAGTTGCAGAAGCGGATGAGCTGCGCATTGTCGTAGAGCATCTTCTCGAAATGGGGCACCAGCCATTCGGCGTCCGTCGAGTAGCGGCTGAGCCCGCCGCCGATGTGATCGTAGATGCCGCCGCTCAGCATATGTTCGAGGCTGACGAGGACGTCGTCGCGATGCGGGGCATTGCCGTCCCGCAGCCAGGACAGCCACAGCGTCTGCATGAACGGCGCGTTCGGGAATTTCGGCGCGCCGGCGAGCCCGCCGCGGTCGCGGTCGATCATGCCACTGACGCGGCCGGCAAGGTCGGACAGCGTATCGCGATCGAGAAGTGCCTTGGAATGCGTGGCCGAGAGCCGCGCCTCGACATGCGAGGTCAGGCCGTCGGCGCTCTGGTGCAGGCTTGCCCGTTTCTCGCGCCATGCCTTGTCGACCGCTTCCATCACCTGGATGAACCCCGGACGGCCATAGCGCGGCTCGCGCGGGAAGTAGGTGCCGCCCCAGAACGGTTTGCCATCGGGGGTCAGGAACATGGTCAGCGGCCAGCCGCCTTGCTCGCCCATCGAGGACAGGGCCGCCATATAGATCTGGTCGATGTCGGGGCGCTCCTCGCGGTCGACCTTGATATTGACGAACAGACGGTTCATGACGGCGGCGACGTCGTCGTTCTCGAAGCTTTCATGGGCCATGACATGGCACCAATGGCAGGCGGCGTATCCGACGGAGAGCAGGATAGGCCTGTCCAGCGCCTTTGCCTCTTCCAGCGATGCCGGTGACCATCCCCGCCAATGTACGGGGTTGCCGCTGTGCTGCTGCAGATAGGGGCTGGCCTCGTCGGCAAGCAGGTTTTGCGCGGGCAATGTCACAATGGCCAACTTTCAGGAGCAATCCGGGGCGGTGATGAAGCGAAAGCTAGGGCGGTTCGGTAGAGCGGGCAAATGATTTCAGGCGATTCGATCGTGGCGCTGTCGAGCGGCCGGCTTCCGGCCGGAGTCGCGGTGCTGCGCATATCCGGCCCGCAGACTCGATTCGTGATCGAAACGATCGTTGGCGGCATGGTTAAGGCGCGGTCCGCGGTCCTGCGCAGATTCAGGGCTCCGGATGGAACCGTGCTCGATACAGGCTTGGTTCTGTTCTTTCCCGGTCCAGCGAGCTTCACCGGCGAGGATGTCGCCGAGTTCCATGTTCATGGCGGGCGCGCCGTGGTGGCCAGGATGCTGGAAACGATCGCTGATTTCGACGGCGTCAGGCATGCCGAGCCGGGAGAATTCACGCGCCGCGCCTTCTTCAACGGCAAGGTCGATCTGGTCGAGACGGAGGCGCTGGCCGACCTCGTCAATGCTGAAACCGAGGCGCAGCGGCGTTTTGCCATCCAGAACGCCGGGGGCGCGCAGAGCGCGCTCTACCTCGGCTGGCGTCGGCGCCTGATCCATGCGCGGGCCATGATCGAGGCCGAGATCGACTTCGCCGATGAAGACGATGTACCGGGTTCCGTTTCGGATACGGTTTGGTCCGACGTGAGGTCGATGATATCGGAGATCGACCGCCACATTGCCGGCTTCCATGCCGCCGAGATCATCCGCGACGGCTTCGAGGTCGTCATTCTCGGCGCGCCCAATGCCGGCAAGTCCAGCCTGTTCAATGCCTTGGCGCGGCGCGATGCCGCTATTGTAACGGATGAACCCGGCACCACCCGAGATTTGCTGGAGGTGGTGCTGGATCTCCGGGGTTTGCGCGTTAGGTTGACCGACACGGCCGGGTTGCGGGAAGCGCCTGGCAAAATCGAGGCGATCGGCATCGAGAAGGCAAGAGCCAAGGCGGATCGCGCCGATCTACTTCTGCTGCTCGAGGACGCCGCGGGCCCCAAGCACGCCGGCCCGCTGCCAATGTCGACACCGGCATTGCGCGTCGGCACCAAGCTCGACCTGCTCGACAAGGGAGCGATCCAGGATGCAGCTGGGCGCTACGAGTTTGGTATATCGGTGGTCGACGGGACGGGTGTGGATGGATTGCTGGCGGAGATCGGTCGCCGCGCTGCCGAGGCGGCCGGCGTTAGCGGCGATGTGCTGCCGTCACGGCTACGCCATGTCGAGTTGCTCGACGCGGCGAACCGGCATCTGCACCGCGCCGCCGATGAACGCATGCCTCAGGAATTGCGCGCCGAAGAGCTGCGCCTGGCAGCGGATCGCCTGGGACGGATAGTGGGTGCGGTGGAGGTCGAAGACTTGCTCGACGTGATCTTTTCCCAGTTCTGCATTGGAAAATGACTCACGTGAAACATAATGGCTGCCGAAGCTCGTGCTGACTCACGTGAAACAATCAAACGGTAATTCACGTGAAACGCCGCTAGGAGCGGGGTTTTGCTGTTTCACGTGAAACGCCTGCGCGGAAGTTTTCTTGACAGTCCCGCCTCGCGGGGACATGTGTCGCTCATCTTCTTCGAGTCCGGGACCTATATGGAATGACCGATCACTATGATGTGGTTGTGGTGGGCGGCGGCCATGCGGGTTGCGAAGCGGCCAGCGCCGCCGCGCGCGCCGGCGCCAGCACTGCATTGGTGACGCTGCGTTTCGACACGATCGGCGTGATGTCGTGCAACCCTGCCATCGGCGGGCTCGGCAAGGGGCACCTGGTGCGTGAGATCGACGCCATGGACGGGCTGATGGGCCGTGTGGCTGACGCAGCCGGCATTCAGTTCCGCCTGCTCAACCGCCGCAAGGGTCCGGCGGTGCGCGGCCCGCGGACGCAGGCCGACAGAAAACTCTATCGCCTTGCCATGCAGGAAGCGATTCGGCAGCAAAACGGTCTTGAGATCGTCGAGGGCGAAGTTCTCGATTTCGAGATCTCCGATGGAGATATCGTAGCGGTTCTCCTGGCTGACGGCCGCCGGCTTGCCTGCGGCGCCGTGGTGCTGACGACGGGAACCTTCCTGCGCGGGCTCATTCACATCGGTGAAAAGAAGATCGTCGCGGGCCGCATGAACGAGAAGGCCAGCATGGGGCTGTCGGCAACGATGGACCGCGCCGGCTTCAAGCTCGGGCGGCTCAAGACCGGCACGCCGCCGCGACTGGACGGACGAACCATCGATTGGGCGTCGCTGGAAAGCCAGGCGGCGGACGAGAATCCCGTACCGTTCTCGCTGATGACCGACCGTATCGTGACGCCGCAGATCGATTGCGGCATCACCCGCACGACGACAGCCACGCATGAGCTGATCCGCGCCAATCTTGGCCGCTCGGCCATGTATTCCGGCTCGATCGAAGGGGTTGGGCCGCGTTATTGTCCGTCGATCGAGGACAAGATCGTCAAATTCGGCGACCGGGACGGGCACCAGATCTTCCTCGAGCCGGAGGGGCTCGACGACCACACCGTCTATCCCAACGGCATTTCGACCTCGCTGCCGGAAGACGTTCAGCTCGAGGTATTGAAGACTATTCCCGGTTTGGAGCATGCGGCCATGCTGCAGCCTGGCTATGCCATCGAATATGATCATGTCGATCCGCGCGAACTGCATCCCACACTTGAGACCAGGCGCGTTGCCGGGCTTTTTCTGGCCGGGCAGATCAACGGCACGACCGGTTATGAAGAGGCCGCCGGCCAGGGCCTGCTCGCCGGCGTCAATGCGGCGCGGCGGGCGGCGGGCGGCGCACCGATCGTGCTCAGCCGCACCCAGGCCTATATCGGCGTGATGGTCGATGATCTGACCAGTCGCGGCATCAGCGAACCCTATCGGATGTTCACCTCGCGGGCCGAGTTCCGGCTCTCGCTGCGCGCCGACAATGCCGATGAGCGGCTGACGCCGCTGGCGCAGACGCTGGGGATCGCCTCGCCGGAGCGGATGCAGCGTTATGGCGATGTCATGCAGCGGCTGAATGAAGCGCGCGAGATGGCGCTTTCGTTGACCATGACGCCGAACGAGGCGGCACGGCACGGTTTGGAGATCAATCGCGACGGCGTGCGCCGGTCCGGCTTTG
Source organism: Mesorhizobium sp. BR1-1-4 (assembly GCF_020165375.1). Lineage (NCBI taxonomy): Bacteria > Pseudomonadati > Pseudomonadota > Alphaproteobacteria > Hyphomicrobiales > Phyllobacteriaceae > Mesorhizobium > Mesorhizobium sp. BR1-1-4. The sequence continues at coordinate 597,061 of NZ_JAIUIB010000001.1, read as the reverse complement.
AACTGCTGGCCTATCCCGGTGTCGATGTGGCTTGGCTGGCTGGGGTTGAACCGAAATTTCACGACGTCGATGCCAGGACCGCGGAGCGGCTCGAAACGGAAGCGAAATATTCGGTTTATCTGGATCGCCAGAGCACCGATGTCGCGCAGATCCGGCGTGAAGAGAGCCGGCTGATTCCGGACACCGTAGATTTTGCCGGCGTGCCCGGCCTGTCCAATGAGCTGAAGCAGAAGATGCAGGCGCGGCGGCCGCGCTCCATCGCGGAGGCGCAGCGCATGGAAGGCATGACGCCGGCGGCGTTGGCGATCATCGTCGCGCATGTCCGCCATTGGGAATCGGTGCGGAAAGCCGAGCAGAGGGATGTGGCGTGAGTTCCTTCTCTCGCGAGCGCCTGCAGGAGGCCGCCGGCCCCGTTTCACGTGAAACATTCGATCGCCTGGTGGCGTTCGAAGCGATGTTCCAGAAATGGAACCGCAGCATCAATCTCGTGGCGCAGTCGACCTCGGGCGATGTCTGGCAGCGCCACATCCTGGACAGCGCGCAACTTGCTGGGATAGAGCCCGATGCCATGCATTGGGTCGACATTGGTTCTGGTGGCGGATTTCCCGGGCTTGTCATGGCCTTTCTGCTCGGCGACCGCCCGGGCGCCAGCATCGATCTGGTCGAAAGCAACCGCAAGAAAGCGTCGTTTTTGCAGACGGTCGTCGGGCAGTTCGGTCTGCCGGCGCGGGTCGTGGCGCGCCGCATCGAGGACAGCCATGTGCTTGTTTCGAAGCCGGAAATCGTCACCGCACGGGCGCTGGCACCGCTTTCGGTGCTGCTGGACCTGTCGGCCCCATGGCTGGCCTCGGGCGCGCGGGCGCTGTTCCACAAAGGCCGGGATTATCGCGCCGAAGTGCAAGAAAGCGTTAACCGGTGGACCTTCGATCTGGTAGAACATCCAAGCGTGACCGACGCCAGCGGCGTCATCCTCGAATTGTCCAATGTGCGACCTGTCTGAACCGAGACCGGTCTGAGTGTTCGGCGACCCAAGATGAATTTCTGGCATAGACCCATGATGAAGAACGGCCCTCGAATCATCACCGTAGCCAACCAGAAGGGCGGCGTCGGCAAGACCACCACCGCCATCAATTTGGCCACCGCGCTGGCGGCAATCGGCGAGAAAGTGCTGATCGTCGACCTCGACCCGCAGGGCAATGCCAGCACCGGCCTCGGCATCGACCGCAAGGACCGGACGGTTTCGTCCTACGATGTGCTGACGGGCGAACTGGATCTGGAAGCCGCCGCCATTCCGACCGCGGTGCCCGGCCTCTCCATCGTTCCTTCGACGCTGGACCTGCTCGGCATCGAGATGGAGATCGCCTCGGCACCCGACCGGGTGCTCAAGCTGCGCAACGCGCTGCGTGCCGCGACCGAGCGCGGGGCGCCCTTCGGCTATGTGCTGATCGACTGCCCGCCCTCGCTCAATCTTTTGACTTTGAATTCAATGGCGGCGGCCGATTCCGTTCTCGTGCCGCTGCAATGCGAGTTCTTCGCGCTGGAGGGTCTCAGCCAGCTGCTCGAGACGGTCGAGCAGGTGCGTCGCTCGATCAATCCGGACCTCACCATCCAGGGCATCGTGCTGACCATGTATGACGGCCGCAACAATCTGGCCAATCAGGTGGTGCAGGATGTGCGCGAGCATATGGGCGACAAGGTCTACGAGACGATCATTCCGCGCAATGTGCGGGTGTCCGAAGCCCCGTCCTATGGCAAGCCGGCAATTCTCTATGACCTGAAATGCTCGGGCAGCCAGGCCTATCTGCAATTGGCCTCCGAAGTGATCCGCCGCGAGCGCAAATTGCGCGCCGCTTGATTAGAACCGATGCACATTTAACAGCCGATTCGATACCGAAACGAGCCGAAATAGACGTGGAATAAAGATGAGCGAAGATCTATCGAGGAAAAGACTGGGTCGCGGACTGGCAGCACTGATCGGCGAGATCGATCGCCCGGCGGCCCCGGAAAAGCCCGGCATGAGCGCCGACGGCAAGGTGCCGATCGAGTTCATCAGCGCCAATCCGAAAAATCCGCGCCGGCATTTCGGCGATGCCGAACTGACCGACCTTGCCCAGTCGATCCGCGAACACGGCGTGGTGCAGCCGGTCGTGGCGCGGCCTTCGCCGACGCAGGCCGGCCGCTACGAGATCATTGCCGGCGAGAGGCGCTGGCGGGCGGCGCAGCGCGCCGGGCTGACCGAGATCCCGGTCATCATCCGCGACGTCAACGATCGCACCGCGCTGGAACTGGCGATCATCGAGAACGTCCAGCGCGCCGACCTCAATCCGGTCGAAGAAGCGCAGGGTTACCAGCAGCTCATCGACGACCATGGCTACACCCAGGCCGATCTTGGCCAGGTCATCGGCAAGAGCCGCAGCCATGTCGCCAACACGTTGAGATTGTTGAAGCTTCCCGACGTGATCCGCGACATGCTGGTCGACGGCGCGCTGTCGGCGGGCCACGCCCGCACGCTGGTGACGGCGGAGGATCCGGCGGGCCTCGCCAAGCGCATCGTCGAGGAGGGACTTTCCGTGCGCCAGGCCGAAGCGCTGGCGCAGATGCCGGCCGGCGCCAGTTCCAACGGCACCAAACCAGCCGCGCCTGCCGCCGAAAAGGACGCCGACACGCTGGCGCTGGAAAAGCTGCTCACCGACACGACCGGCATGATCGTCACCGTCGACCACAAGGGCAAGGGCGGGGTGCTGCGGGTCGCCTATCGCAGCCTGGAACAGCTCGACGAGCTGTGCAGGCGGCTGAAGCAGGATTGACATTTAGCCGGCAAATTATGCGATACAGCGTTGTTCCCGGCGTTCGGCGCCGCCCCTCATCCCCCTGCCGGGACCTTCTCCCCGTATAGAGACGGGGAGAAGAGGCTGGGTGTGCGACGCCGGCGCCTTTCTGTGACGCCGGCGGCCAATTTCTCTACCGCTGTCCCAGCCTCGCGCTTTCAACCGCGATGCCGAGCAGCGCCTGCCTTGCGAGCGCGACGGACAGGTCGGGGCGCCGCCGCGTCTGCAGCACGGCCTGATGCAACCGGGTCAGCGCGCGGCCGAGCGCTTCGCTGTTCCAGCGCTCCAGGGTCTTCTCCACCAGCTTGCGCCTGGAGAAAAAGACCGGCGGCCGCGCGGCGGCAACGACGGAAGCGGCGTTGCGGCCGCCGGTCTCCATCTGGCCGCGCATGACCTGGATCTGCTGGAGCTGCCGCATCGCCGAGGACAGCACCTGGAAGGGCTGCCCGCCGCCCTGGCAGTGGCGCGTGAAAGCGGTGTCGAAGTCGCCGACCTTGCCTTCGAGCAGCGCGTCGACGGCATCGTCGTAAGAGGCGCCAGACACGTCGCCGGACATGGCTCTCACCTCTTCCAGCCCGATCTCCTTCTGGCCGTGGGCGTAGAGGACGAGTTTTTCGATCTCACCGCGCGAGGCCAGCCGGTCGCCACCGAGATTGCGGCGCAGCGCCTGCCGCGCCTCCAGTGTCATCGCCATGCCGGCCTTGCGCAGTTCGTCGTCGATGACCGTGTCGATGTCACGGGCCTCATCGGCGTAGCAAGGCAGCGCCATGGCATTGTCCGCGCCCTCGACCACGGCGCGCAGCCCGACGCCTTTCTTCAGATCGCCGGCCTCAATGAGAATGATGGCGTCCCGCACCGGCTCCGCCGTCAGCGCCTTGACGTCGTCGGCCAGAGCCTTCTGGCCGCTGGCATTGCGCACCCAGAGCAGCCGCCGGTCGGAAAACATCGGCACGGTGCGGGCCTCGTCGAGCAGGCGGCCCTCGTCGCGATCGACCTCCGAACCCTCGAGCCTGACCACCGAGAACGGGTCGTCGAGCGGCAGGCCGGTCTTTCCGGCAAAGGCCTTCGCCCGCTCGGAGACAAGGCCGCGATCGGGGCCATAAAGCAGGACGATCGAGATGCGCGGATCAGGCCGCGCCAGCCAACCGTCGACCTCGAAAGCTTTCTTCTGTGCCATGGAGGGTGGTTAGCATGATGCGGGGATGGAGTGAACGTCTTCCGGTTCGGATCGCCAACCTTGGCCCATTCCTCTCCCCCGATCGACGGGGGAGAGGAAGGGCGCCAAGGTTGGCGATCCCCAATTTCCCCTGCCTGCGGAGGCACAAAAGGAGGCGTGGAACCAAGTCTCGCCAGCCAATCACTTTATCTGGCGACAAACACGGCACAACCATGCGCCAAATTGCGCGCGGCCGCCCAACATCGACAAGAAATTTCGCGGACATATCTTCATCTTGAGCGGGGAAGGCCGGATCGGCCGGCGCGGCCGGAACCGACACCCGACGCATTCGCACTGGCGGCGCGGATATGCAAATATCCCTGCCAGGCAACATTGGAGGACTCGAGGTCATGGCCGATGCTGGGATGTTGCGGTTTCACGTTCCGGAGCCGGAAGTGCGACCGGGCGGGACGCCTGATTTCTCCAATGTGACCATCGCCGAGGCCGGCTCCGTGCCACGCCCCGACATCGACGTCGATCCGCGCACCATCCGCGACATGGCCTTTTCGATCATCCGGGTGCTGAACCGCAATGGCGAGGCCGTCGGGCCGTGGGCCGGGCTGCTGTCCAGCGAGGAATTGCTGGAAGGCCTGCGCAACATGATGACGCTGCGGACCTTCGATGCGCGCATGCAGATGGCGCAGCGCCAGGGCAAGACCTCCTTCTACATGCAGCATCTCGGCGAGGAGGCGGTGAGCTGCGCTTTCCGCAAGGCGCTCGCGCCCGGCGACATGAATTTCCCGACCTATCGCCAGGCCGGCCTGCTGATCGCCGACGGCTATCCGATGGTCACGATGATGAACCAGATCTATTCCAACGAGGCCGATCCGCTGAAGGGCCGACAGCTGCCGATCATGTATTCGTCGAAGGAGCACGGCTTTTTCTCGATCTCGGGCAATCTGGCCACGCAGTATATCCAGGCGGTCGGCTGGGCGATGGCGTCGGCGATCTCCAACGATTCCAGGATCGCCGCGGCCTGGATCGGCGACGGCTCGACGGCGGAATCCGATTTCCATTCGGCGCTGGTGTTCGCCTCCACCTACAAGGCGCCGGTCGTGCTCAATGTCGTCAACAACCAGTGGGCAATCTCGACTTTTCAGGGCATCGCGCGCGGCGGCTCCGGCACCTTCGCGGCCCGGGGGCTCGGCTTCGGCATCCCGTCGCTGCGCGTAGACGGCAATGATTATCTGGCCGTGCACGCGGTGGCCAAATGGGCGGCGACAAGGGCGCGGGACAATCTCGGGCCGACGCTGGTCGAATATGTCACCTACCGCGCCGGCGCTCATTCGAGCTCGGACGATCCCTCCGCCTACCGGCCGAAGACCGAGTCCGACGCCTGGCCGCTCGGTGACCCGGTCGTGCGGCTGAAGAACCATCTCATCAAGCTCGGTGTCTGGTCGGACGAACGGCATGCGCAGGCCGAGGCCGAAATCCTCGACACGGTGATCGCGGCGCAGAAGGAAGCGGAAAGCCACGGCACGCTGCATGCCGGCGGCAAGCCGTCGACGCGCGAGATGTTCGAAGGTGTGTTTGCCGAGATGCCGCCGCATCTCAGGCGCCAGCGCCAGCAGGCGGGAGTCTGAGCCATGCCAAGACGGACCATGATCGAGGCCATCCGCGACGCCATGGACGTGTCGATGGAGCGCGACGACAAGGTCGTCGTGTTCGGCGAGGACGTCGGTTTCTTCGGCGGCGTTTTTCGCGTCACGCACGGGCTGCAGGCCAAATACGGCAAGAGCCGCTGCTTCGACGCGCCGATCAACGAATCCGGCATTGTCGGCTCGGCCATCGGCATGGCCGCCTATGGTTTGAAGCCCTGCGTGGAAATTCAGTTTGCCGACTATATGTATCCGGCCTACGACCAGCTGACGCAGGAAGCCGCAAGGCTGCGCTACCGCTCGAATGGCGATTTCACCTGCCCGATCGTTGTCCGTATGCCGACCGGCGGCGGCATTTTCGGCGGCCAGACGCACAGCCAGAGCCCGGAAGCGCTGTTCACCCATGTGTCGGGCCTGAAGACGGTGGTGCCGTCCAACCCGCATGACGCCAAGGGGCTGCTGATCGCGGCGATCGAGGATCCCGATCCGGTGATCTTCCTTGAGCCGAAGCGGCTCTACAACGGCCCGTTCGACGGGCACCACGACCGGCCGGTGACGCCATGGTCGAAGCATGAGCTCGGCGAGGTCGCCGACGGCCATTACACCGTGCCGCTCGGCAAGGCCGCCATCCGCAGGGCGGGCGCGGCGGTCACGGTGCTGGCCTACGGCACCATGGTCTATGTCGCGCAAGCGGCCGCCGAGGAGACCGGCATCGACGCCGAGATCATCGATCTGAGGACGCTGCTGCCGCTCGATCTCGACACGATCGTGGCTTCGGTCAAGAAGACCGGGCGCTGCGTCGTCGTGCATGAGGCGACGCTGACCTCGGGCTTCGGCGCCGAACTGTCGGCGCTGGTGCAGGAAAACTGCTTCTATCACTTGGAGGCGCCGGTCGTCCGCGTCGCCGGCTGGGACACGCCCTATCCGCATGCGCAGGAGTGGGAGTATTTTCCCGGTCCCGCGCGTGTCGGCCGCGCTTTGCTTGAAACATTGGAAGCCTAGAGTGGGGGAGGCCTGAGATGGGCGAACACATCATCAAGCTGCCCGATGTCGGCGAGGGCGTCGCCGAGGCCGAGCTCGTCGAATGGCATGTGAAGATCGGCGACATCGTGCGCGAGGACACGGTGCTCGCCGCCGTGATGACCGACAAGGCGACGGTCGAAATCCCGTCGCCCGTCGATGGCGAAATCCTGTGGCTGGGCGCCGAGATCGGCGACACGGTGGCGATCGGTTCACCGATCGTGCGGCTGAAAGTGGCGGGCGACGGCAATGTGAAACCCGGCAAGGAGGCTGAACCGGCGACCGGGGCCGAGCCGCCCGTCAGGCTGCCGAGCCCGAAGCCCGAAGCCGCTTCGCCGCCCAAGCCGGCAAAACCCGCCGAGACACCGGCGAAACCCGCATCGTCGTCGTCGGCGCCGAAAACCGTGACGCGCTCCTCGGCTTCGGGCGCGCCGCGTCCGGAAGGCGAAAAGCCGTTGGCCTCCCCCGCTGTCCGCTTGCGGGCGAAAGAGGCGGGCATCGATCTCAGGCAGGTGGCGGGGACCGGTCCGGTCGGCCGCATCGGCCACGAGGACCTGGAGGCGTTCCTGGCGCGCGGGCCGCAATCGGCCAGGGCGCCGGGCCTCGCCCGCGACGACACCGTCGAGGACATCAAACTGGTCGGCCTGCGGCGCAAGATCGCCGAGAAGATGACGCTGTCGAAGTCGCGCATCCCGCACATCACCTATGTCGAGGAGATCGACGTCACTGCGCTCGAGGAATTGCGCGCCGCGCTCAACAAGGAAAAGCGTGTTGCCAAGGGCGGCGCGGAGAGGCCGAAGCTGACCTTGCTGCCGTTCCTGATGCGGGCGATGGTCAAGGCGATCGCGGACCAGCCCCAGCTCAATTCCCTGTTCGACGACGAGGCTGGTATCATCCACCAGCATGGCGGCATCCATATCGGCATTGCCGCGCAGACACCGTCGGGCCTGGTGGTGCCTGTCGTCAAGCATGCCGAGGCGCGCGACGTCTGGGACTGTGCCACCGAGGTGGGCAGGCTGGCGGAGGCTGCGAAGTCAGGCACGGCGACACGTGACGAGCTGTCCGGCTCGACCATCACCATCACCTCGCTCGGCGCCATGGGTGGGATCGCGACGACGCCTGTGATCAACCATCCGGAAGTGGCGATCATCGGCGTCAACAGGATGATGGTGCGGCCGGTTTGGGACGGCACCCAGTTCATCCCGCGCAAGATGATGAACCTGTCGTCGAGCTTCGACCACCGCGTCATCGATGGCTGGGACGCGGCGGTGTTCATCCAGCGGATCAAGGCGCTGCTGGAGACGCCGGCGCTGATTTTCGTGGATTGAGGGAGATGTGATGCGTTCTCGAGTTTCCATTGGCGGGCGCCGCGCCGCCCCTCATTGCCCTGCCGGGCATTTCTCCCCGTATAGTAACGGGGAGAAAGACGCCGTTATCCATGGTTTCGCCAATCGGCAGCGTTGCAGACGAGGGCGCCAACATCGCGGCCAATCCCTTCTCCCCGTCACTATACGGGGAGAAGGTGCCGGCAGGCGGATGAGGGGCAGCGCTGGGTTGGATGGGAGGACGTTGACGGCTCTCACGACAAGGAAGCTGCCAACATGAAGGAAATCTCCTGCAAGCTGCTGGTCATCGGCGCGGGCCCGGGGGGTTATGTCTGCGCCATCCGCGCCGGGCAGCTCGGCGTCGACACCGTGATTGTCGAGGTTGCGAAGCCCGGCGGCACCTGCCTCAATGTCGGCTGCATCCCGTCCAAGGCGCTGATCCATGCGGCGGAGGAGTTCGAGAAGGTCTCGCACATGGCCGGCGGCAACAGCCCGCTCGGCATTTCGGTCACCGCACCGGTGCTCGATCTGGCCAGGACCATCGCCTGGAAGGACGGGATCGTCAGCCGGCTCAACAGCGGTGTCGCCGGCCTGCTGAAGAAAGCCGGGGTGAAGACCGTGCATGGCTGGGCGAGGTTTCGCGATGGCAAGACCGTCGAGGTCGAGACCGAGACCGGAAGCCAGGTGATCCGGGCCGAGACGATCGTGATCGCCACCGGCTCGGCGCCGGTCGAGTTGTCTTTTCTTCCCTTCGGCGGGCCTGTGATCTCGTCCACCGACGCGCTGGCCCTGAGTGAGGTTCCCAAGAAAATCGCTGTCGTCGGTGGCGGCTATATCGGGCTCGAACTCGGCATGGCCTTCGCCAAGATGGGTGCGGGGGTCACCGTGGTCGAAGCCTTGCCGCGCGTGCTGGCGCAGTATGACGCGGAGCTGACCCGGCCTGTCGTCAAGCGGCTCTCCGCGCTCGGCGTCGAGGTGATGCTGGGCGCCAGGGCCAAAGGGCTGTCGACAGACGGCGATGCCCTGCTGGTCGAGACATCGGACGGCAAGAGCACCAAGGTCGCCGCGGACAAGGTGCTGGTGACGGTCGGCCGCAAGCCGGTGACGGAAGGCTGGGGACTCGACCAGATCGATCTCGACAGGGCCGGAAAGTTCATACGGATCGACGACCAGTGCCGGACCTCGATGCGCGGCGTCTTCGCCATCGGTGACGTCACCGGGGAGCCGATGCTGGCGCACCGGGCGATGGCGCAAGGCGAAATGGTCGCGGAGATCGTCGCCGGCCACAAGCGCGGCTGGGACAAGCGCTCGATCCCGGCCGTCTGCTTCACCGATCCCGAGCTGGTGACGGCGGGTCTGTCGCCCGAAGAGGCCAAGGCGCAGGGCGGCGAGATCAAGATCGGCCTGTTCCCCTTCGCCGCCAATGGCCGCGCCATGACCAAGCTCGGCGAAGACGGGTTCGTCCGCGTCGTGGCGCGCGCCGACAATCACCTGGTGCTCGGCATCCAGGCCGTCGGTCAGGGTGTGTCGGAACTGTCGGCGGTGTTTGGGCTGGCGCTGGAGATGGGCGCCAGGCTGGAGGACATCGCAGGGACGATCCATGCGCACCCGACGCAAGGCGAAGGGTTTCAGGAAGCCGCGCTCAAGGCGCTGGGCCACGCGCTGCATATTTAGAGCTCCCCCTCTCCCGCGTCAGGCGTAAAGGGGGAGGAGTTGCTCGATTGCCCCAGGCTCCTTTCCTCTCCCTCCGGAGGGAGGAGAGGTGGCGCTGCGAAGCAGCGACGGAGTGGGGGAAGCCGGTCCTCAGACGCACCGCCGCTGAAAACTCATCACAAGCCTCAATCAGTCAGGACGAGGCATCACCCCGGCTTGAAATAACAAGCCCGAGCCAGGTCGACCCCCACTCCGTCGAGCTTCGCTCGACACCTCTCCCCCGGTCGACGGGGGAGAGGAAAGGCGCCGTCGCTCACCCCGCCAGCCGGCTTACCATGTCATGCTGGGCATAGGCGCGGCCGAAGCGGTTGGCGAGGAAGGCGTCGAGCGCGATTTCCTCCTGCTTGACGAAGCCGGTCGCCGGCAGCGATCCGTCCGCCAGCATGTCGAGCACGGCGCAGATGCCAGACGCGGTGGTGATCTGGATGGCGCTGCGCACCGTCCGGCCGATGCGCCGGGAATAGATCTTGTTGGCGTAGGTCTCCTGCAGCAGGCGGCCGTTCCTGCGGCCCGAGACGGTGACGAAGACGATGACCACGTCCTGCAGCGTCGCCGGCAGGGCGCTTTCGAAAATGTCCTTCAGGACGTCGCGGCGGTGGCGCAGCCCAAGGTCGTTGAGCAGCGCCTTCATGATCGCGGCGTGGCCGGGATAGCGGATGGTGCGGTAGTTCAGCGTGCGTACCTTGCCCTTCAGCGTCTCGGCCAAGGTACCCAGTCCACCGGAGGTGTTGAACGCCTCGTAGGTGACGCCGTCGAGCGAAAACTCCTCGCGCTCCTCCAGCGGCGGCACTTCGACCAGCTCGCCCTCGACGATCGCCTCGCAAGGCTCGCAATATTCGTTGATGACGCCGTCGGTGCTCCAGGTCAGATTGTAGTTCAGCGCGTTGGACGGGTATTGCGGCAGCGCGCCGACGCGCATGCGCACGCTTTCCAGCGTGTCGAAGCGGCTGGCGAGATCATTGGCGACGATCGAGATGAAGCCGGGCGCCAACCCGCATTGCGGGATGAAGGCGCTCTTGGCGGTACGGGCCAGCTCCTTGACCCGCCTGGTCGAGACGACGTCCTCGGTGAGATCGAGATAATGCACGCCGGCGCTGGCCGCCGCCTCGGCGATGCGCGTGGTGAGGTGGAAGGGGGCGGCGCTCAGCACCGCGAACTTGCCGGCGAGCGCGGCTTCAAGCGCACCGGGCGCCGCGATGTCGAGTTCCAGCGTCTCGACACCGACAGGGACTTCCGCCGCGGCGAGCTGCGCCGCCGAGCGGTCGAGGAGAGTGACCTGATAGTCGCCCGTCGCGGCAAGCATTTCGGCGATGGTCGAGCCGATCTTGCCGGCCCCGACGATAATGATTTTGTTCATGTTCAAATTCCCCTGCGATCTGCGTTTCCCAAAACCATCGCAGCTTGCCTGTCGAAAGGAAGCGTGGAATTCTGCAAAGTGAACCCCATCTTTCACCGATCTGCCGAAGGGCTTCGTCGAAATGCTCAGTGATGCCGAACAAGCCCTGCTCTCGCTGCTGCGCGCCAACGCGCGCGCCTCGACGGCCGAACTGGCGCGGCGGCTCGGCGTGTCGCGCACGACGGTGCAAAGCCGGATCGAGCGGCTGGAGCAGCGCGGCATCATCACCGGCTATGGCGTCCGGCTGGCGCCGGACTATGAGCAGGGGCTGGTCAGGGCGCATGTGCTGCTCACCGTCACGCCGAAGCTCGCCGACAAGGTGGTGCGCAGCCTGCAGGCGCTGCCGCCGGTCAGGACGCTGCACTCCGTCAGCGGCAATTTCGACATGATCGTCATCGTCGACGCGCCATCGATCCGCGACCTCGACACGCTGCTCGACCAGATCGGCGCCATGGAGGGGGTCGAGCGGACATCGTCGTCGATTATTTTGTCGACACGGATCGACAGGTGACGTTACGGCCATCTCCCCCCTTGCGGGGGAGATGGCCGCGACGCCGGCTTTCGCTAACTTCCGAAGTTAATCCATCACCAGGGGAAAACTCACCACCACGGCCAGCCCCGGCCGGCGGTCCTCGAGCGTAATGGTCGCGCCGTGCAGCTCGGCGATGGCCCTGACAAGGCTGAGGCCGAGGCCGCTGCCGGGGGTCGAGCGGCTGTGGTCCAGCCGGTAGAGACGCTGAAACACTTTTTCGCGCTCGTCGGCGGGAATGCCGGGGCCATTGTCGGCGACGCCGGCAAGCACGCGGTCGTCCCGGCGCGTCACCGAGAGTTGGATGGATGTGCCGGGAGGGCAATGGCGCAGCGCGTTCTCGACCAGATTGGCGAACATCTGCGTCAACAGCTCACGGTCGCCATGAATGCGGTCCGCGGTCTTGTCCGGTTCCGCAGCCGACAGCACCTTGCCGTCGTCCTCGGCCACGCCGGCGTAGATCTCGGCAATGGTCTCGAGGATCTCGCCGAGAGCGACATCGGTGAAGCGCGCCTTGCGCGCGCCGGCCTCGATCTGGGCGATCCGCAGCAGCGCGTCGAAGGTCTCGTTGATCTGGTGGCCCTCGGCGCGCGCGTCGGCCAGATCGTCGGAGACGTCCTGGCGCCGTGCGGCCTTGTCGGCGGCGCTCTCCAGGATCATCTGCAGGCGGTTGAGCGGCGTCTTCAAATCATGCGCGATGTCGGCGCTGACCTGCTTCATGCCCTCGACCAGCGCCGACAGGCGGTCGAGCGCGGCGTTGATCTGGCTGGAGACGATGTCGATGTCATCGTCCTTGCCGGTCAGCGGGATGCGGGTGTCGAGGCGGCCATGCGAAACGTCGACCATCGTGGCGGCAATGCCGTCGAGACGGCGCTGGACGCGCGAGGCGAGCAGGGCGCCGCCGGCGACGGCCAGGCCGGTGATGATCAGCGTCGCCCAGCCGAAGCTCATCAGCATGATCGTTTCCAGTTCCTCCGTCTCGGAGAGGCTGAAGGCGATGGTCAACGTGTTGGCGCCGACCGGACCGGAATAGGCCCGGTATTCGGTGTCCGGCGGCAGGCCTGGCATTTCGGCGCCGAACATCGAGAAACCATCTGGAAGCCCCGCCGCGGTGAAGTTGCCCGCAATACGGTTGCCGGCGGCGTCGGTCAGCGAAAAGAGCTGCTCCTCCCTAGGGTTGCGCACGGAGTGGTTTTCGACGGTCTCCACCAACTCCCTGAGATCCTTGTCGGCATAGGTCGCGGCGATGACGGCATAGGTCTCGCTGATGGTATCGTCGAGCTGTTCGGCAAGGTCGGCGCTCATCATCTGGTAGACGATGGCGCCCGCCAGCACGAAGGCCAGCATGAACAGGAAGGCGAACGTCAGGGCAAGCCGGAACGGCGTGCTGCGCAGCAGGCGGGTCTGGGTCGCGGTCATCGGAAGGTCGCGATCACTGGGAGAGCGGCGTGTGCAGGCTGTAGCCGGTGTTGCGGATGGTGTGGATGAGCTGGGTACCGAACGGCTTGTCGACCTTGGCCCGCAAGCGGCTGATATGGGTCTCGACGACGCTGGTCTTGGGGTCGAAGTGGAAATCCCAGACCCGCTCCAGCAGCATGGTGCGGGTGATGACGCGGCCCTCGCCGCGCATCAGCACCTCAAGCAGGCTGAACTCCCTCGGCTGCAGGTCGATCGGCTGGCCCTGCCTGACGACGCGCCGCATGATCAGGTCCATTTCGAGGTCGGCGACCCGCAGAACGGTTTTCTGCTCCTGCGCGGCCGGCCGCCGGCCGAGCGCGTTGATGCGGGCAAGCAGCTCGGAAAAGGCGAAGGGCTTGACCAGATAGTCGTCGCCGCCGGCCTCGAGCCCCTCGACGCGGTCGTCGATGCCGCCGACGGAGGTGAGGAAGATCGCCGGCGTGCGCACGCCGGCGGCGCGGACAGCCTTGACCATCGACAGGCCGTCGAGGCCCGGGATCATCCGGTCGGCGACGATCACGTCGTAGCCGCCGCCGGTCGCGGCGAAGAGCGCGTCATGTCCGTTGCGCAGCAGATCGCAGACATGGCCGGCCTCGGTCAGGCCGCGCACGATATAGTCCGCCGTCCTGTGGTCGTCCTCGACGAGAAGTAGCCGCATCGCTGTTCCCTGGCTGCCGGTATCGGCGACAGGCTATCACCGGCTCGGGTCCGTTCCTAGGATCGTCGCCAACTGGCCAGGCCTTGCGGCGTCCGACCGCGGTTCACTCCGAGTCCAGCAGCATGTCGTCCATCTCATCGGCATTATTCCTGAGCGTCATGTAGAGAACGAGCGCAATGATGCAGCCGAGGAAGATCAGGCTGGTGTAGGTGGTGCCGAGACCGAGGCCGCCATATTCGGCTGGCTGCGACAGCCAATCGCCGAAGGAAGCACCCAGCGGACGCGTCAGTATATAGGCGAGCCAGAAGGCCAGGATGGCATCCAGATGGATGAGATACCAGGCGAGCGCGATAAGCGCGATGACGCCGCCGAACAGCAGGCCCGTGGTCAGGTAGCCCATGTCGAAGGTCTCGGCGACCAGATCGCCGGCGGCGGTTCCCAGCGAGAAGGTGAAGAGAATCGCCAGCCAGTAGAAGATCTCGCGCCTGGTCGTGAAGATGGTGTGGATCGAAAGCGTCCGTTCGCTCGCGTACCAGACCGCGAATGTCGCCGCGAGCACAACGGAAAAGGCGATCGTCGTGGTCTGCAGGCGCACGCCGAAATTGTCGACGAGGTTGTCCGTGATCAACGTGCCGACGACGCTGATCAGCACCACCGCCAGCCAGTAGGCCCACGGCACGTAGCGTTTGTGCGCGAACTGCAGGGCGAGGGCGACGACCAGCACGCCGGTCATGATCAGCGAGGTGACGGTCAAGCCGAGGCCGAGGTTGACGGCGAGATAGTCCGCCGCCGTCTCGCCCATGGTCACCGCCATCAGCTTGACCAGCCAGAAGTCGAGGGTGACGTCCGGCACCCTGTTTTGGCTCGGTGTGGGGTGTGTGTGGGGTGCGAGCATGGCTGATGTCCTCGATGCCGCGGCGGGTTACTTGCCCATGACCTTCATGGCCTGGGCGAAGAAGTCGTCGGCGCGCTTGTCGTCGTCGGCATTGCAGCGCTCGATGCCCTTGGTCTCCAGTTCCGAGACCTTGGTCTTGTCGGCGGGGCTCAGCTTGGCTGTCGCTTCGGCGGCGCGAAGGGCCTTCAACGTCTCCTCGCAAGGCGCGGTGGCCGCGAAAACGGAGGAACGCGATCCGCAGACCGCGAGGGTGGCCAGTGCGGCGGCCAGTGCAATTCTTCTCATGAAACCGTTCCTGTCTCTGTCTTAATCGGAGCCGGCCCCTGAATGGCGAACCGGCATCCAACGATAGGGATTTGAGTTCTCGCCAGCCTGTCCGGCGCCATACAAATTCGTAAGGATGGCGGTGGCCGACGCGAAAGGCCTTTACGAATGCCTCGCGATGCGCTGATAGAGGATGAACGCCTTGTATCCGCCATCAATGGCGTGCCCCAGTGGCCGGGCCTGCACCAGAGTGCCCAGGAAAACGCGAAAATGACCTACGCTTCCCTCAAGCCGGTTTCACAGGCTTTCGACCAGCGCAAGCGGCTGATATTCATCCGGGTCGCGGCGGTGCTGGCGGTGCTGCTGCTGTTCCTGACCAAACCGGCGCTCAGCGAAGGCTCGAACGGCCACGAAACGCTCGAATTCTTCGGCTTCTGCCTGGTGCTCGCCTGCGTCGCCGGCCGGCTGTGGAGCATCCTCTATGTCGGCGGCAAGAAGAATGAAGAGCTGGTCTCGACGGGACCATTCTCGATGAGCCAGAACCCGCTCTACTTCTTCTCGACGGTCGGCGCGGTCGGCATCGGCCTGCTCTACGGCTCGGTGGTGGCCGCCGCCGCGCTTGGCGTCGCCAGCTTCCTGATCTTCCGTGTCACGGCGCGCAGGGAGGCCGAATATCTCCTGGGCAAGTTCGGCCCGGCCTACAGCGCCTACATCAAGGCGACGCCCCGGTTCTGGCCAAACCCGCTGCTCTACCACGACAATGACGAGCTGCGGTTCTCGACCCGGGCGCTGAGGCGCACCTTTTTCGACGGGCTCTATTTCCTCGCCATCTTCCCGGCCATCGAGCTGATCGAGTATTTCAGGGAGACAGGCGTGCTGTTCCCGGCCTTCATCACGCTGTACTGAGCAGCTCGCCACGGGAATTGGCGGGGCTGATCGGCCATCGCGACTGTCGATGGCCATTCATGGGAATCGAAACTAGCTTCCCAGCGGATAAGGCATGTAGCCGACGAAGCCGGCTATCTTCCAGCTCGCGCCGACCTTTCGGCAGAAATACAGCGTCTGCCATTTCAGCCGGTCGACGCTGCCATCCGCCTTGGCGACGCTGCCGTCGAATTTCTTGTGCAGCACGGCGCGGTCGCCGTCGACATCGATGTCGCGCAGATTGGTGACGCGAAACAGCGCCTCGCGCAGCGGCTCGGCGAATTTGGCCGCCGCCGTTTCCTTGGCCTGGCGCAGCCACTCGTCGCGGTAAATCTCCAGCCGCGGGAATTGCAGCCGCCAGGCATCGGCATTGGCCAGGAAATGCGCATGCATGCCGAAGAAGCTTTCGGCGATGAAATCGTTCTCGACCATGGCCCAATCCTGGCCGATGAAGGCGTCGATGTCGCGCCGCACCAGCATCTCCCACAGCGCGTGACGGTCGGCGTCGCCGGAAGGGAACGGGTTCTTGTCGAAGGTCATTGTCGGGTCTCCGGTTTCGCAAGGGGCGTCTGTCCGTCGTGGCGTGGAGCCCGTCCGGCAAACGCGCACGATGCAAGCGCATCTGTAATAAAGCAACACGGATTTCGAACAATGTTGCTTTCCAACAAGGGCCTCTATCGGGATTGCCCCGATCGCGGTAAATCTCGTTCAAAGCGGGCGCCACCTCGGTGTCCGGCCATGTCATCGGAGGAGGCCGTCCCTTGCCCAAGCAGACTTTCGGAACATCACACGTGCCGCTATCGCCCGCCGTGCGGGCCGGCGATTTCGTCTTTGTCTCGGGCCAGGTTCCCGTCGGCGGCGACGGCATCGTGGTCAAGGGCGGCATCACGGAGCAGACCGAGCAGGTGCTCGCCAATGTGAAGGCCGCATTGGCGCTCGCCGGCTGCACGATGGACGACGTGGTCAAGACCACCGTCTGGCTCGAGGACGCGCGCGACTTCGGCGCCTTCAACGCTGTCTACGCCAGGCATTTTCCGAAAAATCCGCCGGGCCGCACCACGGTCGAATCGCGGCTGATGATCGACATCAAGATCGAAGTCGAGGCCGTCGCCTACAGACCGGCCTGAGACGGCAATTCGGGCAATCGAAGGTTCCAACAATGCAATTCGACCTCCTCGTGAAGGGCGGACGGCTGATCGACCCGGCGGCCGGCATCGATGCGCCGCGCGATGTCGCCATCGCCAGTGGCCGCGTCGCCGCGATCGACGCCGACATCCCCGCGACCAGCGCCGCCCAGGTGGTGGACGCCACCGGTTGCATCGTCGCGCCCGGCCTGGTCGACCTGCACAGCCACGTCTATTGGGGCGGCACTTCGCTCGGTGTCGACGCCGACAGGCTCGCCGCCAAGAGCGGCACCACCACCTTCATCGACGCCGGCAGCGCGGGCGCGGGCAATTTCCTGGGCTTCCGCCGCCATGTCATGGAGCGTTCGAAGGTGCGCATCCTGGCCTATGTCAACATTTCCTTTGCCGGCATTTTCGGCTTCTCGCAGACGGTGTCGGTCGGCGAATGCAGCGATCTCCGTCTCTGCGAGCCGCGCGAGGTGGTGGCGGCGGTGCGCGAGCACGCCGACGTCGTCGTCGGCGTCAAGGTTCGCTCCGGCAAGCATGCCGGCGGCACAAGCGGCATCGCGCCGGTCGACCTGGCGCTGGAGGCCGCCGACAAGGCCGGCCTGCCGCTGATGGCGCATATAGACGAGCCACCGCCCGGCCGCTCCGAAGTGCTGCCGCGCCTGCGCCGGGGCGACATTCTCACCCACTGCTTCCGGCCCTTCCCCAATGCGCCGGTGTTCGCCTCCGGCACGGTGCGGCCCGACATGCGGCTGGCGCGCGAGCGCGGCGTCATCTTCGATCTCGGCCATGGCATGGGTTCGTTCGACTTCGAGGTCGCCCGCGCCATGCTGGCCGAAGGGCTGGCGCCCGACGTCATCTCGAGCGACGTACATCTCTACTGCGTCGACGGGCCGGCCTTCGACATACTGGTCTGCATGTCGAAGCTAATGGCCCTCGGCATGCCGCTGGTCGAGGTTCTGCGCGCCGCGACGCAGGCGCCAGCGCGGGCGATCGCGCGGCCGGACCTCGGAACGCTGACGATCGGCACCGCCGGCGACGTGGCCGTGCTGCGGCAGCGGTCAGGCCGCTTCACCTTCGTCGACGCGGTCGGCGCCTCGCTGGTCGCCGACCAGCGGCTGGTGCCGGAAGGCATCGTCGTCGGCGGCATTTGGTGGCCGAACGAGGCGGTCGACGATGTCGGCGAGACCGAGCGCTTCGTGGCCCATGTCGGGCATACGCATGTCGAGGTGGCAGCCAGGCATTTCGGACACCGGTAGGATTAACCGATATCGAGGAGGCTGCGCGATTGACGAGCGGCTTCCCCCACTCCGTCTCGGCTTCGCCGAGCCACCTCTCCCCCCTCCGGAGGGAGAGGAAGGGAGCCAAGGTCGGTGAACTTGCGCCTTTCCTCTCCCCCGTCGATCGGGGGAGAGGTGTCGAGCGAAGCTCGACGGAGTGGGGGTCGACCTCTCACCGAAGCATGCTTCCGCCTCACCGCCGCGAATTGCTCGGCGCCCCATAAACCGGCGTCTCGATCCCTTCCATTCGCGCCTTGATCTGCAGCGCGACATATTTCGAATAGAAGCGCGACAGCGCAAGATTGCCGCCGTGGAACCACAGTGCTTCCTGCGCCGTCGGCTTCCACATGTTGCGCAATTCGCCTTGCCAGGGGCCGGGGTCGCCCTTGACGCCGGAGCCTAGGCCCCAGCAGGGGCCGACCTTGTCGGCGACCTCGCGCGAGACGAGCGCCGCCACATTCTCGTTCATCGACTGGTAGCCGGTGCAGGCGACGATGGCGTCGGCCTCGAGCTCGCTGCCGTCCTCGAACAGGATGCCTTTCGCCGTCAGCGATTTTATCGCGACGCCGCTGCGGATGCCGACCTTGCCGTCGATGATCAGGTCCGAGGCGCCGACATCGATGTAGTAGCCGGAGCCGGTGCGGTAGGCCTTCATCAAAAGGCCGGTTTCGTCGTCGCCGAAATCGAGCGCGAAGCCGGAGGCGGCCAGACGCTCGTAGAATTCGGCGTCGCGCGCGCGGATGACGTCGTAGAGCGCGCGCTGGCCCTTGGGCACCAGCGCGAACGGCGTCGAGGCGACGATCATGTCGGCCTTCTCGGTGGTGATGCCGCGTGCCAGCGCGTCCTCGGAGAAGATCTCGAAGCCGACCTGCATCAGCGTGTCCGACTTGACCACCGTGGTCGGCGAGCGCTGGATCATGGTGACGTCGGCGCCGCTCTCCCAGAGATCGACGCAGACGTCGTGGCCGGAACTGGCCGCGCCGATGACGGCGACCTTCTTGCCGCGGAACTTCTCGCCGCTGGCATACTGGCTCGAGTGCAGCAGCTCGCCCTTGAACTGGTCGGAACCCGGCAGGTCGATCTTGCGCGGCGGACCGTAGGCGCCGGTGGCGAAGACGATGTGCTTCGGCTTGAGCGTGATGCGCTGCCCGACGCGGTCGACCACCACGGTCCATTCTTTCTCCGTCTCGTCGTAGCTGGCGCTGAGGCACCTGGTGGCGACCCAGTAATTCAGCTCCATGACGCGCGTGTACATTTCCAGCCAGTCGCCCATCTTGTCCTTGGGCGTGAAGACGGGCCAGTTGTCGGGGAACGGTATGTAGGGCAGATGGTCGTACCAGACCGGATCGTGCAGCACGAGCGTGCGGTAGCGGTTGCGCCAGGAATCGCCCGGCCGTGCGTTCTTCTCGATGACGATGGTCGGCACGCCGAGCTGCCGCAGCCGTGCGCCGAGCATGATGCCGCCCTGGCCACCGCCGATGACCAGGCAATAGGGTTGCTCCGTTACGCCGAGCTCGCGCGTCTCGCGCGCCCGCGCCTCCGACCAGGTCTCGCGTTCCGGGTCCGCCTTGTGGCGCACGCCCAGCGGCCGCGCTGCGCCCTTGCGCTCCTCGTGTCCCTTCAAGTCGGTCATCGCCGTGAACAGGGTACGGCAGCGGCCGTCGCGCAGCCGCATGATGCCCTGGCCCGTGGCCGCCGCCGTCTCGAAGGTGAACCAGGCCTCGATCGTGCCTTCATCCGAGGTCGCCTCGCCGGTGAGCTGCCACGCGGCAGGCTTCGTCGTCGCCAGCATCGACTTCAGCATGTCGGCGATGGCCTCGCGGCCTTCCATCGTGGTGACGTTCCAGGTGAAGGTCAGCAGGTCGCGCCAATAGCAATCGTCGACGAACAGGTTGCTTGCGGCCGACACGTCGTCGGATTCAAGCGCCTGTGAAAAGGAGCCAAGCCATGCGGCCGCCTGTTTGGATGGTGCAATCTCGAGCATGTTTTCCCTCTTGTATGCGTCCAATCTGTATAGCGGGACGGCAACTGTCGAACTCGGCGCTGCCCCTCATCCGCCTGCCGGCACCTTCTCCCCGTATAGTGACGGGGAGAAGGATTAGTCGCCGAGCGGCTCCATTTCCTTGCCCGTGCGGTGGATCTGGGCGTTGTATTTGATGCGGCGCACGGTCTCGCGGGCCGGGCCGTCGAGCTTGTAGGCCGACGCCACCGCCAGGAGGTCGATCATCGCCAGGAAGGCGAAGCGCGAGGCCGTCGGCTTCAGCGTATCGGGATATTCGGGCACGGCAACCGTCAGCCTGACGTCGCAGGCGCGGGCGAGCTCGGTATCGGGCGCCGTCACGGCGATCGCGTTGGCGCGGTAGTGCTTGGCGAGTTCGACCGCCTCGATCACCTCGCGCGTGCGCCCGGTCGCCGAGATGGCGATCACCAGGTCGCCGGGCTTCAGCGTCGAGGCGGTCATGCGCATCAAATAGGGGTCGCACTGGGCGCTGATCGAGATGCCATAGCGAAACAGCCGGTATTGAGTTTCTTGCGCCAGCGCCGAAGAGCTGCCGCCGAGCCCGAATACGGTGACCTGGCGGGCCTGGGCGATCAGCTCGGCGGCCTTTTCCAGCTCACCCGGATCGAGCTGCCGCTCGGCTTCCTGCAGCGCCCGGCGCGCTTCGCCGAACACCGCGTTCCAGAACGGCATGGCGGCGTCGCTCTCCCTGGCCGGCGACGTGTCCAGGTAGAGCGCGCCGACGACGAGGCTCTGCGCCAGCTTCAGCTTGAAGTCGCGCACGCCCTCGCAGCCGATGGCGCGGCAGAACCGGGTCACCGTCGGTTCGCTGACGCCGGCGCGCTGGGCCAGCGCCGCGTTGGAGGCGTCGACGGCATATTTGACATTATCGAGCACGACATCGGCGACGCGGCGTTCGGCCGGGCGCAATTCGCCGTAGGAATCCTTGACCAGCGAGATGATGTCGGGAATGCGCCGGACGGGTTCGCCCCCGGTTCCCTCTTCGTCCGCGATCGGATGGCTGGCAGCTTCGGTCATGAAGGCGGTGTTCCCTAGCCCGTTTTCGACCTGACCTCTTATCATGTTTGCACGCTGTCGTTCCATGCGCAGGACGGCGCTGCAACCGATGCGTGCCGCGAGGGCATTCGCGTGTGCGCCTGCCAAATCATGTAGGAAAGCAACACGAATTTCAAGGCAAAGAATACAACGTCAAAACAGATAGTTATTCCTAGCAGTCGGTTCTCGTCCCATGCTCGCCGTCGTCGACGCTTGACAGCAAAGTAGGATAGTTACACACTGATTTTTGACAGTCTGATGACCTTTGGATCATCACGCAATCTCCGAGGGGCGGATGAACGCGGGCGAGATAACAACGCCGAAGCTTGGCGTGCAGGCAGCGACCAAGATCTATCACACGGCGTCCGGCGACCTCTTGGCGCTGGACCGCTGCAGCCTCGACGTCAGAGCCAATGAAATCGTCTCGATCGTCGGCCCGTCCGGTTGCGGCAAGACCACGCTTTTGTGGTCGATGTCGGGGCTGCACGGCCTGACAAGCGGCGCGATCAAGCTCGACGGCAAAGAGATTTCCGGGCCGCATCCCGATATCGGCATCGTCTTCCAGGAAGCCAACCTCCTGCCCTGGCGCAATCTCGACGCCAACATCCGCTTCCCCTTCGAGATCAAGGGCGAAAAACCGGACCGCGCCTGGATCGCGCATCTGCTTAACCGCGTCGGCCTCGACGGTTTCGGCGGCAAGTTCCCGCGCGAGCTTTCGGGCGGCATGCAGCAGCGCGCGGCGATCGTGCGGGCGCTGGCGCTGAAACCATCGGTGCTTTTGATGGACGAGCCGTTCGGCGCGCTCGACAGTTTTACCCGCGAGGAGATGAACCGGCTGGTCGAGGAGATCTGGCTCGACACCAAGACCACTATCGTCTTCATCACCCACTCGATCGAGGAAGCGATTTTCCTCTCCGACCGCGTCGTGGTGCTGAGCGCGCGGCCGGGCCGCGTCGCCAAGGAATACCGCGTGCCGTTCCCGCGGCCGCGCTCGCTGGAGATCATGGCGACGAAGGAGGTGTTCGATCTCACCAACCGGATCAAGATGGACATTGTCGGAGAGCGCACCAGACCGAAGGCGCCGGAACGCCCGAGCGCCGAGATCGTGAGGATCAGGCCATGAGCGACGCCATTCCCGAATTTTCGAAGTCGAAATCAGGCGATGGGCAAGACGTCAGCCTGACCAACCTCTCGGCCTTCGCCAGCGGCCCCGGCATCAAGTCGGGCAAGGAGGTGGCGGCCATCCTCGCCGTCGCCGTCATCATCATCGGCGGTATCGAACTCGCGCTGCGGCTGTTCCAGGTGCCGCTCTACATCATGCCGCCGCCGAGCTCGATCGCCTATGCGCTGTTCGACGAGTTTCCGCTGATCGCGCCGCATCTCGGCTATACGCTGGTCGAGCTGGTGTCCGGCTTTGCCATCGGCGCCGCCGTCGGTCTGGTGCTGGCCGCGGTCATCACCCAGTTCCCGTTCGCGGAAAAGATCGTCGCGCCGTATATATTGCTGCTGGTTACCACGCCGATGCTGGCGCTGGTGCCGCTGCTCATCCTGCGTTTCGGTTTCGGTTACACGCCGCGCATCATCGCGGTGGCGCTGGCCGCCGGGCCGATGGTGATGATCAATGCCGCCACCGGCTTTCGTCGCGTCGACAGCGCCAAGATCGCGCTGGCGCGGTCCTATGGCGCCAGCACCTTGCAGATATTCTGGAAGATCCGCGCGCCGATGGCGCTGCCGATGATCCTGGTCGGGCTGATGATCGGCGCCATCTTCGGCCTGCTCACCGCCGTCGGCGCCGAGATGGTCGGCGGTGGCTTCGGCCTCGGCAACCGGCTGACCACCTATTCGTCGATGATCCAGATGCCGCAATTCTTCGCCGTGGTGCTGATCCTGTCGATGCTCGGCATCCTGATCTACGTGCTGTTCTTCCTCATCGGCAAGAAATGGGCGAGCTGGGAGGCTTAAAGCAAAGGCAATGAGCACGCCCGCGAGGCGGGCGGCAGACCAACGTCAGACAAAAAGGGGAATGCCATGACCAAAGACAGTTTCATCCAACAGGCGGGAATGAGCCGCCGCATCTTCCTGCAGGTCACCGGCGCCGGCCTGGTGACGGCGACCGCGCTCGGCGCCACCGGCCTCAGGGCGAGGGCCGAGGCCTATGGAAAATTCACCTGGATCTCGCCGCGCGGCACGCTCGAGGTGCTCGACGACTATCCTTATTGGGCGGCCAAGAAGGCTGGCTATTTCGACGGGCTCGACACCGACATGCAGCCGGGGCCGTCCGACGGCACGGCGACGGTGAAGTTCGTCGATGTCGGCCAGGCTGATATGGGCTTTCCCTCGCCCGGCGTGTTCTCCTTCGCCATCCAGAACGGCATGAAGCTGAAGTCGGTGTTCCACATGGGCGCGCGCGACACGTTCAGCATCGCCTTCCGCAAGGGCGAGGGCTCGAACGACCTGAAGAAGCTGGAAGGCAAGACCATCCTGCTCGGTTCCGCCGCCTGGCAGTCGATCACCGATCCGCTGCTTGCCGCGCAAGGCGTCGACATCAAGAAGATCAAGTATGTCGAGGCCGGCTGGCCGACCTGGGGCACCGCGCTTGCCGGCGGCCAAGGCGACGCGGCGCTGTCATGGGAAGGGCTGCGCGCCGAATGGATCGCCAAGGGTCTCGACTTCGAATACTGGCTCGGCGTGAAGAACTCGAAGCTGCCGGCCAACACCTTCGTCGTGCGCGCCGCCGATCTCGAGGATCCCGACAAGAAGGCGTTCCTGGAAAAATACCTGCGCGGCTGGGCGATGGGCCTTGAGTTCGGCTATCAAAATCCGCGCGCGGCGGTCGAAGCGGTGTTCGAGCAGTTCCCGACGCTGGCCAAGAACCTCGGACCGGAGCTCGGCACCACCTCGATCCTGCAGCAGATCAACGTCTTCCGCGGCGACATGGACAAGCGCGGCGGCTGGGGGTCGCACGACATGGCGAGCTGGCAGGGCTTCTTCGACGAGATCCACAAGATCGGCCAGATCACCAACCCGGTGAAGGCCGAGGATGTCTGCAGCAACGACCTGATCCCGGCCGCCAACGACTTCAACAAGGCCAAGGTCAAGGCCGACGCAGACGGCGTCAAACTGTCGGAAGGCTTTGCCGCGCTCGATGTCGAGAAGATCAAGGCGCACCTGTTCGATTCGGCGGTGAAGTAGAAGCGCGCAAGCGAAGGCCATGACGACGCCACTCCTCATTGCCCTGCCTTGGCTCCTTTCCTCTCCCTCCGGAGGGGGAGAGGTGGCGCCGCGAAGCGGCGACGGAGTGGGGGAAGGCGGTCGCTAAACGCGCAGTCGCTGCGGGACAGGCACAATCTGGCGAAGTAACCTCAGGCGGGCGGCGAAGGTCGACCCCCACTCCGTCGAGCTTCGCTCGACACCTCTCCCCCGATCGACGAGGGAGAGGAAAGGGCCGGGCAACGAGCGGCGGCGCTGACCTGAGGTGATTGTCCGGATAAACACGCGGCAACCGGTCGCCGCGCACAATTCAATCCAGAACCTGGGAGATAACGGTGGCCGACAAGGTGAAAGTACTGGTGGTGGGTCTCGGCAATATGGGTGCGTCGCACGCCAGTGCCTATCATCGCTCGGAGGGGTTTGAGATCGTCGGCATCATGAGCCGCTCGATCAGGAGCAACACGAAAATCCCGGCCGAACTCGCCGGCTATCCGCTCTACGAGGATTTCGACCTGGCGCTGGGGGAGACCAGGCCGGACGCGGTCTCGATCAACAGCTGGCCGAACACCCATGCCGAATACGCGCTGAAGGCGATCGCGGCGAACTGCCACGTGTTCATGGAAAAGCCCTTGGCCACCAACATCGAGGACGCCGAAAAGGTGGTGGCGGCCGCGCGAGCGAAAAACCGCAAGCTGGTGCTCGGCTACATCCTGCGTGTCCACCCCTCGTGGATCAAGTTCATCGAGGTTGGCAAGACGCTCGGCAAGCCGCTGGTCATGCGGCTCAACCTCAACCAGCAAAGCAGCGGCAGCGCCTGGCACTGGCACAAGAACCTGATCGATTCGCTGATCCCGATCGTAGATTGCGGCGTGCATTATGTCGACGTCATGTGCCAGCTGACCGGCGCCAAGCCGGTGCGCGTGCATGGCATCGGCGCCAAACTATGGGCCGAAGCCGACAAGCAGAATTACGGCCACTTGCATGTCACCTTCGATGACGGCTCGGTCGGCTGGTACGAGGCCGGCTGGGGCCCGATGATGAGCGAGACGGCCTACTTCGTGAAGGATGTCGTCGGCCCGAAAGGCGCGGTCTCGATCGTCGCCGGCCAGCAGGCGAGCAGCGCGGCCGAGTTGGCCGAAGTGTCGAACTCCGCCGACATCGACCGCCACACCAAGACCGACGCGCTGAAGATCCATTATGCGGCCGTCGACGGCGACAAGAATTTCAAAAAGCCCGACGAGATCGTCAGCATGGAGGACGAGCCCGGCCACCAGGAACTGTGCGACCGCGAGCAGGCGTTCTTCCTGCGCGCCATAAGCGAGGACCTCGATCTGACCGAGCAGATGGACGCGGCGGTCAACAGCCTGCGCATCGTGCTCGCGGCCGAACAGAGCATCGAGCTGGGACGGACGGTCGAGCTGGCCTGATGCTATCCGGTTGCTGGCGCTGGAGGCGGCACCGGCAGCGCAGGAGTTTCATCCTTCTCCCCGTCACTATACGGGGAGAAGGTGCCGGCAGGCGGATGAGGGGCGGCGCCTACATTTGTAATTAGCCGGTAGCGACAGCTCGCGCGTTCCTAAGCGCGATGTCGAGGCAACGCAAATTTGGGAGTGAGACATGGTCACCGACAGTCTTTTGAAGACCTATGCCGAGTCCGACGCGCTTGGCCTCGCCGCGCTGGTCCGCGGCGGCCAGGTTTCGCCGGCGGAACTGGTCGAGGCGGCGATCACGCTGGTCGAACGGTTGAATCCGTCGCTCAACGCGGTCATCCATCGCCTCTATGACATGGCGCGCGCGCAGGCCGCGACGGTCGACAGATCGGCACCCTTTGCCGGCGTACCATTCCTGCTCAAGGAACTGGCCTCGTCCTGGACGGGTGCGCCCAACACCAATTCCTGCTTCTACCTCAGAGATGTCGTCGCCGATTTCGACACCGAAGTCGTTCGCCGCATGAAGGCGGCGGGACTGGTGCTGGTCGGCAAGTCGAACGCGCCCGAAAACGGCTGGTCGATCACGACGGAACCAAAACTCTACGGCACGACGAAAAACCCGTGGAAGGAGGGCATCACGCCAGGCGGCTCGAGCGGCGGTGCGGCCTCGGCTGTCGCCTCGCGCATGGTGCCGATCGCGGAGGCCAGCGACGGCGCCGGTTCGATCCGCATCCCCGCCTCCTGCTGCGGGATCGTGGGCCTGAAACCGTCGCGCGGCCGCGTCAGCCTGGCGCCGTTCGGCGACTATTGGTATGGCGGTGCCTACTTCCTCTGCTGCTCGCGCACCGTGCGCGACACGGCGGCCTATCTCGATGCGGTGGCCGGCGCGCTGCCCGGCGAACCCTATACGCCGCCGGTGCCGGATGCCTCCTGGCTCAGCCTGTCGGCGCGTGCGCCGAAAAACCTGCGCATCGGCTTCACCGTCACGCCGCCCAACGGCACCGCCATCGATCCGGAGGTGAAGGCGGCGGTGCTGGCGACCGTGGCCGCATTCGAGCGGTTGGGGCATCATGTCGAGGAGCACGACATGCCGCTCGATGCCGACGGCGTATGGGCGACCTACACCAACATGACCTGCGTGCAGACGGCGGCGACCTTCGACTCCCTGGAAACGGTGATCGGCCGGCCGGCGACGCCAGGCGATGTCGAGGCGGTGACCTGGGCGATCATCGAGCGCGGCCGCGCCACCAGCGGGGTCAGGCACATCTCCGATGTCGAGCAGCTCCGGCAGGTCGGCCGCGATATTGTCGGCGACCTCAGGGCCTATGATCTCTTCGTCACGCCCACCTTGACCCAACTGCCGCGCCCGTTCGGCTATTACGACATGTCGGAGACCGACATCGACCGCTACAACGCCAAATGGACGGATGCCGTCTTTGCCTTCCCCTTCAACATCTCCGGCCAGCCGGCGATCTCGCTGCCGCTCGGCTGGTCGCAGGGCGGCGTGCCGGTCGGCGTGCAGCTGGTCGGCCGCTACGGCGACGAGGCGACGGTGCTGGCGGCGTCGGCACAGCTGGAACAGGAAATGCCATGGAGGGACAGGCGGCCGCCGGTGAGCGCTTAGGGACCTGTACGGAGGTTTGATCGCTGGACGGCAAAACCTTTCCCGTCGTCATCCTGGGGCGTAGCAAGGAGCGCAGCGACGCCGCGCAGACCCCAGGATCCATGCCGCGACATCAAAGCGTTCCCGGCGGTCCAAAATTCTGCTCCGCTGCACCCCACGGAAAGGTCACGGCATGGATCCTCGGGTCTCCGCGACGGAGCTTCGCTCCTGCTCCGCCCGTGGATGACGAAGGTGGAGGGACCTCAGCCAATTTCCGGAGGTGCAGATATCAAGCCTCCTACTACCCAATCACCTCCAGCCGCCGCGGCAGCCGGTTCATCGCGACCGGCCCATCCGGCGTGATCAGGAACTGGTCCTCGAGGTTGAAGCTGGCGAGGCCGTCGATATAGAGCGGGATTTCGAAGGCCAGCACCATGCCGGCCTCGATCACGACCTCGCTGCCGGCCGATATGAACGGCCATTGCTCGGAAAAGACCGACTGCCCGACGCCGTGGCCGAAGTGGCCGCGGCGGTAGGAGCGCAGGCCTTGGCGCGCCAGGCTGTCGGTGGCGACGCGGTGGACATGGGCAAGCGTGTTCCCGGGAACAAGCTCGGCCAGCCCATCGTCGAAGGCGCGCTCGGCAATGGCGTGCAGTTCGGCCTGATCAGCCGAAGGCGGGCCGAAGGTGAAGTTGCGCGACATGTCGGAGGCGTAGCCACCGACCGTACAGACCATGTCGCATTTCAGCGGATCGCCCGCCACGGCCCTGGCGTCGGCGCCCTTGGCCCGGGCGCCCAGCGTCACATATTCGGCCGTGATGACCGGATACGAAAGCCCAGCCGCCGCTGCGGCGACGCCCTGCCGGTAGAGCGCGACGAGATCGCTCTGACGCATGCCGGCCATGGCATCGACCTGCAGCCGCTCCAGGCCGGCTTCCGACAGGATGATGCCTTGCCGAAGCAGGTCGATCTCGCGCTGCGACTTGAGCGCGCGCAGCCGGTCCAGCACAAGCGAGCCGTCCGCAACAGGGCAATCCGGCAGCAGCGCCTTGATGGCGGCAAAATCGGCGGCGGGAATGAAGTCGAGGTCGAGGCCGAGCGTGGCGCGCTCCAGCCCGAAATCGGCGAGGATTGCCTGCAGCTGTCGCACCGAGCCGGCGAGGTCGAAGGTGGCGGGACGCGCGAAATCCGGCGCGCGGCCGAGCGAAGCCAGGCCAGCCTCGATACGCTCCGCCAGGGGCAGCCCGGCAGCTCCTGTCTCGACCGGCGCTGCTTCGATCCAGATCGGGTGCGAGCGCACGACCATCTCGGGCGCGGCGGTCCGCAGTTGCGTGGCATTGAAGTCGGCGACCACGACGCCGATCGGCAGGTCCTGCCTGGCCGGGACGACGACGAAGCCGGCGCCGGCGCGCCGGAACAGTCCGGCCGGACCGATCGAAGCGCCGGTCGCGTAATGGAAGGCCTCGGGCGCTGAGAGCACCAGCGCGGCGATGCCGGCGCGTTGCATCAACTGCGTGGCGCGCTGCCGGTCGACAAAACCCGTCATGTGTTTCTCCGGATGTCCGAAGCGACAACGGAGCATCGCAGGTGCGGACAATCAAGACGGTTGCTCGTATTGACGCACCGATACCTTGAGTGCGGAGCGGAGACGCCCACGACTTCGTCATCCTAGAGCGGAGCAAGGAGCGCAGCGACGCAGCGCAGACCCTAGGATCCACGGTCCAGAATCTGCTCCGCTGCACCCGCCAGCACGGTCGCGGCATGGATCCTCGGGTCTCCGCGACGCCGCGCCGCGGCTGCTCCGCCCGTGGATGACGAAGGGATAGGATGTCGGCCACGGTTGCCGGCGACCCGCTACTTGATCGATTCCAGCTTGGTCAGGGCGGCGGTGAAGCCGGCCAGCGACACCGGGATGGTGACCGGCTTGCGGGTGACGGACTCCATGCCGATGTTCAGATTGGTTCCCGACTTCATCGCCTTGACGAGGTCCGGCGGCAGCGGCGTGGCGGCATAGGCGCCGTTCTGGTCGCTGGTCTGGATGGCGATGGTCGTCTTCTGTCCCTGGTCGATCTGGTAGCTGGCGCCGGACGGCAGGAAGAGGCCGTGCGGCAAGGCGAGCAGCATGGCGAGGCTGCCATTACCGTTGTCGCGGCGAACGGTCACCGTAAGCACGCGCTGTCCTGTCTTCGCCTCGGTCAGGTTCTGAGACACCTGGCATTGAAGTTCGGAGCTCGCCGAGCCGCTGGAGCAGTTGACCGCCCAGGGATTGGCGTCGGCCGGCTTTGACTGGGCCGGTTGGGGCTTGGCGGCTTCCTCGGCAAGTGCGGGTCCGGCGCCCGACAGGATGAGCCACAGGGCACCAATACCTGCGGCCAAGCTCAAAGTATTAGCTACAGCTAAAACAACTCTCATGTTCTTTTAGGCCCCACCGGTATTTCCCGCAGTAGGGCTTGATACAACACTCCAATCCAGCCTGAAAGCCAGGAATCCACCGAAGCAAGCCGGCAAATCTACTGTGTCCATGTTGCCACAGAGTAGCAGTTTGGTGGGCCACAACAGCAGTTTGATCATTGGGGACTCGCTATACAATAGAATTCCATTAAACATCGGCACGCGGGACGTGTAGTCCCAGAAGGACTCGCCAGGGATGGGAACTACCGAGAAGTCTCGGCAAGTTGGTGAGATGGCGGCGCGTGGGGAGGGGTTCCTCATGCGCGCCGGTTATCGCCGTTCGAGCATTGCAAGGCAGCTCTGGAAGACGACGGCGCTTACGTCGCTGGCGCTGGCGCTCTCGGGCGTGGCCGCCTATGGCGACGATGCCGGGCTCTGGCAGCCCCAGGTCCGGGCCATCATCGGCGCCGACAACAATGGCGGCAACGCCGCGCTCGAAGGCTTCATCCCGATCAAGCAGACCGCCGAATCGGTGCTGTTCCTGGATGTGCGGGCCAAGCACGATTTCAAGGACGCCTTCGGCCAGGATATCGGCCTCGGCATCCGCCGCATCGTCAACCCGGACCTGATGCTCGGCGGCTATGCCTATTTCAATGCCGAGAGTTACGGCGGCACCCAGTTCACCGGGGGCACGCTGGGCGTCGAGGCGATCACGCCGAATTTCGACGCGCATGTGAACGTCTTCGTGCCGATCAAGGGCGACTCGACCGACCACTCGACCAGCTCGACCCTGTCGATGGTCTCCAACCAGCTGATCGAGCAGATCTCGGTGCTCGACCATCGCGACTACGCGGCCTGGGGCATCGAGGGCGAGGTTGGAGCGAAGGTGCCGCTCAATCTGCCCGACAAGCATTCGCTGCGACTGGACATTGGCGGCTACCATTTCGAGGATCCGCACGGTGATGACGGCAGCGTCACCGGCGCCAAGGCTGGCATCGAATATGAGATCGGCGATGTCTTCGGCACCGGAACGTCGCTGACCTTCACCGGCGAGGTGCGCAACGACAATCGCGACGACACCCAGTTCGCCGGCAGCGTGCGGCTGAATATCCCGTTCAATCCCGGCGGCGGCTCGGACAGCACCGCGGCCATCGGGGCGGATCCGGTCTATCCGGTCAGCGAAGGCCTGCGCAAGCGCGTCAACGAGCGGGTGCGCGGCGATATCGGCGTCCGCATCCAGAGCCAGGACAAGACCGGCGGCACGACGACCCGCGTCGCCATCAACGCCGCCACCAATGCCGCGTTCGGAAAGTTCTATTTCGCCGATGGCGGCCTGGCCGGCGCCGGCACGCAGGCCGACCCGACGACATTGGACGATGCCGTCACCAAGGCCGGCAACGGCGGCTTCGTCGTGGCGCTCGGCGGCAATGGCAATCTGACGACTGGCGGCGTGACGCTGGCCACGGGCCAGACGGTCATCGGCGGCGGCGAAAGCGTCACCGCAAAGCTTTTCGGCGGCGGCACCGCCACCTTCAACCTGGGCGGCAGCGACGGCACGATCCAGGGCACCAACGTCGCCAACCCCGTCATCACGCTGGGCAACGGCAACACGCTGAACGGCATCACCATCACCGGCGGCGGCGACGGCATTTTCGGCAACAACGCCACCAGCACGACGCTGACCAACGTCACGGTAACGGGCACCGGCGGCAATGGCGCCGACTTCACCGGCAATTCGACCAATGTCAGCGCGTCCAATTTCACCGCCACCGGCAACGGCCTCGACGGCCTGCACATCGAAGGCGACGGCACCTACAATTTCACCGGCACGACGCTGCTGTCGGGCAACCAGGACGACGGCCTCGATATTACGGGCAAGGGCACCTACAGCTTCGCCATCCTCAACGCGCAGGACAACCAGGATGCCGGCATAACGGTGAAGGGCACCGCCGTCGGCGGCAGCTTCACCACCACCGGCGGCCAGGTGTCGGGCAACACGGCGCTGGGCGACGACGGCGCCGGCATCTTCATCGACCCGATCACCGCGCATGTGGTGCTGGATTCAATCTCGCAGACCGGCGGCACATCGGGCGTGGTGCTCGACCATGTCTCGGGCAGCTTCACGGTCAACGGCGCCACCACGATCTCCAACACGACGGGACCGGCGATCGCCATTTCCGATTCGCCGGCAACGATCCGCTTCGGCGACATCAACATCACGGCGCTGGGCGGCGACGGCATGTCGTTCAGCGGCGTCAACGCGGCGGTTGTGGCCGGCAACATCGTCATCTCCGGGCTCGGTCTCGGCCATGCCGGCCTCGACTTCTCCGGCAGCCAGACGACCTTCACGGCGCTCTCGGCCAACATCAGCGGATCGGGCGCCGGCTCGATCGGCATCGATCTCGCCGACACCACCGGCGGCGCTTCGATCATTATCACCAATGGCGGCACCATTTCGGGCGTCGACACGGGTGTGCGCCTGGGCATCGCCGGCTCGCTGGCCCACTCGGCCAATGCCCAATTCAGCTTCGGCGGCGGCTCGATCGCGGGCGTCACCGCCTCGCTCGACGCGCGTGGGTTGAACCAGACGCTCGGCCTCTATGCCTTCGGCTCGACGACGTTCAGCGGCCCGCAGCTGTTCGACCTCCAGAACGTGATCTTCGTCGGCGCGGCAGCCTCGGGTGCCGGCGACGGCTCCTCGCTTGCGAACCTGGCGTCGATCGGCACCGCCGACGGCATTACCGACGCCAACGCGATCTTCGTGCTGGTCAACGACGCCGGCAACACGCCGATCAATGCGTCGGGCGGCTTCTCGCTCAGCGACGACCAGACGCTGGCGTCCTTCGGCAATGGCCGCTCCTTCTCGCTCGGCGGCGTGCCGATCAACGTCACCGGGACCAACATCCAGCACGACCAGGTCGTTTCGGATCCCGGCACCGGGGCGGCGACGCTGACCAATTCGGGCGCCGGCGACGTCGTCACGCTGGGCAACGGCAACTCGCTGCTGGATTTCAACATTTCGGGCAGCAGCGGCGCGGCGATCAACGGGACGGGTGTTGCCGGCCTGGCGGTGCAGGGCGTTACGGTCAGCAATGTCGCGACAGGCCTGTCGCTCGACAATTTCAGCGGTACCGGCACGTTCACCAATTTCGATATCGCCAGCGCCGGCGCGGGCGTCAGCATCACCGGCGGCACCACCGGGACCCTGACCTTTGACGCGGCGAGCTCGATCGCCGGCACGACAGGCGTGGCGTTCAACATCGATTCCTCGACGCCGAATCTCATCTATAACGGCACGATCAACCAGACCGCTGCCGCGAGCGCGGTCAAGATCAACGCCATGAACGGCGGCTTCGCCAGGTTCGGCGGCAAGATCACCGCCAGCACCGGCGCGGCCAACGCCATCGACCTGACCGGCAATGCCAGCGGCGCGATTGCTTTCGTCGGCGGTCTCGATCTGACAACCGATGGCGGCTTTGCCTTCAGCGCCGTCAATGGCGGCAATCTGACGGTGTACGGGGCAAGCAATACCGTGGCGACCGGCCTGGGGCCGGACGAGAAGGGCATCCAGATCGCCGGCATGACGATCGGCCTGGCCGGAGTGAACTTCTCCAGCGTCACCGTGGATGGCTCGGGCGGCGGCGTTTCGACCGGCATCGCCATTTCCAACACCAGCGGCGGCAACGTCAACTTCGGTGGCGTCGACCTGTATCGCATCAGCGGCGTCGCCATCAGTCTCGACAATGTCGCCAGCGGCAGATACACCTTCCAGGGCACGACCAAGGTCGACACCGTGGTGGGTGGAGGCTCCGGCTTCCTGGTTCAGAACAGCGCCGCGACCGTCGGCGTCAGCAACCTCGTAACGACGAATATCGCCGGCGCCGATGTCAGCCTGACCAACAACACCGGCACGATCGACATTGGCGGCACCATCACCAATTCCGGCACGGGCGATGGCGTCGTCGTCTCCGGCGGCAGCGCGGCGATCACGATCGGCGCGACCATCAACAGCTCGGCGACAGCGCCCGGCACGGCCGTCAGGGTCGACGGCATCACCGGCGGCTCGGTCGCCTTCACTGGTCCGGTCACCTCAACCGGCGCGGGCAACCTGTTCGCCATCGGCTCGACCACCGCGCCGACGGGTGGCACGATCAGCTTCACCGACTCGGCGCTGACCGCCAGCGGCGGCGGTGGCGCGATCATCGCAGGCTTGGGCGCGGCCGCGACCTTCAACGCCACGTCCCCAATTTCGATCACCAACGCGGTCGGCAACGGCCTGTCGGTCTCCAATGTCGCCGGCAGCGCCACCTTCGGCGCGGTCACCGTGTCGGGTGCAACCGGCAATGGCATCGACATTTCAGGCAATTCCGGTTCGGTGACTTTCGGCACCACCAATGTGACGCTGGGCTCGGCGGCCAACACCGCCGGCATCAACTTCGGCGGCATCAACGCCGATGTCAGCTTCGGCACCACCAGTGTGACGATGGGCGCCGGCGCCAACCAGACGGCAATCGACTTCAGCGGCTCGTCGACGACGGCCGATTTCGGCGTGACCACCATCACCGGCACCGGCGAGGCCACCTCGCGCGGCATCGACCTGTCGTCGACGACAGGCAACAAGACCATCACCTTCCTGCGCGGCTCAAGCATCAGCGACGTCCATATCGGCGTCGATTTGTCGTCCGGCCTCAGCACGCTGACTTCGGCCAACGCCAATTTCACCTTCGGCGACGGCACTTCATCCGACGGGCTGCAATCCTCGATCAGCGCCGCGCCCGGCGGCTACACCGTCAACACGGTCGGGCTCGACCCGACGCTCGGCAATTATGATTTCGACGACGTGTTCTTCACCGGCAGCGCCAATCTGCCCTCGGCGGTCGGCGCGGTGACGATGGTCTCGCAGTCGGGCGGCGTCATCGCCGTCGGCACGTACGGCCTCAGCCAGTCGGTGACCACGATTTCGCTTGCCGACGCCGATCTCATGACCGGCACGCAGACCTTCGCCTTCGTCGGCACCGTCGATCTCAGCGCAACGCCGTTCACGCTCGATTCCGGCCAGTCGATCACCGGCTTCGGCAACAGCAACACCATCGCCGTGTCCGGCACCTTCCAGCAGGTGAACGTGCAGGGCAATCTCGGCGCCACCGGCGGCAACGTTACCGGCGACGAGGGCGTCGTCACCGGCACCGCGGACGCTATGCATCTGCTCGGCAGCAATCAGGTACGCAACACCGCCTTCGACTTCACTGGCGCCAGCGGCTCAGTCTTCCTGATCGACCAGAGTGCGGCCGGCTTCGACAACACCGGCGGCATCACGATCCAGGGCGTCACGGTCAGCAATGTCGCCGTTGGCCAGACGGCGTTCAAGGTCGACGGCCTCACCAGCAACGTCTCGATCATCGACAACAACATCAACGTCGCCGGGACGCTGCTCGACGCCGATGGCGGCGACGGCAACATCACGCTCACGCGCGGCAACCTGCCCAATGGCGGGCCGGCCGGCACGCTGACCGGCGGCGGCGTCTCGATCGTCAACCGCACCGGCGGCCTTGTCGATTTCACCGACAAGGCGACCATCGGCGGCAATGGCGTATCGCTGGCCAACAACAGCGGCGCGGGAATCACCTTCGCCGATCTGGACGTTTCCACCAATGGAACGACGGCCTTCACCGCCACCGGCGGCGGCACGATCACGGTCGACGCGGGAACGATCAATGCCACGGACGCGCAAGCGGCGTCGCTCGACAGCATCACGGCCGACATTCATTTCACGTCCACCAGCGCGACGTTCAGCGCCGGCAACGGCATCGACCTGCAGAACCTGGCCGGCACGGCCGCTTTCGGCACCGGCACGCTGACCAACACCGGCACCGGCACGGCCTTCAATATAGGCTCGGCGACCAATGCCAGCGGCGGCAACGCCACCGTCTCCTATGGCGGCACCATCGCCAGCAACGGCACCGGTGCGGCGGTCTCGATCCAGGAGCTGACAGGCGGCTCGGTGACGCTGTCGGGCAATCTGACCGACGGCCTTGCGGGCGCTGGCGGCAACATCCTCATTGCCGGCAATGATTCGGCCACGATCACCTTCTCGGGCACCACCAAGCAGATCAGCTCGGGCGCGACCGACGGCGTCAACATCGGCTTCCCCGGTGGATACCCGTCCGGCACGCCGAGCCCCAACACGAACTCCGCCATCAACTTCACCACTGGCGGCCTGGACATAACGACGACAGGCGGCATGGGCTTCGCCGCGCTTGGCGATTTCACTTCAGGCTCCGTCACGGTCACCGGCAGCGGCAACAAGATCAATTCCGGCGCGGACGGGTTGGTGGTGTTCGGCGCCAATGTCGGCGCTGGCGGCATTACTTTTGACAGCATCGCGGCGGTATCGACAGACGCCGGCGTGTTGCTGCAGGCCGCCGTCCTTAACGGCGATGTCAACATCGGCGGGCTCAGGGATACCGGCTACACGGGCGCCTCGCTGTCCGGCCTAACTGGGACCGGGGCGGTCAATTTCACAGGAGATATAGATCTCGACGTCAGCTTCAGAGGATTCGACATTGGCGGCCCACAGGTCGGCACCATAAACATCGCCAATGTCGCCGGATCCACGCTGACCATCGATGGGGGTGAGGGCGGCATCGTCACGACCGGCCTGCAGAGCGGGATCATCAACGTCGGCGGCAATGGTGGCGTCGCCAGCATCGGTGCGACGACAAGCACTACCGGTTCGGCCATCGCGGTCAGCGGCGGCAACGATCTCGTCCATGCGACGCTCAACTACAACGGCTCGATCAAGGTTGATACCGGCAGTGTCGTGCAGGCCGTGACCGACTGGAGCGAGCTCAATTTGAGCGGTTCGGTCGTTTCGACCACGGACGCGGCGGCGGCGGGGACGGCGGCCTTCACCTTCACCGGCAACGCCAACGGCGCCTACAACATTTCGAGCACGACCAATCATACCGGCAAGGGCATCGGCGTGCTGTTTGACGGATCGTCCGAGGGAACGGCCACCTTCTCCGGCACGTCGAAGATCTTCAATACCAGCAGCGGCGCCAACGGCGCCATCGTCAAGGCCCCCAGCATCGGCCCGGGCGAAGGCACGGGCACGCTGGCCTTCACCGGTGGCAACCTCAAGATCACCACCTCGAGCGGCGCCGGCTTCACCGCCAGCACCACCGGCCCGGGCACGGTCAGCGTCAGCGGCACCGGCAACACCATCACCACGACGACCGGCACCGCGCTCGACCTGGACGGCGCGACGGTCGGCCCGGATGGCGTGACTTTCGACAGCGTCTCGGTCAACGGCGCGGCGACCGGCATCGCGCTGAACAATGTTTCCGGCGGCACCGTCAGCCTCGGCGCCGCGAATTTGCTGGGCATCACCTCGCATGGCGTCGATATCTCCGGCACGCTCGGCTCGACGCTGAATTTCACCAGCCTCAACATCGGGCTCGGCGCGGCGAACGCGATCGGCCTCGAGCTCAACGGCGCCGCGCTCGGCGCCAGCACCATCACGGCCGGCGATTTCGACGTCGACGGCGGCAGCTTCGCCGGCATGATCGGCATCGACATGGCCGGCACGACCGGCACCGGCACGATCCAGCTCGGCGACACGACCAACAACAACCCAGCCGGCCAGACCTCGAAGATCGAGAATGTCGGTTATGGCGTCCAGTTCTCCAACGCCACCAACGCCAAGCTGGTCTTCGGCGACGGGGCAGGTCCGGCCGAGTCTTCGATCGCCACCACCGGCGGCCAGGTCATTCACGCCACCGACAGCTTGCCGACATCGGGCGACTACAATTTCAACGACGTCAATTTCTCCGGCGACACTTCGAACCTGTCGGCGATCAGCGTCTACTATGTCACCGCCGACGCCAGCGCTCTCGGCGACGGCAGCCTGCTCAATCCAGGCACCTATGCGAACGCCCAGAATTCCACGGCCAATGTCATCGTGCTGATCGACAAGAACGGCACCGGCAGCCAGGAGACGATCGACCTGGGCGGCACCTCGTTCCAACTCGACGACGGACAGGTGCTGCTTGCCTTCAAGAGCGGCGATGCGGCCGTCGATGTCTCGCAGCTCGGTGTCGACACCAGCAGTGGCGCATCGGGGGTTTTCCATTTCACGACGGTGCAGAACTCGCCGATTATTTCGGCGCCGAGCGGCATCGATACGCTGCGGCCGATCCTGCAGAGCAACACCGCCGCCTCGGTGGTCAATTTCGCGACGGCCGGCACCGGCGTCCTCACCGGCGGCATCGAGAACCTGATCATCCGCAACACCGGCAGCGGCACCGGCGTCTCGGGCAGCGTGGCGACCGCCTCCAGCTTCTTCCTCAGGAACAACGACATCGCCGCCGGCGGCAGGGCGCTCGATTTCATCACCAGCGGCGCGCCGGCTGCCGACAGGCTTCTGCTTTCGATCGACGGCAACACGCTGCAGTCGACAGGGACCGCGCTTGCCGCCAATTTCCTCGGCCAGAGCGTCAGCGCCACGCAAAATACGATCGCGATCCGGTCGTTCGCCAACAATACGGTCATCGGCGGCACCGGCGGCGGCATTGCTTTTAACGGTGCCACTTTCGACTCGACGGGCGGCGGCGGCACCGTCAGCGCGGGCACCCTCACCGTCGGCACAACTGGTGCGCGCGTGCAGGGCGACGGCCTCAACCTGCTCAACACCAGCGGCACGCTCGATCTTGGCACCTTCAGCATTGCCAACAATGGCGGCACGGGCCTGCTGGTCAACCAAAAGGGTGGCACGACCTTCACGTTGAACAGCTCGGGCGGCTCGGTCGACACCACGAACGGCACTGCCATCAATCTCGACCCGCTGACGGTCCACATGACGCTCGGCAGCGTCACCGCCACCGGCGGCGCCAGCGGCATCATCTTCGACGGCGTTGCCGGCACCTTCGCCGTCACCGGCGCCACCAGCATCACCGGCACGTCGGGCGCCGGCATCAGCGCCATCAATACCAATACCGGCACGTTCAACTTCAACACGGTAACGGTCAACAACACGACCGGCGGCGGCATCGGCTGGGCCAGCGGCACGCTCAACGTCACCGGCCTCGCCAACATCGATACCACCACCGGCGCCGGCATAGCCGCGACGGGCGGTACGATCAGTGTCGCCGGCTCGGGCAACACGATCACGACCGGGTCAGGAACCGCACTCGATCTCAGCGGTACGACCGTTGGTGCTGGCGGCGTGAATTTCTCCAGCGTCTCTGCCAATGGCGCCGCTACCGGCATCGCGCTGAACAACGTCTCCGGCGGCGCCATCGCACTTGGCACGGTTGACCTGCAGGGCATAACCTCGCGCGGCATCGATGTGTCCGGCACGCTTGGCGCGGCCCTGTCTTTCACGGATCTGGGCATCGGCCTGAACAGCAGCTCGGCCGTTGCCTTCGACCTGAATGGCGCGATCATCGACGCGGCGATCACCGCCAATGATTTCGACGTCACCAATGCCGCCGTGGGCGCGGGCTCCTCGATCGGCGTCGACCTGCGCGGCGCGACCGGCGGATCGACGGTACGCCTCGGTGACGCCGCGGTCGGCGGCGCATTTTCCAGCATCGCCGGTACCAACACCGGCATATTCCTGAACAGCACGACGAACCTTGCCTTCACCTATGGCGACGGCGAATCGACGACCGACAAGGGTTCGACCGTGAGCGCCAATGTCGGCATCGACGCCTCCAGCGCGCCAACGCTCGGCACCTATAACGTCCAGGACGTGAACTTCCAGGCCAGCCCGGGCCTCGGCTTCGGTATCGGCAAGATCTATTTCGTCGGCGCCACCGCGACCGGCGATGGCCTTGGCAAGGATCAAAGCAATCTGATGACGTTGGCCGCGGCGGAATTCCAGGCCGGGCCAAACGACATCCTCGTTCTCGTCAACAATGGCGTCATCACAGCGGCGGGAGGCGACAACACGCTGCTGCTGCAGGCCGGCGAGCAGGTGCGCGGCTTCGGCGCCGGCAACATCAACCTGGCGCTGACCGTGCCGTCGACGATCCAGCTGGCCAGCAATAACGTCTCGATCGCCGATCAGACGTCCGGCGGCGCGGCGACGCTGACAAGCTCGGATGGCAGCAGCATCGTCACGCTGGGCAGCGGCGGCAACATCATCGACGGCTTTACCATCAACGGTAGCGACGGCACAGGCGCCAATGCCGCGATCGGCATCAGCGGCGCGACATCGGGCGCCACGATCAGCAACATGACGATCAGGAACGTCACCGCCACCGATATCGACTTCGGCGCCGGCGCCACCGGCACGACGAAGCTGACCAATCTTTCCCTCTTCTCCACGGGCGTGGCCGGCACCGCCATCAAGTTTGGTGCTGCCTCCGGAACGGTCACCGCCACCAAAGTCGTCACGTCGGGCGGCGGCGGCCTGTCCGTGGTCGGCGGCGATGCTGCGTTCAGCTTCGACGACACGAGCTCGGTCTCCAGCGCCGCCGGCACCGCTGTCAGCATCACCAACCGCTCCGGCGGCAGCTTCGGCTTTGCCGGCACGGTCACGTCGAGCTTTGGAGCCAGGGCCATTTTCATTTCGGGCGCGACTGGAGCAGACACAGTAAGCTTCACCGGTGCCGTCAACCACAACAACGCCACCGGCGCCGCCGTCGCGATCAACAATGGCGGCCAGGCCTCGACCGTCAGCTTCGCCAACCTCACCATCACGACGGGCAGCGGCACCAACACCGCCTTCACCGCGACCGGTAACGGCACGGTCAATGTCGCCACCGGATCGATCAGCACGACGGCCGCCCAGGCGATCAACCTCAACGGCATCGCCGCCGGCATCAATTTCACCTCGACCACTTCCGGCGGGGGCCCTAATAACGTCGCGCTGACCAATGTCACCGGCACGGTGAACCTGGGCACGGGCTCGTTGACAGGCGCTTCGGGCACGGCGTTCAGTGTCAGCGGCGGCTCGGCCAATATCACCTATGCCGGCACGATCGCACAAGCGATGGCCGGCCAGCAATTGATCGCGGTCGCCAACACCACTGGCGGCACGGTGAACTTCACCACCGCCGTGGCGAACGGCCTCAACGATACCGCCGGCACCGGCATCCTGATCGACGGCGCCGCTGGCAACGTCACCGTCAACAATGCAAGCCTGACCGGAACGGCCGGCATCACCATCCTTGGCGATGCGGCGAACAACGCGACCGGCACCTACACTTTCAACAATGTCGCGATCCAGACCGCCGCGGGCGCCACCAATACGGCCTTCGTCGTCGATGGCGACCAGGGCACGCCGGCCAACGACGACGTGAGCGCGACCGTCAACCTCAACAATGTCGACATCACCAACCCTGGTGGCAATGTCGCCAACATCCGCGGCATGGCCGGCGGCTCGGTCAATTTCGACTCCGCCAGCTCCATCGCTCGCAACGATGGCGGCTTGGGCATCGTCGCCCTCAGTAATGCCGGCGGCTCGATCAATTTCGGCGGCGCGTCGAAGACGCTCTCGACCGGGGCCAACGCCGCGGTCATTCTGACCGCCAACTCTGGCGCAACCATTAACTTCACCGGCGGCGGGCTGGCGATCACCACGTCGAGCGGCCAGGGCTTCAATGCCACGGGCGGCGGCACCGTCAGCGTCACCGGCTCCGGCAACACGATTTCCGCCGGCAGCGGCGCCGCGGTCAATCTGGACACGGTCGCCGTCGGCGTGGGCGGCATGAGCTTCGCCTCCACGAACGCGGGCGGCGGCGGCGGCAGCGCCGTGATACTGGACACCGTCACCGGCCCGGGAGCCATCAATCTCGGAACCGGCGCCCTGCTCGGCGGCAACCTCGCGGCAATCCGCATCGGCGACGGCGCCGGCGGCGCCAACAGCGGCGGCACGGTGGCCTTCAGCTATGCCGGCACCATCACCAGCGGAACCGGCCAGGCGGTCAACATCCAGGATCGCGCCGCCGGCGCCGGCAACATCACCCTGTCGGGCACCATCACACACAATGTCGCCGGCCAGACCGGCATCCTGCTGGACGACAACGCCGCCGGCACCATCACCTTCTCGGGCACCTCCAAGTCGATCACGTCGGGCAGCGCGGCCGGCGTCAGCCTGACCGACAATGCCGGCGCGATCATCGACTTCAGCAATGGTGGGCTGGTCATCAGCACCACCAGCGGCACCGGCTTCAACGCCACCGGCGCGGGTCCGGCAGCAACCACCGGCGGCACGGTGACGGTGACGGGTTCTGGCAACACGATTACATCCACGACCGGCACGGCGCTCAACATCGTCAACACGACGATCGGTGCGGGCAATGTCACGTTCCAGCGCATTTCGGCCACGACGTCGAGCGCGAATGCCGGCATCGTGCTCGATAACACCGGTGCTGCCGGCGGCTTGAAAGTGACGGGCACGGGCGCGGTTGCCTCCGGCGGCACGATTGCCAACAAGACCGGCGGCGATATCCTCAACGGCAATACGGCCAGTGGGAACACCGCTTCGGGTTCGGCCGGCACAGGCATCTTCCTGCGCAACACCAGCGGTGCTTCGTTCACCAACATGCAGTTGAACGACTTCTCGAACTTCGCCGTCTACGGCAACAATGTCACCGGCTTCATCCTTGCCAACTCCGTCGTCAGCGGCGTCAACGGCTCCAACAATAACGGCAATATTGAAGAAAGCGCGATCCGCTTCGACAATCTGCTCGGCACCGGTTCGATCACCGGTTCCAACATCAGCGGCGGCTATTACGGTAATGTCGCGGTCTGGAACACCAGCGGCACGCTCAACCGGTTGACGATGAGCGGCAACACGTTTGGCCTGATCAACGCAGGCGGTGGCAACGACAATGTTGACTTTACCGTTTACAACAGCGCGACGGCGAATGTGACTCTTGACAACAACACCTTCTCCGGTACGCGCTCCGACTTCTTCGAAGCGATCGCCAACAACAATGCTACCATGGATGTGGTCGCTACCAACAACACATTCCACAACGGCCAATCAATCATTCCGGGCGGCGGCACCGCGATTTCGGTCCGCAGCGGTTCGGGCGGCAACGTGTCGGCGGCGACCACCACCTTCAACATCACCAACAACCTCAACAGCGACGGCGGTGCCAATGCCTTCGACACCGTCGGCATCTTCGTCGCCAAGGGCCAGGACCTGGGCACGATGACCGGCAAGATCGTCGGCAACACCTTGGTTGCCAAAACGGGCTCGAACTCCGATGGCATCTTCGTGCGCGCGGCCGGCGGCGGTGCGT
Source organism: Mesorhizobium sp. BR1-1-4 (assembly GCF_020165375.1). NCBI lineage: Bacteria > Pseudomonadati > Pseudomonadota > Alphaproteobacteria > Hyphomicrobiales > Phyllobacteriaceae > Mesorhizobium > Mesorhizobium sp. BR1-1-4. Next base: position 553,882 of record NZ_JAIUIB010000001.1, on the reverse strand, counting down.
TGACGACGCTGATCCAGAACAACACCATTACCGGCTGGGGCAACAACGGCATCCATCTGCAAAACAATGACGGCAGCGCGACGATGAACGCTACGGTGTACGGCAACAGCGTCACCGCGCCAGGTGTCGCCTTCGCCTTCGCCGGGTTCTTCGCCGACAATGGTGCAACCGTGGGGCCGCCCGCGGATACCAGCAAGATGAATCTCGTGCTTGGCGGCACCGGCGCGCAGCAGAACACCTTTACTGGTGGCAGCATCAATGTGAGCTTGAGCAACTTCAATGCGGGCACGACGTTTAACCTGTCTACCAACGGATCTGGTTCCGGGTCGGTGACGGGCGTTGTGCAAGACGACAATGCCGGCAGCCCCACAGTTGACACGTCGGGCGGCGGCGGAACGATCAACCTCGTGGGCACGCTCCCGCCAGCACCACCCTGACCAATGTGCCAGTTGTTTAGCCGGCAAGATACGACTTCTCAGCGAATTCGGTCACCACGGCGCCGGGAACGGCAGAGCCAAAGCGATAGCAATGGATTGTCGTGCGACGCTGCGAGAAGGGGCGGATTTTAATAAAGCCAAGTCGAAAATTTCTTCTATTTGTGTTCGGCTGACGTTGCGTAATATGACTACAGTGCGCTAGTATACGTTAACAATGAGGGGGGGCGGCAATGGCGGAACCATTTCTTTCCGAAATCAGAATGATGTCTTTCGGTTTTGCGCCGAAAGGCTGGGCACTATGCAACGGTCAGCTGCTTCCAATAAATCAGAATCAGGCGCTGTTCTCATTGCTTGGAACAACCTTCGGCGGTGACGGCAGGGTGAATTTCGCGCTGCCCGATTATCGTGGCCGGGTGCCGATCCATGTCGGCAGTGGCCACACGCTGGGTGAACGCGGCGGTGAGCAGGCGCACACGCTGTTGATCGGGGAATTGCCATTCCATAGCCATATCGAGCAAGCCACGACCACAAATGCGGACACGCCGGTGCCCAGCAGCAACCTGCTGGCTACCGTTGCCAACACCTATACGGCGCCTGGGAATCCCACGGCCATGGACCCTGGCACGCTGGCCCTTGCCGGCGGCAACCAAGCGCATATGAACATGCAGCCATTTCTGACCCTGAGCTTCTGCATCGCCCTGCAGGGCATTTTCCCGTCGCCGACCTGAGGAAAAGCAACCATGGCACAACCCTACGTTGGCGAGATTCGGATGTTCGCCGGCAATTTCGCGATAGCCGGCTGGATGTTCTGCGAAGGGCAATTATTGCCCATTTCGGAGAACGAGATCCTGTTCCAACTGATCGGCACCACCTATGGCGGCGATGGCCAAAGCACGTTCGGGCTGCCTGATCTGCGTGGCCGCCTTCCGGTCCACCAGGGCGGCGATTTCATTCTTTCGCAGACTGGCGGCGTTGAAGAAGTCACGCTTACCCCCCAGCAGATCCCTTCGCACACGCATGCCTTCCTGGCTTCGCTGAACAATGCCGGGGCAAGCACGCCGACGGGCAACATGACCGGGCAGGTCGGCGCGGCGCAGATCTACCGCGAGGCGCCGGCAGCCGCGCCGATGTCCCCGCAGACCGCCGGGCAAACCGGCGGCAGCCAGCCGCATACGAACTTCCAGCCCTACCTTTGCGTCAATTTCATCATCTCGCTGTTCGGGATCTTCCCGTCGCCGACTTAAGGAGGGACCGTCATGGCTGACCCGTTCGTCGCCGAAATCCGCATTTTTCCGTTCAATTTCGCACCCAAGGGCTGGGCCTGGTGCGACGGTCAATTGCTGCCGCTGTCGCAGAACACCGCGCTGTTTTCCCTGCTCGGCACTACCTATGGCGGCAACGGCAAGTCCAACTTCGCCTTGCCCGATCTGCAGGGCCGCGCGCCGATGCACCCGGGGCAAGGACCAGGACTTTCGCTGCACGATCTCGGCGAACAGGGCGGTTCGGAAACTGTGCAGTTGCTGATATCGGAGATGCCGCAGCACGGCCACACGATGATGGGGAACGTCAATCCCGCCAATCTGGCGGCGCCAGGTCCGGCGCGATCTTTCGCGCGTACAGCTCCCGGTATGTCTTATTCGGCAACGGCCACGTTAACGCCGCTCAGCGATCAAGCGGTGCGGCCGATCGGCGGCGACCAGCCGCACAACAACATGCAGCCCTATCTCACCTGCTATTTCTGCATCGCGCTGCAAGGCGTTTTCCCGCCGAGAACCTGAATTCCGAGGCAGCAACAAGGCAGGACCGATACGATGCCCAAGAAAGCAGAACCAAAGTCAGAAGCGTCGGCTCCAACGGCAAAGAAGGGGAGTGGAGCTGGACGGCGCTGGCCACCAGCAACCTCAAGCAGATCGCCGTGGTGCGCGACCTGACGCCACCGGCGTGACGGCAGTCCTGACGGCACAGACGGGTAGCGTGACAGACAGCACGCCCGCGCATTCTTCTTCGGCCTGGCCCCGCTCCGATGCGGCCGGGCTGAAGTTTCGCGCGGCTGGCGAGGCCGACAAACCGTTCCTGTCGCGGCTTTACGCCTCGACCCGCGTTGAAGAGCTCGCGGTGACCGACTGGAGCGAGGCGCAGAAGGCCGCCTTCCTCGCCATGCAATTCCAGGCCCAGCACGCGCATTACCACACGCACTATCCCGAGGCCGACTGGCTGGTGGTGGAGCAGGCGGGACAGGACATAGGCCGCCTCTATATCGAGCGCTGGCCGAGCCAGCACCGCATCATCGACATCGCTTTTCTGCCCATCCATCGCCGCAAGGGCTACGGCACGGCGCTGCTGCGCGATCTGATCGACGAGGTACGGTTAGCCGGCAAATATGTATCGATCCATGTCGAGAAGAACAATCCGGCGCGGGGACTCTATGTCAGGCTCGGCTTTACCGTCGTCGAGGACAAGGGCGTCTATGATCTGATGGCGTGTTCGCCGGCGGATCCATGATGGTGTTGGCGCTGCCCCACCCGTCTGCCGGCATCCCTTCCCGTGAACGGGGCGGGGAACCTCCCGCCACCGATTTCGCCAATCTCTTGCGCCGCAAGAAAGGCGCTGCGTTGCCGCCAGCCACTCTCGCCCCGTTTACGGGGAGAGATGTCCGGCAGGACAGTGAGGGGCAGCGCCGCCGGTAAAGATTGTCGCATTCGACCCAGTCGGCTATGCGGGAACATCAATAAAAATGCAGCTCAAGATGGGCGTTAGTTGAACACCGCCTCGTAGGTCCGACCGGTCGCGTCGGCGGCTACCGGTACGATGAAGATGTCGTGGACGCCGCCGGCGCCGGCAAGGCTGTAGGTCGCCTGCGGCAACGCGATCTCACGCGGCCCCCTGAACAGCAGTGAAAAACCACCGCCCGGGCGGGGGCTGGCCGCGATGCGGTTGACGGCGCTCAGTTCGAACGAGATCCGTCCCGCTCCGGTCTCGATGATGAACGCCTGTCCGATCGCCTGTTCGAAATCCGCCGCCGCCGCCATTTTGTCGCCTCAAAGCCGTTTGCGCGGCACTGTCGCCGCTTCGCCGCGGGCTGTCCAGAGCTCTTTGTCCGACCAAAATTCCCAGGAAAACCGTCGACCACTTTTCCTCGGAATTGGCGCATCGGCACGGAGCGCTGGCGCGCAAGACATTTCGTCGCCGCAAACCCCAAAATACAGCAACGCGTCCTTTTATGAGCGCCGGTGACACTGTAGTACTTTGTTTCGGCATGGGATTGTTTCGATACGAACCCGGCGCCGGACGCGGATTGGCCGGCCTGATCGGCTTGCCGGAGAAAAAGGACCGACGATGGCTGAAGGTGCGAAAACAGGGACGGCGGCGACAGCAGGGGCCGATGCGATGCCGCTTTTCTACTCCAGGCCGGAGGCGCTCAATCCGGCGCGGCACGGCTCGCTGGGGTTGACCGCGCGCAGCGACTTTTCCTTCGCGCGCTCGGCGCACGCCATCCCGGTGGTGGCGTCGGAGATGCCGGCGGCGATGCGCTCCTATCCGATCGTCTTCATCGGCGCCGCCAAGGCGCCCGTCATCATCACCGGCGTTCGCCAGGACGAGAACCTGTTCGTCGATGCCGACGGCAAGTGGAACGCGCCGCACTACATCCCGGCCTATGTCCGCCGCTACCCTTTCATCCTGGCCGAGGATCCGACCTCGGCCGGCCGGCTGACGCTGTGCGTCGACCGGGCGAGCGACCGTGTCGTCGACCAGCTGATGGCGCCGTTCCGCGACGACAAGGTGCTGCCGTTCTTCGGCGGTAACGAACCGACCGAGGCGACCAGGCAGGCGCTCGCCTTCTGCAACCAGTTCCAGATCGATTTCAGGGCCACCCGCGAGATGGTCGACAAGATCGACGCGCACGGTCTGTTTTCGCCGCGCCAGAGCAAGGTGACGCTGGAAGGCGGCGAAGTGCTCAACCTCACCGACTTCCAGGTGATCGACGAAGCGGCCTTCAACAAACTGAGCGACGAGGCCTTCCTCGACCTCAGAAAATCCGGCGCGCTCGGCCTGCTCTATTGCCACCTCGCCTCGACCAACAGCTGGACTTCGCTGGTGCACCAGGCGTCGCATCGCAAGGCGGACACCGCGAAGAGTGCCTGACGGCATTGCCCGACCTGCCGAGGTCGACGACATCCAAATTGGAACATTTCATGCGTTGTCCGGTTGCTTCCTCAGGGAAGGAAGACGGCCATGGTGATCAGCCAGGAAGAACGTGTCGCGCATATCAGCAAGCGGGCCCGCGAACTCTGGGAACAGGAAGGCTTGATGCCCGATCGTGAGAAGGCCTGCTGGGACAAGGCGGTCGAGGAGTTCGAGTCCGGTCGGCTGACCCCGGGACAAAAGCAACCAGGCGCGGATGCCGCTGGCGACAGCGCGGCTATTAAACACTGACGCTCCGCCGCGTTTTATCATTTCGCCGACCCCACCCCTCGCTGGAGCGACGACGCCAACCGACCTGCTAACAGATCGCCCGGGCAGAACCGAACCATCCCCGGAGAATTTCGCCCGAACCGGAAAGCAGCTGCCTTAACAGCGCTTGGCAACGACGATCTGGAACGCGCTGCCATTATGATTGAGGCGTTGGCAACAGCACGCACTTAGGGCATTCCTTGTCAAATGATTTTGCCGGGCGCATGTTGTGAACAAATCAGGAACCTACGATGCAGGCCAAGAAGCCATGAGCGATACGTACGATCCAAGAGCGGTTGCGAACCTCATGCTCGACGAGGGGGATCGGCTTGGGATCAAAATCACAAACCTTGCACTTCAGAAGCTGCTTTACTTCGCACACGCAATTCACCTGATGCGGACTAAGAAGCCGTTGGTCTCAGGTTATTTCGAGGCTTGGCAGTACGGGCCTGTTCACCCCGCAGCGTATCGGGCTTTCAAGGATTGTGGTTCCTTACCAATCACTTTCAGGGCGGTCGGCCGAGATGCGTTGACTGGAAGACCGCGCGAAATAGGGAAAATACAAGATGTTGATCTCACTGCGCTCACGCAGCAGGTGCTCAATTCATACGGTCGTATGTCGCCTGGGCGCCTTGTAGACTTATCCCACGCTAAAGACTCTCCTTGGGCGTACATTGCGGACAAAGCGAGAACGGAGGTTGCGTTCGGGCTTAGAATCCCGGATGCTGTGATCTTAGATCGATTCCGCCACCACAAAGTATCTGTCGGAGCGGAACCCCGCTCAGGAGAACCCGGTGATGATACGCCCTTTGCCTGATATTGACTTAGCCCGGATCGCACCACAGCCGGACGACATGAAACGTAAGAGCTTGGAGGCGATGCGGGCTGGGCGCCCGCCGTTCTCTTACAAGCCCGTTCGTACTTGCTTTGGGGATATTTTCAACATCCAACCGGAGATGTTTGGGGAATCGCCTCGGACAGATTGGGCGAAAATCCAGCGAGAGCTCGTCAAGTGCTGTAGGTCAGAGGACGAGTTAGAGCAAAACAAACGAGTAGCGCGTGGCCTCTACGAATTCGCCTCTGACAGGCGAATCATGAGCCGGCGACAGGAGTTCTTTCCGTTAGCTATGAGCATTGGACGAAAAGTCACGTTTTGGCTGCCGATGGTTGTTGCTATTGAAGACCAGCCCCATGCTGTTTTTGTTGAGCCTCGTCGCACACGTGGCTTGACGGCCGAGGGTCGACGTTTCGCTTTCTCCATGATGCACGAGCGGATTAGAGCTGCAGATGAAGACTTTGCTGGATTAAAGTTAGCCATCGTCCGTTTCGGAGACCCGGAAGGTGAGAAGCGTTCGGTTCGCTTGTTCACCGATGAAGGGGTTGATCTTTATGGTCTCGGCGACCTGGAAACTATGGTCTCGTCCACCTACGAGATGTGGCGTCAAGTTTGTGAGGACCGCGAACGTGATGCTCGTAGCAGAGGAACGGGTACCGGCTCGTTAATTTGAACGTCGCCGCATCGCCGGGAACCTAGCGACGTCGTCATTTCACGCGCTGCCGATTTTGGACCGGTAGCCCTCGTGTAACCCTGGCTTCCGAGCCATTCCTAGCTGCTGCGATTTCCACGCCCAGCAAACGAAAAAGCCGCGGAGTTCCGCGGCTTTTCGACACTTGGCTTCCCGAAGGAAACTGGAGCGGGTGAAGCGATTCGAACGCTCGACCCCAACCTTGGCAAGGTTGTGCTCTACCCCTGAGCTACACCCGCTCACACGGCGTCTTGGCCGCAAGCCGGGCCTATATGGCTGAAGAGCGCGGCGATTGCAACAGGGAAATAGCAGGCTTTTTGCAACCTTCCGAGCGATGCCGGCAAACCGCCCGCGACGCGCCGATTTCATCGCCGCTGGCGCGGCGGTCTTGTGTCGGCCGCCTCATTGGCCGTAAACGGCAAGGCCGAGAAACCAACGAAGAAGAGACCCATGCCGAAGACCGAAGCTGACCTGATGGCCTTTCTTGCCGAACTCGGCATCGCGGTTTCGACGATACGCCACCCGCCGCTCTATACGGTTGCCGATTCGCAGGCGCTGCGCGGCGAAATCGCCGGCGGGCACACCAAGAACCTGTTCCTGAAGGACAAGAAGGACAATTTCTTCCTGGTCACCGTCGGCGAGGATGCGGTCGTCGATCTCAAGCAGATACATCAGCTGATCGGCGCCGCCAGCCGGGTTTCGTTCGGCAAGCCGGAAATGCTGATGGAGCTTCTGGGGGTCACGCCGGGGGCGGTCACGGTGTTCGGCATCGTCAACGACAGGGAAAACCGGGTCAAACTGGTGCTCGACAAGGATCTGATGGACCATTCCGTCATCAATGCGCATCCCCTGACCAACGAGGCGACGACATCGATCGCGGCCGCCGATCTCATCAGATTCGTCGAGGCAACCGGGCATGATGCTGCTATCTTGAAAGTCTCGGCATGATCGCCACATGGGTGGCAAAGCCGATTTCCAATTGAGACAGGGCGCCGGGCCACGGGCCGGCCGCGCGACCGAAAGGGTGACGAGATGAGCGACAACAATCCGTTTGGCGGATCATTCGGAAACAAGGGCGGCCAGTATGCCACCACGGTGCAGTATGGCGGAACCGAGCCCAAAGCCGGATTCGGCGAGACGTCCGCGCCCCCAGCCGCCGGCCCCACCACCGGCGATGTCATCAAGGACACGACGACCGCGGCCTTTGCCGCCGACGTCATCCAGGAATCGCGCCGCCAGCCGGTGCTGGTCGACTTCTGGGCGCCGTGGTGCGGACCTTGCAAGCAGCTCACTCCGCAGCTGGAAAAGGCGGTCAAGGCCGCCGGTGGCAAGGTCAAGCTGGTCAAGATGAACATCGACGACCATCCCTCGATCGCCGGCCAGCTCGGCATCCAGTCGATACCGGCGGTCATCGCCTTCAAGGACGGCCAGCCGGTCGACGGCTTCATGGGCGCCGTTCCCGAGAGCCAGATCAACGAATTCATCACCAAGGTCGGCGGCAAGGGCAATGGCGCGCCGCCGGTGGCCGAGGCCCTGGCCGCGGCGGCGGAGGCGCGCGACGCCGGCGACATGCAGACCGCGGCCGACATCTACGATAGCATCCTGGCGCAGGCGCCGGAAACGGTCGAGGCGATTGGCGGGCTGGGCGACCTGCTGTTCGAGGCCGGCGATACCGAGGGTGCCGAGGCGCTCCTGGCAACGGCGCCGGAGGCCAAGAAGGACGCACCGCCGCTGGCTGCCCTGCGCGCCAAGATCGCGCTGGCCGCGCAGGCGGCGGCGCTGGGCAATCCGGCCGAGTTCGAGCGGCGGCTTGCGGAAAACCCCAAGGACCATCAGGCCCGTTTCGACCTGGCGATGATCCAGAACGCCATGGGCGATCGCACGGCGGCCGCCGACAATCTGCTGGCCATCATCAAGGCCGACCGGAGCTGGAACGAGGATGGCGCCAGGACGCAGTTGCTGCAGCTGTTCGAGGCCTGGGGCATGACCGACGAGGCGACGCTTGCCGCGCGCCGCAAATTGTCGGCATTGCTGTTTTCCTGAGCCGGTTACGGTTGTTTTGTCGCAAGGGCTTGTGGCGCCAGGCCTGTGCGCCAGATAGGACAGGGCAGGATTGACGCTTCGCAAGGGAAGCGATCGGAGGAACGAGGTGCAAGCGGGAAACGCGCATTACCGGCTCGCCAAGGATCTGCCATCGACGATCCCGCTCTTTCCGCTCGAAGGCGCGCTGCTGCTGCCGGGCGGCCGCATGCCGCTCAACATCTTCGAGCCGCGCTACCTGCAGATGGTGGACGAGGCCGTCGCCGGCTCGCGGCTCGTCGGCGTCATCCAGCCCGGCCTCAATGGCGCATTGCGCGAGGATGGCGAGCCGGAGCTTTGCAACGTCGGCTGCATCGGTCGCATCATCGCCTTTTCCGAGACCGGCGACGGCCGCTACCTGATCTCGCTGCAAGGCGTGTGCCGGTTCCGCGTCGCCCACGAGCTGGCGGTCAAGACGCCGTTCCGCCAGGCGAAGCCGGCGCCCTTCCTCGCCGATCTGGACGAGGAGCAGGCGGCTGATGAAATCGACCGGCCGGCGCTGCTCAGAGCCTTTCGCGCCTATCTGCAGGCCAATGACTTGGAAGCCGACTGGGAGAGCGTCAGCCGTGCCGAAAACGCCATGCTGGTCAACGCGCTGTCGATGATGGCGCCCTATGGACCGGCCGAGAAGCAGGCATTGCTCGAGGCCGCGGACCTGAAAACCAGGGCCGAAACGCTGATTGCCATCACCGAGATGACGCTGGCGCGCGAGAATGAGGATTTTGGCTCGAGCCTGCAGTAGGAATGCGACGATATCCAGCCGGCCTGCAAATAACGGCCTGACGGATCTCGACAGATCCTGACATGCTGGCTGACATCCAGGGCGTGAAACCGGAAGAGGACCCAATGGCGGATGGGCGCGACGGAAAGAAGACGAATGTTGACCCGAAGCTGCTGGAACTCCTGGCCTGCCCGCTGACCAAGGGGCCGCTGGCCTGGGACCCCGAGCGCGGCGAGCTGGTTTCGCGAGTCGCCAAGCTCGCTTATCCGGTGCGCGACGGCATCCCGATCATGCTGCCTTCGGAAGCGCGGGTGCTCTCGGCCGAGGATGTACTGTCGCCGCCACGGCCGGGTGGGCCGAATTGAGGTGGCGCGGAGCCATCCGCTCCGCTTCAACCATATACGTGTACAAACCAAGGGATATCAGGTCTTCGCGACATCGCTTCAGTTCGGCTTGGCCAGCGCCTTGTCGATCTGCGGCAGCAGAAGCTCCCTGGCGGATTCTGGCGTCAGCGGGCCGACATGTTTGTAGGCTATCTTGCCATTCTTGCCGATGACGAAGGTTTCCGGCACGCCATAGACACCCCAGTCGATCGCCGTGCGGCCGGCTTCGTCGACGCCGATTGCCTGGAACGGATTGCCAAGGTCGCCGAGGAAGCGGCGGGCGTTTTCCGGCCGGTCCTTGTAATTCAGCGCCGCCATCGCGAACCTTTTGTCCTGCGCCAGCGCCAGCAGCACTGGGTGCTCTTCCCGACATGGTGCGCACCAGGACGCAAACACGTTGACCAGCGTGACCTTGCCGGCGAAGGCTTTCGAATCGAGCCCGGGCAGATTGCTGCCCTCCAGGGGCGGCAAGTTGGTCCGCGGCGCCGGCAGGCCGATGAGCGCCGACGGCACTTCCGAGACATCGCGTCCCGACAAGAGCTGCGACAGGAACAGTCCGGCCAGTCCGAGGAAGACCAGCAGCGGCAAAAATACGAACAGGCGGCGACGGGCCGGCGTCGGCGTTTCCGTCCCTGTGCTCATGGCTTGGCTGCCTTGTCGGAACGGCGGCGCACGCCAGCCGCCTCGAGTTCGGCGAGTTCGCGCTTGCGCGCCCGCTGGTCGATGAGAATCCAGCCGATCAGCCCGGCCAGCGCCACGGCGGTGATCGCGTAGGCCGCCGCGACGTAGAGCGCATGCGCGCTCATGCGCGCCGCTCCATCGCCGCGTCTCGTTCCAGCCGGGTCTTTCCGCCTCGTTCGATCATGTCTTCCCTTAGCCGCGCGCCGGCGGCTCCGCAATCGGCCGCCACGCCGCAGCCTTCAGACCTCAGGCGCCTCAATCCGTGCCGTGGCGCAGCGCCAGCGCCGCCGCGGTCGGCCCCAGCACGCCAAGAAACAGCGTCAGCGCGGCAAGAATGAGGAAGGGCTGCAGGAATGGATCGGGATTGGCCGTCGCGCCATAGCTCGCCGAAACGCCGAAGATCAGCACCGGTATGGTCAGCGGCAGCACCAGCACCGAGATCAAGAGGCCGCCACGCGGCAGCGCCACCGCCACCGCGGCGCCCACGGCGCCGATGAAGGTGATGGCCGGCGTGCCGACCAGCAGCGTCAGCGCCGTGGCGCCTATGGCCAACGGTTCCATGTTCATGAACAGGCCGAGCAGGGGGGCCGCGACCACCAGCGGCAGGACGCTGCCCGCCCAATGCGCAACGCACTTCACCAGCACCGTCAGCGCCAGCATATGCCGGTCGTTGCCGAGCACCAGGAGATCGAGCGAACCGTCCTCGCGATCGGCCTGGAACAGCCGGTCGAGGCCGAGCAGGCAGGCAAGCAGCGCGCCGATCCACAGGATCGCCGGACCGATGCGGGCCAACAGCTTGAGATCCGGCCCAACGCCGAAAGGGATGGTGGCGATGACGGCGAGGAAGAAGATGACGCCCGTCAGCGCGCCGCCGCCGGCGCGGATCGAGAGGCGGATGTCGCGCAGGAAGAGGGACCACATTACGATGTGGTCCCCTGTTGAAGAAGGGGGGCGCCGTAGGGTGCAGTCATCAACAGGCCTCCCCCATCGCCAACTCTTTCGCCCCTTCCAATCCCAGCGGCAGATGCGTCGCCGCCACAATCATCCCGCCTTCCTCGCAATGCCCGCGCATCAGCCCCGCGAATCTCCCCTCCGAAGCCTTGTCCAGCCCTGCCGTCGGCTCATCGAGCAGCCACAGCGGCCGATGGCTGACCAAGAGTTTCGCGATCGCCACGCGGCGCCTTTGCCCGGTCGAGAGATAGCCGAACGGCAAATGGCCGATGCCGCCGAGCCCGACCGTTTCCAGTGCCTCCTCCACATCGAGCCGGCCTTCGCCATGGAACTCCCGCCAGAAGCGCAAATTCTCGGTCACGCTCAGCGCCGTCTTCATCGCGTTCTGATGGCCGAGATAGTGGCAGGCCGAGCCGATCGAAGGGAACTCGTCGCCGCCGCCTTCGAGCAGCAGCCGGCCCTCGGTTTTCGGCAGCAGCCCGGCGACCACCCTGAGCAAGGTCGATTTGCCCGAGCCGTTCGGCCCGGTGACGACCAGGGCCTGGCCCTGATCGAGGACAAAGCCGATGCCGGAGAAAACCGGCTCGCCGCCGCGTTCGCCGCCCAGATTTTCGGCGATAAGCCGCATCCCTCGCCTGCCCTGAAATCAATGTTTCGCGAGCGCTGCCGCATCGCACAAATTTGCTCAGCAACTGTCTAGAACTATTCCAGAAAATTCTCTATATGCGGGGCATCCGTGCCAGCGGTCGGCGCGGGAACAGAATTAGCGCCGAACCAGCGCACGCGCCGCCTTGAACGGCTCGGGTTGCTTGGGAACGGACAGCGGAAATGGCCGTACCCGCACCTTTGCGCGTGATTGCATGCCATCGGCGTCCGTTCCCTTTCAGGCTGAACAGACAAGGACGGATCGCACGTGTCAAAATCCCTCGACAGTTTCAATTGCCGCCGCACGCTGAAAGCGGGCGACGCCGAGTATGTCTATTTCGACCTCGTCGAGGCTGAGAAGAACGGCCTCACCGGCATTGCCCAGCTGCCCTATTCGATGAAGGTGCTGCTGGAAAACCTGCTGCGCAACGAGGACGGCCGCTCCGTCACCAAGGAGAGCATCCAGGCGGTGGCAGGCTGGCTGACCGACAAGGGCACCGCCGGCGTCGAGATCGCCTATCGCCCGGCCCGCGTGCTGATGCAGGATTTCACCGGCGTCCCGGCCGTGGTCGACCTCGCCGCCATGCGCGACGCCATGGCCTCGCTTGGCGGCGATCCGCAGAAGATCAACCCGCTGGTGCCGGTCGACCTCGTCATCGACCATTCCGTCATCGTCGACGAGTTCGGCACGCCGATGGCCTTCGCCCGCAATGTCGAGCTCGAATATGAGCGCAACGAAGAGCGCTACAAGTTCCTGAAATGGGGCCAGCAGGCGTTCCGCAACTTCCGCGTCGTGCCGCCCGGCACCGGCATCTGCCACCAGGTCAATCTCGAATATCTCGGCCAGGTGGTGTGGACCAACACCGAGGACGGCGAAACCACCGCCTATCCCGACACCTGCGTCGGCACCGATTCGCACACCACCATGATCAACGGCCTTGGCGTGCTCGGCTGGGGCGTCGGCGGCATCGAGGCCGAGGCGGCCATGCTCGGCCAGCCGGTCTCCATGCTGCTGCCGGAAGTCATCGGCTTCCGCCTCACCGGCAAGCTCAAGGAGGGCGTCACCGCCACCGACCTCGTGCTGACCGTCACCCAGATGCTGCGCAAGAAGGGCGTCGTCGGCAAGTTCGTCGAGTTCTTCGGCCCCGGCCTGTCCAACATGACGCTGGCCGACCGCGCCACCATCGGCAACATGGCGCCCGAATACGGCGCCACCTGCGGTTTCTTCCCGGTCGATTCCGAAACCATCCGCTATCTCACAATGTCGGGCCGCAGCGAGGACCGCATCGCACTGGTCGAGGCCTATTCCAAGGCGCAAGGCATGTGGCGCGAGGCCGGCTCCGCCGACCCGGTCTTCACCGACCTGCTCGAACTGGAGCTGGACAGCGTCGTGCCGTCGATGGCCGGCCCCAAGCGCCCCGAGGGCCGTGTCGCGCTGGAAGGCATTCCCGCCGGCTTCGCCAAGGCGATGGACACCGAATACAAGAAGGCGGCGGAAATCTCCAAACGCTATGCCGTCGAAGGCACCGACCATGACCTTGGCCATGGCGACGTCGTCATCGCCGCCATCACCTCCTGCACCAACACCTCGAACCCATCAGTGCTGATCGGCGCGGGCTTGCTTGCCCGCAACGCCAACCGCCTTGGCCTGAAGCAGAAGCCGTGGGTAAAGACCTCGCTGGCCCCCGGCAGCCAGGTGGTGGCGGAATATCTGGAAAAGTCGGGCCTGCAGAAGGAGCTCGACCAGATCGGCTTCAACCTGGTCGGCTTCGGCTGCACCACCTGCATCGGCAATTCCGGACCGCTGCCCGCTCCGATCTCAAAAACCATCAACGACAAGGGCCTGATTGCCGCCGCGGTGCTCTCCGGCAACCGCAACTTCGAAGGCCGCGTCTCGCCCGACGTGCAGGCGAACTACCTGGCGTCGCCGCCGCTGGTCGTGGCGCATGCGCTGGCCGGCACCGTGACCAAGGACCTGACCACGGAGCCGCTCGGCGACGACAGGAACGGCAATCCGGTCTATCTCAAGGATATCTGGCCGAGCTCGGCCGAGATCCAGGAGTTCATCGAGAAGAACGTCACCCGCGAGCTGTTCGCCCGCAAATATGCCGACGTCTTCAAGGGCGACGAGTACTGGCAGAACGTCAAGGCGCCGGAAGGCCAGACCTATGCCTGGGACAACAATTCGACCTATGTGCAGAACCCGCCCTACTTCGCCGGCATGACCACGGGTTTCGGCAAGATCGGCGACATCAAGGGCGCCCGCGTGCTCGGCCTGTTCGGCGACAAGATCACCACCGACCACATCTCGCCGGCGGGTTCGATCAAGGCCGCCTCGCCGGCCGGCAAATACCTGACCGACCATGGCGTCGGCGTCGCCGACTTCAACCAGTACGGCACGCGGCGCGGCAACCATGAGGTGATGATGCGCGGCACCTTCGCCAACATCCGCATCCGCAACCACATGCTGGGCGAGAACGGCCGCGAGGGCGGCTACACCATCCACTATCCCAGCAAGGAAGAGGAATCGATCTACGACGCGGCGATGCAGTACAAGAAGGAAGGCGTGCCGCTGGTCATCTTCGCCGGCGTCGAATACGGCAACGGCTCGTCGCGCGACTGGGCGGCAAAGGGCACCAACCTGCTCGGTGTCCGTGCCGTCATCGCCCAGTCCTTCGAGCGCATCCATCGTTCGAACCTGGTCGGCATGGGCGTCATCCCCTTCGTCTTCGAGGAAGGCACCTCATGGGCTTCCCTCAACCTCAAGGGCGACGAGCTGGTCGAGATCGACGGATTGAGCGCCATCAAGCCGCGCCAGACGATGACCGCCAAGATCACCTATGGCGACGGCACGGTGAAGAACGTGCCGATCATCTGCCGCATCGATACGCTGGATGAGCTCGACTACTTCAAGAACGGTGGCATCTTGCAGTACGTGCTGCGCGATCTGGCGGCCTAGAAAACAGTGAGTAGTGAGTGGGATGCAGGGGACGCCCCTACTCACTACTCCCCTGCCGCGGCACAGCAGACCAGCATACCGCACAGTCCTGCCGCGATGAAGGCAAGGTCGTCGAAGCATTGACCGGCCCGGACCGAAGTCCTGGGCCGGTGCGTTCGCAATAGAGATCGATGGTGGTGAGGAGAACCTGCCGCATGGCGATGATGCCGCCGCTCAATCGAACCACGCCTTGAAATGCAGCGGCTGCTCCTATTGCGGCCTTACCTCACGATTGAAGCGGTAAAATTTCACCGCAACGTGACTTCCCGTTGACTTCCCGTTCTGCCACATATTTCGGCAAAGCAGAACAAAGCCGGCATCACCGGCGGGAATTGGAATGGTCATGGCCTCGCGACGATCATTGTGGCTGGCAGCCTTCGCGCTGGCCTTCTCGGCTTTTGCCGGCGCTGGGCATGCCAGCGAGCCCGAAAGGGCCCAGGCCGAAAAATCCGACAGGCCGCTCGGCGTGGTCGAACTGTTCACCAGCCAGGGCTGCAGTTCCTGCCCGCCGGCGGACGCGTTCTTCGCCGAACTCGCCACGAGGCAAGACCTTGTCGCGCTCGCTTATCATGTCGATTACTGGGACTATCTCGGCTGGAAGGACACGCTGAGCCACAAGGAAAACACCGAGCGGCAATATGACTATATGCGCTATTTCAGCAGCCGTTCGGTCTATACGCCGCAGGCCGTCCTGAACGGCCGCATGCATGTCAACGGCGCCAATCGCGGTGAGGTCGACGGCGCGCTTGCCCGCATGGCCCGTGCCGGCGAAGGCATGCGTGTGCCCATCAAGGTCAGCCGCACCGGCGACCGTGTGATCATCGATGCAGGTGACGCCGGCGCCGGCCCGAACGACGCCCATGTCGTCATCGTCTATTTCGACGCGCCGCAGACGGTCAAGATCGGCCAGGGCGAGAACTCCGGCCGCAAGATGACCTATTGGAACGCCGTCACCGGGATCCAGACCGCCGGCATGTGGCATGGCAAGGCGCAGCGCTACGAATTTCCGCTGAGCGAGATCACCAAGAAAGGCGGCTGCGCCGTGCTTTTGCAGTCGGTCGGCAAGGATGGCCTGCCAGGCCCCATCCTGGGTGCGGCTTTCATCCACAGACCCGGATCCGAGACCTCCCTCGATCGTAAGCTGTAACAACGGGTTCGGCGCAATTCCAGACGGAAACCGCACATTTCCTGCTCGAATGCTTTCAGTGTCCGGTCAGGCGATCGGCGAAGGCCGCAAGGCGTGAGGTCCGGTCCAGGCCGTTTGCTTCACGCCGGTCGGCGATGCGATAGAGCTGGTACATTGTGTGCACGCCGAGCCAGCGCAGTGGTTCCGGTTCCCATTTCTTGACCGTGCGGTTGACCCAGGGCAGCCGGGTCAACTCGGTGTCGTGGCCGAGCACGAGGTCGCGCAAGGTGCGGCCTGACAGGTTGGAACTGGAAACCCCGAGCCCGACATAGCCGCCGGCCCAGCCGATGCCGCTTTCCCGGTCGAAGCCTGAAGTGGTGCACCAGTCGCGCGGTACGCCAAGCGTCCCGCACCAGGCATGGTCGAGACGCAAGCCCTTGGTCTGCGGCAACAGCCTGGTCAGCACCTCGTGCAACTGGTCGATGGTCGCCTGCTGGGTCCGGCCGCGCACATCGGTGCGCGAACCGAAGCGGTAGGGCACGCCACGGCCGCCCATGGCGATGCGGCCTTCGCGCGTGCGCTGCGCGTAGCAATAGGTGTGGGCGGCATCGCCCAGCACTTCGTAACCGTTCCAGCCGATCTGGTCCCACAGTTCTTTCGGCAGCTTCTCGGTCACCACGATGGCGCTGTTCAGCGGCAGCCAGAGACGCTCGTAGCCGGGAATGCCAGCCGTGAAGCCTTCGGTGGCGCGGATGATCTTCCCTGCCCGCACGATGCCTCTGCTGGTGGTGACCTTGCCCTTCTCGATCGCCAGCACCTGCGTCTGCTCGTAGATCGGCACGCCAAGCCGCGCGACAGCCGCCGCCAGGCCTTGCACCAGCTTGGCCGGCTGGACACGCGCGACGTTGCGCACGACGAAGGCGCCCAGCACCTTGTCGATGGCGATGCGCTGGCGCGCCTCCCGCGCGTCGAGGAAGGCGAGCCGCTCCGGCGGCATCTCCCAGCGCAGCAGCTCCTCGTATTCGGCCTTGGCGCGCTGCAATTGTGCCGCGTTGGTGGCGACGGTGATGTTGTCGACGCGGCGGATATCGGCGTCGATGCCTTCAGCTTCCGTCACCGCGATCACCTCATCGACCGTGCCGAACATGGCGCGCTGCATGTCGATCACCGCGCCGCGCGAGGAGGTCTTTGCGTATTTCTCACGCGACCAGCTGAAGCCGCCCGAAAGCCAGCCGCCATTGCGGCCCGACGCGCCGAAGCCCGCGAACTCTTTTTCGACGATGGCGATGCGCAGCGCAGGCTGCGCCTTCTTCAAATAATAGGCGGTCCACAGGCCGGTGTAGCCGGCGCCGACGATGCAGACATCGGCCTCGATATCGCCGGGCAGGGACGGCCGATAGGCCGGCACGCCGCCGATATCGGCATACCAGAACGACACGTCGCCATTGTGCTTGGCTTGCATTTTTTGAAATCCGTTCCGAAATCAGGTGAGCGTCAGGTCAGCCTTGTCGTCGTCGGCGAGCAGCTTCACGTCGGCGCCGGCGAACAGCACCTCGACCTCGTCTCCGATGGCGAAACTGTCTGCTTCCAGCGTCGAGCGCACGATGGCTTTCGAGCCGTCGGCCAGGTCGACCTCGTATTTTGAGCCGGAGCCGAGATAGATGGCTTCACCGATACGGCCCGTGAGCCGGTTGCGGCTGTCGCCGCCAGCACCAGGGCGGGCGAGCGCCAGCTTTTCGGGGCGCAGCAGCATGACCGGCCTGCCGCCATTGGCGAGACGCTTGGCGGTCGTCACCGTCTGGCCTGATATCTCGATCGCCGTCTCCTGGCCCGAGGTGGCGGCGGCCCCGCGCAGCACGGTGGAATCGCCGATGAACTTGCCAACGAACAGCGTCGCCGGCTCGTCATACAGCTCGCGCCCGGTACCGATCTGTTCGATCCGGCCCCGGTTGAACACGGCGATGCGGTCCGACAGCACCAGCGCCTCTTCCTGGTCATGCGTTACATAGACGAAGGTGGTGCCGAGTTCGCGGTGGATGCGCTTGATCTCGAGCTGCAGCCATTCGCGCAGTTTCTTGTCGAGTGCGCCGAGCGGCTCGTCCATCAACAGCAGCGGCGGATCGAAGACGATGGCGCGGGCCAGCGCCACGCGTTGCTGCTGGCCGCCCGAAAGCTCGCTGGGGAAGCGATGGCCGAAATCCGCCATCTTGACCATGTCGAGCGCCTGGCGCACCCGGCGTTCGCGCTCGGCTCCCGCCACGCCGCGCAAGGCGAGCGGATAGGCGACGTTGCGGCTCACCGTCATATGGGGAAACAGCGCGTAATGCTGGAAGACGACGCCGATGTTGCGCTTGTGCGCCGGCACGCCGACGACGCTCTTGCCGCCCACTTCCAGCGCGCCGGAACTGGCCTCGGTGAAGCCGGCGATGACGTTGAGCGTCGTCGTCTTGCCGGAGCCGCTTGGTCCGAGCAGCGTCATGAACTCGCCGGCCTCGATGTGCAGCGACACGCCGTCCAGCGCCTTGAAGCTGCCATAGGCCTTGCTGATCGACCTGAGATCGATCGCCGCGCCCCTGCTCTCTTGCCCCGAGGTCATTGGCGTCCTTTCCGCTCGCGGCCAAGAAGAAGCATGCCGCCGCCGATCAGGATCGTGGTGGCAAACAACAGGATCGTGCCGACGGCCGCGACCGTCGGGTCGGCATCGCGCGTGATGGAAGCGAAGATCTGCACCGGCAATGTCTTGAGGTAGGGATTGGTGATGAACAGGGACACGACGATCTCATCGAAGGAGGTGGCGAAGGCGAACAGCAGGCCCGACAGCACGCCGGGTGCGATCAGCGGCAGCGTCACCGTGCGGAAGGTGGTGAGCGCGCTGGCGCCGAGGCTCGCCGCGGCTGTCTCGAGCCGCCTGTCGAACACTTCGAGATTGGCCGAGACGGCAATCAGCACGAAAGGCAGCGCAAGGATGGTGTGGGCGAGCACGAAGCCGAGCAGCGTGCCGACAAGCCGCGTATCGAGATAGACCGCGTAGATGCCGATGGCCAGCACCACGCCCGGCACCACCATCGGCGTCAACATCAGCATGCGCAGCAGGTTTGCCGGCCGCGCCTTCATGCGGTCGAGGCCGAAGGCGGCAAGCGTGCCGAGGACCGTTGCCAGCACGGCAACGATCGAGGCGACCTTCAGCGAATTGAGGAAGCTGTTCGACCAGTCCGGGTTGGTGGCGAAATTCTGGTACCATTGCCAGGAAAAGCCCTGCGGCGGAAACGCCAGCGACTTGTTCTCGTTGAACGACATCGGCACCACGACCAGCGTCGGGGCCACCAGCCATATGGCCACCAGCAGGCAGACAAGGCCGAGGATGACGCGGGTGAGCGGCTTCATCTCCATTAGCGCCGCTCCGCTTCCCGGTACCGGGACCGCATGACGGGCGCGGCGAGCGCCAGCAGCACGAAGGTCGTGACCAGCAGCACCACGCCCATGGCGCCGCCACGGCCCCATTGCAGCAGGCTGAGCACCTGTGTCTGCACCAGGGTGGACAGCATGGTCGAACGCGGACCGCCGAGCAAAGCCGGCGTGATGTAGAAGCCGAGCGCCAGGATGAAGACGATGATCGCGCCGGCATAGACGCCCGGCAGCGACAGCGGCAGGTAGATGGTGAAGAAGGCGCGGGACGGCCGCGCGCCAAGGCTTTGCGCCGCGCGCATCAGCCTGAGATCGATGCCTTTCATGACCGAATAGAGCGGCAGGATCATGAACGGCAAAAGCACCTGCGCCATGCCGATGACCACGCCCGTCTGGGTGCGGATCAGCCTGACGCCACCGAGCCCGAGCGACCGCAGGACCGAGTTGATGACGCCTGAATCCTGGAGCAGGATCACCCAGGACAAAGTGCGCACCACGCCGCTCACCCAAAACGGGATCAGCACACACAAGAGCAGCACCAGCCGAACGCGCGGCCCGACCGCGGTCATCAGATAGGCGTAGGGATAAGCGCAAACCACGCACACCAGCGTGACCCACGCCGAAATGACGAAGGTCCGCTGGAGCACGACAAGGTTGATCGGCGCACTGAAGAACCAGACATAGTTCTGCGCTCCCCACTCCGGTTCCGACAGGCTGCGCAGCACGATGGTCAGCAGCGGATAGCCGATCACCGCGAAAAGCAGGACCAGGGCCGGCAACGCGAGCGCGAACGGCCGCCATGCCCAGCGCCTTTCGGCGGCCGGAATGGTTGGCTCGGACGCGCTCACGGCCCTTGCTTCCCGTCAGCCGGTCAGTTGCCGGCCATCAGCGCCGACCACTTCTCCTGCGCCACCGCAAAGTTCGGGACCCAGAACTTGAAGTTCTGCTTGTAGCCCTGCTTCTGGCGTTCAGGCGTATTGGTCAGGTAGGCGGCAACAGAAGCGTCGACCTTGGGCTGCGCGTCGTTGTTGATCGGCGTGTAGGAGGTCTTCTCCGCCAATATCTCCTGGGCATGCTTGCCGAGATAGGCATTGAGCAGCGCGTAGGACGCATCCGTATCCTTGACGCCGACCGGAATCGTCATCTGGTCCATCACCACCAGCCAATCCTGCCAGGCGGGTGCGTACTTGGCGCCGTTCTTGACCGCCGTCATGGCGCGGCCCGTCCACATCATCAGCATGTCGACCTCGCCGGATTCGGCGAGCTGCTGCGATTCGGCACCCGTCTTCCAGAAGATCGTGTCGGGGCCGAGCTTGCGGACCACATCGATGGCCTTGTCGATATCGGCTACCGTCATCGCCTTCGGATCGCCGCCGGCAACCTTGAAAGCCTGTTCCAGCAGGCCACCGGTCGGGCTGCCGGAGCCGTCGATGCCACGCACGCCGGGGAATTTTTGGGTATCGAAGAAGTCGGCCCAGCTCTTGGGCGGATTATCCCCGTACTTTTCCTTGTTGTACATCAGCACAACACCGTAGTTCATCGCCGGCACCGAGCATTCACCGACCTGGCCTTCCGGGATTTTCGAGACGTCGAGCTTCGTCAGATCGAGCTTCTGGAACAGCTTGCCGCAATAGACATAGGGCGGCAGGTCGTCGGTATCGACGACGTCCCAGGTCACATTGCCGGACTCGACCTGCGCCTGCAGTTTGGCGATCTCCGTCGGGCCGTCATTGAGCAGCTTGACGCCGGACTTGTCGACGAACTCCTTGAGTGCCGCCGCCTGGCCGTCCTGATAGATGCCGCCATAGGAAACGAGGGTCAGCGTCTTGCCCTTCAGCGAGCCTTCGGCGACCTCTCCCGCCACCGGCTTGGATTGCGCGAGCGCGGCGGTGGCCGCCATAAGCACGGCGACGGCCGCCGCATGTCCAAATTTCAGTTTCATGATCATCTCTCCCATTTGCAGAACTCGCATTGTTTTCATTCACCCGGATGCGAGCGGTTTCCGGGCCTGTATCGATCGAGTTCGAGCGCGCCGGCGGTCGGCGGCGCAATGATCCAGAGCACCTCGGCCGGCGTGTCGCCGACATTGACGGTCCGGTGCGGCACCGAGGTTGCGTATTCGACGCTGTCGCCCTCGCGCATCAGATGGCGCTCGTCGGCAAGCGTCAGTTCGACGGTGCCTTTGAGCACCATGAACATTTCGTGCTCGCCGCCATGCACATAGGTCTCGTCGCCGGTCGAGCCGCCAACCTCGAAATGGCCGGCATAGACTTCGAATTGATGGATCGGCCGCCGCGACAGGAGCATCTTGCGGCCTTGGAGGCCAACCGGAACGACCGGCCGCTCCTCGCGCCTCAGCACCTTGTGCAGGGGACGCGCATTGTCCTCGAACAGATCGTTGATGCCGAGGTCGAGAGCGGCGGCGATCTTGAGCAGCGTGCCGGTGTTGGCGCCGCACAGATTGCGCTCGAGCTGGCTGATGAAGCTCGCCGTGGTGCCCGTCATGTCGGCAAGCTGGCGCAGCGAGACGCGCCGCGCCATGCGCAATGCCTTGATACGAGGGCCGACGCCGCCGGCCTCCGGCACGGCCGCGCCGCCATTCAACTGTTTTACTGGGGAGCCCGATGCGTGTGGCATTGTCGTCTCCGTTCTCACTTAACACCCTATTAAGTGGAACGGAAAATGGCAAGCACGGTCGGCAGAATTGAATGGCCACGCGGGATTGGCCGCTTTCGGCCCTACGCCGATGCCGTCGGCGCGCAGTCCCGGGTGCAAGGCCCAAAAACGAAAAAACCGACGTCAGCTTGCTTCTGACGTCGGTCATTTAGGTTTTGGGATCGTCGCACCTGGCTTTTCCGAGGAAAAGGCCGAGGTTGGTTCGATCCGACGCAGACCCGTGGGCGGGGGGCTTGGGGTTTACGAGCCGGTGCCGGACCGAACCGTCTCAGGCAACGCCGGTAAATTCGTCGGACATTGGGGCAGGAGCGCGGATAAAAAAAGGCGGAAATGTGGCGAAGCATCACCAATTCCAACACGCGTTTCACAAACGTGACTGGACGCAACGGAAACGGCGCGCCGCTGCCTTCGCTTCTCAGCTCTTGCAATTGCGATGCGAAGGGGCCAACTTTGGTTGGCAAAGATTCATTTTGAAGGATCGAGGCAGGCATGACCGATGACGGCGGCGGGATGGGGGATGGAGACGCATCCGCAATATTGATCCCGCTGCACGAGGCGCGCAGCGCACGCCTCGACCAGCCGGTCCGCTTCGACCGGCGCGAACTGGACCAGATCCTCAGGCTTTACGGACGCATGGTCGCGGCCAATGAATGGCGCGACTACGCCATCGATCACCTCACCGACCGCGCTGTCTTTTCCGTCTTCCGACGCGCCAGCGAAGTGCCGCTGTTCCAGATCGTCAAGGATCCCAAACTGGCGCGCAAGCAAGGCGCCTTCGCCGTCATCGCGGCGGGCGGGCGCATCCTCAAACGCGGCCAGGAGCTTGGCCGCGTGCTCGGCGTCTTCGACAGCAAGCTGAAGCTGGTATAGGGGTGAATTGCGAACTGAAGAATTGAGGAACGAAGGAAAGGGGCGCTTACGTCAGGCGCCGCGTGTCCTGTTCCTCAATTCTTCAGTTCCCCCTTCCGGAACTTCCGCTCCGGCAGCGAATCCGGATCAGGTGGCAGCGATGCCCCGCCGTTGAGCGACAGCTGCATGAATACCGTGTCCAACCAGCGCCCGTGCTTGTAGCCGGAGCCTTCGAGGCGGCCGGAATGACGGAAGCCGAGCTTCTCGTGCAACCTGACCGAGGCGCTGTCGGCGCGGCCATCGCCGATCACCGCGACGATCTGGCGAAAGCCCGCCGCCTCGACCGCCGCGACCAGGCTTTGCATCAGCTTCAGGCCGACACCCTGGCCCTTGGCGTCAGGCGCGACATAGACCGAATCCTCGACGATGAAGCGATAGGCCGGGCGCGGCCGGAAGGCGCCGGCATAGGCATAGCCAAGCACGGCGCCTGCCTTTTCCGCCACCAGATAGGGAAAGCCGCCGGCCGCGAGTGCGGCGAATCGCGTCCCCATCTCGGTGCGGCTAGGCGGCTCCAGTTCGTAGCTCGCCGTGCCGTTGGCAACCGCGTCGGCGTAGATTTCGGTTATGGCGTCGAGGTCGGCCGGGGTCGCCGGCCTGATCGCGATATTGCTCATTCTTTATGCAAGCCTCTTTGGTGCTTTCGATAACAGCAGAGGCCCGCTTAAAAGAAAAGGGCGGCCGTTGGGCCGCCCTTCCAGGAGTCGATGGTCCAATACCGCTTAGCGGCGGTCGCCCATGAACTGGAGCAGGAACATGAAGAGGTTGATGAAATCGAGGTAGAGCGACAGCGCGCCCATGATGGCCTTGCGGCCCGCGACATCGGAAGCGTCGCCCTCGAAATACATCTCCTTGATCTTCTGCGTGTCGTAGGCGGTGAGGCCGGCGAAGACCAGCACGCCAATCGCCGAGACGGCGAAGGTCAGTGCCGACGACTGCAGGAAGATGTTGATCACCGACGCGATGATGATGCCGAACACGCCCATGATCAGGAACGAGCCCATCGCCGACAGGTCGCGCTTGGTGGTGTAGCCGAACAGCGACAGCGCGCCGAAGGCCGCGGCGGTGGCGAAGAAGGTCTGCGAGATGCTGGCCGTGGTGTAGACCAGGAAGATCGACGACAGCGACAGGCCGACCAGACCGGCATAGACCCAGAAGGTGGTCTGCGCGGCGGCGACGCTCATCGACTGGATCCTGAACGACAGGAAGAACACGGCGGCCAGCGGCGCCAGCATGACAACCCAGCGCAGCGGCGAACCGAAGATCGCGTAGCCGAACGAGGTCAGCATCTCGCCGCTCGGCAGCGTCGCGACGGCCGAAGCCGGATCGGTAGTGGTGGCCAGCATGATCGTGCCGACGGCGGCAAGGCCGGTGATGAGCAGGCCAAGCCCCATCAGATTGTAGACCTTGATCATGTAGGCGCGCAGACCCTGGTCGATGTCGGCGCGGACGCCGGGCACCGCCGACGTCTGATAGTTGCGAATGGGATCAGCCATTGGAAATCCTCGTTGCTTCTGCCCCGTCCGGTGTCGGGCCTCTTGCGGACCCAGGCGCCGCTGGGGGGCTCCAGCATGCCTGCGCGGAATATGATGGTTATTCGCGTCAAGAACAAGACCGTAACCGGGTGTAACGGTTCGTGACAGGCCAAAATGCCGCTTCGCCGGCCGTTTCGGACGGCATCCTTACCAAGATTTAACCCGGGCAGGCGGCGCCCGCCGGCGAATCAGAGGTTTCGCAGCACGGGTGCCGCCTTGTGGCCGAGCACCCGCCAGGTGCCGGCAAGGCCGATGCCGACCGTGATCACTAGCGAAAAGGCAATCGTCGCCACCGCCACCTCGGGCATGAAATGCGATGGCAGCGTCATGATGCGTGCGACCACGAACCAGGCGGCGGCGCTGCCGGCGGCGAGCGCGAAGATCGCGGTGGCCAGTCCGATCAGCATGTATTCCAGAGAGAATGCCGTGATCAGCGTTCGCCTGGTGGCGCCCAGCGTCTTCAGCACCACCGCGTCGTGGATGCGCGCCCGGTTGCCGGCGGCAAGCGCGCCGGCAAGCACCAGAACCGAGGCGATCAGCGCCACGCCGGCCGCGGCCCGGATCGCCGTGCCGAGCTGGCCGACCAGCCGGTTGACGATGTCGAGTGCATCCTTGACCCGCACCGTCGTCACGGCGGGGAAGGCGCGGGTGACGGCGTTGAGGACGCGCGCGTCGTCGGCCGCCGAGGCGTTCTTTTCGGTGAGCGTGGCTATCCAGCCATGCGGGGCGCCGGCGAATGTGTTGGGCGAGAACACCATGACGAAATTGATGCCCATCGTCTCCCACTCGACCTGGCGGAAATTAGCGATGCGGGCGGTGACATTGCGGCCGAGCACATTGACGGTGATGGTGTCGCCGAGCTTCAGGCCGATTTCCTTGCCTTCGTTGTCGGAAAACGAAACCAGCGGCTCGCCGGCATAGTTGTCGGGCCACCATTTGCCCTCTGTCAGCGTCGCGTTTTCCGGTTGCCTGGTGTCATAGGTCAGGCCGCGATCTCCCTTCAGCACCCAGGCGCCCTCGGCCGGCACCTTGACCTTGTCGACATCGACGCCGTTGAGAGCCATGACCCGGCCGCGCAGCATCGGCACCTTGGCCAGCGTTCCCCGCGGCACCTCCTTCGCGATCAGCGAGGAGAACGCATCGACTTCGCTGCCCTGGATGTCGACGAAGAAGAAGTTCGGCGCCCGCTCCGGCAGGCTGCCGGAGATCTGGCGCCTGAGATTCCCGTCGATCAGCGCCAGTGTCACCAACAGCGTCAGCCCAAGCCCCAGCGACAGCACCACGGACGGCGTCAGCGCCCCGGGCCGGTGGATGTTGCCGATGGCGAGCCTGAGCGCGACAAAGCGCACGCGCGGGCTTTTCCTGGCTGCCCATTGCACCAGTCCGCCGACGAGACGCAGCACCAGGAAAGCAAAAACGGTGGCGCCGACGAAGATCGAGGCGATGCGCTGGTCGCCCGAAAACAGGATCGCCAGCGCTGCCAGGAAAAGCGCGATGCCGAGCGCGCAAACGACATAGACGGGGCGCGGCAGGCCCCGGCCTTCCAGTCCCATTTCCCGAAACAGCGCGGTTGCCGGCACGTCACGGGCGCGACCGAGCGGCAACAGCGCGAAGGCCAGCGTCACCAGCAGGCCGAACAGCGCCGCCATGGCGAGCGCGCCGGGATAGAAGCCGCCCTGCGCCGGCACCGGAATGACCGACTGAAGCGCGGCACTCGCCGCGAACGGCATCAGCGCCCCGAGCACCAGGCCGAGCACGATGCCAAGTGCCGCGATGATCAGGATCTGCACGAGGTAGACGGCAAAGACGAAGCCGCCGGACGCCCCCAGGCTCTTGAAGGTGGCGATGACGCCGCGCTTGCCGTCGAGATAGGCGCGCACCGCATTGGCGACGCCGACGCCGCCGACCACCAGCGCGGTGAGCCCGACCAGCGTCAGGAACTGGGAGAAGCGTTCGATGTTGGAGGATAGCGCCGGTGCGGCGTTGCTGCGCGTGCGGATCGACCAGCCGGCCTGCGGAAAATCCTTGGCCGCCCGGTCCTGGATGGCCTTGAGCCGCGCCTCGTCGGCACCGGCGGGCAGCCGGACCTTGTAGGCGTTCTCGACCAGGCTGCCCGGTTGGATCAGCCCGGTGGCGGCCAGGCCCTCGGTCGAGATCATCAGCCTTGGCGCGAAGCCGAACCCGTCGGAGACCGCGTCGGGCTCGGCCACCAGCCTGGCGCGCAGTTCGAACGTGGCGGTGCCGAGCTTCAGCCGGTCGCCGATCTTGAGATGCAGCCGTTCGAACAAGAGATCGGGTGCCGCGGCGCCGAAAACGCCGAACTGCCCGCCGAACAGTTCCTGCTTCGTCAGCACCGGTTCGGTTTCCAGCGCGCCATAGAGCGGATAGGCCTCGTCGACAGCCTTGGCCTCGACCAGCGCCTGGTCGGATCCGTCAGCCAGGCGCGCCATCGAGCGCATGCCGGCGGTATGCGAAACCACGCCCAGCCCGTCGAGAAAGCCAAGTTCTGCCTGGCTGGCGTCGCGCTGGTTGATCTGGAAGCGAAGATCGCCGCCGAGCAGCGTCTGGCCCTGATCGGCGACACCGGCGGTGATGGAGCGGGCCACCGAATTGACGCCGCCGATAGCCGCCACGCCGAGCGCGATGCAGGCGAGGAAGATGAGGAAGCCGGACAGGCCGCCGCGCATCTCGCGCAGCGAGAAGCGGATGGCAAGCTTCAAGGTCCGCGCCAGCGGCATCAGGCGGTGATCCTGACCGGCGGCGGCGCCTCGATCCGGCCGGAGCGCATCGAAACCTGGCGCGAGCAGCGCGCCGCGAGCGCCGGATCATGGGTCACCAGCACCAGCGTCATGCCGCGTTCGGCGGCCTTGGCGAACAGCAGATCGGCGACCTGCCGCCCCGTCGCCTGATCGAGATTGCCGGTCGGCTCGTCGGCGATCAGGATGCGCGGCGATGGTGCCAGCGCCCGGGCGATCGCCACGCGCTGCTGCTCGCCGCCGGAGAGCTCGCCGGGATAATGGGCGACGCGGTCGCTGAGGCCGACGGCCGCCAGTTCCCGCTCCGCCACCGAGAAGGGATCGGCGTGGCCGGCCAGTTCCAGCGGCACGGCGACATTTTCGAGCGCCGTCATATTGGGGATGAGGTGGAAGGACTGGAACACGATGCCAATGTTTCGGCCGCGAAACGAAGCGATCTGGTCCTCGCTTTTACCGTTGAGCAGTTCGCCGGCAATGCGCACCGTACCGGAATCGACCCGCTCCAGCCCGGCCAGCACCATCAGCAATGTCGACTTGCCGGACCCCGACGGGCCGACGATACCCGTCGCCTCGCCGCGCGCGACGTCGAGGCTGACGCCCTTCAATACATGAACCGACGAAGCGCCTTCGCCGAGTGTCAGGGATATGTCTTTCAGCGCGATGACGGCTTCTGTCAAAATGAAAGCGTCCTATATGGAAAGGGAGGCTCTACCTGTCGGAAGCCATCGCCGGAAGAATTCTCTGTCATATGGGGCCTGCCGCATGTCTTTCAAACGCCGCTTTGCCGCAGGCCTGGTCGTTTTCCTCGCCATCTGCGGCGGCATCTCGTCGGCGCGCGCCGCGCCTTTCAAGATCGTCGGCTTCGGTGACAGCCTGATGGCGGGGTACGGCCTTGGCCCGGGCGAGGGCTTTACCGACAAATTGCAGGCAGCACTTCGCGCCAAGGGCCATGACGTCGTCGTCGCCAATGCCGGCGTCTCCGGCGACACCTCCAGCGGCGGCCTGGCGCGGCTCGACTGGTCGGTGCCTGACGGCACGCAGCTGGTGATCCTCGAACTCGGCGCCAACGACATGCTGCGCGGCGTCGCGCCCGACATCACCAAACGGAACCTGGACGAGATGCTAGGCAAGCTCAAAGAGCGCAAGATTGCCGTGCTGCTGGCCGGCATGCGGGCGGCGCCCAATCTCGGCGCCGACTACCAGAGCGCCTTCGACGCCATCTTTGCTGACCTGGCCGGCAAATACGATGTTCCGCTCTATCCGTTCTTCCTCGACGGCGTCGCCGGCCAGCCCGGCCTGCAGCTCGAGGACGGCCTGCATCCGAGTGCTCGCGGCGTCGACCTGATGGTCGAACGCATCCTGCCCACCGTCGAGAAGGCCATGGCGGCGGCGCCAGGAGGATCGTGACGTCGGATGGAACCGGTTCCGCCGCGGAAGCTTTAGATTGCATCTAGATTGCATCCGGGACCAACAAACCACTTGCTCCATTTGATTATCGATGATTCGCTAGGGATGACAGTTTCGATTCGAGGAAGGGAGGCTCTTCATGCCGCGTCTTTTCACCGCCCTCGAAATTCCGCGTGATGCCGCCCTTTCGCTGTCCCTGCTCCGGGGCGGCCTGCCCGGGGCCCGCTGGATCGACGTCGAAAACTACCATCTGACGTTACGCTTCATCGGCGACGTCCAGGGCCATGTCGCCGACGAGATCGCCAACGCTCTCGACCGGGTGCATCGCCCTTCCTTCTCGCTGACCTTGTCCGGTGTCGGGGCTTTCGGCCAGAAGAAGCCGCATGCGGTGTGGGCCGGCGCTTCGTCCTCGCCCGATCTGGCGGCTCTTCAGGCCGAAATCGAGCGCATCTGCCAGCGGCTCGGCATTCCCGCCGATCCGCGCAGGTTCATGCCGCATGTGACGCTGGCGCGGCTGCGCAATTCGAGCCCGCTCGACGTCGCCCAATATCTGTCGGCGCGCGGCAATTTCTCGACGCTGCCGTTCCGCATCGGCCGTTTCGTGCTGATGTCGTCGCGCGATTCGGTGGGTGGCGGCCCCTATATTGTCGAGGAGGCATGGCCGCTGTCCGGCGTCGATACGCGTGCCGCCAGCCGTGTCGCCAGCACCTCCGACGCCTCGCGGATCATGCGATAGACCTCGGCAAACGCTTGCTGGTCCTCATAGTAGGGGTCCGGTACATCGCGCGGCCTTCCCTCGGCGAATTCCAGGAACAGGTGGATACGGTCGCGCACCGCCGCCGGCGCCAGCGCCTTCAGGTCGGCGACGTTGGACCGGTCCATGCCGAAGATCAGGTCGAAGCGGTGAAAATCCTCCGGCATGATCTTGCGCGCCCGCTGCCGCGAGATGTCGATGCCGTGGTGAGACGCGATGGCGATCGAGCGCGGGTCGGGAGCGGAGCCGACCTCCCAGCCGCTGGTCGCGGCCGAATCGAGCACGATATCGCCGCCATATCCGCGCTCCGCCAGCACGGCGCCAAGAATGCCTTCGGCCAGCGGCGACCGACAGATGTTGCCGAGGCAGACGAAAAGAATGGAATTTATGGGCTTCGCGATCATGGATCCGGCGCTATGGTGACGACTTCAGCCCAATAGCACGGGAAGCGGACATGACGAGAGAGAAACTGGGCAGGGAGGCCGCCGAAGCAGCGCTCACAGGGCTTGATGGCTGGGCACTGGCGGACGACGGAGCCTCGATCGGCCGCACCTTCACCTTCGCCAATTTCTCCGAAGCCTTCGCCTTCATGACCAGGGTGGCGCTGACCGCCGAGAAGATGGACCACCATCCCGATTGGTCGAATGTCTACAAGACCGTCAGCGTTACCCTGAACACGCATGACGCCGGCGGCGTGACGGCGCTCGACATCGAATTGGCGAAGAAGATGAACCGCTATTTCGGCGGCTGAACACGGGCTGTCCAACGTCCAGGCCCGGCGCGGACCCGGCAAATCGGCGCCCGCATCTTGCAGCCGGGTTAAGCTTTCACCACATTTTGATCGGCGGACGTGCGCTGAGACGCGCATGAGGCCCGCAAGGAGAGATTGATGGCGCAAGAATCCGGTTTTGATTTCTTCGGCTTTGGCGACAAGCTGGCCGGCGAAGGCGAAGTGCGCGAAAAGTTCTGGCGCACGGCCAGGAAGGCCGCTCGGCAGATTCCGTTCATGGAAGATGTCGTCGCCGCCTATTACTGCGCCATGGACAAGAAGACGCCGCTGCGTGCCAAGGGCATATTGGTGGCCGCGCTCGGCTATTTCGTCCTGCCGGTCGATCTCATCCCCGACTTCATCTTCGGTCTCGGCTTCACCGACGACATCGCCGTGCTGACCGCCGCGATCACCGCCGTCAGCGCCCATATCACGCCCGCGCACCGGCAAGCCGCCAAGGACGCCATCGCCGATAAGAGCTGAAGTCCCGCCGGCCGAATCCCGCCGCGACGGCTCGACCGCTGGACAGGGGCGTTCAGCGGCGGGTTAGAAGTCAAACTCTTGCCGTTTTCGTGGCCTCCAAGTCGCCAAAGGGACACCGAGCCGGCCGCTGACAAGGCGGCGGCGCGGAAATGGCGGCGGTTTCCTGGGGTGAAGGTCCTTTTCTCTTGGGAAATTCACCGTTTGGTAACCCAGATTAAATCAAAATGAAGCGACGGCAGGACGCCACGCGGCCCGCCTCCGCACCATTTGGAATACGGGAAAAACGATGCGCGGATTGATTGCACTAGTTTCGAGCCTGGTCCTGGCGGCCTCGGCGGCGCCGGCGCTGGCGCAGCAGGCGACCAAGATCGGCCAGCACAATGCCTGGGGCACCTACAGCTACCAGGCTTCGGGCGGCAAGGTCTGCTACGTGCTGACCGTGCCGACCGACAAGCAGCCGCCGACGCTCGACCACGGCGACATGTTCTTCTTCGTCAGCCAGCGGCCCGGCCAGCAAGTGTCCTATGAGCCTCAGTTCATCGCCGGCTACAATTTCCAGGAAGGTTCCAAGGCCACCGTCACCATCGACAAGAAGAGCTTCTCGATGTTCACGCGCGGGAAATCGGCCTGGGTCGAGAACGCGGCGGAAGAGCCAGTGCTGATCGCCGCGATGAAGACCGGAACCGACATGAAGGTGTCGGCGAAGTCGGGCCGCGGCAATCCCACGAACTATGTCTTCTCGCTTAAGGGCATTTCGGCGGCGCTGTCCTCGATCGCCAAGTGCAAATAGGCCATCTTCGTTTTTGAACCGAAGGCCGGGCCGTAACGCCCGGCCTTTGCTTTTTCAGCCCAGCCCTGATTCCGGTGCGGCCTCCGCCCGCCGCCGCCGGATCGCCTCGGCGATGAACACCCGCGACAGGGCGTGATAAAGCGGCTCGTGCGAGATCAGCCGCGCCGTGCCGTAGCCCAGCATCGAAGCCAGCATCAGGCCGATGACATTGTCGTGATTGCCGGTCATTTCGAGGATGATGACGAAAGCCGTCATCGGCGCTTGCACGACGCCGGCGAAATAGCCCGCCATGCCGAGCAGGGCCGCGACGCCCGCGCTGCTCCCGAACATCAGGCCGAGCGAGCTGCCGATGCCGGCGCCGACCGCCAGCGAGGGCGCGAAGATGCCGCCGGGAATGCCTGAGATCATCGACAGCAGGCCGGCCGCGAATTTCTCGGCAAAGAAGAACCAGGGCAGCGGCGTGCCTTCGACCGCGCTGCGCGCCTGCGCGTAGCCGGTGCCGAAGGTCAGCCCGCCCGAGGCGATACCGATCACCGCGACCGCCAGTCCGCAGATCGCGGCCACCAGCAGCGCGCGCCACAGCGGCTGCAGCGCGTTCCAGCGTCGGATACGCCGCGTCGCCTTCAACGCCAGCAACGAGAACAAGGCGCCAAAGCCGCCGCCGATGACGCCGCAGGCGATCACCAGCGGCCAGTCGACGGCAAACGAGATCGTCTCCTTGGACACGCCGAAATAGGTGTAGTTGCCGAGCACGCCGAGCGAGGCGAGGCCGGCCAGGATGACCGCGGTCAGCACCAGCCCGTTGGTGCGCGCCTCATAGGTGCGGCCCATTTCCTCGATGGCGAAGACGATGCCGGCGAGCGGGGTGTTGAACGCCGCCGCGATGCCCGCCGCCGAGCCGGCCAGGATCAGGCCGCGCGCCTGCGCCATGCCGCCCCAACGCGCCGCCTGCAGCATCAGCGACGCGCCGACCTGTACGGTCGGTCCCTCGCGGCCGATCGAAGCGCCGCAGAACAGGCCGACAAGGGTGAGCGCGATCTTGCCCGCCACCAGCCTGAGCGACAGGATATGGCTGCGGTCGTCATCGTCGCGCAGGTGGCGGGCGGCGATCGCCTGCGGAATGCCGCTGCCTTGCGAGCCCGGGAAGAAGGCGTGCGCCAGCCAGGCGCACAGCACAAAGCCGAGCGGCGTGATGGCCAGCGGCAGATAGAAACGCCAGCCGCCGTCATTGCCGATCACGACATGAAACAGCGCCTGCGCCTTGTCGGCCAGCACGGCAAAGAGCACGCTGATCAGGCCGATCGAGATCGCACCGGCCCAGAACACCAGACGTGGCTGCCAGACGCGGCGCGAGGCCCACATGGCGCGCGAACGCCGCAGCATGGGGTGTTTTCGCGATTGGCCGGCCATGTCTGCCCTCGGGGGGAAAACCCAGCCCTAACACAGGCATGACGCCGATCAAGTGTGAGTCTGCCGATCGGACGGGATCAAAAAGCCCACCGTCGCGGTTGTGTCCCTTTGAACAAGGAGCCCGCAGTCATGAGCTATGTCAGATTCGCCGCGATGATCCTGGTTTCCACGGTCCTCATGTACGGGCTCATGTACCTGAACACCTATGCGCTGGATCATGTTTTCTTCAGCCAGACCCGGGTGTGGATGGCCATCGTGATGGGCGCCGCCATGGCCATCGTCATGATCGGCTTCATGTGGGGGATGTACGAGAGCGTGGCCGCGAATGTAGGCATCGTCATCGGCGGCATGCTGGTATTCGCTGGCGTCTTGTGGCTGGTCAGAAGCCAGGAAACCGTGAGCGACGTCTCTTACATGAAGGCCATGATCCCGCACCACTCGATCGCGATCATGACCAGCGAACGCGCCCATATCCGCGACCCGGAGGTGCGAAAGCTGGCGGACGGCATCATCGACGCCCAGGTGCGCGAGATCACGCAAATGAAGCGTCTGATCGCGCGGCTCGACGCCAATCCCGTAGCGGCCGGCGCTCCCGACCTGCCGTCCTACCGAGCCCGCGGGGCCGCGCCGCCACCGCCGGAAACCGACCAGAGCACCGGGATCGATACGCTCTCCATCGACAGGTAGACGCGGGGATGGACGCGCGGAATATGGAAGCCGCTCGTCCCGCCGGCCTCCAAGCCGGCGGGAACATCCTTGCGGGATCGTCACATAGCCATTTTTTCACATTCGGCCTGGGCCTTCTTGGTCGAGGTGTCGATCATGTAGGCTTTGCCCTTGGCGTCGGTCATCATCATCATGCAGTGCTTGATGGGCTTGGCCATCTTCATCATGTCGGCGCCCATCTTCGCGTCCGGCGTCATGGTGCCCATATGCCCGTCGGGCATGATCGCCGTCACTTGTCCGCCTTTCATCATGCTCATGGTGCCCATCGCGTCCTCGGCAAACGCCTGCGAGGCGCAAAGAGCGGCGAAGCCGGCAACGACGGCGAGCTTGATCGATTTCATCCTGCATACTCCCATTCTGTAGGGGCACAGTTGCCCCATTCAGGGTTCGAAGGCGCGATGGGGATCGTTACGCCAACACGACTAAGTGATCGCCGCCAACGACATCGCGTCCACCGGCGGCGATCGTCCTTCACGGGGACGGTGGCGATCGGGACACCGACGGCGGACCCCAGTTTGGCGTGCACCGCATGACTTCGCGCTCAACCTGTGCTATGCGCCGCGCTTCATATCGGGCCGATGGATGAAATCGGCCGCAAACCGCTTATATCTGTGCAACCATGACCCTTTCACTCGACCTTACCGCCGAAGGCGCCCGTGACGCCTTGCGCGGCCGTGCCGCGCGGACCGAAAAGCCATCGCTGATCGGCCTCACGCGGACGGAACTCGCCGCCGCTCTTGTCGAATCCGGCACCGTGCCGGAGCGCCAGGCAAAGATGCGCGCCCAGCAGCTCTGGCACTGGATGTATGTACGCGGCGTTTCCGACTTCGCCGGCATGTTCAACATCTCCAAGGATCTGCGCGCCGAACTCGACAAGCATTTCACCGTCGCCCGGCCCGAGATCGTCGAGGAGCAGATTTCCGCCGACGGCACGCGAAAGTGGCTGTTCCGCTTTCCGCCGCGCGGCGCCGGCCGGCCGGTCGAGATCGAGACAGTCTATATCCCCGAGGAAGGCCGCGGCACGCTCTGCATCTCCTCGCAGGTCGGCTGCACGCTGACCTGTTCGTTCTGCCACACCGGCACGCAGAAGCTGGTGCGCAACCTGACCGCCGAAGAAATCCTGGCGCAGTTGCTCACCGCGCGCGACCGGCTCGGCGATTTCCCCGACCGCGACACGCCGGATGGCGCCATCGTGCCGGCCGAGGGCCGAAAAGTGTCCAACATCGTCATGATGGGCATGGGCGAGCCGCTCTATAATTTCGAGGCGGTGAAGAAGGCGCTGCTGATCGCCTCCGACGGCGACGGCCTGTCCCTGTCGAAGCGCCGCATCACGCTGTCGACCTCCGGCGTCGTGCCCGAGATTTTCCGCACCGGCGAGGAGATCGGCGTCATGCTGGCGATCTCGCTGCATGCGACCAATGACGATCTGCGCGACCTTCTGGTGCCGATCAACAAGAAATATCCGCTGAAGGAGCTGATCGCCGCCTGCCGCGCCTATCCCGGTCTCTCCAACGCCAAGCGCATCACCTTCGAATATGTGATGCTGAAGGACGTCAACGATTCCATTGAGGACGCCAAGGGGCTGATCAAGCTGCTCAAGGGGATTCCGGCCAAGATAAACCTGATCCCGTTCAACCCGTGGCCGGGCACCAACTACCAGTGCTCGGACTGGGAGACGATCGAGAAGTTCGCCGACTACATCAACAATGCCGGCTATGCCTCGCCGATCCGCACGCCGCGCGGCCGCGACATCCTGGCCGCCTGCGGCCAGCTGAAGTCGGAATCGGAACGCATGCGCAAGGTCGACCGGCTGGCGCTGGAAGCCATGATGATCGCGGGGCACGGCGAGGTGTGAGCCGTCTCGTCGCCGGCCTCACACGCTTCGCCATGATTGCGGTCGGCTACCTCGCCGCCGTGCTGACCTCGATCCTGGTGCCGGTGCTACTGATCGTTCTTCTGGCAGGGATCGAGGACGGCAACTGGTCGATCATTTTCACATTCGACTGGCTGGCCTCCTTCCCGCTCGCCGTGTTGACCGTGGCGATCTGCGCGCTGCTGATCGTCGGCCCGGCGATCTTCGTCGCCGAACGGCTGGCTCTGCGAGGATGGTTCTACTTCGCCGTCACGGGCGCGGTCACGTCGATCGCCTTCGGTGTTTTTGTGCCGGGCTCCGCCGGAGGCTTCGTTTTCAATCCGGGCTTCCTGGGTTTTCTGGCCGCCGCCGGCATTGCCGCCGGTTGGGTCTACTGGCTTCTGGCTGGACGCAGCTCCGGTCGTCTCACGGGCCGTGATCCCCGATGAACCGTGTCGTCACCTACATCGTGCGCTTCGCCATCATCCTGTTCGTTACGCCGCCGCCTCGCTGGCGGCGAGCGCCTTCCTCAACATCCTGTTCCTGGCCTCGCTCGGCTACGCGCCGGTGCAAGCGCATCCGGCGGCAACGGCATCGCTCTATTTTTCAATTCCCTTCGTCGCCCTGTTCGTCGCCTATTTCGGCTTCATGCCGGCGGCGATCGTCATCCTGATTGCCGAAATTCTCGGCCGGCGCGACTGGTTGTTCTACGCGCTCGCCGGGGCGGGGGTGGCGGGGGTTTTCCTCGGCCTCGTCGACAATGTCCGCAATTCCCCTTTCGCGGTCACCGAAGCCAGCGCCATCATGGCGGTACTCGGTGGCGGCATGGTCGGCGGGATCTTCTATTGGCTTGCCGCCGGGCGCTGGGCGGGAAGCTGGTGGAAGGTCTCTACTTCGCCTGGGCCGTCAGGATCTTGAGCGCGAACGCCGAGAACACGCCGGCGAAGAGATAGTCGACCACCCGCGTCACACGGGGGCTGGCTTTCATCGCCGCCGAGAATTTTTCCGCCGCCAGCACCATCGGTACCGTCACCGGGATCGACAGCACGATGAACATGGAGCCGAGGAAGAACAGCTTCCCCGGCGCGTTCGGATCGTGCGCGGAGACGAATTGCGGCAGGAAGGTCATGAAGAACAGGATGATCTTCGGGTTGAGCAAATTGACGCCGAGTCCCGCCGCCCAGCTGCGCAACAAGGAAATCCGCGGGCCGGTCTTCTTTTCCGGCGAGAAAGCCGAGCCCTTGGCGATCGCCTGCCAGGCGAGGAAGACGAGATAGCCGGCGCCAAAGATCTTCAGCACGAAGAAAGCCATCGGCGAGGCGACGATCAGCGCCGAGACGCCGACCACCACCAGCGTGGTGTGGATCAGCGTGCCGCACAGCGCGCCGGCCATCGAGGCAAAGCCGGTGGCGCGGCCCTGGCTCAGCGTGCGCGACACGAACAGCGTCATGTCGGGGCCTGGCGTGATCGCCAGGATCACGGTGGCGATGGCGAACTGGATCAGCGTGGTGGTGTCGGGAATGAAGGACATGGCAGGCCCCGGGGGAACGCGTCGGCTATACAGGACCCGTCTCGCCGGCGCCAGATGGGGCCAGCGCGTCCTCCGGTGGAGTTGGAGCGGTTCGGCCAGTTTCGCCAGCTTACATTTCGCAGCTTACAGGCGGCGTTCTTGAGCGCCTGGTGACCGGCGGCATGGCCCCGGGATCGGTCCTCCCGATCAAGCCCGGCGTCGCACTGCCGCGCTGGATCAGCAACCTTGCGCCGCGTGCGCTTGCTCGCTTTGCCGTTCCTGCTAAAAGGCGCTCCGACAATCCGTGACGCCTTGCCTCAAGCGTCCGCTTTTCGACGGAGCAGAAATGTCCAAGATCAAAGACGTCAAGAAGGTCGTGCTCGCCTATTCCGGCGGCCTCGACACATCCATCATCCTTAAATGGCTGCAGACCGAACTCGGCGCCGAAGTCGTCACCTTCACCGCCGACCTCGGCCAGGGCGGCGAGCTGGAGCCGGCGCGCCGCAAGGCCGAGATGATGGGGATCAAGGACATCCGCGTCGTCGACGTACGCGAGGAATTCGTCGCCGACTTCGTCTTCCCTATGTTCCGCGCCAACACCGTCTATGAAGGCACCTATCTCCTGGGCACCTCGATCGCGCGGCCGCTGATCTCCAAGCACCTGGTCGAGATCGCCAGGGAAACCGGCGCCGACGCCATCGCGCATGGCGCCACCGGCAAGGGCAACGACCAGGTCCGTTTCGAGCTTTCGGCCTATGCGCTCAACCCCGACATCAAGGTCATCGCGCCGTGGCGCGACTGGTCGTTCAAATCGCGCACCGACCTGATGAACTTCGCCGAACAGCACCAGATCCCGGTGCCGAAGGACAAGAGGGGCGACGCACCGTTCTCCGTCGACGCAAATCTGCTGCACTCGTCCTCCGAGGGCAAGGTGCTGGAAGACCCATGGAGCGAGCCGCCGGAATTCGTGCACCAGCGCACCGTGTCGCCGATGGACGCGCCGGATGCCGTCACCGAGATCGAGATCGAATTCCTGAAGGGCGACCCGGTCGCGCTCAACGGCAAGAAGCTGTCGCCGGCCACCATGCTGGCGGCGCTGAACGATCTCGGCCGCGACAATGGCATAGGCCGGCTCGACCTGGTCGAGAACCGTTTCGTCGGCATGAAATCGCGAGGCGTGTATGAAACGCCGGGAGGCGCTATCCTGATCGTGGCCCATCGCGCCATTGAATCGATCACGCTCGACCGGGGTGCCGCGCACCTCAAGGACGAGTTCATGCCGCGCTACGCGGAGCTCATCTACAACGGCTTCTGGTTCTCGCCCGAGCGCCTGATGCTGCAGGCGATGATCGACAAGAGCCAGGAAGACGTCGAAGGCACGGTGCGGCTGAAGCTCTACAAGGGCAATGTCATGGTCACCGGCCGCAAATCTGGGAAGACGCTCTATTCCGACGCGCTGGTCACCTTCGAGGACGACCGTGGCGCCTATGACCAGAAGGACGCCGCCGGCTTCATCCGCCTCAATGCGCTGAGGCTGCGGACATTGGCCGCGCGCAACCGCAACAGCTAGACGGAATGCGCTGTCTCGGTCGATGCCTGGTGCCGCTGCTCTTTCTGGCGGCGCCGGTCATGGCTGGGGACTTCGCGCCCACCTCCCTGGACCTCGCCGCCCTCATCGAATGCAGGGCCGATCTGCCGGCGTATAATGGTCTTGCCCTCTGGCTGGGCGGTGAGCCAGACGCGGCGCAGACCCTTGGCTGGAAGGAGGTCGCTTCCGGCAATCCCTTCCTGCGGCAGTATCGATTGCCGGTCCCGGTCCATGTCTTCGGGCGCGAGACCGCGACGATCGTCTTTACCGCGACAGGGCCGATGGCCGTGCTTGATGGCATCGCAGCGCCGGACCTCGCCCGCCAGCTCGACGTCCCGGCGACGGTCTCGACGCCGGACAAGTTCCTCGGCGAGAAGGTCATGGCCGAAAGCAGCGAGGATGCCGGCGGCGTGAGCCTTGCCACGCGCATCACGCTCAACGTCTCGACCGTCGAGTCCCACCCCGGCAGGACGCTGGCCGGCTGCTCCTATGCGCTCGACGTGAAATGAAAAACCCGGCGCGGAGCCGGGTTTTTCGTTCAATGGCCGTGCGGATCGATCAATCGGCGTCGATCGCGGTGGCGATGCGGGCGATGGCCTGCTGATAGACGCTTGCCGAATTCCAGCCGGCGATCGCGCCCATATTCGACTGCGCGCTGGCGCCAGCCCGCCAGCCGTGACCCTTGAGGAAGTTGGCGGTGGACGCCAAAGCGATCGCCTTGTCGCGCAGGTTTCCGCTGCCTACCGCATACTTCAAGACATTTCCGGGCAGGAACTGCGTGTGGCCGATCTCGCCATGCATGGCGCCGACCGACGAGGCGGTCAACGCTCCGCGATCAACCAGCTTCAGGGCCGCGATGGCATGCGGGTGAAAATAGTCGGGCCGGCGGCAATCATAGGCAAGCGTCACAATGGCGGAGACTGTGTTCTGGTTGCCCATGGAAGCACCGAAGCCGGTTTCCATGCCCCAGATGGCGAGCAGCACGCCCGGCGACACGCCGTAGTTGGCTTCGATCTGGTTGAACAGCGCCGCGTTCGACTTCTTCAGCGAACGGCCCTTGGAGATGATCGCCGACCCGCCGCGGCGTTTCATGAAATCGTCCACCGAGCCGCTGAAGGCCTTGTGGATGGCGCGGTCGGCGGAGATCGTCCTTGTTGCGTAGGTCGCGCCGGCCAGAGCAGCCAGACCCCTCGACCCGACACCTTCGGACTTGGCCTCGGCGGCGAAGTCCTGTTTCCAGGCGTCGAAGCCGGCGCCGGTCTTGCCGCAGCTGGCCGCCGCTTGCGCGCCGGTTGCCAGCCCGAGCACCGCCACCACCGCCGCCGCTAAAATCCTACCCTTGGCACGAAATGCCATGTTGTTCTCCTAGTTGCCTGATTCACGTCCCGTTTGCGAATTTGCCAGCGAAACGCGCATTTGTCACCGTCTGTGGCGCGATGCTGGCGAATGCCGGGGAATTTGCCTACGATCAAGTGATTATTATGGCGAGTGTCAGGCATGAAAGACTCTGATGCCGCCCATGGACCGGGGCAGGCGCGCCTGGACCGGCGAAGCAAAATAGTCGCGATGGACCGCGGAACACCGGCCGGTGGTTCGCGTTTGGGCACGGGCCGCCATGATCCCTTCCTATGAATCATGCATCCCTTTCAGATGAATCATGCATCCCTTCTGACGAATTGAGACCGAGATGAAACTTTTCGACTGCCCGCATTGCGGCCACCGTCTCTATTTCGAGAATGCCCAGTGCCTGAACTGCAGCAGTCTCGTGCTTTATGATCCCGAGGGCGCGCGCTTTGTCTTGTCCGGCGTCGACGGCGCGATCCAGTGCACCAATGCCGACGAATGCGCCTGCAACTGGATGGCCGAGCCGGGACAGGTCTTCTGCCGTGCCTGCGTGCTGAACCAGCTGATCCCCGATCTCTCGGTCGACGGCAATCGCCGCCGCTGGATTCGCGTCGAGGCGGCGAAGAAGCGCGCCATCTATTCGCTGCTCGCCTTCGGCCTGCCGGTGGCGCCCAAGCAGAGCCCGACGGACGAGATCGGGCTGGCCTTCGACTTCCTCGCCGATCCGATCGGCGGCGGCCCGGGCGGCGAACGGATTCTCACTGGTCACGACAACGGCCTGATCACGCTGAACGTCGCCGAAGCCGATTCAGCCGAGCGCGAAAAACGTCGCGTCCAGATGGGTGAGAATTACCGCACGCTGCTCGGCCATTTCCGCCACGAGCTCGGCCACTATTACTGGGACCGCCTGATCCGCGACGATCCGCAAAGGCTGGAAGCGTTCCGCGCCTTGTTCGGCGACGAGCGTGCCGACTACGAACAGGCGCTGAAGGCCTATTACGCCAATGGCGCGGCGCCCGATTGGCAGCAAGACCACATCTCGGCCTACGCCACCTCGCATCCGTGGGAGGACTGGGCCGAGACCTGGGCCCACCACCTGCACATCACCGACACGCTGGAGATGGTCCATGCGCTGAACTTCCCGCTCGGCCGGCTGGAGACGGTGGCGGCGAACGAACTGCCGCGGGGCGATACCGGGGGCGAGCCGCAGGCGGCACCCTCGGAACCCGCCAACACGCCCGAGCCCTTCGACAAGATCCTTGCCCGCTGGCTGGTGCTGTCGGAAGCCTCCAATTCGATCAACCGCTGCATGGGTCTCCCCGACCTCTACCCCTTCGTCATTTCGGACGCGACCGCGCGGAAACTGGCGTTCGTACACGATCTTCTGACCGGCTTGCCGATGGAGGCCGGAACAAATCGTGAGTTGGCTCGCGCATTTTAGCCGGAACGCATGCGCTGCTGTCCCGTTGTCACCGCCGAGGGACTGTGAAACGGAGAGAACCCATGAAATCCTTATTGTTTCCCGCAATAGCCGGGATGCTGACCGCAATGTCGGGCGCGGCATTGGCCGATACCGCTGTCTCGGCAGTCACCGATCTCAACGTGCGTGCCGGTCCCGGCCCGCAATATCCTGTCATTGGCGTTCTCGCCGCAGGCCAATCGGCGACGCTCAACGGCTGCATCGAAAACAGCAAATGGTGCACCATCGCCGAAGCTGGCGGCCAGGGCTGGGTCTATTCCGACTACGTCACCGCCGATTTCGGCGGCAGCCGCGTGGTGCTGACGCAGCGCCGCTCCGCCGTTGCCGTGGTCTCGCCGCCGGACGACATCGGCAACTATTCGACCGACTATACCGGTGCGATCATTTCCAGCGATCCGGTGGTTGGCGACTTTCCAGCGCCGCCGGCCGCGGTACGGACCTATGTCGACACCCATCGCCTCGACCCCGTCTATCTCGACGGCGAGGTGGTCACCGGCGCGACCCTGCCCGATACGGTCGAGCTGCGCGAAATTCCTGACTACAACTACCGCTATGTCTATGTGAACGGCCAGCGGGCGCTGATCGATCCGCAGACACGGCGCATCATGTACGTCGTGCGTTGACGCGATGCCGGCGGTCGCCGAAGCGGCCGCCGGCGAAACCTGGATTGGCGACCGCGGCAGGCTGGCCCGCGCCTGCGTTCCGGGGCAATCGGAGTGCGCGTATTCCTGCTGATATCGATTCCGGTTCCCGAAACCATCAGCTGGATCAAGCAGCGATGGATTGGGATCGAG
This sequence comes from Mesorhizobium sp. BR1-1-4, assembly GCF_020165375.1. Taxonomy (NCBI): domain Bacteria; kingdom Pseudomonadati; phylum Pseudomonadota; class Alphaproteobacteria; order Hyphomicrobiales; family Phyllobacteriaceae; genus Mesorhizobium; species Mesorhizobium sp. BR1-1-4. The sequence continues at coordinate 511,698 of NZ_JAIUIB010000001.1, read as the reverse complement.
GACAAGCGTGACGATCGACGACACTGCCTTCGAGCGCTATCGCAACACGCCGAACGCCAGGACGACCTTGCCGCGCCTGTTGCTGGGAACGCTGATCGTCGTCCTGTTCTGGGCCGCCACCACCGCGGCCGTGCTGTTCGGTGGCACCCATGTTTACTTCGCCTGGCAGGGGGCGGCGGCTTCGCCATACGGCATGGAAGGCTTTCTCGCCTCGCCCATCGGCATCCTCTGCGCGCTCGCCTCTTTCGCGGGGATCTGGATCGGCCTGTGGATCGTGATGCGCTGGGTGCATGGCGAGCCGCTGTCGGCACTGCTTGGCGCCGGCCGCCGCATAGCGCGACCGGACTTCCTCAAGGGGCTGATCGCGGTGCTGATCACCTCGGCCTTGTCCGAAATCCTGCTCTATCTGCTGCAGCCCAGCATTGCGCGCGGCACGATCAGCCTGTCGTCATGGCTGCTGTTCGCGATCCCGATCGCCGCGCTCACGCTGCTGCAGACGTCGTCGGAGGAGATGCTGTTTCGCGGCTACCTGCTGCGTGGCCTGGCCAATCGGTTCAGAAGCCCGTTCGCCTGGGCGCTGCTGCCCGGCCTGCTGTTCACCTCGCTGCACTGGAGCGGCGGTTCGTCGGCCGCCATCAACGCCAGCGTGCTGGTGTCGATCGCTGCCTTCGCGCTGCTTCTGACCCTCGTGGTCTACGCCACCGGCAATCTCGGCGCGGCACTTGGCGCCCATCTTGGCAACAACCTCACCGGCTTCCTGCTGATCTCGCATCAGGAGAGCTACAATTCCTTCGCCTTGTTCACTGCAAAGCCGCTCGAGGGACCGGGCTGGATGATATCGGATGCCATCCTCATTGCGCTCATCGGTATTGCCTGCAGCCTGCTGACGATTGTTTTGCTGCTGCATCCGCGCTCGCCGCTGAGGGTTTCAGCCCAGGTCCCCAACGGCCCGAGCACGGCCTGATCGCGGCCCGGGAAACGGCGCGACACCGGCCTTGCCTTGACTCTCGCGCCAAATTCCTGTCTACAGCCCACCAATTCCGCGACGAGTATCCCTCCGAGCAAGCCGACCAGGATGCCGAAACCTCTTTGAGGCCGAGTGCTGTAAACAGATCCTGGAGGCCAACACCCGGCAGCGCTGTGCGCCCCCGGGTGCTTTTTGGTTTTGGGCTTTTGCTTGGACTGGCTTTTGCTTGGAGACTGGGCGCGAACGCATTACCTCTCGGGCACCATCCGGGTGCCAGGGAAAAGGAAAACGAATGTTTGAATCGCTGCAGGAGCGTCTTGGCTCCATCCTGAACGGCCTGACCGGCCGCGGCGCGCTGTCGGAGGCGGATGTCTCGGCAGCGCTGCGCGAGGTGCGCCGTGCGCTGCTCGAGGCCGACGTGGCGTTGGAAGTGGTGCGGTCCTTCACCGACAAGGTGCGCGAGAAGGCCGTCGGCGCCGCGGTGCTGAAGTCGATCAAGCCGGGACAGATGGTCGTCAAGATCGTCCATGACGAGTTGGTCGACATGCTCGGCGCCGAGGGTGTCGCCATCGACCTCAACGCACCGGCCCCGGTCGTCATCATGATGGTCGGCCTGCAGGGCTCCGGCAAGACCACCACGTCGGCCAAGATCGCCAAGCGGCTGACCGAGCGGCAGAACAAGAAGGTCCTGATGGCCTCGCTCGACACGCGGCGTCCGGCCGCGCAGGAGCAGCTGCGCCAGCTCGGCGAGCAGGTCAAGGTGGCGACGCTGCCTGTTATCGCAGGCCAGAACCCGGTCGATATCGCCAAGCGCGCCGTGCAGGCGGCCAAGCTCGGCGGCCATGACGTCGTCATCCTCGACACCGCCGGCCGCACCCATATCGACGAGCCGCTGATGGTCGAGATGGCCGACATCAAAAAGGTGTCGAGCCCGCACGAGATCCTGCTGGTCGCCGATTCGCTGACCGGCCAGGACGCCGTCAACCTGGCGAAAAGCTTCGACGAGCGCGTCGGTATCACCGGCCTGGTCCTGACCCGCATGGACGGCGACGGCCGTGGCGGTGCCGCGCTGTCGATGCGCGCCGTCACCGGCAAGCCGATCAAGCTGATCGGCACCGGCGAAAAGATGGATGGGCTGGAGGAATTCCACCCCAAGCGGATCGCCGACCGCATCCTGGGCATGGGCGACATCGTCTCGCTCGTCGAAAAAGCCGCCGAGAACATCGATGCCGAGCAGGCGGCGGCGATGGCCAAGAAGATGCAGTCGGGCAAGTTCGACCTGAACGACCTCGCCCAGCAGCTTCAGCAGATGTCGAAGATGGGCGGCATGGGCGGCATCATGGGCATGATGCCCGGCATGGGCAAGATGAAGGACCAGATGGCCGCCGCCGGCCTCGACGACAAGATGTTCGGCCGCCAACTCGCGATCATCTCCTCGATGACCAAGGCCGAGCGCGCCAATCCCGACATTCTAAAGCACTCGCGCAAGAAGCGCATCGCCGCCGGCTCCGGCACCGATGCCGCCGAGATCAACAAGCTCCTGAAGATACATCGCGGCATGGCCGACATGATGAAGGCGATGGGCGGCAAGGGCAAAGGCGGCGGCCTGATGCGCGGCATGATGGGTGGCCTTGCCTCCAAGATGGGCCTTGGTGGTTTGGGGGGCGGCATGATGCCCGGCGGCATGGGCGGCATGCCCGATCTGTCGAAGATGGACCCCAAGCAGCTCGAAGCCTTGCAGAAGCAGGCGCAGGCCGCCGGCCTCGGCGGCATGAAGGGCCTGCCCGGCGGTCTTCCCGGCGGCGGCTTGCCCGGCCTACCCGGCGGCATGAAGCTTCCCGGCCTTGGCGGCGGTGGTGGCCTGCCCGGTCTCGGCAAGAAAAAGTGAGGACGCTATGAACGAAGAAAAGGACATGGCCGAGGCCCGCACCATCCTGGCCGGCTACCGCGCCTCGATCGACAACATCGACGCGGCCCTCATCCACATGCTCGCCGAGCGCTTCCGCTGCACCAAGGCGGTTGGCGTGCTCAAGGCCGAGCATGGCCTGCCGCCGGCCGACCCGGCGCGCGAGCAGCAGCAGATCGCCCGCCTGCGCCAGCTGGCGCATGACGCGCATCTCGACCCGGATTTCGCGGAGAAATTCCTCAACTTCGTCGTCCGCGAAGTGATCCGGCACCACGAACAGATCGCCGCTGCCAACGGCGTGACGAAAACGGGTTGAAGAAACCCTGACTTATCAAACGAAATCAGAGCTTTTAGGAGAAAAGAAATGGCACTGAAGATCAGACTGGCCCGTGCGGGCTCGAAGAAGCGTCCTTACTACCACGTCGTCGTCGCCGACGCCCGTTCGCCCCGCGACGGCCGGTTCATCGAGTCGCTCGGCTCGTGGAACCCGCTGCTCCCGAAGGACGGCGAGCGCATCAAGGTCGACGCCGACCGCGTCAAGCATTGGCTGTCGCACGGCGCCCAGCCGACCGACCGCGTGCTGCGCTTCCTCGATGAGGCCGGCCTTGCCAAGCGCGAAGCCCGCTCCAACCCGAAGAAGGCCGAGCCCGGCAAGAAGGCGCAGGAACGCGCCGCCCTGCTGAAGAAGGCCCAGGAAGACGCCGCTGCCGCCGTCGCCTCGGCCGCTGCCGCACCGGCCGAAGCGGAAGCCGCTACCGCCGAGTAATCGCGTCCTATTCCTTGCGGGAACAAAACGGCGGGCCTGTGCCCGCCGTTTTGTTGTTTGCATTTGTCACTCACCTGCCCTTTGCTGTTTCATTGGAAAGCTTCTGATTTCCGGCTGAGGATCGGATGGACGAACGGGCAGTCGCGGAGGAAATCCTGTCCGGCTTCGTCGCCGGAACCCTGTTGCGATGCCCCGAGGCCACGACAGGTGTCGTGGTGCTGAGCGGATCGAGCGGCCGCGTCGACGTCGGGCGCGCCAGGCTGTTTGCCGATGTGGGCGTCTCTGCCCTTGCCCTCCGGTGGTTTGGCGGCCAAGACCAGATCCCAGGCATATGCGAAATCCCCCTGGAGATTTTTTTCGCCGCGACCGACCGTCTTGTCGGTTTGGGATGCCGGCGCATCGTTTATGTCGGCACGTCCAAAGGTGCCGAGGCGGCCTTGCTCGTGGCGACGCATGACCCGCGCATCGACGCCGTTGTCGCGATCAGCCCGACATCGGTGGTCTGGGGAAACATCGGGCCGGGCCGCGACGGCGTCAGCTGGCCCGAGCGGTCGTCGTGGACACTCAAGGGGCGCCCTCTCCCCTTTGTTCCGGCCGACCCCAACTGGAAGGCACGCTACGTCGATGGCCTCGTGTCCTACCGAGGGCTTTTCGAACACTGCCTGACCGCTTTCAAGAAGGAGGCCGGCAAGGCCGCCATTCCCGTCGAGGAAATTTCGGCGACGGTCATGCTGGTCGCGGGCGGCGACGACGCGCTGTGGCCGTCCCTGGAATTTGCCGCGTCGATTGTCCAGCGTAGGCAAGACGCCGGAAAGGCCACGCGCCTGGTTTCGGCCCCCGGCGCCGGCCACCGCATCGTCCTGCCTGGCGAAACCACCCCGCGCTCAAGCTCGCATGCGCATGGCGGCAATGACCGCGCCGATGCGGATCTGGGACGGGACGCCTGGCGATACATTCGGGAGCTGTTGTAGCGCGGCTCGCGGCGGCGGCTGTCTCAAGCGAGTCGCGGCCAATTCATCGATCGAAAACGGCGGGTCAAAAGCCCGCCGTTTTGCTCTTCATGTTTGGACTGAGGCCGATCAATAACCGCTTGGGCAGCGATCGACATAGACCCGACCATGGCGATCGCGGTACCGGCATTGGCCGCTTTCGCTGGCATGGCCGATCAGCGCGCCGGCCACGGCGCCGACCGCACCGCCGACAACAGCGCCCTGCACCGGATCTCCGGCCACGGCCGCGCCAACCGCAGCACCGCCCAGGCCGCCCACGGCAGCCCCTTTTTCCGTTTGCGAACATGCACCCAGTGCCGTCGTCAGCACCAGAATGGTCAGTATTTTCTTCATTTGTCGTTCCTCTCACACGCGGATCGCCGTCTCGCCGCCAAGTGCTTAACTCTCAGACGGCTAATTTGATCCCGAGGAGAACGAAGATCGCGACGCTGCTCGCCCAAACAGACCGCATCGGCGGTATTGCCACCCGATGGCGTGCAGGCGAAGTGGACGCTGTTCTTGGCTCGGAACAGCTATCGGCTGAACGGGATCAGCGCACGAACCCTGGGGTCGCGCAGATAGAGGCCGCCCCATAGGATGATGCCGAGATAGACGCCGAACAGCATGTGCGAGAACAGCGGATTGCCGATGCGCGCATTGGTGGCGATGGCGCCGCCCATATAGGCGGTGAGCAGGAGGGCGCCGAGCACGGAGGTGCGCGGCAGCGCGTAGAGCGCGGTCGAGACCAGGCCGATGACGCCCAGCATGCGCGCGACGTTGGGATCGGCTGGCCACCCAAGCGGCACCATCGTCTGGGTGACCACGTCGAGCGGCGGCAGCTTGATGGCGCCGTCGAAGATCATGAACAGGACGATGAGGCCGCTGAGCGCCCGGCCGATCCACAGGGCGCCAGCCGAGACGGGCGCGGTTTGAGAAATGCTCATTGGGTGTCCTCCTGATGGTCAGCCCCTTTTTCGGTGGGGTCGACCCAAGGACGTTCCATGAGGCGTCGATCCGACAAATGTTCGGATTTTTGACGGTGCGGCGTTACGAAAGATAGAACTTTTCGGCCGACAGCATCTTTGGTGGCGTCTCGCCCAAGGCCTCGAACACCGAGATTTCGCAGACCCGGCACAGGCCGTCGAGCGCGAGGTCGTTGGCTTCGGTGCCAAACGGATCCTCAAGCTCTTCCGAAAGCGCGTCGAGGCCGAAGAAGGTGTAGGCGATCAGCGCCGTGAACAATGGCGTTGCCCAACCGGTGGTCGAGATCAGGCCAATCGGCAGCAGCAGGCACACGATTTAGGCCGTGCGGTGCACCAGCAGCGTGTAGGCGAAGGGCAAGGGCGTGCCGGCGATCCGCTCGCAGCCGGCCTGGATGGCGGTGATTGACGCCAGCCTCTCATCCAGAATGCGGAAACCGATCGTGTCGAGGTCGCCAGCCCGGCGCTGCGCATTGGCACGGCGGCCCATGCGCCTGACCATCTCGTCCGCCGGATTGGCGAAACTAGCGGCCGTCCCGGCTTCAGCCTCGATGAAGGCATGGACCTCCTTGACGCTGTCGATCTTGCGCAACTGGCCGCGCAGAAAATGACAGAAGGCCAGCGCTTCCATCAGCAGGGCGCGCTGCTCGGCCCGATCGGGAATGAGGCTTGTCGTGGCGCGGGCCAGATTGCGGATTTCGAAGACCAGCGCGCCCCACAGTTTGCGCGCCTCCCACCAGCGATCATAGGCGGCGTTGTTGCGAAACGACAGATAGATCGACAAGGTCACGCCCACCAGTCCGAAAGGCGTGATGTTGAAGACGCCGAGATCGAGCTGGAACCGGCGCGCCACGACGAGGATGACCACCGAATAGATCGCGAAGCCGAAAATCTGCGGCAGGATGCGTGGCACCACCGAACCACGCATGATGAAGAACAGCTGCAGGAAGGTGGGGCGCGGACGAACGATCATTCGGGAGCCTTTCACGGGCGAGCGTCGGCCCTCAGCTCCTGTATTGTGCGATGCGGCGGCCATGCAAGCCCGGCCGCCAGCGACATTGCCATGTCGTCCGTGTGTCGACTACCGGTGTGTGCTGTTTGCGGATATTGAGAAGCTGCTGCCGTCCCGATGCAGGCGAGGAAAAAAATGACGGGCGAGACCGATCTGAGCACTCTGTTGGCGTCGATGATGCCGGAACTGCGCGATGGCATCTATGTCTTCGCCACGCTGGCGCCTGGCGTTCCACAGCCCGAAGGCCTCGAACCGGTCATGGCGTTTCGGGAGCGCGAAGGCACGACGCTGATCGTGACGGAGGAAGCCGCCCGGAGCACTGAGCTGACCGCCTCGTTCCGCTGCCGGATGATCACGCTGAACGTCCACTCATCGCTGGAAGCCGTCGGCTTCCTTGCCGCCATCACCGCGCGCCTAGCCGCCGCCGGCATGGGCGTCAATCCGGTCTCGGGTTTTTACCACGACCATCTGTTCGTGCCGGCTGGGCGGGCGGAGGAGGCGATGGCGATGCTGCGCGAACTGAGTGTGGATAGTGCGAGTTGAAATCGGCGCAAAGCGGCTAATCTCATGAGTCGCAGCGCCAAAATGGACAGGCCAGCGCCGCCCCTCATGCCCCTGCCGGGACCTTCTCCCCGTATAGTGACGGGGAGAAGAGGGCTAACGGCCGGGGGCCGGGCCCGCGACAGCGGGCCGCCGGTCGTCCGGCGCCCTCGCGGAGGGCCAGCCGCGGCAGCGGCGGTGCGGCCCGTGAGCGGGATTATGCCGCCTTCTTCTTCGGCTGGATAAGGCCGCGCTCGACCAGGAGCTCGGCGATCTGCACGGCGTTCAGCGCCGCGCCCTTGCGCAGATTGTCGGAGACGATCCACATCGACAGGCCGTTGTCGATGGTCGAATCCTCGCGGATGCGCGAGATGAAGGTGGCGTCCTCGCCGGCCGATTCCAGCGGCGTGATGTAGCCGCCATCCTCGCGCTTGTCCAAGACCTGGCAGCCCGGCGCATCACGCAGGATGTCGCGCGCCTCATCGGCGGTGATCGGCTTCTCGAACTCGATGTTGACCGCTTCCGAATGGCCGATGAACACCGGCACGCGCACGCAGGTCGCCGTCAGCTTGATCTTGGGGTCGAGCATCTTCTTGGTCTCGGCGACCATCTTCCATTCTTCCTTGGTAAAACCGTCATCGAGGAAGACATCGATATGCGGGATGACGTTGAAGGCGATGCGCTTGGTGAACTTCTTGACGTCGACGCTGTCGGCGACGAACACCGCACGCGTCTGCGTGAACAGCTCGTCCATGCCTTCCTTGCCGGCGCCGGATACCGACTGGTAGGTGGCGACGACGACGCGCTTGATGGTGGCGAAATCATGCAGCGGCTTCAGCGCCACGACGAGCTGCGCCGTCGAGCAATTCGGGTTGGCGATGATGTTCTTGCGTGTGAACAGCGAGATCGCGTCCGGGTTAACCTCGGGCACGATCAGCGGCACGTCCTGGTCGTAACGGAAGGCCGACGAATTATCGATGACGACGCAGCCCTGCTTGCCGATCTTCGGCGACCATTCCTTGGAGACATTGCCGCCGGCCGACATGATGCAGATGTCAGTGTCGGAAAAATCATACTGGTCGAGCGGCCTGACCTTCAGCGTGCGGTCGCCGAACGACACTTCCGTGCCCATGCTGCGCCGCGAGGCGAGCGCCACGACTTCGCTCACTGGAAAGCCGCGCTCTTCCAGGATGTTGAGCATTTCCCGGCCCACATTGCCCGTGGCGCCGACTATCGCAACCTTGAAACTCATAAAAATCTCCTGTCCCTCTCCGCTTGGTTTTTGGAGAAAACCCGCCGGCCAAGTGCGGGTTCCGTCCCCCGGGCCGGACCCGGGAGAGGGTGGTTAGGCCAAGGGAATCACACCGTTTTGGTGGTGCTTTTGGTGGTTTTCCTGGCCAAGAATAGGGTTTTGCCGGAACGAGGCGACGCAGCGACGCGCCCGGCCCAATGATTCGCATTGAGGCTGGGGGCATCGAATGCAAGAAGAGCCATCAAAAGGCCGCGCATCGAAAAACGATCCCGTTCGAAGCGGGCTTTTACGCGGTTTGCGGCAGGAGTCAATTGGCGGCACGCCGCATAGCCTTCATGGCACCCTGTACAAGAAGGGCGGCAGGAAGTACGAACGGCCAAGATTGTTTGGCTGGCGCCGCCAGCCCCCGGCATGTGCTCCATGATGAGCGCAGAACCCTGAATTCCGAAAGAACGAGATGTCCAATTTCGATGGTATTGTTCCCGCGCTGGCACAAGCGCTGGAAAAACGCGGTTATTCCGACCTGACACCGGTGCAGAAGGCGGTGCTGGAGCTCGGCCAGGCCGACGCGCTGGTGTCGGCGCAGACCGGCTCGGGCAAGACCGTCGCCTTCGGCCTTGCCATGGCGCCGACGCTGCTCGACGGCGCGGAACGTTTCGGCCCGGCAGCGGCGCCGCTGGCATTGGCGGTGGCGCCGACACGCGAACTGGCGCTGCAGGTGACGCGCGAGCTCGAATGGCTCTATGAGCCAACCGGCGCCACGGTGGCGTCCTGCGTCGGCGGCATGGACATGCGCACCGAACGGCGCGCGCTGGAGCGCGGCGCCCACATCGTCGTCGGCACGCCCGGCCGGCTGCGCGACCACATCACGCGGCATTCGCTCGACATGTCGACGCTGAAGGCCGTGGTTCTCGACGAGGCCGACGAGATGCTCGACCTCGGCTTTCGCGAGGACCTCGAATTCATCCTCGATGCCGCACCGGCCGAGCGCCGGACGCTGATGTTCTCGGCCACCGTGCCGCGCTCCATCGCCACGCTCGCACAGGGCTATCAGCGCGATGCCGTGCGCATCTCGGCCGCCGGCGAGGAAAAGCAGCATCTCGACATCGAGTATCGGGCGCTGAATGTAGCCCAGGCCGACCGCGAGAACGCCATCATCAACGTGCTGCGCTTCTATGAGGCCAAGAACGCGCTGGTGTTCTGCAACACGCGCGCCGCCGTCAACCATCTGACCGCACGCTTCAACAACCGCAATTTTTCCGTCGTGGCGCTCTCGGGTGAACTCAGCCAGAACGAACGCAGCCACGCGCTGCAGGCGATGCGCGACGGCCGCGCGAAAGTCTGCATCGCCACCGACGTCGCGGCGCGCGGCATCGACCTGCCCAATCTCGAGCTGGTGATCCACGCCGACCTGCCGACCAATCCCGAAACGCTGCTGCACCGAAGCGGCCGCACGGGACGTGCCGGGCGCAAGGGCGTCAGCGCGCTGATCGTGCCTAACAGCGCCCGCAGGCGCACCGAGCGGCTGCTGCAAAGCGCCAAGCTGACGGCGACCTGGGCGAGCCCGCCCTCGGCCGACGACGTGATGCGGCGCGACGACGAGCGCATTCTTGCCGACCCGGCTTTCGACGAACCGGTCAAGGATGACGAGCGCGAGTTCATCGATGCGCTTCTTAGCCGGCACGGCGCCGAACAGGTGGCGGCCGCCTTCGTGCGCCAATGCCGCGCCAGCCGCTCGGCGCCCGAGGATCTCATGGACGTCGCGCCTTTCACGCCATCGCGTGAAAGAGCGGCGGGCGAAAAGTTCGCTCATCGCGACGAGGCGCCCAGCCGCCGCGACGATTTCGGCGACAGCGTCTGGTTCTCGCTGTCGGTGGGGCGCCGGCAGAATGCCGAGCCGCGCTGGCTGATCCCGATGCTGTGTCGTGCCGGCAGCATTTCCAAGCGCGAGATCGGCGCCATCAAGATGCAGCCGGAAGAGACGTTCGTGCAGATCGCCGCCGACTGGGCGGAGCGCTTTCTCGCCGCGATCGGTCCCGACCGCAAATTGCAGGGCAACATCGTGGTCAGGCGGCTGGACGGCACGCCGGACCTGTCGCGGGCCGGCTATCAGCCGCCGAGCCCGGACAAGAAGCCGCATCGCGGCAAGGCGCCGTTCGACCCGAACGCGCCGAAGCGCAAATTCGAGAAGCGTGCACCGGCTTCAGTCGACCAGCGTCCGGCCACCACGCATGAGGCAAAGCCGTGGGCGAAGAAGCCGGGCAAGCCGAAATTCGACAATGCCGGTCCGCCAAAAAACAAGAAGGCGAAGAAGCGGCCTTCGTAAGAATCCAGACTGGCCGCGCTCTGCTTCAGGCCGGCCCTGATGGCCGCCCAGCTTGCCGACGCCAGTGTCGGCCGGAGCTGTCTGGCGATGTGCCCGGCCAGGGACGCGCGGCAGGCATCGGAACGCTTGGCTGTCATAGCTATGGGCGGCTTGCCCATGGGCTTGGGCCTGTGCCACATCTTTGGCAGGGAGCAGGCTATAAGGGGGCGGGCGGATGCGCGGCGAAGTGCTTCACTATGACCAGGACCAGGGCTTCGGCTTCATCACCGGAGCCGACGGCAGCAGCTACACTTTCACCCGCGAGAACCTGCGTCGGCAAACCGCCATGCCCAACGGGACGGCGGTCGAGTTCCAGCCGGGCGGCGGCCAGGCGCGCGACGTCTTTTCGATCGCTGGCCAAACCACCGCAAGCCCGGCCGTGAACTCGACGGTTGGCGCAGCAATAGATGCGGCACCGGCCCAAGCCGGCACCGCATCCACAGCGGGCGGGCAGGCGCAGCATTTCGGCCGATCCAGCGAGAGCGCAACCGCCGAACCCAGTGATCTCTGGGGCTATTTCTGGCGTGGACTGACGCAGAACTACTTCAACTTCGCCGGCCGCGCCCGCCGCAAGGAATATTGGGGCTATTGCCTGTTTTGGGTGGTCTGCCTGCTGATCGTCGGCGGCATCGGCATCTTCACCGATATCGAAATGGGCAATTTCGACACAGATGTCTCGGCGGTGGTGACGGTCGGCCTCTGCGGCACCTTCCTCCTGGCGACGCTCCTGCCCGGCCTCGGCATGACCGTGCGCCGGCTGCACGATATCGGCCTGTCGGGCTGGCTCTATCTGGTGATCCTGATCCCCAGCATCGGCAGCCTGATCATCCTGGTCTTCGCGCTGATCCCGACCCAGGCGCGTGAAAACCAGTGGGGACCGATACCGGCGGGAGTCAGGGTTTAGGAGCCAGATCCCTCGAAAAGTCACTCCAAAAACGACGGTTCAGCCGATCTTCGTCACAGACGAAGATTCCGCTTGCTATTTAATCCGTGCACAGATAGTCTATGTGCAGATTAAATAGGTGAATGGAGCAAGACGATGTGGACCAATGAATACACCGCGACTTCCCCCCTTCCTGCGCAAGCCATCTGGAATGCGCTCAAGGCCTTGCATGAAGGCCGCCTGACTTATGAAGGCTCCGATACCTTCGTGCTGCATGGGCCATTCGCCAAGGGCACCCGCGTCTCGGTTACGCCGGTCGGTCAGGACACGTTCGAATCGACCATCGTCGATCTCGTCGAAAACGTGACCTATGCCGATGAAACTTCGTTCGGCGACACCAAGCTGCTGTTCCGGCACACTCTGGTGCCTGTCGAAGGCGGCACGCAGGTGACGCACCGGCTCGATATCTCAGGTCCTTCGGCCGCCGAGGTCGGCCCGGAACTCGGGCCCCAGATCAGTGGCGATTTCGACGTGTCGATGGCCAAGTTGTTCGAGCAGGCGGAGGCGTTGGCGAACCATGGCTGAACTCGACACGCGCTTCAAGGGCGGGCCGTCGGAGAGCCCCGGCTTGCTGCTCTGGCGAACCACCATGCGCTGGCAGCGCCTCATGACGGCGGCGCTGGCGCCGCTCGACCTGACGCATGTCCAGTTCGTGCTGCTCGCCTCGGCGATGTGGCTTGGCCGCAATGGCGAACCGCCCAACCAGGTGCAGCTCGCCGCCCAGGCCGGCACGGAGGTGAAGATGACCTCTGACGTCGTCGCCCGGCTGGAGGCCAAGGGTTTGATCGCACGCGAAGCCGATTCCCGGGACTCCCGGGCCAAGGTGATCCGCGTCACCGCCGCCGGGGCGGCGGCCGCCCAGCAAGCGATCGTCGCCGTCGAGGCCGCCGACTCAGCGTTTTTCGAGCCGGTGGACGAGGCGCGGCTCGTCGGTCTGCTGCGGCAGCTTGCCGGCGAGATCCGCTGATTATCCCAGGAACTTGGCGATGATCGCGTCGCCCATTTCGACCGTGCCGACCTCGGTCATGCCGGGGGAGAAAATATCCTTGGTGCGCAGGCCCTGGTCGAGCACGGCGGCGATAGCGCCTTCAAGCTTGTCGGCTTCGTCGACCATGCCGAAGGAATAGCGCAGGCACATGGCGAAGGAGGCGATCATGGCGATCGGGTTGGCGATGCCCTTGCCGGCAATGTCGGGTGCCGAACCGTGCACCGGCTCGTACAGCGCCTTGCGCTTCTTGGTCTTGGCGTCAGGCGCGCCGAGCGAGGCCGACGGCAGCATGCCGATCGAGCCGGTCAGCATGGCGGCGATGTCGGACAGCATGTCGCCGAACAGATTGTCGGTGACGATGACGTCGAACTGCTTTGGCCAGCGCACCAGCTGCATGCCGCCGGCATCGGCCAGCATGTGGTCGAGCTTGACGTCGGAATAGCGTGCCTTGTGGGTCTGGGTGACGACCTCGTTCCACAGCACGCCCGACTTCATGACGTTGCGCTTTTCCATCGAGGTGACATGGTTCTTGCGGGTCCGCGCGAGCTCGAAAGCGACGCCCGAAATGCGCTCGATCTCGAACGTGTCGTAGACCTGCGTGTCGATGCCGCGCTTCTGGCCGTTGCCGAGATCGATGATCTGCTTGGGCTCGCCGAAATAGACGCCTCCGGTCAGCTCACGCACGATGAGGATGTCGAGGCCTTCGACGACTTCCTGCTTCAGCGAGGACGACGCGGCCAGCGCTGGATAGCAGATGGCGGGCCTGAGATTGGCGAACAGCTCCATGTCCTTGCGCAGGCGCAGCAGGCCGGCTTCGGGGCGCACCTCGTAAGGCACGGCATCCCATTTCGGGCCGCCGACGGCGCCGAACAGCACCGCGTCCGCAGCCATCGCCTTTTCCATGTCGGCGTCGGAAATCGCCGCGCCGTGCGCATCGTGAGCGCAGCCGCCGACCAGGCCCTCGTCGGTGACGAAGCCACTGCCGAGCTTTGCGTTCATGGCCGAGATCAGCTTCTTGACCTCGGCCATCGCCTCGGGGCCGATGCCGTCGCCGGGGAGCAGGAAAAGATGCTTCGTTGCCATGGTGAGCCGTCCTAGAAAGAATGCGTTTCGGTTTGCACGGCGTCCTTCGCGCGCCAAAGAGGCGCGCGGCGCTGTGCGACGCGGCCTTGCTAAACGCCAAGCGGTTGCAGCGCAAGGGGAGGACGAAGGACCTGTCGCCGCTGTCCCGCCGGCATGTCCAAGTTAGTGGCCACGGAAGATGGGCTCACCGGTGCGAGAGAATGTTGACCAGCCGGCCCAGCGGATCGCGCACATAGAAGCGCCGCACGCCCCAGGGTTCATCGGCGGGCCCGTATTCGACGGCGAAGCCGGCGCCCTTCATGGCTTCGAATGCCGCATCGACATCGTCGACCTCGATCGACAGATCCGGCACCGGCGTACCGGACCCGCCTTGCGTCATGAAGCTGACCTGCAGCTGCATCATGTCCTCGGAACCGTAGGTTACGATCCAGCCCTGATCCATCAGGATGTCGAGGCCAAGCACGTCGTGGTAGAAACGGTTCGCCGCGGCCACGTCCGGCGTTTCGATATTGGCCACGATACGCCGGACCTTCATGGCGGAAGTCTCCTCACATGGTACGCCGCAGCGCCGTCACCTCGATCTCGATCTTCATTTCCGGCTTGTTGAGCTGGCAGACGATCATCGTCGCCGCCGGCCTGATGTCGCCGAATGTCTCGCCAAGGATCGGGAAGACGACATCCACGAAGGCCTGGTCGGTGATGTAGTAGTGCGCGCGCACCACGTCGGATATCTCGAAGCCGCCGTCCTGCAACGCCTTGCCGATCGTCGCCAGGCAATTGCGCGTCTGCGCCTCGACACTGTCCGGCATCGTCATGGTGGCGTAGTCGTAGCCGGTCGTCCCGGACACGAAGCACCAGTCGCCCTGCACCACGGCGCGTGAATAGCCGGCGGTCTTTTCGAACGGCGAGCCGGTTGAGATGAGCTTGCGCATGGGGGAGCCTCGCATTGTTGCAGCTACTCTGGAGCGAAAACCCGATCCTGCCATGGGCCAATGCGGATGGATCGGCGGTGCAGAAACTGTGGCCCCGACGGGCCAGCTCTCTTTCCCGCGATGCGTCAGCCGGGTTGGCCTTCGGCCGATTCAGCCGTTTCTCCAGTGAAGACAACCTTTGTGCCTTTGTGCACCTCAAGGGCGAGGTCTTCGGCATCCCAATTGGTCAGTCTGATGCAGCCATGCGAAAAGGTCTTCCCGATCTTGCCTGGTTCGGGCGTGCCGTGAATGCCGTAACTTTCAATGGACAGATCGATCCAGACCGATCCGACAGGATTGTTTGGTCCGGCAGCGATGGTGAAGGGTCGTTTGGTCTTCACGCCCTTGAAGGCGAAGCGGGGATCGTAGTGATAGGTGGGATTGTGGACCACGCGTATGACTTGTGCCTCGCCGCTCGGCGCCGGCTTCTCTTCGCTTCCAATCGAGGCGGGGTAGACCGAAACCACTTTGCCGGAATTGTCGAGAACGCGAACCTGGCGCGCGGCCTTGTCGACCTCGACGCTGACAACGGCTGAGGGCGGATCGCCTCGGTCGATAGCCGGCACCAGCACCTTTGCGCCCGCCTTCCTGAAGCTGATGCCCGGGTTGAGCCTGCGCAGCAATTGTTCGCTGATGTGGAAGTGCTCCGCGATCCGTTCCAGCGAGCTGCGGTAGCCGAGTCTGCGCAGGCTAGCCATTCTTTCCATACTGGCCGGAATGCGCTTGGTGAACGGTCCACGCACGTCCTTGCGCGTCAGCTCGTAGTTCACAAGAACCGCGCCCGTTGAGGTTGCGACCAGCTTGTCCCAGGTCTCCCGGTTGAGCTTGCCATCGGCGGGCAGGGCGTTGGCCGCCTGAAATGCCCGGACCGCCTTGGTGAAGTTCTCCGCCTGGCGGCCGTCAATCAGGCCAGGCGAGAAGCGCGCGCGATCCAGAAGGACCTGTGCCTTCAACACGCTCGCGTCGACGCCCTTCGTTGCGGCGTCGGTGAATTGGGCGTTGTTGACGGCGGCTGCGTCCAGCTTTGCCGCCTCTGTGGCGCCAGCCGCGAGGGCGAACAGAACAAGCGCCAGAAGAACGAGCCTGACCATCGATGTTACTCCAGGCACTGCCGCGCGAAACTGCTTCTATGACGCCGCGCGGCCGATCTGGTTCCATTTGTCCCAGCGAATATCGCCGTTGACGCGGTCCTGCCCGAAACAAGGGGGGCAGAGCCCTGGAGGCGCCCTTCGCCGGAAAGGCTGGCTAGTTCGCCGACCCCAGCGCCTTGTCCAGCGCTTCCTTCACATCGGCCGGCCATGTCGACAGCGCCGGCCAGGCGTTCGGTTGGCCATTGTCGCCGCGGCGGGCGAAATAGAGCTGGTGCTTGGCCGGGTCGACGGCCATGAAGCCGTCATTGCCGCCACAATCATGCGGCACGCAGCCGCTGGCGAAGAAGGCGCCGGACGCGGTCTTTTCCGTGCCGCCGCCGACCAGCAGGCTGGTCGCCATATCGGGCATGTCCTTGCCGAGCAGCTTTTCGGCTTCCTTGTAGACAGCCTCATTGTGGAAGGCGTCGATGATGTTCTGGTACTTTTCCGGATCGATGTCTTTCCAGTCGGTGCCGGGTTCGGGCATGTAGGTGAGATTGCCCGAAATCGTCAGCCCATCCGTCGGCGACCACTGCAGGGCCGGCTTCTGGTCCCCCGGCAGGAGATAGGGCACGAAATAGATGGCGTTGTCGGACACTCCCGCGGGCGGCGCTCCGCACTCGTCCTGCTCGACCTTGGTGCTCTGGATGGCGCCGCCTTCCGGCTTCCAGACGATCACCGTCGCCGGGCCGCATTGATTGCCGCCATCGCCAACATCGAACAGGGCCACCTTGATGCCGCCAACCTCCACAATCTTGTCGAAGAAGAGATCGTAATTGCTGGCCAGCTGCTTACCGTCATAAGCAAGCACCTTCTCGCCGTCCTGCTCCGGCTGCGTGATGGTGAGGTGGCCGCCTTCGAACGGCACCGGCGCCTGTTTGTCGTCATCGGCGGCGTCGGCGGCGTTGGCTCCCGCATCCTGATCGGTGGCCGGCTTTTCCACCGCCGGCGCCTGTTGCGCGGCGGGCGTCTGGGTCTGCGCGAGCCCGCTCGCGGCGGGCGCCAGCAACAAGGCCAGCCCGCAAACGCCGGCAAGAAGCTGATGTCTCATGACTGTCCCTCCCTCGACCCGGCCCGGAAAGGGCCGGTCCTGGCGGCCGCTCAGGCCCAGGGGCGCAGTTCGGCGTTCTTCTTCTCGAACGAGGCGATGGCGCCTGCCTTTTCCATGGTCAGGCCGATATCGTCCAGCCCATTGAGCAGGCAGTGCCGCTTGAAGTCGTCGAGGTCGAAGGTGACCACGCCGCCGTCCGGGCCACGGATTTCCTTGGCTTCGAGATCGACCGACAGGGTGGCGTTGGAGCCGCGCGATGCGTCGTCCATCAGCTTCTCCAGGTCCTCGGGGCTGACGGTGATCGGCAGCACGCCGTTCTTGAAGCAGTTGTTGTAGAAAATGTCGGCGAACGAGGTCGAGATGACGCAGCGTATGCCGAAATCGAGCAGCGCCCATGGCGCGTGTTCCCTGCTCGAGCCGCAGCCGAAATTGTCGCCGGCAACCAGGATCTGCGCCTTGCGGTAGGCCGGCTTGTTGAGCACGAAATCCGGATTTTCCGAACCGTCGTCCTTGTAGCGCATCTCGGCGAACAGGCCGGTGCCAAGCCCGGTGCGCTTGATCGTCTTGAGATAATCCTTCGGGATGATCATGTCGGTGTCGACATTGACGATCGGCATGGGAGCGGCGACGCCGGTGAGCTTGGTGAATTTTTCCATGGCTTTGGCCCGTGTTTTCGTTGCGGGGGGATTTGCTGAGGCCCGGTTTACACAAAGCCGCGGGCAAATAAAAGGCAACTGTTCGTGCGTGCCGGCACGAGGGCGCTGTGCAAAACAGCTTCGAATTCACCGCTCGATGGTGCAGTCTGGTCCAATGGTGGAAAACTCCCACGTTCTCTATGCGCGCGAACCGGCGCTCGGCATTCCCGAATTCCGCCGCGTGCTGGTGGAATCCGGTCTCGGCGAAGTCCGGCCCGTCGACGACGAGGCAAGGCTGAAGGCGATGCTGGAGGGCGCCAGCCTGATTGTGACCGCCCGTCTCGACATGGCCCGTCTCGACAGGGCCGGTCTCGACATGGCCGGTCTCGACATGGGAGGCAGGCCGCTGATTGGCGTTGCCCGCTGCCTGACCGACTTTTCCTGGGTCTGCTACATCAGCGATCTTGCCGTCTCGGCCAAGGCGCAAGGCCTGGGCATCGGCAAGGGACTGATGGACGAGGTGGCCCGGCAGCTCGGACCGTCGGTCGCCATCAGCCTGATTTCCATGCCGGACGCTGTCGGATTCTATGAACGCATCGGCATGAAGCGCGTGCCCGACGCCTTCTGGATCTCCCGCCAGCGCTGACTTTTCCTCTGTGATCCATCCATCGTCAACGGTGAGCGACCTTGTCGCTTGACATGCAACCAAATGGTTGCATATTAAAGCCATGAGCATGGATGCCGTCTTTCGCGCCCTGGCCGACCCGACACGCCGGCAATTGCTGGACAGCCTCCATGCCAGGAACGGACAGACGCTCAATGCGCTGTGCGCGGAGATGGCCATGACCCGCCAGGCGGTGACCAAGCACCTGGCGATCCTGGAAGAGGCGAACCTCGTCACCACCATCCGCCGGGGCCGAGAGAAGGAGCACTACCTCAACCCGGTTCCGATCAATGAGATTGCCGAACGCTGGATCGGCAAATTCGAGCGCCACCGGCTTGATGCATTGAGTGATCTGAAGAAACGCCTCGAAAGGGAAGACTGATGAGCAACAGCTTCGTTTACGTGACCTATATCCGCACCACGCCGAAGAAACTCTGGGACGCGTTGACCGACCCGGAGTTCAACCGGCAGTTTTTCCTCTGCTCCTATCAGGAGAGCGATTGGAAAGTGGGCTCCAGCTGGAAGCTGATCTTCCCGGACGGCCGTGTCGCCGACAGTGGCGAGATTCTCGAGATCGACCCGCCACGACGCCTGGTCATCAAATGGCGCAATGAATGGATGCCCGAGATCAGGCAAGACGGCTACACGCGCTGCACCTTCACCATCGAGCCCGACGGCGAGCTGATGAAACTTGCCGTCACCCATGAGGCGGACGGCCCGCACAGGCTGATCGGCAATGTCGCCAAGGGCTGGCCGCTGGTGCTGGCCAGCCTGAAGAGTCTGCTCGAGACCGGCAAGGGATTCGAGCGTCCGCCATCGAAAGCTTGAACTCGTTTCGCTGGCGGAACAAATTTCACGTGGAGGCATCGATGATGCACGCTCTCAGGGTGCGGAGCATGACCAATGGCGAGACGATCATGGCATCGGCCGAGATCGGCGCGCCTCCCGAACGCGTCTTCGGGGCGCTGGTCGGCAAGGAAGCCGAGCAATGGTGGGGGTCAGCCGATACCTACCGGATGGCCGACTGGTCGGCCGACCTTCGCGTCGGCGGCCGCTGGACCGTTGTCGTGCGCACTGCCGGCGGTAGGGACCTGCCGGCCGGCGGCGAATTCCTCGAAATCGAAACACCGCGCCGGATCGTGCAGACGTGGGCCCATGGCTGGGACCATCCCACGCTTGGCCGGCGACAAACCAGGGTCGCCTGGCTGCTGGAGCCTATCGCCGACGGCACGCGCGTCACCATCTGCCATGGCGGCTTTGGCGGGCGGCAAGAGGCGGCGGCTGAACATGCCGAGGACTGGGCCCGGGTGCTGGCCTGGCTGCAGGCGCATGTCGAGGCTGGTAGGCTGGCCGCGGCCTGATCGGCGAGCGTCGTCACGCACCCTCCGCACGCCTTGACCCATGCCTCTTCTGGTCCACATCCCTTGCATGGGAAAACAGGCATGTTTCATAGGCACGGCTGGCTGGGGCATTCCGACACGATACAAGAATTATTTCCCGCAACCGGGATCGCATCTCGAACGCTACGCCCGGCACTTTCCAGTCGTCGAGATCGACACGTCCTTCTACAAGCCGCACCGCCGCGAGACCTATGAGCGCTGGGCACGCGCCGTGCCGCAGGATTTCCGCTTCGCCGTCAAGATGCCGAAGGCGATCACCCATGAGCGCCGTCTCGTGGACTGCAACGACCCTTTGCAAAGCTTTCTCCAGGAGGTTGAAGGTCTCGAGGGAAAGCTGAGCGTGCTTCTGGTGCAGCTGCCGCCGAGCCTGCCCTTCGAGCCCGATGTCGCGAGCGATTTCTTCGACATGGTGGACACCCGAACCGAAACCAGGCTGGTCTGCGAGCCGCGCCATCCCAGCTGGTTTGAAGCAGAGGCTGAAGCGCTTCTGGCCGTTCGCCGGATCGGACGCGTTGCCGCCGACCCCGCTTCAGTGCCATCTGCCGCGATGCCGGGCGGCTGGCCCGGCCTCGCCTATTTCCGCTGGCACGGCGCGCCGCGCGCCTACTATTCCGACTACGATGCCGACAGCCTCGACCGGTTCAGCCGGCAAGTCGAGGCCGCCGCCGCTTCGGGTGCCGAGGTCTGGGGAATCTTCGACAACACGGCCGGAGGCAATGCGCTGGGCAACGCGCTCAAGGTTGACGCCCAGACTTCGTCATTCTAGGGCGAAGCAAGGAGCGCAGCGACGCGGCGCAGACCCTAGAATCCATGCCGCGACGTCGACTTGTCGCGACAATACGCGCCAATCGGCACCCCCTTCGTTCCGCGCCGTTAGAACACTACGACAACGGCATGGATTCCAGGGTCTCCGCGACGTCGCTTCGCTCCTGCCCTGGAATGACGAAGAAACTGAGCGCCTGGCAAACCCGCGAGGCAGCCCCTGACCTCAAATCACATTCAATTCCCGGAAGGCCCGCCCTTCGGCGACGCGCGCGTAGCCAAATGCCGAGCAGTCGATCGTCCGGTAGCCGCCATGCACGATCAGTTCGGCCAGCGCCTTGCCGACCGCCGGCGCCTGTTGCAGGCCATGGCCCGAGAATCCGTTGGCGAACAGGAAATTCGTCACTTGCGGGTGCGGGCCGATCACGGCGTTCTGGTCCAGCGTGTTGTAGTCGTAGTGCCCGGCCCAGGCGCGCGTAGCCTTGATCGCCTCGAAGGCCGGGATGCGGGTTGCCAGCACCGGCCAGATCACCTCTTCAAACAGCGGCCAGTCGACGTCGAAATCCCCGGGGTCGGCCGGGCCGTCGCCCTCTTCCGGCTCGGCGCCGCCGGTGAGGTAGACCGAGCCTTCCGGCCTGACATAGATGCCGGAGGGATCGACCAGTAATGGCATGTCAGTGAATTTGTCCCGCGCGTCGAACACGAAGACGTTGCGCTTGCGCGGCTCGACCGGCAGCGAAAGCTGGGCAAGGGCGGCGACCTTGCCAGCATTCGGCCCGGCGGCATTGATGACGGTGCCGGCCTCGAGCCGATCGCCATTGTCGAGGCTGACGCCGGTGACGCGGTCACCCTGCCGCTCGACGCCGGTGACCGACGCGCTGATGAAGTCGATCTTCTTCTGCCGCAGCGCCTTGCGAAACAGCATCAGCATGGCATGCGCGTCGAACCAGCCCTCGCCGGTCCGGCCATAGGCGCCGGCGGTGATGCCTTCGGCCGACAGCCAGGGGAAGCGGCGCGTCAGCTGGTCGGCGTCCTCGAGCAGGATGTCGGCGCCCTCGGCGACCTGCGCTTCGTGGTTGGCTTTCAGGATCGGCAGCCCGGCCTCGCCGGCAAGGATGAGGTAGCCGCCCTCGCGAAAACCGATATCGGCGTCGGTGCCGAATTCTTCCTTCAGCCGCCGAAACAGTTTCAGCGTGAACTGCGACAGGCGGATGTTTTGCGGAATGGAGAATTGCTGGCGGATCGAGGCCATGGACAGCGTCGTCGCCGCATGGGCGAATTGCGGGTCGCGCTCGATCAGCGCGATCGAGCCGGAAAACCCTTCCTCGCGCAGATAGTAGGCGATCGAGGACCCGACGATGGCCCCGCCGATGATGACGATGTCGTAGCGCACTTTTTTCTCCGATCCGCCGTTCGCAATCTACGCGACCGGCAAAGTGATCTCGAAGCGCGTGCCGCGCTCGGAGTCAACCAGCCGGATCGTACCATCATGCGCTTTCAGGAGGGCCAGCACGATGCCAAGCCCCATGCCGGTGCCGCCCGTATCGCGTCGCGTGGTGAAGAACGGCTCGAAGATGCGCGCTTGGTTGCTTGGCGAGATGCCGGCGCCGTCGTCGCCGACCAGCACGGTCGCCTTGCCGCCGGCACTTGCGGCGGTGATCGAAACCAGCGTCGCGCCGTGTCTGGCGGAATTGTCGATGAGATTGGCAAGCACGATCGCCGCGTTCTCGGCCGAGATGCGCAAGGCCAGGTCGCCACCGGCCTTGACTTCAACCGCCAGCCTGGTGTCGACGGGAAGCAGGGCCAGCGCCGCGCCGACCGAGGTGCTCTCGCCGCTGGGTGCGAGGTTTTCGGCCCGCGCCAGGTCGAGCAGCCGCCGGACCAAAAGGTTGAGCCGCCATGCATCGGTGACGATATTGTCGGAGAAGCGCCGCCGCTCGTCATCGTCCATCGCGCTGCCTGAATCGCGCAGCAGTTCGGCCGCGCCCTGGATCGCCGTCAGCGGCGATTTGAGTTCATGCGAGACATGGGTGGCGAAGGTCTGGATGGCGTCCGAGCGCGCCTGCAGTTTTTCGGCCATGTCGAGAAAGGCGGCGGAAAGCTCCGCCATTTCTCGCGTGCCATGGTGGTCGAGAGGCCGGATCGCGTCGCGTTCGCCGGCGGCGATGCGCTGGGTGCGGTCGATCAGCGCGTAGATCGGCCGGCTGACGGTGCGCAGGAAGACGAGGCCGATGAGCAGCGTGCCGCCGAGAATGGCGATCGCCGCCGCCGTCACCTTGCCGCGTTCGCCATAGAGATGTTTTATGATGTTGTTGGGCGTCCGCGAGACATAGACCACGCCGGCGACCTTGCCGTCGACGGCCACCGGCAAAGCGACGAAGACGCGCACCTTGGTGCCGCGGCTGACCGAATAGAGCGGCGGCGCCGGCTGGTTGGGGATGCGCAGCCGGAGCGCGCTGGCATAGCGTCCGGCAAGTGCTGCGCGCACCTCCTCGACCCCAGCGAGCGACTGCCCGGTCTCGTCGCGCCCGGCAATCACCACACCCTGGGGATCGAGCAGCCGGAAGCCGGCCAGCGTGGTCTTCTGCGTCGCGTCGAGAATGCCCGCCAGCCGCGCGCCGATCGCGGCGAAAGCGGGATCGATCGTTGCGGGAATCCCCGCCGGCCGGGTCGCAAGCACGTAGTCCGAGGCGAGATCGAGCCGCGGCTCGATCGGCCGATAGGGCGAATCGAGATTGGCGCCTCGGCTCGCATAGCCATTGGCCGGCGGCATCGCCACGCCAAGCTTTTCCGGTGAAATGCCGGCGTCGCGGACCTCCTGCGCATAGATGGCGGCGACGGCCGCGCCCTGTGCGATCAGTTCCGCCTCGGTCTGGCGGATCAGCTGGTTCTCATAGAGGCGGAAGAAGAACAGGCCGACCAGCGGCAGGGACATTACCAAGATCAGGATGGCGACGACGACCGTGGCGAGGCGCGGCCGCCATTTGCGGCCGATCCACTTGCTGCCAATCGATTTGCTTGATGTCGTCAGCCGCATCGGCCGAGCCGGAAGCCGACGCCATGCACGGTCTCGATGACCTCCGGGCACCCCACGGCCGCCAGCTTGGCCCGGATGTTGCGGATATGGCTGTCGACGGTGCGGTCGGCGACATGGATCTTGCCGGCATAGGCGTTGGCCATCACCGCGTCGCGGTCGAGCACATGGGTGGGCCGCGCCAGAAACCCTTTCAGGATCGAGAACTCGATCGCCGTCAGGGCGAGCGGCTTGCCGTCGAAGGCGGCCGCGTGGCTGGCCGGCGCCAGGGTGAGCTTTCCCTGCGCGAACTGCCTGTCGTCGGCCAGTTCCGGCGCCGCCGGACGGGCGCGGCGCAGGATGACGTTGACACGGGCGACGAGTTCGCGCGGGCTGAACGGTTTGGTGACATAGTCGTCGCCACCCATTTCGAGCCCGAGGATGCGGTCGATCTCCTCGTCGCGCGCGGACAGGAACAACACCGGCACGTCTGATGTGTGACGCAGCCGCCGGCAGACCTCCAGCCCGTCCATCTCCGGCATGCCGATGTCGAGCACGACAAGGTCGGGTGTGCTTCGTTCGATTGCCTGCAGGGCGGCGGCGCCATCGGAGACGGCAGCCGTTTTCATGCCGGCCTTTTCCAGCGCGAAGCAGATCACTTCGCGGATATGCGGGTCGTCGTCGGCGACGAGGATGTGATGCGGCATGGATTAGCGATCCGGCACGGGTTCTGCGACGCTGGGAACAATAGGCCGCCTGTTGTCGAGATAGCGAAGCAGGCGCCAGTCGCGGAAGCTCCAGCTTCGCCAGTTTTCCTGCAGGCTGCGATACCAGCCTTCATCGACACCGCGCAACCTTGCCAGTTCGCCGACGGCACCGGCATTGGCTGTCCCGCGCTGACGATCGAAGAAGCGATCGAGCGCCGGAAACGCGTCCGGCCCGAGCGAGCGGAGATACCAGGCGTCGAGCGGGATGCCCTGGCCGCTCATTTCGAGGGAATGGTCGACATTGTAGGTGGCGATCATGGCTGCGAAGTTGATGAAACAGCAGGCATAAAGCGTCAGGGATAACGTCAGAAGATTGACGGAGAGCAGCCATTCACTGGATTTTCCGAGCGCGATACGGGCGACGATCAGCGCAAGGCCGGCCGCCACCAGTCCCATCCAGACGAAAGCGGCGACGCGCCAGTAGGTCAGCGCATAGATGCCGACATAGAGGTCGAGCCGCAGGATCGACGAGACGACCAGCATGATGTTCTGTGCCACCCAGGCATAGACCAGCCGGCGGATGAGCGGGTCGGCCGATGTTTCGCTGCCGGGCCTCAGCGCCGCAAGGACAAAGCCGGCGGCCAGCAGCGCGGTGACGATCAAGGGATAGGCGCCGCGATGCGCGTAGGCGGCGTAGCTCAAACCATCGGGAAGCGCGACCCCGCCCCACAGATAGGTGGCGTCGAGTCCGCTCTGCAGCGCAAACAGAATGTTGAAGACGATCAACGCGCGCAGGATGGCGGCCTTGCCGAAGACGATATCCTCGACGGCGTGCCTGTCGGCCGCTGGCTGGGCATCGGCAGGAGGGTGGTTTGGCCTGGCGATGCGGCGCTGAAAGCGCGGCAGGCGTGGCCGCAGAAAGGCCCAGACGCCGGCAAGCACGAATAGCCAGAAGGCAATCCGCGTCAGCTGGATCAGGTCGAGCAGCTTGAAGACGTCGATCAGCGACAGCCAGTCTTCGATGACCGGATTGGCGGCACCGAAAAGGACGACGAAGACGGCGCCCAGCGTCAGCGGCATTACCCAGACCGCGATTGCCGCCAGCCTTATGCGATGTCCGCCGAACCGCCGCGCCGCTCTTCGCCACTGGAGAAAATCGCTGAGGAACCGGAACGGCGCCGCCAGTCCGAACAGCACGATCTGGCCGGCAATTCGCGCCATGCCGTGCCACGGGCGGCCGCTCAGCGAAAGCGCGAACGCCACCAGCGCGGCAAGGGCGATCGAGACGGACAAGGGACTGACAGTCTCGGCGAGCGGCAACAGCGCGACAAGCAAGGCGGCCGACTTGAGCCACACCTTGCCGTCGCTGAAGGCGGCGGGATGCACGGCAATCACCGTGGCGGCAATCAGCGTGGCGAACAGCAAAACCGTGATCCCGGCGGGCTGGCCGTAGAACAGGAAATCGGCGAGCGCGACCAGCAGCACGGCGACGCCGAAGCGGCTGCAATAGCTTGGCGCGGCGCGGAAGAAAGAGGTCACGGCCTGATCTTCCTGATGGCGTTCCTTCGCCATGGCGGCGGGCTCTTGCGGACAAATGGGATGGGAATTGCAGCGGGGTTGGCGCGTTGCGGGTCGACCAGCCACCAGCCTTCGCTGCGCAGTCGGTAAGGTAGACGGGGTTTTGCTCGCTTGTGCATGCCGCCTGTGTCGCAGGCCTGCAGGAAAGCGATGCGGCGGATTGGAGGAGGTTTTCGGCAGGCGCGTGCAGTTTTCGTGCAGGGCTGGCGGCTTGCCTCGACCAATCACACACGGCATAGATCTGGAATGACCGAAATCTACCGCCCGCGCCGCTCCGTGCTCTATGTTCCGGCCTCCAACAACAAGGCGCTGGCCAAGATCGCGCAGCTTGCCTGCGACGCCGTCATCATCGACCTCGAGGACGCCGTCGCCCCCGCCGACAAGATCGCCGCGCGCGAAAAACTGGCCGGCATTTTCGCCAACCGCCCTGATGCCAATGGCCGGCGCCGCGAGATGGTGGTACGCGTCAATGCGCTGTCCAGCGAATGGGGCACTGACGATCTTGCGGCCGTGGCCAAGGCGGAGCCGGACGGCATCCTGCTGCCGAAGGTCGACACGCCGCGTGACGTGCTCGAAGTCGGCGATGTGTTGGACGATAATTTTGCCCCAGACAGCGTGAAACTATGGGCGATGATCGAGACGCCCAAGGCCATGCTCAACATCGGCGCCATCGCCGAACTCGGCCGCGACCCCGCCTCGCGCCTGGATTGTTTCATCGCCGGAACGAATGACCTGATCAAGGATACCGGCGTGCTGGCGACGCCGGATCGCGCCTATCTGCTGCCATGGCTGATGCAGATGCTGCTGGCGGCACGCGCCGGCGGGATCGACATGCTCGATGGGGTGTTCAACGATTTCCGCGACCCGGACGCGTTCGCGCGTGAGTGCACGCAGGCCGCCGCCATGGGCTTCGACGGCAAGACGCTGATCCATCCATCGCAGGTCGAGGCGGCCAACCGTGCCTTCGCCCCGTCGGCGCAGGCGCTGGCCGAGGCGCGCGCGGTGAAGGATGCCTTCGCGCTTGCGCAAAACAGTGGCAAGGGCGTCATCGCGCTGAATGGCAGGATGGTCGAGCGGTTGCACTTGGCGCAGGCCGAAAAACTTCTGGCGAAAGCGGCCGCCATCGGCGCATGATATTCGCCGATTTGGGATACACGACAGGAATTGGACGATGAAACTCTACCGCTTTCTCACCGCCCCGGACGACGCCAGCTTTTGCCATAAGGTGACGGCGGCGCTGAACAAGGGCTGGCACCTGTTCGGCTCGCCGACCTACGCCTACGACAAGAAGACCAAGACCATGCGCTGCGGCCAGGCCGTGGTGAAGGATGTCGATGGCCAGGAATACGGGCCGGATACGAAGCTCAGCGACTGGTAGGGAAACGCCGAGGGCTACTCCGCCGCCTCTTCGATCTTCTCCATATCATCGTCCGACAGGCCGAAATGGTGGCCGATCTCGTGGATCAGCACGTGGGTGACGATGTCGCCCAGCGTTTCCTCGTTTTCGGCCCAGTAGTCGAGCATGGCGCGGCGGTAGAGCGTGATGCGGTTCGGGCCTTCGCCTGTTTGCGGGTTCCAGCGTTCGGCGATGCCGCGCCCCTCGAACAAGCCGAGCAAGTCGAACGGCGTTTCCAGCGACAGGTCGTCCATGATCTCGTCGGTCGGGAACTCGGCGATCTGGATGACGATCTCGCCGGTCAGCTTGCGAAAATCCTCCGGCAGGTGGGCGTAGGCCTCCAGGGCCAGGAACTCCAATTCCTCCATCGAGGGCGCAAGTTCACCATGCCAGGTGCGGGTCTTGTAGATGCGGGCCATGCTTTGTCCTTTGATCCCGGCATATAGGCGTTCGCGCTGGTCGAGGCAAATGACGCCTGCACGCCGGTGTCGCGCAGGAAGAGGAATAAATTCCTTGATGACTCTGCTTGACTCTTCCGATCCCCTCTGGAATCTATAGGAACATAACAGGAACAATTGTGAGTGGAAGCTGACCGTCATGGCGATGACCGCCGTGGCGCGGGAGACTGTTTTTACCCTGCGCCGCCAGATCGCGAAGATCGAGGGAACACTGCCCGAGCGCCTGCAGGCGCCGGCTGGCGCGCCCCTTGATGCTGACGCCGGCAGCGATCTGACGATCGTCCGGCGCGGCCTTGCCGCGGCCTTGCCGGATGCTTTCCTGCCCATCGGCATCGAGCGGCTCGATGCCTCGCTCAGCGGCGGCCTGCCTAAAGCCGCCCTGACCGAAATCCATGGCCTGGAAACCCGCGATGCGGGCGCCGTCGCCGGTTTCGCTCTGTCGATCGTCAGCCTGATCCTCAACCAGGCGCAGGGACTGCCCATCCTGTGGATCGGGACATCGGAAATTTTCCACGAGGCCGGCTTTCCCTATGCCAGGGGGCTGCATGCCTCGTTCGGCATCGAGCCCGGGCAATTGCTGTTTTCCGAGGCGCCCAGGCTTGTCGATGCGCTGTGGATCGCCGAGGAGGCGGCCCGCATGACCGCGCTTGCCGCCGTCATCCTGGAGATCCGCGGCAATCCGCAGCGGCTGGACCTGACCGCGACACGCCGCCTGCATGCGCGGGCGCAAGGTGCCGGCCGGCCGGTGTTCCTGCTGCGGCAGGCGGCCGAGCCCGAACCGACGGCGGCGCCTGTTCGTCTGATTGTCGCGTCGGCGCCGGCCGTACCGCGCGAAACAGTCGCCGGGCCGCTCGCCGGCTCGATCGGCCACCCGGCCTTCACCATCAGCATCGGCAAGAGCCGCACGGCCCTGCCTGGACAATTCACACTGGAGTGGAACCCCGATGAACGCAGATTCGATGAAAGAAGGGGCGAGGAAAGAAGCAGGGCAAGCAACGAATGGGCAGAGAATCCTGTCCCTGTGGTTTCCCTATCTCGCGACCGAAAGGATCCTGCGGCAGCGTCTGGGGAAATCCTGGCGTTCCCGGCCGCCGGATCATCCGCAGCCATCTCATCCACCGCTCGTGATCAGCCATCGCCAGGGCAACGCGCAGCGCATCTCGGCCCTCGACGCGCGGGCTGAGGCGCTGCACCTGAAGCGCGACATGGGGATTGCCGATGCGCGCGCCATGCATCCGTCGATCGACATCGTCGAAGCCGATCCGGAGGCCGACCGGCGCCTGCTCGAGGGCCTTGCCGACTGGTGCGACCGCTACACGCCGCTGGTGGCGCTGGACGGCATCGACGGCCTGTTCCTCGACGTCACCGGCTGCACCCATCTGTTCGGCGGCGAACGCGCCATGCTGGACGAAATCCTGTCGCGCTTCTTCCAGCAGGGTTTCGACGTCCGCGCCGGGCTTGCCGGCACGCCCGGGGCGGCCTGGGCGGCGGCCCGCTTTTGCGGCGACCGCATCGTTCCATCAGGCGAGGAGGAAGCCCTGCTCGCCCCCTTGCCGCTGGCCGCCCTTCGCATAGCGCCGGAAACCCGTACCGGCCTGGAAAGTGTGGGGCTGCGCACGGCGGGCGCCGTCATGGCGGCACCGCGCGCGCCGCTCGCCCGCCGCTTCGGCGCTTTGCTGCTCCAGCGCCTCGACCAGGCGCTTGGCCGTCTCGACGAGGCGATCTCACCGCGTCTTCCCGTCGCGCCGCTTTCGGTCGAGCGTCATCTCGCCGAGCCCGTCACGCTGACGGAGGAGATAGAGCGGCTGGTGGGCATGCTGGCGACGACCTTGAAGACCGACCTCGAACGCCGCGGCGAAGGCGCAAGGAGCCTGGCGCTGCTGCTTTTTCGCGTCGACGGCGCCGTCAGCCGCATCGCGCTCGGCACCTCGCGGCCGATGCGCGAACCCTTGCTGATCCGGAAATTGTTCCATGAAAGGCTGGCGGCACTCGAGCAGCATATCGATGCCGGCTTTGGCTTCGACCTGGTGCGCCTCTCGGTGCTGGCCGTCGCCGCTTTCGACATGCAGCAGGCCGATCTGACCGGCGAAGCGGCCGATGACGGCGCCGACATCGCCCTGTTCGCCGACCGTATCCGCGCCCGCCTCGGCGAGGGCGCGGTTCTGCAGCCGGTTCCCGTGGAAAGCCACCTGCCGGAACGCGCCGTCGCCGTCATTCCCTTCACCGAAGCCCCGCGCCGGACCACACCACCCAAGAAGCCGGACAGGATGCAGGCGCCGATGACCATCTTCCCGCCGGAACGACCGATCCGGCTGTTCCGTTCGCCCGAGCCCATCGAGGTGCCGGCCACCGAAATGCCGGAGGGACCGCCGCTGCATTTTCGTTGGCGCCGCGCGCTTTACCGCGTGACGCGCGCCGAAGGACCGGAGCGCATCGCCGCCGAATGGTGGCGCGAGGCGCCGGGCGACGCGGCGGCGTCGACACGCGACTATTTCCGCATCGAGGATGCCGGTGGCCGCCGCTACTGGCTCTACCGGCAAGGCCTTTACGGCGGCGTCTCGCAAACCCCGCCGCGCTGGTTCATGCATGGGGTCTTCGCATGAACGCGCTGACCGTCATTCCTTATGCCGAGTTCGGCATCCAGTCGAATTTCTCCTTCCTGCGCGGCGCCTCCAAGCCCGAGGAGCTGGTGGTCGCGGCCAAGCTCATGGGCTTCTCCGCGATCGGGCTCGCCGACCGCAACAGCGTGGCCGGCGTGGTGCGCGCCTGGCAGCAGGCCAAGGTCGAAAAGCTTGCCTACCATCCCGGCTGCCGGCTGGTTTTTGGCGACGGCACGCCGGACATTCTCGCCTACCCCAGGGACCGCACGGGCTGGGGCCATCTGTGCCGCATGCTCACCCAGGCCAATCTGCGTGACGAGACCGAAAAGGGCGCCACCCTGCTCCGGCGCGACGACCTGCTCGAATGGGGGGACCGGATGTCGCTGGCGGTCCTGCCCGATCTGGCGACTGGCGCGCAAGACAGTCTGGCTTTGCTCCGTGAACTCAGGGATCGCTTCGGCAGGGCCCTGCGGCTCGGCGTCTCACCCTGTTATGCCGGCCATGATCGCTTCCGGATCGAGCAGGCGGCGGCGTTCGCCGAGAGCACCGGCATCCCGCTGATGGCGACCAACGATGTGCTCTACCACACGGCCGAACGGCGCCCGCTGCAGGACGTGCTGACCGCGATCCGCCTCAATGTTCCGGTCGCCGAGGTGGGGCTGGAACTGACCGCCAATGCCGAACGCCATCTGAAGCCGCCGCTGGAAATGGCGCGCCTGTTCCGCCGGTATCCGCAGGCGCTGGCGGAGACGCTGCGTTTTGCGCGAGAGCTGACCTTCTCGCTCGGCGATCTTCAGTACAATTATCCCGACGAGCCGACGGTATCGGGTCTCGGGCCGCAGGCGGAGCTGGAGCGACTGGCTCGGGAAGGTGCGGCCCGGCGCTTTCCCGGCGGTATCCCCGCCAGCGTGATAAAACGAATCCAGGAAGAGCTCGCCCTGATCGAGCGGCTGAATTACGCCCGTTATTTCCTGACCGTCCATGACATCATCAAATTCGCCCGAGGCGAAGGCATTCTCTGCCAGGGCCGCGGCTCCGCGGCCAATTCGATTATCTGCTTCTGCATTGGCATTACCGAGGTCGGGCCGGACAAGATCGACACGCTCTTCGAGCGTTTCATTTCCGAGGAACGCAACGAGCCGCCAGATATCGACGTCGACTTCGAGCATGAACGGCGCGAAGAGGTGATGCAGTACATCTATACGAAATACAGCTCCAAACGCACGGCGCTCGCCGCCGCCGTCATCAGCTATCGCGGCCGTTCGGCGCTGCGCGAAGTGTCGAAAGCGATGGGCCTTTCGGAGGATGTCAGGGCGTCTCTCTCCGGCTCGATCTGGGGCTGGTCGACCTCGGAACTCGGCGAGAAGGAAGCCAGGGCCGGCGGCCTCGACCGCAGGGATCCGGTGTCACGGCATGTGATGGAACGCGCCAACGAGATCATGGGCTTTCCCCGCCACCTCTCCCAGCATGTCGGCGGCTTCGTCATCACCAAGGACCGGCTCGACGAGATCGTCCCCATCGTCAAGACGGCGATGGACGAGCGCAAGATGGTCGAATGGGACAAGGACGATCTCGATTCGGTGAAAATCCTCAAGGTGGATATCCTGGCGCTCGGCATGCTGACCTGCCTGCAGCGCGCTTTCACTTTGCTCGAGACCCATTACGGCGTGAGAGACGATTATGGCAGGCCATTGACCCTGGATACGATCGCCAAGGAGGATTCCCGTGTCTACGACATGATCTGCCGTGCCGATACGCTCGGCGTCTTCCAGATCGAATCGCGTGCTCAGATGTCGATGCTACCGCGTCTCAAGCCGCGCGAATTCTACGACCTCGTCATCGAGGTGGCGATCGTACGGCCGGGCCCGATCCAGGGCGACATGGTGCACCCCTATCTGCGCCGGCGGCAAGGCAAGGAAAAACCCGAATATCCCAAGGCGGAGCTGAAAGAGATTCTCGGCAAGACGCTGGGCGTGCCGCTGTTCCAGGAGCAGGCGATGAAGATCGCCATCGTCGCCGGC
Organism: Mesorhizobium sp. BR1-1-4; assembly: GCF_020165375.1. Classification (NCBI taxonomy): domain Bacteria; kingdom Pseudomonadati; phylum Pseudomonadota; class Alphaproteobacteria; order Hyphomicrobiales; family Phyllobacteriaceae; genus Mesorhizobium; species Mesorhizobium sp. BR1-1-4. The sequence goes on along the minus strand of NZ_JAIUIB010000001.1, from coordinate 479,521 downwards.
GGCTTCAAACCGGGCAAGGCCGATGAACTGCGCCGTGCCATGGCCACCTTCAAGCGCACCGGCACGATCGGCAATTATCGCCAGCAGATGATCGACGGCATGACAGGACGAGGCTACGAAAAGGACTTCGCCGAGCGCTGTTTCAAGCAGATCGAGGGCTTTGGCGAGTATGGCTTTCCCGAAAGCCACGCCGCCTCCTTCGCCCTGCTCGTCTATGCCTCCTGCTGGTTCAAGACCTTCTACCCGGACGTGTTCTGCGCCGCTATCCTGAATTCGCAGCCGATGGGCTTCTATCAGCCGGCGCAGCTGGTGCGTGATGCCCGCGACCATGGCGTCGACATCCGCGAGGTCGACGTCAATTTCTCCGTCTGGGACTGCACTTTGGAAAAGGCGCTTTTCGACCCGGCCCGCATCCTGCCGCGCCATGCCGAAATGCGCGGTGTCATCGAGACTCAGCATGCGGTGCGGCTCGGCTTCCGGCAGATCAAGGGACTTTCCAAGGAACGCATGGAGGTTTTCGTCGAGCGGCGCGGCGCCGGCTACTCGACGGTCCGGGATGTCTGGCTGCGCTCCGGCCTCAATGTCGACGAGATCGAGAAATTGGCGCAAGCCGACGCCTTTCGTTCCATCGGCCTCGACCGCCGCGCGGCACTATGGGAGGTCCGCGCGCTCGACGGCAAGAGTGCCGCCGAGAAGCTGCCGCTGTTCGACCAGCCGGCGCTCAGCCTGCGCGAGCTGGAGCCCGAGACGAAGCTGCCGAAAATGCCGCTCGGCGAGCATGTCATCCATGACTACCGCTCGCTCGGCCTGTCGCTGAAGGCGCATCCGGTCGCCTTCCTGCGCGAGCGGCTCGACCGCGCCGGCATCACTCCCAATGCCAGCCTGCCTTCCGTGCGCGACGGCAGGCGGGTCTCCGTTGCCGGGCTGGTGCTGGTGCGCCAGCGCCCCGGCAAGGGCAACGCGATCTTTCTCACGCTGGAAGACGACAAGGCCGTCGCCAACGTCATCTTCTGGGAAAGGACCTTCACCCGTTTCCGGCCCATCGTCATGGGTGCCCGGTTTGTGAAGGTCACCGGAAAACTGCAGTCGGAATCAGGTGTCGTCCATATCGTCGCCGAGAAGATCGAGGACCTGACGCCCTGGCTGACCGTGCTGCTGGAGAAGGTCGGTGCGGCCGCACTGCCGGCCGCCGATCCTTCGGACCGCTCCGGCCAACCCGCAATTCGGCCCGCGATGCTGAAAGACGAACGGGATCTCGCAACGCTGTCGGAAGAGGCGGAGAGGGTCATGCCCAAAGGGCGTAATTTTCAGTAGGCCCGACCACCTTCGTCATCCACGGGCGAGCAGGAGCGAAGCTCCGTCGCGGCGACCCGAGGACGACAAACGTGATGGGTTGCTCAGCCGTAGATCTGCTTGTGGATCTGGTAGAGCATTTCCGAACGGTCGGCGCGCATGTCGGCCAGATCGCGGCTGGAGAAGCTGTCGATTTCGGCGATGAGGCGATTGTAGTGCTTGCGCTTGGCGATGCTGGTGCGAGCGCGGGTCACGAGGTCGTTGAAGATCATAGCAAGGTTCCTTCTGTGCCGCATTCGGCGCGGCCGTTTCTTCCTCCCTTGATCGGTACGGATCATGACATAGGAATGGTGCGTTGCAAAAAGAAGATATTGCAATGCACCATTGCAGCCAGCGCATAGCCGGTTAATGGCTTCCTAAGCTCCCGCACGACGCGCGGCCCGGGCCGGCAGGCGAGCCGCCTCCCATTTTGTCTTACAAATTAGCGTTACCCCGTCTTGCCAGATCGATTGCGGGCTGGCTTGATCCAATGTCACCTGATGCCTGGAGGAAACATGGCGGCCGCAGATTATTATGAAGTTCTCGATCCGCGTTTCGGGCGCCTGTTCAACGGCAACGCGCAGGTGGAGAAGCTGTTCACCGGCTGCCGGTGGGCGGAAGGGCCGGCCTGGTTCGCCGCCGGCCGCTATGTCGTCTGGTCGGACATTCCGAACAACCGCATGATGCGCTACGACGAGACGGACGGCAGCGTCAGTGTCTTCCGTCAGCCCTCCGGCAATTCCAACGGCAACACCGTCGACCGGCAAGGCCGGCTGGTCACCTGCGAGCATTCGGGCCGGCGTGTCAGCCGCACCGAGCATGACGGCTCGATCACCACCATCGCCGCCAAATGGAAGGGCAAGCCGCTGAACTCGCCCAACGACGCGGTGGTGAAGTCCGACGGCTCGATCTGGTTCACCGATCCGACCTACGGCATCGACACCGACTATGAGGGCGACAAAGCCGAGAGTGAAATCGGCGCCTGCCATGTCTATCGGGTCGATCCCGACACGGGCGATATCGAGGCTGTCATCACCGACATGGTCAGGCCGAACGGCCTTGCCTTCTCGCTCGACGAAAGCCTGCTCTATGTCGTCGACACCGGCCGCACGCATGGCGCCGAGAACCCGGCGCATATGCGGGTGTTCAACGTCGGCAAGCACGGCAAGAAGGTTTCCGGAGGCAAGGTGTTCGCCGACTGCACGGCCGGACTGTTCGACGGCTTCCGGCTCGATGCCGATGGGCGCATCTGGACGAGTGCCGCCGACGGCATCCATTGCTACGATCCCGACGGCACGCTGATCGGCAAGGTCAAGGTGCCGGAGGTGACCGCCAATTGCGTTTTCGGCGGCGCCAAGCTGAACTGTCTCTACATCGCAGGCACCACCTCGCTTTATTCGGTGCGGCTGATGGTGAATGGGGCCAAGACCTATTGAGCCTGCTGGAAACGCTTCTCTGGCGTCCCTTATTGGCCGTTTTGCGGGTAGCCACAGCGCCCGCTTCGCCGCGGCTTCCGGAGCCACCATCCTGCGGTTCGCCGGAGCGGAGTTCGAAGCCGCCTGTCGGCGGTATCAGACACAATTCAAGGGGAGGGCGTCATGCCATTCGTCAACATCCGCATCGTCAAGGAAGTGATCGCCGCCGATCCGGCCGGCAAGAAGGCTGACATCGCCAGGAAAGTCACGGCGGCCATCATGGACGCCACCGGGCTTAGCAACGACGATGTCTGGGTGGTCTTCGAGGAAGTCAACGCCCGCGACTGGTATGTCGGCAAGACCGACGTGGAGACGTTGAGAGGCAAGAAATAATCCCAAGGCGCGATGAGCGCCGTAAATCCTGGGCTCTGCTCAGGAAGGTGAAGGTGCGGCGGCCGTATCCGCGCCTGCCGTGCGTCCGCCGACCGTACCTTCACCCGGCCGGCGCTTCGCCCAGCTCTCCAGCCAGTCGCGGCTTTGCATCTCGATCAGCCGCGATGCGGTTCGCTCGAATTCGAACACCTCGACGCCGCGCTTGGCCACATAAAGCGCGTGCGGTGGCGCCTCGGCGCTCACCACCAGCCGCGTATGATGGTCGTAAAGCGTGTCGATCAACAGGATGAAGCGTTTGGCCTCGTTGCGCTTGCCTTCGCCCAGTACCGGCACACGGTCGATGAAAACAGTCGAAAACCGCCCGGCGATCGCCAGGTAATCGCGCGCGCCGAGCGGCTTTTCGCAGAGGTCGGCGAAGGTGAAACGCGCAGCGTCACCAGCGGCGGCCGGCACCACCACCTTGCGTCCCTTCAGCGTCAGCGAGGTCTCGGCCGTCGGCGCACCGCGCGTCATCGACTGCCAGGCCTCGTCGAGCGCCTGGTCGGCCGCCGCATCGGCCGGTGTGACATAGACCGGCGTGCGTGCGAGCTTTTCCAGCCGGTAATCCTTGTCGCTGTCCAGCGACAGCACCTGCGCGTGGCGTTCCAGTATGGCGATGAACGGTAGGAAAAGCTGGCGGTTCAACCCGTCACGGTAAAGGTCTTGCGGCGCCACGTTCGAGGTGGCGACCAGCACGACCCCGTTGGCAAACAGTGCCGAGAACAGCCTGGACAGGATCATGGCGTCGGCGATGTCGGTGACCGAGAACTCGTCGAAACACAGCACCCAGGCCTGCTCGGCGAGCGCCTTGGCCACCGGCGGGATCGGATCGTCTTCCCTGACCGTGCCTTCCTTGCGCGCCTGCCGGTGTTTCTGGATACGGTCCTGCACATCGGCCATGAAGTCGTTGAAATGCACACGGCGCTTGCGCCTGACTGGCAGGAGCTCGAAGAACATGTCCATCAGCATGGTCTTGCCGCGGCCGACGCCGCCATGGATGTAGAGGCCCTTGACCGCTTCATGCGTCTCGCGCTTGCGCGCAAACAGCCAGCCCAGTGCACTGGACTTGTGCGCCAGCCGCTTGGCCGAGATCTCGACGGTCAGCCGGTCGAGCGCGGCGGCGATCGCTTCCTGCGCAGCATCGCGCTCGATCGCGCCTGATACCACCAGATGGTCGTAGCGCTGCCGGACGGTCGGATGGGTCTGAAGGCCGTCACGCAGATGCATCGATCACGTCATTGTTCAGAGCAGGATGCCCAGAGAAAGGGTGTGCCGAGATCGAGGTCACGCCGCCGGCATCACCTGAATATCGGCATCTCCTACCTCGTAAGCGAGATCGGTTGCCCGTTGGAAGTCTGGCCGTCGAATTTCGAGCCGCCCGACGAATAGAGCCGCGCCAGCGAACCGCCATTCTCGTCATAAAGCGTCAGCTGCTTGCCGGCGACGTTCCACGACTTGATGCCGTCGATCGGCGCCGGGCAATGCAGCGGCCCGGCGCGGAAACCGGCGCCGAACTTGGTCTGCGGCGTCGCCACCTTGCAGCTCTGGCCGGAGACGCTGACGTTCCAGACACCGGCGACGGCCGCCGCGCTGAGATCGGCGGCACCCGCGGGCGCCGCGCCGTCCGGCGGCAGCGAAGCAACCTGCGTGTTGGCCGGCGCGGTGGGGAACCGCGACGGGTCGGTGGTGCCGGGTGAGGCCGGCGGCGGCAGCTGGTTGGAACTCACCTGGCCGGCGGGGGCTGGCTGCAGCGGCGCCGGTTGCTGGTCGTCCATCGACGAGAAGCGTGAGGTTGAGCAGCCGCTCGCAACGAGTGCCGCCAGGGATACGGCCACCAGGCCGCCTTTCGAAAAATTCATTACAACCTCCGTCGGATCCGGCTGGGGGGAAACCGTCCGCGCAATCTCACCTCCACCAAGATGGAGAAGGTGGCGAAATTTCAACCCGATATGGTTAAAATAGGGTTTGTGGTATGAATTGTTGCAAATTTATCGCACTCACCCGGCGAGCGGCGCACTCGGCACGAACACATATCCGTCCGGTCCGACGATATAGCACTCGCGCAGACCATGCGGCTTATCGATCGCGCCGGCCAGCACGATGTGGCCATGCTCCAGCGCCGCCGCCTCGATCGCGTCGGGCTCCGCGCCATAGAGACGCAGTTCGATGCCGGCACCGCGCGTCTCCGTACCCGCGATGGAGCCCGTCATGGGATTGTCGAGATAAGAATGGTCCGCATGCAGCATGAACACCGATCCCAGAAGCTCGAGCGCGGCGAAATCCTCGTCGGCATAGACGATGCAGGCGCCAAGCACGTCACCGCAGAAGGCTTCCATCGCCGCCATGTCCGATACCAGCAGATTGACGCCGATGCCGCGCGGCAGCGAGCGGCCGAAATCCTCGGCCTTCATCCAGGGTGTCTTGGTCCGCTTCATCGCCATGGCGTCTTCCTCCTGATGCTGCGATCCTAGCCGAGACCGCCTTGCCGCCCTTGGCCTTCGGCCGGCAAACGCTTGCGCCAGGCGCGTCAGGGCTTATGTCTATGGCAATTCCAGGAAAGGTGTGTGGCGCTTTCCCCGGGAAAACGCGCAGCACTTTCCCCTGGGAATTGCGTGAAAACAAAGAGTTCACCGAAACCCGCCGGAGCGCAGACCTTGGCCGCCAGAAAGAAAGCCGCCAACCGCTACTACAGCGGCCCGTCCAGCGACCATTTCGACGGCAGCCTGTTCTTCAATCCCGGCGGCCGGATGCCCGGCCCCTTCAAGGATTTGCTGAAATGGCAGTTCAGCGGCCAGCGCTCGAAATGGCCGGCTGCCAGCCCGAGCCCCTTTGCGCAGGCAAAGCCGGCGGCGGCGGTCGAAGGCGCCGATCTGGTCGTGACCATGGTCGGCCATTCGACCTTGCTGATCCAGACAGCCGGGCTGAACATCCTTACCGATCCGGTCTGGTCGGAGCGCACATCGCCGTTCTCCTTTGCCGGACCCAGGCGCGTCAATCCGCCGGGTATCGCCCTTGGCGATCTGCCGGCGATCGACCTCGTGCTGGTCAGCCACAACCACTATGACCATCTCGACCTTGCCACGCTGAGGCAGTTGCAGGAGAAGCACGATCCGCTGGTGGTGACGCCGCTCGGCAACGATGCCATCATCGCCGCCGCGGTGCCCGGGACGCGGCTTTCCGCGCATGACTGGGGCGACAGGGTCGATGTCTCCGACGGCACCGCTATCCACGTCGAGCCCGCGCATCACTGGTCGGCGCGCGGGGCGCGCGACCGGCGCATGGCGCTGTGGGCCGGCTTCGTCATCGAGACGCCGGGCGGAAAAATCTATTTCGCCGGTGATACCGGCTTCCACGGCGGCATCAACTACCGGCTGATGGCGGAGAGGCATGGCGGCTTCCGCTTCGCCATCCTGCCGATCGGCGCCTACGAGCCGCGCTGGTTCATGGCGCCGCAGCACCAGAACCCCGAGGAAGCGGTCCAGGGCATGTCGTTGTGCAACGCAGCCTTCGCCGCCGGCTGCCATTGGGGCACGTTCCAGCTCACCGACGAGCCGTTCGACGAACCGGTGCGGAAGCTGGCCGAGGCGCTGGACGGCCGAGGCATCCCACAGGAGCGCTTTCGCGCCTTGCGGCCCGGCGAGATCTGGGAAGTGCCCCGGATATGATCGCCTCGATGGCTGGAATGACCGTTACGCTGCCATGGTTTTCGCTGATGGTCATCCGCGGACAGGATAGGGGAATCAGATGAAGTCAATCATGGCAGGTCTTTTGGCGCTGGCGGTCTCTGTGCCGGCGGCTTTCGCGGGCGAGATCAGCGATCGGGCGGCCGAGGCCGAGAAGCTGCTCCAGTCGGGTGATGGCGCCGGTGCGCTGGAGAAATTCAGCAGCGCCCAGGAAGCGCTCTGGCAAGCGATGCCGCTTGGCGTCCTGAACGTCAAGCAAGTCGACACGGCCTCCGGCTTCGGTATCTACAGCGAGCGCGCCAACCACATCTACAAGCCCGGCGAGAAAATCGTGCTGTACATGGAGCCGGTCGGCTATGGCTACGGCAAGGACGGCCTCGGCAACAGCATGATCGCGCTCTCTGTCGACATCACCGTCGTGTCCGCAGCCGGCGAAACGCTCGGCACAATGGAAAAAGTCGGCCGTGTTCAGATCGCCTCTCGCTCGCACAATCGCGAACTGTTCTTCAAACTCGACCTCTCCCTCGACGGCCTGCCGGCCGGCAAATACCGGTGCAACTTCGTCATGCATGACGAGAATTCGAGCAAGACGGCCCCCTTCAGCACGGATATCGAGATCGCCGGCTGAGGCGATGCCGGGAAAACCACCGATGTCCGATGGAGACGGCACCGGCGGGGACGAAATCCGCGTCGGGCGCAATGTCTTCATCAATCAGAACTGCACTTTCTACGACCTCGGCTGCCTCGACATCGCCGACGCTATCTCCCGGCCTCGGGAACCCAAGCACGACAGCCGCGTTTTTCAACCGGTTTCAATGTGTCCGGCTTGCGAGGCGTTCCCATGCTCAAATGGATCATCATTCTCCTGATCATCGCCGCCGCGGCGAGCCTGCTCGGCATGCCGGCGCTGGCGGGCGCGGCCGCCACTGGCGCGCGCATTCTCATCGGCATCGTGCTCATCATCTTCCTGTTGATCTTGCTTGGGGTCTTTGCGGTAACGTAAGTCCCGCACCTTCGCCGTGAAAGCGGCTGCGCACTGGTAATTCCTGCCCGTTTCCGCCATATAGCGCCGAACGGACATGGAAATTTCGGAGCAATGGCAGGCACGGCCCCTTTCGCCAAGATGAACGGCATCGGCAACGAGATCATCGTTGCCGACATGCGTGGCCGTGCGGATCGGGTGACGGCCGCGGCTGCCATCGCGCTCAACGCCGACGCAGCGACGCGGTTCGATCAGATCATGGCGATCCACGACGCCAGGACGCCGGGCACCGCCTATTTCGTCGACATCCTGAATTCCGACGGGTCGGGCGCGCAGGCCTGCGGCAACGGCATGCGCTGTGTCGTCCAGGCGCTGGCCGCCGAGACCGGCGAGAAGACCTTCACCTTCGAAACCGTGGCCGGCATCTTGAATGCCCGCGAACACGCGGACGGCTCGATCTCGGTCGACATGGGCACGCCGCGTTTCGGCTGGCGCGACATTCCGCTGGCCGAGGAGTTCCGCGACACCCGCATGATCGAATTGCAGGTGGGCCCGATCGACGCGCCGGTGCTGCATTCGCCTTCGGCCGTCTCGATGGGCAACCCGCACGCCATCTTCTGGGTCGACGCCGATGTCTGGACCTATGAACTCGACCGTTTCGGCCCGTTGCTCGAAAACCATCCGATCTTTCCCGAGCGCGCCAACATAACCATCGCGCAGGTGACCTCGCCCGACTCGATGATCATCCGCACCTGGGAGCGTGGCGCCGGCCTGACCAAGGCCTGCGGCTCCGCCTCGTGCGCGGCTGTGGTTGCCGCCGCGCGCACCAGGCGCACGGGCCGCAGCGTCAACCTTTTGACCCCCGGCGGCGGTACGCTGCATGTAGAGTGGCGCGAGGACGACCACGTCATCCTGACCGGCGCGGCCGAGTGGGAATTTTCCGGCAGCTTCGATCCGTCGACCGGACAATGGGCCCGCGACACCGAAAGCGCGGCGTGATGTCCCCCCTTGCCAAGGACGTCGACGTGGCGAAGGAGGCCGGCCGCATCGACGTGGTGACTTTCGGCTGCCGTCTCAACACCTATGAGTCCGAAGTGATGCGGCGCGAGGCCGAAAATGCCGGCCTCGGCGCGCTGGATGGCGGCGCCGTCATCTTCAACACCTGCGCCGTCACCGGCGAAGCGGTGCGCCAGGCCAGGCAGGCGATCCGCAAGGCGCGCCGCGACAACCCGGCCGCGCGCATCATCGTCACCGGCTGCGCCGCGCAGACCGAGCCCGAAAAATTCGCCGCCATGGACGAGGTCGATCTCGTGCTTGGCAATGAAGAGAAGCTGAAGGCCAATTCCTATCGCGCGCTGCCCGATTTTGGCGTCAACGATACCGAGAAGGCGCGCGTCAACGACATCTTTTCGGTGCGTGAGACCGCCGGCCACATGGTCGATGCCATCGAGGGCCGGGCCCGTGCGTTCGTGCAGGTGCAGAATGGCTGCGACCATCGCTGCACCTTCTGCATCATCCCCTACGGCCGCGGCAATTCGCGCTCGGTGCCGATGGGCGCCGTGGTCGAGCAGGTCAAGCGGCTGGCGGGCAACGGCTATGCCGAGATCGTGCTGACCGGCGTCGACATGACGTCTTTCGGCGCCGACCTGCCAGGCGCGCCGAAGCTCGGCAAGCTGGTGAAGACCATTCTCAGGCAGGTGTCCGACGTAAAGCGGCTCAGGCTGTCCTCCATCGATTCGATCGAGGCTGACGACGACTTGCTCGATGCGCTCGCCACGGAACCCAGGCTGATGCCGCATCTGCATCTGTCGCTGCAGTCGGGCGACGACATGATCCTGAAGCGCATGAAGCGCCGCCATCTGCGCGATCAGTCGATCCGCTTTTGCGAGGATGTGCGCAAGCTGCGGCCCGGCATTGTCTTCGGCGCCGACATTATCGCGGGTTTCCCGACCGAGACCGAAGCCATGTTCGAGAATTCGCTGGAGATCGTCGAGGAGTGCGGCCTGACCCATCTCCACGTCTTCCCATTTTCGCCGCGCGAGGGCACACCCGCCGCGCGCATGCCGCAGCTGCGTCGAGAGCTGGTCAAGCAGCGCGCCGCCCGGTTGCGCGCCGCCGGCGAAGCGGCCTACCAGCGCCATCTGTCCTCGCTCGCCGGCAGCCGTCAGTCGGTCCTGATCGAGCGCGACGGCCTTGGCCGCACCGAAGGGTTCACGCTTGCCGCACTCGGCACCGGCGCGCCGGGAGAGATCGTCGAGGCTGATATAACCGGCCACGACGGGATCAGGCTGATAGCCACTCCCCTTGCCGCCCGCGCCGCCTGAGAACACAAAAGCATGGCTGGTTTTTTCAAGAAGATATTTTCGTTCGGCAAGAAGGAGGTGGTCGAGGAGCGCATCGACGAGACCGCCCCGCTGCCGCCGATCAAATGGGACCAGCTCGACGCGCTGAAGCCGGCGGCCGAGCAGGCCGTGCCGGAGTTTTTGAAGCGCGAGGAGCCTGTGGCGGAAGCCGTGCCGGCGACCGTGCCTGCTCCGGTCGAGGCCGCGCCCGGGCCGCAGCCCGAGGAACCCACACCCGAGGAACCCACACCCGAGGAACCCACACCCGGGCCTGCGCCGACCATTCCGCCCGCGCCGGAGCCGACGGTTCCGTCAGAACCGGAGCGGCAGCCGGAGCCTGCGCCGGAAGAGAAACCGGCACCCGCGCCCGAGACACCTGAACCGCCCGCGCCGGAAGAGGTCCCGCCGCCGCAGGTTGCTCCCGAGCCCACGCCCGAACCCCAGCCGCAGGAGATCCCGCCGGCGCCATCGGAGCCGGAGATCGTTCCCTCGCGTCCGGAGAGGCGACCGGAACCCGCGCCCGTCGAAGTGCCGACGCCGCCAGTCGAAGTGCCGGCCGAGATACCCGCACCGGTCGAGGTGCCGTCGGCGTCGCCGGCTGAAGTGCCTCCGTCGGCGGCCGCCGTCGAGCAGCCTTCAAGGGCCGGCGCTGCCCCTCATCCGCCTGCCGGCACCTCCCCGTATAGGGACGGGGCGAAGGAAGGGGCTTCAGCACCGTCCTTGCCCGGTTTGCGGGGAGAGCATGAAGGAAAGCGCGGACCTGCCGTCGAAGCGGCGCTCGAAGCGCCACCAGCTGAAATCGCCCCTCCCATTCGCCAACCTGCACCGGTCGAGACGCAGCCGGTCGTTGCCGAGGTCGCGCCCGAGCCTCAATCGGTCCCGCGGCCCACCCCGGAGCCAAGACCCGTTCCCGGCAAGGTGACGGTCGCCAGAAAGGTCGAGCAGAAGGCCGAGCCACAGAAGGCGCCGGAACCGGCGCCGAGGCAATCCTGGTTCCAGCGCATGCGGGACGGGCTAGCCCGGTCCTCGCGCGAACTGACCGGCAACATTGCCGGCGTCTTCACCAAGCGCAAGCTGGACGAGGAGACGCTGCAGGACCTGGAGGACGTGCTGATCCGCGCCGATCTCGGCGTCGAAACGGCGCTGCGCGTCACCGATTCACTGGCCTCCAGCCGCTACGGCAAGGATGTTTCCGATACCGAAGTGCGCGCCGTCATGGCGGCCGAGGTGGAGAAGGTGCTCGCGCCGGTCGCGAAACCACTCGAGCTTGACCTCTCGCACAAGCCGCATGTCATCCTGGTGGTCGGCGTCAACGGCACCGGCAAGACCACGACCATCGGCAAGCTAGCCGCCAAGCTGACCGATGGCGGCCTGTCGGTGATGCTGGCCGCCGGCGATACGTTCCGCGCCGCCGCGATCGAACAGCTGAAGATCTGGGGCGAACGAACGAAATCGCCCGTCATTGCCTCGAAGCTCGGCGCCGACGCCGCCGGTCTCGCCTACGATGCCTTCGAGCGGGCAAAGGAAGCCGGCTCCGACGTGCTGATCATCGACACCGCCGGCCGGCTGCAGAACAAGACCGAACTGATGGCGGAGTTGGAAAAGATCGTCCGCGTGCTGGGTAAGCTCGATCCCGAAGCGCCGCACACCGTGCTGCAGACGGTCGACGCCACGACCGGCCAGAACGCGCTCAACCAGGTCGAGATCTTCCGCAATATCGCCGGCGTCAACGGCCTGGTGATGACCAAGCTGGACGGCACGGCGCGGGGCGGTATTCTGGTGGCGATCGCGGCAAAACATAAATTGCCGGTCTATTTCATCGGCGTCGGCGAACAGGTCGACGACCTCGAACCGTTTTCCGCAAGCGAATTCGCCAGGGCGATCGCTGGAGTGGCTTGAACAAGGCACGATGCCGGAAGTGAGGCTTCCGGATTGGATCGTGCGTTAGAAGGAAACCATGAACCCACCCATTCTCGAACGCGATCCGTCCGACCCGCAGAAAGAGAAGAAGGAAGGCATCAATCCCGTGCTCAAGCTGGCGCTGGAGCTCGGGCCGCTGCTCGTCTTCTTCTTCGCCAATGCGCGCGGCGAGTGGCTGACGCAGAAATTGCCCGTGCTGGCTGAATTCGGCGGCCCAATCTTCGTCGCCACAGGCCTGTTCATGGCCGCGACCGCCATCGCGCTGATCGCCTCATGGCTGCTCACCCGCACCTTGCCGATCATGCCGATGGTGTCGGGGGTCGTCGTTTTCATCTTCGGCGCGCTGACGCTTTATCTGCAGGACGATATCTTCATCAAGATGAAGCCGACCATCGTCAACACGCTGTTCGGCGGCGTGCTGCTTGGCGGCCTGTATTTCGGCCGCTCGCTGCTCGGCTATGTCTTCGAGTCCGCATTCAAGCTCGATGCCGAAGGCTGGCGCAAGCTCACCTTCCGCTGGGGCCTGTTCTTCCTGTTCCTGGCCCTCGTCAACGAAGTCGTCTGGCGGAATTTTTCCACCGACGCCTGGGTTACGTTCAAGGTCTGGGGCATCATGCCGATCACGCTTCTTTTCACCTTCAGCCAGATGCCGCTGATCCTGCGCCACTCGCTGGACGACAAGGCCGGCGGCGAAGAGAAAGTCGGCAAATAAGGCTGTAAAGGGGAGAGCCATGGAATTCGTCACCACCCAGGAGGATCTGCGGACCATCTACAAGACGCCGCGCCCGACCGATGGCTCGATCCGCAAGGAATTGAAGGCGCTGGACGCCCATTGCCGCTCCTTCATCGGCAAGAGCCCATTCGTGCTGATCGGCTCGTCCGATGGCGAAGGCAATGCCGACGTCACCCCGAAAGGCGACAAGCCGGGCTTCGCCGCCATTCTCGACGAGAACACCATCGCCATCCCCGACCGGCCCGGCAACAACCGGCTGGATACGCTTGAAAACATCATCCGCAATCCCTCGGTCGGGCTGCTCTTCCTCATACCAGGCATGAACGAGACGCTGCGCGTCAATGGCGATGCCCGCATCACCGTCGATGCCACCTTGCGCGAGCGCCTTGCGGTCGACGGCAAGGAGCCGCAAAGCGTTATCGTGATCGTAGTCAAGGCCGCTTACATGCATTGCGCCAAGGCTTTCATGCGCTCCGATTTGTGGAAGCCCGACAGCTGGCATGATCGCGCCACGCTGCCGACGCTCGGCCAGATCCTGCGCGACCAGTTGGCACTGGCCGATTCGGCCGAGGCGACCGACCGCTGGCTCGACGGCGAGTACAAACAGACGATGTGGTAGGGTTGTCGGCCCCCGATTCGTCTGGACTGGTCCGCCTTGCTCAACCTCATTGCGATATCCGGCAGCCTGCGGGCGGCCTCCACCAATTCGGCCCTGGTCGCGGCACTGGCGCTGAACACGCCAGCGGGCTGTCGCGTCACCGTCTATGACGGGCTTGGCCGGCTGCCGATCTTCAATCCCGACGACGAGGGCGAGCGGACGCCGCGCGAGGCCTCCGATCTGATCGAGGCCGTCACCGGCGCGGACGGTGTCGTCGTCTCCTGTCCCGAATATGCCCATGGCGTGCCTGGCGGCCTTAAGAACGCGCTCGACTGGCTGGTCTCGCGTGACGCCGCCGTCGGCAAGCCGGCGATGCTGGCGCACGCCTCGCCACGCTCGCTCTACGCCCGCACGGCGCTGGCGGAGATCATGCGCACCATGTCGTTCGCGCTTTGCGAAGAAGCCATGCTCGAGGTTTCGCTCCTCGGCAAGAAGCCGGCGGAGGTTGAAAGTATCCTGCGAGAGCCGGCAAACGTGCGGGCAATTCGCGATGGCCTGTCAGCCTTCGCGGCCTTCATCCGCTCGCGCCAAATTTGAGCGGACTCGCGCCAAATTGAGCGGTCGCCATCGTGTCGTCGTCCTGGAAGGACCGGAGGCGTCGGCCAATCGCTACAGCCGATAGACGTACATCACAAAGGTCTCCGCCTCGCCATGCGCCTCCTTGCGCCCCTCATAAAGTGCGCGGGCGGTCAGATTGTCCGGCTCGGTGCCGACCCAGGCCTCTTCGCAGCCATGCTCGCGGCCGAGCGCGAACATCGCGTCGAGCATTCCGCGCGCGATGCCCTGGCGCTGGAAGGCTGGCGAGACGCCGACCTCGTCGACATAGAGTTCGGGCGCCTTGTCCGGATGGCGGTGCATGACCGCCGCGCATTGGCCGACGACAACGTCCTCGGCCAGGGCCACGATCATGAAATGGCCCGATTGCGCGAGATAGCTTGCCAGGCGATCGGGCCGCACCGGCTCGTCGAACACGTCGTCGGCAATCCGCATCACAAGGGCGTCATCTCCGGGATAAAGCCTTCTGATCTCAATCGCCATTGTGTAAATTCTCCCAAGTCGGCTTACAAACTTTGACGTTTACGTAAATCCCAAACACACTAACCGATTGAAAATGCAGGGGTCGAAATAATCGTTTGAATTTATTCCGCACCAGAGCTATTGGGTGCGGGAAATTCGCGGTTCCCCCGCAGCAGTCCGGCCTCTTCCTCGACGCCGTGTTGGCGCGTCACAGACAAAGGGAAATCATCCTCACATGGCACGCAACAAGATAGCGCTTATCGGCTCTGGCATGATCGGCGGCACGCTCGCCCACATGATCGGCCTCAAGGATCTCGGCGACGTGGTCCTGTTCGATATCGCCGAGGGTATCCCGCAAGGCAAGGGGCTCGATATCGCGCAGTCGTCGCCGGTCGATGGTTTCGATTCCCGGCTGACCGGCGTCAACGACTATGCCGGCATCGAGGGCGCCGATGTCTGCATCGTCACCGCCGGCGTGCCGCGCAAACCGGGCATGAGCCGCGACGACCTGCTGGGCATCAACCTGAAGGTCATGGAGCAGGTCGGCGCAGGGCTGAAGAAGTACGCGCCGAAGGCCTTCGTCATCTGCATTACCAATCCGCTCGACGCCATGGTGTGGGCGCTGCAGAAGTTTTCGGGCTTGCCCAAGACCCATGTCGTCGGCATGGCCGGCGTGCTCGACAGCGCGCGCTTCCGCTACTTCCTGGCGGAGGAATTCAAGGTTTCGGTCGAGGACGTCACCGCCTTCGTGCTCGGCGGCCACGGCGATTCCATGGTGCCGATGATCCGCTATTCCACGGTGTCGGGCATTCCGCTTCCCGACCTGATCAAGATGGGCTGGACCTCGAAGGAAAAGCTCGACCAGATCGTGCAGCGCACCCGTGACGGCGGCGCCGAGATCGTCGGCCTCCTGAAGACCGGCTCGGCCTATTACGCGCCGGCGGCCTCGGCGATCCAGATGGCCGAATCCTATCTCAAGGACAAGAAGCGCGTGCTGCCTTGCGCGGCACACCTCTCCGGCCAGTATGGCGTCAAGGGTACCTATGTCGGCGTGCCCGTGGTGATCGGCGCCGGCGGTGTCGAGCGCGTCATCGAGATCGACCTTAACAAGGCCGAGCAGAAGATGTTCGAGGCATCGGTGGCGACCGTGCAGGGCCTGACCGAGGCCTGCGTCAAGATCGCGCCGCAGCTCGCCTCGAAATAACCCGCCCAAACGTCACCCCGGCAAAACGACCTGGAGATAGTTCCCGATGAACATCCATGAATATCAAGGCAAGGCGCTGCTGAAGAGCTTTGGCGCGCCGGTGGCCGAAGGCGTGCCGGTTTTCAAGGCAAGCGAGGCGGAAGCCGCTGCACAGGCGCTGCCCGGCCCACTCTATGTGGTGAAGAGCCAGATCCATGCCGGCGGCCGCGGCAAAGGCAAATTCAAGGAACTCGGCGCCGACGCCAAGGGCGGTGTGCGACTGGCGAAGTCCGTCGCCGAGGTGGTCGCCAACGCCAACGAGATGCTCGGCCATACGCTGGTGACCAAGCAGACCGGCCCGGCCGGCAAGCAGGTCAACCGCCTCTATATCGAGGACGGCGCCGACATCGAGCGCGAGCTCTATCTCTCCATCCTGGTCGACCGCTCGGTCGGCCGCATCGCCTTTGTCGTCTCGACCGAGGGCGGCATGGACATCGAGGGCGTCGCGCACGACACGCCGGAAAAGATCATCACCGTCGCCATCGATCCGGAAAAGGGCGTTACGGCTGAGGACGTCAAGGCGCTCAACGATGCGCTGAAGCTCGACGGCGACGGGGCCAGGGACGGCGGCACGCTGTTCCCGATCCTCTACAAGGCCTTCGTCGAGAAGGACATGAGCCTGCTCGAGGTCAACCCGCTGATCGTCATGAAGGATGGGCATCTGCGCGTGCTCGACGCGAAGGTGTCGTTCGACAACAACGCGCTGTTTCGCCACCCAGATGTGCTCGAACTGCGCGACACGTCAGAAGAGGACGAGAAGGAGATCGAGGCGTCGAAATACGACCTCGCCTATGTCGCGCTCGATGGCAATATCGGCTGCATGGTCAACGGCGCCGGCCTTGCCATGGCGACGATGGACATCATCAAGCTCTACGGCGCCGAACCCGCCAACTTCCTCGATGTCGGCGGCGGCGCTTCCAAGGAGAAGGTGACGGCCGCGTTCAAGATCATCACCAGGGATCCGGCGGTCAAGGGCATCCTGATCAATATCTTCGGCGGCATCATGAAGTGCGACATCATCGCCGAGGGTGTGATTGCCGCGGTCAAGGAAGTCGGGCTCAAGGTGCCGCTGGTCGTGCGCCTGGAAGGCACCAATGCCGAGCTTGGCAAGAAGATCATCAACGACAGCGGCCTGAACGTCGTCTCGGCCGACGATCTCGACGACGCGGCCAAGAAGATCGTGGCGGCGGTGAAGGGCTGAGCCGGTGCCTCCACGCAAGATAAACCTGGTCGAGGCGGCGGATCGGACCATCACTGAGGTCTTCGATCCGCATATCGCCGGCGACGTGAATGACAGCCAGGCCAAGGTCGCCAAGTTCGGCGAGGTCTTCGACTGGCATGCGCATGACAATGAAGACGAAGCCTTCCTCGTGCTGCGCGGCAGGATCGCCATTGATTTTCGCGACGGGCCGATCGAGCTCGGCGAGGGCGACTTCATCGTCGTACCGCGCGGCGTCGAGCATCGGCCGCGTTCGCTGACATCAGAGCCGGTGGTGCTGATGTTCGAACCGGCGACGACACTCAACACCGGCAATGCCAAGAGCGATCTGACGGTCGCCGATCTGAAGCGGCTCTGACCGATGAACGCCTCGCCCTTCTCTTCGCTCTCGGCCGATCACCAGCTCCTGCAGGCTTTGGTCGGTGCTTGGCGCGGCGAGGAGGAGGTGGCGGATACGCAGTGGGCCGATGGCGGCATGGCGACGAGCGAAGTGACAGCGGAAGCGCAGTTCGGCGGTCTGTTCGTGGTGCAGCGCTATAAGCAGCGCCGCGATGGCACGGTCTCCTTCGGCGCGCACAATGTATTCGGCTTCGACCAGCAGAACAGCGTCGTCACCATGCACCAGTTCGATTCGATGGGCTTTGTGCCGTCCTCGCCCGCCACGGGCACATGGAACGGCCGCGAGCTGGTGCTGGAGCGGTCGTCGCCGCGCGGCTTTGCGAAGGTGACGTATGTTTTCGACGATGCCGACACCTACCGCATGCGATTGCATTTCAAACTTGCCGGCAGCGATGACTGGCAAGACATGGTGAGCGGCGTCTACCGGCGCGTCTCGCCTTCCTCGATCAACGGTTTTTAAAAAGGGCGGCCATGTCCATTCTCGTCGACAAGAATACCAAGGTGCTGGTGCAGGGCCTGACCGGCAAGACCGGTACGTTCCATACCGAGCAGGCGCTGGCCTACCACGGGACAAAGATGGTCGGCGGCATCCATCCCAAGAAGGGCGGCGAGACCTGGACGGGCTCGAAAGGCGAGAGCCTGCCGATCTTCGCCACTGTCGCCGAAGGCAAGGAAAAGACAGGCGCCAACGCCTCCGTCATCTACGTGCCGCCGGCGGGCGCCGCGGAAGCCATCATCGAGGCGATCGAGGCGGAGATCCCGCTGATCGTCTGCATCACGGAAGGCATTCCGGTGATGGACATGATCAAGGTCAAGGCGCGGCTCGATCGCTCGGCCTCGCGGCTGATCGGACCGAACTGCCCGGGCGTGCTTACCCCCGACGAATGCAAGATCGGCATCATGCCCGGGAACATCTTCCGCAAGGGCTCGGTCGGCGTTGTTTCGCGCTCGGGAACACTTACCTACGAGGCTGTGTTCCAGACCACCAATGTCGGCCTCGGCCAGACCACCGCCGTCGGCATCGGCGGCGACCCCGTCAAGGGCACCGAGTTCATCGACATGCTCGAGATGTTCCTGGCCGATGATGAGACCAAGTCGATCATCATGATCGGCGAGATCGGCGGTTCGGCCGAGGAAGACGCCGCGCAGTTTCTCAAGGACGAAGCCAGGCGTGGTCGCAAGAAGCCGATGGCCGGCTTCATCGCCGGGCGCACCGCGCCGGCCGGACGCACCATGGGCCATGCGGGCGCGGTCATCTCCGGCGGCAAGGGCGGCGCGGAAGACAAGATCGCGGCGATGGAATCGGCCGGGATAAAAGTTTCGCCGTCGCCGGCACGGCTGGGCACGACGCTGGTCGAGGCGATCAAGGGTTAAGGCAGTAGTGAGTAGCAGGTAGTCAGTAGTGAAGAAGGGAAGAACGGGTGAGTAGCAGCTGAGCCGAAAATTCCATTTTCCGCTCACTACCGGCTACTCATTGTTCCCTCGAAAGGAGACGGAGCCAGGCTCCGCTGAAACGACATGGCAAGACAAGATCAGGCCAACGACCAATTTTCGCTCACCTCTTTCCTCTATGGCGGCAATGCCGATTACATCGACGCGCTCTACGCGGCGTATGAGGACGATCCCGCCTCGGTCAATCCCGAGTGGCAGGAGTTCTTCGCCGGGCTGAAGGACGATGCCGGCGATGTGCGCAGGAACGCCAAGGGCGCTTCATGGGCGAAACCTTCCTGGCCGCTGCAGGCCAATGGCGAGCTGGTGTCGGCGCTGGACGGCAATTGGGGCATCGTCGAAAAGCACCTGGAAAAGAAGGTCAAGGACAAGGCCGTCACCAACGGTGTCGTGCTGTCCGACGCCGATGTGCACCAGGCGACACGTGATTCCGTGCGCGCCATCATGATGATCCGCGCCTTCCGCATGCGCGGCCATCTGCACGCCAATCTCGATCCGCTCGGCATCAACACGCTCGAGGATTACAACGAACTGTCGCCGGAAAATTACGGCTTCACCGAAGCCGACTACGACCGGCCGATCTTCCTCGACAATGTGCTGGGGCTCGAATTCGGCAGCATCCGGCAGATGCTGGAGATCCTCACCCGCACCTATTGTTCGACGCTCGGCGTCGAGTTCATGCATATTTCCGATCCCGAGGAAAAGGCCTGGATCCAGGCGCGCATCGAGGGCGCCGACAAGGAGATCTCGTTCACCGCCACCGGCAAGAAGGCGATCCTGCAGAAGCTGGTCGAGGCGGAAGGCTTCGAGCAGTTCATCGACGTCAAGTACAAGGGCACCAAGCGCTTCGGTCTCGACGGCGGTGAATCGCTGATCCCGGCGCTGGAGCAGATCGTCAAGCGCGGCGGCCAGCTCGGCATGAAGGAGATCGTGCTCGGCATGGCCCATCGCGGCCGCCTCAATGTGCTTTCCCAGGTGATGGCCAAGCCGCACCGCGCCATCTTCCACGAATTCAAGGGCGGCTCGGCGGCCCCCGACGAGGTCGAGGGCTCGGGCGACGTGAAGTACCATCTCGGTGCCTCGTCGGACCGCGAGTTCGACGGCAACAAGGTTCACCTTTCGCTGACGGCGAACCCTTCGCATCTGGAGATCGTCGACCCCGTGGTAATGGGCAAGGCGCGCGCCAAGCAGGACTCCCTGTTCGGCCGCGGCCGCGAGGAGATCGTGCCGCTGGAAGAGCGGGCCAAGGTGCTGCCGCTCTTGCTGCATGGCGACGCCGCCTTTGCCGGCCAGGGCGTGATCGCCGAGATCCTCGGCCTATCGGGCCTGCGTGGCCACCGCGTCGCCGGCACGCTGCACTTCATCATCAACAACCAGATCGGCTTCACCACCAATCCGCGCTTCTCGCGCTCATCGCCCTATCCGTCCGATGTCGCCAAGATGATCGAGGCACCGATCTTTCACGTCAATGGCGACGATCCGGAGGCTGTGGTGCACGCCACCAAGGTGGCGATCGAATTCCGCATGAAGTTCCATAAGCCGGTGGTCGTGGACATGTTCTGCTACCGCCGCTTCGGCCACAATGAGGGCGACGAACCGGCCTTCACGCAGCCGCTCATGTACAGCAACATCCGCGCCCACAAGACGACGGTGCAGATCTATGGCGATCGCCTGATCGCCGAAGGGCACATCACCCAGGCCGAGCTCGATCAGATGAAGGCCGATTGGCGCGCGCATCTGGAAGCCGAATGGGAAGTCGGCCAGCACTACAAGCCCAACAAGGCCGACTGGCTCGACGGCGCCTGGTCAGGCCTGCGCACGGCCGACAACCAGGACGAGACAAGGCGCGGCAAGACCGCGGTACCGGTCAAGACGCTGAAGGAAATCGGCAAGAAGCTGACCGAGGTGCCGAAGGGCTTCGAAGCGCACAAGACGATCATCCGCTTCCTCGAAAACCGGCGTCAGGCGATCGAGTCCGGCGAAGGCATCGACTGGTCGACGGCCGAGGCGCTGGCCTTCGGCGCGATCCTGCTCGACGGCAATCCGATCCGGCTTTCCGGACAGGATTCCGAGCGCGGCACCTTCTCGCAGCGCCATTCCGTGCTCTACGACCAGCGCGACGAGACCCGCTACATCCCGCTCAACAATCTGTCGGCGGCGCAGGCCGGCTACGAAGTCATCAACTCGATGCTGTCGGAAGAAGCGGTGCTGGGCTTCGAATATGGCTACAGCCTGGCCGAGCCGAAGGCGCTGACGCTGTGGGAGGCGCAGTTCGGCGACTTCGCCAACGGCGCCCAGGTGGTGTTCGACCAGTTCATCTCGTCGGGCGAACGCAAGTGGCTCAGAATGTCTGGCCTCGTCTGCCTGCTGCCGCATGGCTATGAAGGCCAGGGCCCGGAACATTCTTCCGCCCGGCTGGAGCGCTTCCTGCAGCTTTGCGCCGAAGACAATATGCAAGTCGCCAACTGCACGACGCCGGCCAACTACTTCCACATCTTGCGCCGACAGCTGAAGCGCGACTTCCGCAAGCCGCTGATCCTGATGACGCCGAAGTCGCTGCTGCGCCACAAGCGGGCGGTGTCGACGCTGCCGGAAATCTCGGGCGAAAGCTCGTTCCACCGGCTGCTGTGGGACGACGCCCAGCTGTTGCCCAACCAGGCGATCAAGCTGACCAAGGATTCCAAGATCCGCCGCGTCGTGCTGTGCTCGGGCAAGGTCTATTACGACCTCTATGAAGAGCGCGAGAAGCGCGGCATCAACGACATCTACTTGCTGCGCGTCGAACAGCTCTATCCGTTCCCGGCCAAGGCGCTGATCACCGAGCTGTCACGCTTCCGCAACGCCGAGATGGTGTGGTGCCAGGAGGAGCCCAAGAACATGGGTGCCTGGTCGTTCATCGATCCGTATCTGGAATGGGTGCTGGCGCATATCGACGCCAAGCATCAGCGGGTGCGCTACACCGGCCGTCCGGCGGCCGCCTCGCCGGCGACCGGGCTGATGTCGAAGCACCTCGCCCAGCTCGCCGCCTTGCTCGAAGACGCGCTCGGCGAATAAGCAGAACAGAACCGAAAGAACGGACAGGCACAATGGCTACCGAAATCCGCGTTCCCACACTCGGCGAATCCGTCACCGAAGCGACCGTTGGCAAATGGTTCAAGAAGGTCGGCGATGCCATTGCCGCCGACGAACCGCTGGTCGAGCTCGAAACCGACAAGGTGACGGTAGAGGTGCCCGCCGCCGCCGCCGGGACGCTCGGTGAAATCACGGTTGGGGAAGGCGAGACGGTCGGCGTCGGCGCCCTGCTCGGGTCGATTTCGGCCGGTGGCGCGGCTGCTCCCGCGACCAAGCCGCAAGCGGTCGCGCAGGCGTCCAGCCCCGACGCGGCATCCACCACCAAGCAGGCCGCGGCCGAGACCGCCAAGGTTGCCGGCGATGCCGGACCGGTCGAGCCGCGCACCATGCCGCCGGCGCCGGCGGCGGCAAAATTGATCGCCGAGAACAATCTGTCGGTCGACCAGCTCTCCGGCTCGGGCAAGCGCGGCCAAGTGCTGAAGGGCGACGTGCTGGATGCCATCTCCAAGGGTGCGCCGTCGCAGCCGGCCGAGACGCCAAAGGCAGCGCCGGCACCGATCGCGGTTCGGGCGCCGTCGTCGGGTGATGATGCATCGCGCGAGGAGCGCGTGCGCATGACCAAGCTGCGCCAGACCATCGCGCGCCGCCTGAAGGAGGCGCAGTCGACCGCCGCCATGCTGACCACCTTCAACGAAGTCGACATGTCGGCGGTGATGGCGCTCAGGACGAAGTACAAGGACGTTTTCGAGAAGAAGCACGGCGTGAAGCTCGGCTTCATGGGCTTCTTCACCAAGGCGGTCACCCACGCGCTGAAGGAAATCCCCTCGGTCAATGCCGAGATCGACGGCACCGACATCATCTTCAAGAACTATGCCCATATCGGTGTCGCGGTCGGCACCGAAAAGGGTCTCGTGGTTCCGGTCGTGCGCGATGCCGACCAGATGTCGATCGCCGAGATCGAGAAGGATATCGGCCGGCTGGGCATCGCAGCGCGCGACGGCAAGCTGTCGGTCGCCGACATGCAAGGCGGCACCTTCACCATCTCCAATGGTGGCGTCTACGGGTCGCTGATGTCGACGCCGATCCTCAATGCGCCGCAGTCGGGCATTCTGGGCATGCACAAGATCCAGGACCGGCCGGTTGTGGTCGGCGGCCAGATCGTGATCCGGCCGATGATGTACCTGGCGCTCAGCTACGATCACCGCATCGTCGACGGCAAGGAAGCCGTGACCTTCCTGGTGCGGGTCAAGGAAAGCCTGGAGGATCCGGAGCGGCTGGTGCTCGATCTGTGAGGCGGTCGGATGGCGGCTTGCGGCAAAGAGCGGCCAATGATGGCGCGTTTGCTCGGAGCCACCAAACCGGTTGTGCTTATGGCCGGGATCGTGATGACTACCGCAGCCGCCCAGGCCGCCTGCCCGATCGAACTCGCCGTCTATGGCGATAGCCAGAGCGGCAGCGAGATCGATTTTACCCCGACCGGCACATCGGCTGTTGTAACCAACACGTTCCGCATGATCCTTGACAACAATGTGGTGCTGAACGGCATCGTCATGTGGACCACGGATGTTGCGCGGCCGAACGGCGCGCTGATGTACAAATGCCCGGAGGGCGACGTGACCGGCGAGGAGCTTGCCGCCTGTACGCTGTGGAACGGCGTCATCTACACGTCCGACGACAAGGGCACTGTCGGGCTTTTGCCGGCCGAGGGAGTGGAGGCGCCGAAGACGCTGATCCTGCCCGATCTCGGGCCGGTGCTTAGGCAGTCCCGGGCGCGTGGCGGCGGCGGATTTTCGAAAGTGCCGTCCGATGTGTTCGCTATGAAGGGATGCCAGGAATGAGCGCGACGCAAAAAGTGCTGCTGGTCACCGGCGGCAGCCGCGGCATCGGCGCCGCCATCTGCCGACTGGGGTCGGAGGGGGGCTATCGCGTCGCGGTCAATTACGCCTCCAACAAGGCCGCCGCCGATGCGCTGGTCGCCGAAATCAAGGACGGCGGCGGCGAAGCCGTTGCCGTCAGGGGCGATGTCGGCAAGGAAACCGATATCGTGGCCATGTTCGGCGCCGTCGACCGCGCCTTTGGCCGGCTCGACGCCTTCGTCAACAATGCCGGCATCGTCGACGTCAAGGCGCGCGTCGACGAGATGGATGTCGCGCGGCTGGAACGCATGATGCGCATCAATGTCGTCGGCTCGTTCCTGTGCGCCCGCGAGGCGGTGAAGCGCATCTCGACGCGGCATGGCGGGTCGGGCGGTGCGATCGTCAACATCTCGTCGGCGGCGGCGACGCTGGGCTCGCCGGGCGAATATGTCGACTATGCCGCCTCCAAGGGCGCCATCGACACCTTCACCATCGGGCTTGCCCGCGAGGTGGCGCTGGAAGGCATCCGTGTCAATGCGGTGCGGCCGGGCATCATCGACACCGACATCCACGCCTCCGGAGGCCAGCCGGACCGGATAGAACGGTTCCGCGATCTGCTGCCGATGAAAAGGGCGGGCACGGCGGATGAAGTCGCCGGTGCGGTCCTCTATCTTTTATCCGATGCCGCGTCCTATACGACGGGCGCGATCCTGAATGTCAGCGGCGGCCGCTGAACCCCAAGCAAAAGGGAAACAAACATGGCTTATGACGTGGTTATCATCGGCTCGGGACCCGGCGGCTATGTCTGCGCCATCAAGGCGGCACAGCTTGGGCTGAAGGTCGCGGTGGTCGAGAAGAACGCGACCTTCGGCGGCACCTGCCTCAACATCGGCTGCATCCCGTCCAAGGCGCTGCTTTATGCCTCGGAAATGTTCGCCGAGGCCGGCCATTCCTTCGACACGCTCGGCGTCGAAATTCCGGCACCCAGGCTGAACCTGAAGAAAATGATGGCGCACAAGGACGCGACGGTGTTGTCCAACGTCAATGGCGTCGCCTTCCTGTTCAAGAAGAACAAGATCGATGCCTTCCGCGGCACCGGCAAGGTGGTTGCCGCAGGCAAGGTCTCGGTGACCGGCGAGGATGGCAAGGTCGACGAGATCGAGACCAAGAACATCGTCATCGCCACCGGGTCCGACGTCGCCGGCATTCCCGGCGTCAAGGTCGACTTCGACGAAAAGATCATCGTGTCCTCGACCGGCGCGCTGTCGCTGGAGAAGGTGCCTGGCCATTTGGTGGTGGTGGGCGGCGGTGTCATCGGCCTCGAACTCGGCTCGGTCTGGGCACGGCTTGGCGCCAAGGTCACTGTGGTCGAGTTCCTCGACACCATTTTGGGCGGCATGGACGGCGAGGTGTCGAAACAGTTCCAGCGGCTGCTCTCCAAGCAGGGCTTCGAATTCAAGCTCGGCGCCAAGGTGACCGGCGTCGCCACGGCCAAGAAGGGCGCGACCGTTACCTTCGAGCCGGTCAAGGGGGGTGCTGCCGAAACCATTGAGGCCGATGCCGTGCTGATCTCGACGGGACGCCGCGCCTTTTCGGACAGCCTCGGGCTGAAGGAAGCCGGCGTCGAGGTCGACGAGCGCGGCCGGGTCAAGACCGACGGGCATCTCAGGACCAATGTTCCCGGGATCTACGCCATCGGCGACGTCATCGCCGGTCCGATGCTGGCGCACAAGGCCGAGGACGAGGGCGTGGCGGTGGCCGAGACCATCGCCGGCCAGGCCGGCCATGTGAACTATGACGTCATTCCGAGCGTCGTCTACACCAGTCCGGAGATCGCCTCGGTCGGCAGGACCGAGGAAGAGCTGAAGAAGGCCGGCATCGACTACAAGGTCGGCAAATTCCCCTTCACGGCCAACGGCCGCGCGCGCGCCATGCTGCATACCGACGGTTTCGTGAAGATCCTGGCCGACAAGCAGAGCGACCGCGTGCTCGGCGTCCATATCGTCGGCTTCGGCGCCGGCGAGATGATCCATGAGGCGGCGGTACTGATGGAGTTCGGCGGCTCGTCGGAAGATCTGGCCCGCACCTGCCACGCCCATCCGACGATGTCGGAAGCGGTGAAGGAAGCGGCGCTGGCCACCTTCTTCAAGCCGATCCACATCTAAGGGTGCCCAACGCTTCGTCGTCCTATGGCGGAGCAAGGAGCGAAGCGACGCGGCGTAGATCCCTGGAGCTGCTCCGCAGCCCAAGGGATCCCTGCCGTGACTTCAGAGCGCTCCTGCGATGCGGAATTCTGCTCCGCTGCATTCCTCGGCCGAGGTCGCGGCATGGATCCTCGGGTCAAGCCCGAGGATGACGAACGGGCGGAGTGGCTTGGCGCCAAGGCCCCCCAACGGTCATCACCCAAAACAAAACGGCCCGCCTTTCAGCAGGCCGTTGGTCTTTGATATCGAGCCCCTTACTGGGCCGGCGCTGGTGCCGGGGCGGGCGCTGGTGCGGGAGCCGGCGCTGGCGCTGGTGCCGGGGCGGGCGCAGGAGCAGGTTCGGCTGGCTTGGCCGGTTCGGCGGGCTTCATCGGTTCAGCCGGTGCGGGCGCCGGAGCCGGTGTGCTGGCCGCTGGCGGCTCGGCGGGTGCCGGGTGCTCGCCACCACTTCTTCCGAAAACATAATACGCGACAATCGCCAGGATAACGACGACCAGTGCAATCAACCAAGGGCTGCCGCCACCGCCGCTCGGCCGAGGGGCATTGGTGGTCGAATTGTACGGGTCGTTTGGGTTTGGTGTGTTCGCCATAAATGTGTCCTCCGGGAAAATGAAAAAGGTCAATCAACATCCATCAACGCGCAACCGTTGAATGGGTTTCACGCTAGCGGAGGAAAACGCCGTAAACGCGGCGTTTGCGTGCCTCCGCTGCCATCCGACTCAATTGACGGCGGTGACAGTATAGCCGGCTTTGCGGAAATCCTCGACCAGTCCCTCTGGACCGGGAAGGTGCAGCGCGCCGACCGCCATGAAGGCGTTGCCCTTGGCCAGGATCGGCCCGGCATGATCGACCATTACCTTGTTGCGGCTGGTGATCATGGTTTCCTCGAAGGCGGCGTAGCCCGCGGGGTCGTCCTGCTCCTCGGGCATGGCGGCGCGGAACAGCGGCCAGAACATCCCGGTGTCGCCACGCTGGTAAAGCACGATCATGGTTTCGTTGATATCGTTGACCTTGTCGCCCAGCTTCAGCGTGTCGACCAGACCTTTCATGTGAAACGCGAGCGGCAGCGAGGCCATGGCGCGCAGCTGGCTCTCGGCCGTTTCCAATCCTTCCACCGGCTTGCCGGCCGCCTTGGCGCTCTCGGCCAGCTTGACGTCGAGCACCGGCGCGCCGCCGGACTGGCGGGCGAGTTCGCAAGCCGGAAGCGCCATCATGGCCGACAGCATCCACGGCTTCATTTTTGCGACCGTCGCCGGCGGGATGCCGCGCGCATCGAGCGCGGCGTTCATGGCCGCCGCTTCGTCCGGCGACAGCAGTGACGAAAGCGTCGTGGAGTCGGTGAACATCATCAGGTCCGGCTCCTTCAGCATCGCCGCCATCATCTTCTGCTTGTCGAGCACGTCGGTGGTCTCGATGATGAGGGTGCCGGCAGCATCGAAGGCCTTCTGCGCATAGGCCGGCAGCGTGGTGACGCGCGGATCGGTCATGTGCATGGTGCCGAACAGGTAGGATGGCTGTTCGCCCGGTTTTTCCAGCTTCCACAGCAGTCCCTTGCCGTTCAGCGTGGCAGCCGCCTCGGCCTCGATTTTGCCGTAGGTGGCGGGATTGTTCTTCTGCAAGGCCGACAGCATGTCGGCGCCGGTACAGGTCGGGATTTCCGCGTGCGCCTTGCCGGCGGCGAACAGCAGGACAGCAACGAAGGACAGGAAAAACAGTACGTTGAGCGCGACAAGCAGTTTCAGCGAGACGGAAGCCGCACGGTCGGCGATGGCAATGACACGTTTCATGGTCCCATTCCTAGGACTGAAAAGCGGCAAAACCGTTAATCGGGGTTATGAAATTGTCCTAACCGCCCATTCTTCGTCATCCACGGGCGGAGCAAGGAGCATAGCGACGCGGCGCAGACCCCTGGAGCTGCTCCGCAGCCCAAGGGATCCATGCCGCGACTTCAGAGCACCGCCCACGGTGCAGAATTCAGCTCCGCTGCATTCCACGGCTGATGTCACGGCATGGATCCCAGGGTCTCCGCGACGGAGCTTCGCTCCTGCTTCGCCCTAGGATGACGAAGTTGGGAAGGCTTCGGCCAATCGCGAATGTTTATAATGGGCCACCGATACTGCATGGCTTTACCGACGTTCATGCCCTGGGATGGGCCGATTCGTAGATTTCCAGCAGCCTTGCGGTGTCGACGCCGGTGTAGATCTGCGTCGTCGACAGGCTGGCGTGGCCCAGGAGTTCCTGGATGGTGCGCAGATCGCCGCCTCGGCCGAGCAGATGGGTGGCGAAGGAATGGCGCAAGGCATGTGGAGTCGCCGTGTCCGGCAGGTTGAGCGCCGAACGCAGCTTCGCCATGTCACGCTGGATGATGGCCGGGTTGAGCGGGCCGCCGCGCGCACCGCGAAACAGGAGACCCTTCGGGTCGAGATGATAGGGGCACAGCCGGCGGTATTCGGCGATCGCCCTGAGCGCCACCGGCAACACCGGCACCAGCCGTGTCTTGCCGCCCTTGCCGATGACGCGCAGCACGGTGTCGGCTTCCGACGCCAGATCAGCGGCATTGAGGCCAAGCGCTTCCGAAATGCGCAAGCCCGAGCCGTAGAGCAGCGTCAGCACGGCGGCGTTGCGGGCGGCGATCCAGGGTTCTTCCGCCAGTTGGCCTTCCACCGATACGACATGTTTGGCATCGCTCGCCGTCAAAGGTTTGGGCAGGGATTTGGGTTGTCGCGGCGCGCGCAAGGCCGCGGCACCTGCCGCATTGGCGAGGCCGCGCCGCTCGAGGAACCGCAGCAGCGAGCGGATGCCGGCCAGGCCACGGCCAAGCGTGCGTGCGCCGGCGCCGGCATTGCGGCGGGCGGCGAGGAAGCCGCGCAGGTCGGCCGGGCGCAGATCGGCGATATCGGAAATGCCGGGTGGTCCGCCGATATGGCCGGTGAGGAAATGCAGGAACTGGCGTGAATCGCGCTCATAGGCTTCCACTGTCTCGGGTGACAGGCGACGTTCACGCGCGAGCATCTTCAGCCAGCTTTCGCGCGCGGCCTGGAGATCGGCCTTTGCCGGTATGAGGAATTCCTGCATCGGGTCTGTTCCGGTTCGCCGTCATTTTCCGGCAGCCGGGTTAGGAAGCGGTGAAGAGCCCGTTGTTGAAATGGCGGCGAGGCGGCGCTAGAGCAGGGACAAAGGATTTTCGCCCATGAGCAAGCCGCAGAACCCCGTCCAGATGGCCGTAATCGGCGCCGCGCACGGCATCAAGGGCGAACTCAGGGTGAAAACCTTCACCGGCGAGCCAATGGCGCTGGCGGATTATGGGCCGCTCTACGCCAGGGATGGACGAGCCTTTCAGATAACCGACATAAGGCCTGCCAACACCGTTGTCGTGGTGCGCTTCAAGGGTGTCAGCGACCGCAATGCGGCCGAGGCGCTCGCCGGTACGGAGCTGTTCGTCGATCGCTCGATGCTGCCCGACGATGGCGAGGAGGACGAATTCTACCATGCCGACCTGATCGGGCTGGAGATCCGGGATGATACCGGCGCCGCCATCGGCAAGGTGGTCGCGGTGCACAATTTCGGCGGCGGCGACATCCTCGATGTGACGCTCGCCGGGCGCAAGGGTGTGCTGATCCCGTTCACGCAGGCCGCCGTGCCTGCCGTGTCGATCGCCGAGGGCTTTGTCCGCGTCGATCCGGTGGCGGCTGGACTGGTCGAGGACGAGGACGCGGACGCGCCGCGCGAGGAGGATTTCGACCCGAAGGGCCGGCCGCGCGGACCGCGCGACGCCGGGGGCAACCGGTGAGTTTTGCCGCGTCGGTGCTGACACTCTATCCCGAGATGTTTCCGGGCCCGCTTGGCCTGTCGCTGGCCGGACGGGCACTGGAGGCGGGCACATGGTCGCTGGAGGCGATTCAGATCCGCGACTTCGCCGCCGACAAGCACCGCACCGTCGACGACACGCCGGCCGGCGGCGGCGCCGGCATGGTGATGCGTGCCGATGTCCTGGCGAAGGCAATCGACCATGCTTCGCCGCCGGGCGATGAGCGTCCAAGGCTGCTGATGAGCCCTCGCGGCAAACCACTGACGCAGGCTCGCGTGCGCGAACTCGCCGCCGGGCCGGGCGCGGTCATCCTGTGCGGCCGTTTCGAAGGCGTCGACCAGCGGGTGATCGATGCACGGGGACTGGAGGAAGTCTCGATCGGCGATTTCATCCTGTCCGGCGGCGAGCCGGCGGCGCTGGTGCTGCTCGACGCTGTTGTGCGGCTGTTGCCCGGGGTGATGGGCAATGCGGTCTCCGGGGAAGAAGAGAGTTTCGAAAACGGCCTGCTCGAACATCCGCACTATACGCGACCGCAGGAATTCGAGGGCCGGGAGATTCCCGAAGTGCTGATCTCCGGCAATCACAAGAAGATCGCCGCCTGGCGCCGCGCGCAGTCGGAGACGCTGACGAAAGAGCGGCGACCCGATCTGTTCGGCGATCAGCCTTTGCCGAAATAGTAAAAAGCCAGAAACAGGCCGACGGCGATGACGAAGCCGCGCACCACGTTCTGCGGTACGCGCTTGGCGATCCAGACACCGGCATAGCCGCCGAGCGCCCCGCCTGGGATCATGACGATCGCCTCCGGCCAGGCGACGACGCCGCCCGAGACGAAGACGACGATGGCGACAGCCGCGATGACCACGGCCAGCATGTTCTTCAGCGCGTTCAGGCGGTGGTAGTCGCCGGCTTGAGTCAGGCCGAGGGTGGCCAGCATCATCACGCCCATGCCGGCGCCGAAGAAGCCGCCATAGATGGCGGTGACGAATTGCGCCAGGGAGCCGGCGAGTGAGCCGACAGCCGCTTCGTGTCCGGGTTTCGGCGCCGGCTTCAGCCAGGGCCCGGCGGCAAACAGTGCCGTCGCGCCCAAAAGCAGCCACGGCACCAGGACGCGAAAGGACGGATTGTCGAGCGCCAGCAGGATCAGGGCGCCGGCTAGCGCGCCGACGGCCGAGATCAGGCAGAGCAGCAGCGCGCCGCGCCAGAAGTGCCTGATGTCGGCCCAGTAAGCGAGGGTCGAGGTGATGTAGCCGGGGAACTGCGTCACCGAGGAGGTGGCGTTGGCCACGATCGGGGGGACGCCGACCAGTGTCATGGCGCCGAAGGTGATGAAGGTGCCGCCGCCGGCAACCGCGTTGGCGGCGCCTGACAGAAAGCCCGCCAGGAAGAGCAGGATGGCGTCGAAAACAGACATGGATGGCCGCCGTGAAGAAGTGTGCTATTCTGGCTTAGGAAGCTTGGTGGACAGACGCAACCCGGCACGGCAGGATTAAGATGGTGCCATGCCGGGAGCCATGCCGGCAAAAAATGCATGGGCAAGGCGTGACAAAGCGCCGAAATAGCTGTATGTGCCCGCCCGTACCGGCAAGAACAAATCTGCCGGACCCGTCAACAATGACGGTGTAGTCGCCCCTGCCCGATGTCTGGGAGACAAATGTCTTGGAGACAAAGGACATAGCCGAGCGGTCAATGGAACTGCAAGGCGAGCGTAGGGCGCTCTGACTGTCGGAAGAACAAGAAGTGGATTTTTAGATGGATCTCATCCGTCAGCTCGAGGCCGAACAGGCCGCCAAGATCGAAGCCAAGCGCAAGCTTCCCGAATTCCAGCCCGGCGACACCGTGCGCGTCCAGGTCCGCGTGACCGAAGGCACCCGCACCCGCGTCCAGGCTTATGAGGGCGTCGTCATCGCCCGCGCCGGTTCCGGCTTCCAGGAAAATTTCACCGTCCGCAAGATCTCCTACGGCGAAGGCGTCGAGCGCGTGTTCCCCGTCTACTCGCCGATGGTCGAAGGCGTCGAGATCGTGCGCCGCGGCAAGGTACGTCGCGCCAAGCTCTATTACCTGCGCGATCGTCGCGGCAAGTCGGCCCGTATTTCGGAAAACACCGGCGTGCGCGCCCGCAAGCTCAATGATGAGGAGCGCGACGCGCTGAACGCCGAGAAGGCGCGCATCGAGGCCGAGAAGGTCGCAGCCGCCCAGGCGCTGGCCGCCGAGACGGCCGCCAAGGAAGCCGCCGAGAAGAAGGCAGCCGCCGAGGCTGAAGCAGCAGCCAAGGCTGCCGCCGAAGCGACCCCGGCCGAATAAGAGTTCGACGAAGGAATTTGAAAAAGGCGGCTTCGGCCGCCTTTTTTTCGTTTCACCGAACTGTGAACGGGTTCAGCCTCGGAGATCGGGGTCGGCAATTGACGCCCAATCATATTGTGTACTAACTAATCGTGCACAATCTAATTGGAGAATGGAAGATGGCACTCTACACCACACAGGCCCACGTGACGGGCGGTCGCGCCGGCCATGGCGAAACCAGCGATGGCCTGCTCAAGGTCGATCTGGCAATGCCCAAGGAGCTCGGCGGACCAGGTGGCGCGACCAATCCCGAACAGCTTTTCGCCATCGGCTATGCCGCCTGCTTCGAAAGCGCGATCCGCTTCGTGGCGCGCAAGCAGAAGCTGCCGCTCGAGGATGCAGCGGTAGCGGCCACCGTCAGCCTGCTCCCCAATGGCGAAGGCTTCAAGCTCGGCGTCGCGTTGGCAGCGGAGACGAAAGGCCTTGATCAGGCGGCGGCTGAAGCGCTTGTATCGGCGGCGCATCAGATTTGCCCCTATTCGAATGCCATCAGGGGCAATGTCGAGGTGGCGCTTTCGGTAAAGGTGGCATGACGACAAAAGTCGAAACGAAAGCCAGAGAAGCCCCGGCGGAGGCCGCCCGGGCGCACCCGGTGCCACGGCTCGATCAACAGCTCTGTTTCGCGCTCTATTCGGCGAGCGGATTGATGACCAAGCTTTACCGGCCGTTGCTCGATCCGCTCGGCCTGACCTATCCGCAATATCTGGTGATGCTGGCGCTGTGGGAACGCGCGCCGAGCACGGTCGGCGACCTTGGCGAAGCGCTCGGCCTGGATTCAGCGACGCTGACCCCGCTGCTCAAGCGAATGGAAGCGGGCGGCCTCGTCACCCGCCGGCGCGATGCCGACGACGAGCGCCGGGTGCTGGTCGAGCCGACGGCCAAGGGCCAGGCGCTGCGCGCGAACATGAAGGATGTGCAGGCGGCGCTCGATTGCGGCATGCCGCTGGAGCGGGCTGAGCTCAAAACCCTTCACGGCACGCTCACCCGCCTTGTCGCGGGATTGCGCGAAGCCGCGACCGAGCAAGATTGATCGAGGCAAGGACTGTCCTCAAAAACCGCCTCCCGGACGCACTGGAATCCACGTTAACGCGCAAGGTCGCGGTGGACCCGTCTTGCAAGGCGCTTGCGGAAAGCTAAAGTCGGCGCCGGATTTCTCTGCCGCGCAAGCATCGCGCGGCCAATCATTTCGGGGAGTGTGTCATGACCAAATCGAAATTGCTGCTGGCCGGCCTGTTGGCCCTGGTCCTGGCGCCCGTTGCCGCCTTCGCGCAGGCGCTGCCCGATCTCGGCGGCAGACAAGTGGTGGTGGTGACTGAAAACGCCTATCCGCCGCTGCAGTTCATCGATGCCAAGACGGGAAAACAGATCGGCTGGGAATATGACGCGATGAACGAGATCGCCAAGCGGCTCAATTTCAAGGTCGAATACCAGAACACATCCTGGGATGCAATGATCCAGGCGGTCTCCGACAACCAGTACAACATCGGCATGACCGGCATCACCATCAAGGACGACCGCAAGCAGAAGGTGGATTTCTCCGACCCCTATATGCGCTCGGAACAGTTCATGCTGGTGCGCGGCGATGAAAGCCGCTTCACCGACGCCAAGACCTTCGGCGCCTTCAAGGACGGACTGATCGGCGCACAGGCCGGCACCACGCCTTTCTACACCGCCGTCTACAGTGTGCTCGACGGCAATGAGCAGAACCCGCGCATCAAACTGTTCGAGACGTTTGGCGCCACCGTCCAGGCACTGAAGTCCGGCGACGTCGATGTCGTGCTGACCGACGGCACCGCCGGCAAGGGTTATGTCGATGCTTCGGAGGGCAAGCTGAAGCTGATCGGCGGCCCGCTCGGCACCGAGGATTTCGGCTTCATCTTCCCCAAGGGCTCCGACCTCGTGAAGCCGGTCAACGCGGCGATCGCAGCGCTGAAGGCGGATGGCACCTTCGATGCCCTGAACAAGAAGTGGTTCCTTGATTACAAGATGGGGCAGTGAGCCAATCTTGTTGAGGGCGTGGTCTGATGGGCAGGGATTTGCGTTGGCGCGTCCCTCTCGCAGTTCTTGCGTCGCCGACCTCTGCTAATGGCAGCCCCCACCATTTCCAAACCAGACTTCCCCTGGTGGCTCGCCGTTGCCGGTGTCCTTGCGCTGGCGGCCGCCCTCGCCATCGCCGCCAGCGATCTCTATGCGCAGGTCTTCGCCACTGTCGCCAAGGGCATCGGCATCACCGTCTTCGTCACCGTGATCGCCTTTGTCCTGGCGTCGGTGATCGGCCTCGGCATCGCTTTGATGGGACTGTCGGGTTCGGCCTGGCTGCGGCAGATCGCGCGCTTCTATGTCGAGATCATTCGCGGCGTGCCGATCCTGGTGCTGCTGTTCTGGATAGCCTTTGCCGGCGCGCCGGCCTTCGTCGTGGCCTGGAACGGGCTGACCGCGCCATTGCAGAATGCCGGCATCCTCGGCGAATTGCTGGTGCGTGACGTGTCGTTGCTGTGGCGTGCCATCATGGCGCTGACCATCGGCTATTCGGCCTTCATCTCCGAGGTTTTTCGCGCCGGCATCCAGTCGGTCGAGAAAGGACAGATCGAGGCAGCGAAGGCCTTGGGGCTGAGCCGTGCGCAGCGCTTCCGGCTGGTCGTGTTCCCACAGGCGATCCGCACCATCCTGCCGCCGCTCGGCAATGATTTTGTCGCCCTGGTCAAGGATTCCTCGCTGGTCTCGGTGCTCGGCGTCGCCGACATCACGCAGATGGGCAAAGTGTATGCCGCCGGCTCGTTCCGCTTCTTCGAGACCTATTCGATAACAGCCTATATCTATCTCATCCTCACCGTCGGCCTGTCGCTGGCGCTCAGGGCGCTGGAGCGGCGTTTGCGCCGCCAGCACGAGGAATAGTTTTTGGGCCGGGACAGCGTTACGCTCGGTGCTTGCCGGAGGAGGAGCTGCCAGTGAACATCGACAAGGCCAATGCGGCGCTGGATTCGGTCTACACGGCCGATACGCCCGAAACGCTGGCGCGGGCCTATGCCGCATGGGCCGCGACCTATGATGGCGAAACCGCCTCGCTCGGGTATCTCCTGCCGTTCCTGATCACCGCCTGGGTTACCCGCCACGTGCCTGCGGGAGAAGGGCCGCTGCTCGACGCCGGCTGCGGCACGGGCCTGTCGGGACCGTCGCTGAAGGCGCTCGGCTATAGCGACATTGCCGGACTCGACCTGTCGGACGACATGCTCAAGATCGCCGGCAGCCGCAGAGCCTACAGCGAGCTGAAGCAGGCAATGCTGGGCGGGCCGCTGCCATGGCCGGACGGGTATTTCCGCGCCTTCTTCTCCACCGGTGTGTTCACCATCAGCCACGCGCCGGCCACCGGCCTGCACGAACTGGTGCGCATCACGAAAAAGGGCGGCCACGCCATCTTCACCGTGCGCGACCAGGTGTTCGACAGCGGCGGTTTTCAGGCCGTGTTCGACGAATTGGAACAGGCAGCGAAATGGCGGGCGGTTGAGGCAAGCCCGTGGTTTCGCTGTTACGCCATCGCCGAGCCCGACGCACTGGTGAAGACTTTTGTGTTCGAGGTGATGTAAGCCGAGGGAGAAGTGCTGGCGCCACGCCGCAATTGCCGAAAAGCCAAAACATTGCTATCTAGCCCGCCATGGAAAAGCTTTTCAGCGATCCGGCCTACAAGGGGTTCGTGCTGCAGGACAGAAAACGCCTGCCGTCGCGCTTTTCCGCGCGCGTGTCCGGCGCCCTGACCAGCCGACTTCGCTGATCCCTGCCGGCCGGCCGCGGGCTTGCGGCATCAGCTCTTTCCCATTCTCATATCGACGGATTTACGCACATGAGCGCACCGCGCACCCTCTACGACAAGATTTTCGACGACCATGTCGTCGACCGCCAGGACGACGGCACCTGCCTGCTCTACATCGACCGCCACCTCGTCCATGAGGTGACCAGCCCACAGGCCTTCGAAGGCCTGCGCATGAGCGGCCGGAAAGTCCGTCATCCGGAAAAGACGCTGGCCGTGGTCGACCACAACGTCTCGACCTCGCCCGAGCGCAAGTTCGGCATCAAGAACGAGGAAAGCCGCATCCAGGTCGAAGCGCTGGCCAGGAACGCCAGGGATTTCGGCGTCGAATATTATTCGGAGAACGATATCCGCCAGGGCATCGTCCACATCATCGGCCCCGAGCAGGGCTTTACCTTGCCCGGCATGACCATCGTCTGCGGCGACAGCCACACCTCCACCCATGGTGCTTTCGGCGCGCTGGCGCACGGCATCGGCACCTCCGAGGTCGAGCACGTGCTGGCGACGCAGACGCTGATCCAGCGCAAGGCCAAGAACATGCTGGTGCGCGTCGACGGCCAGCTGCCGGAAGGCGTCACCGCCAAGGACATCATCCTTGCCATCATCGGCGAGATCGGCACCGCCGGCGGCACCGGCTATGTCATCGAATATGCCGGCGAGGCGATCCGTGCGCTGTCGATGGAAGGCCGCATGACAATCTGCAACATGTCGATCGAGGGCGGCGCGCGCGCCGGCCTGATCGCGGCCGACGAGACCACCTTCGCCTATGTCAAGGACAAGCCGCGCGCGCCGAAGGGCGCTGCCTGGGACGCGGCCCTCGAATACTGGAAGACGCTGCAGACCGACGAAGGCGCGCATTTCGACAAGGTGATCGTGCTCGACGCGGCCAAGCTGCCGCCGATCGTCTCCTGGGGCTCCTCGCCCGAGGACGTCGTCTCCGTGCAGGGCATCGTGCCGAACCCGGAAGACATCACCGACGAGAACAAGCGCACCTCCAAGCTGCGCGCGCTCGACTATATGGGCCTGACGCCGGGGACGAAGATCACCGACATCACGCTCGACCGCGTCTTCATCGGCTCCTGCACCAACGGCCGCATCGAGGATCTGCGCGCCGTCGCCAAGGTGGTCGAGGGCAAGACAGTCAGCCCGCATGTCGATGCCATGATCGTGCCGGGCTCCGGCCTGGTCAAGGAGCAGGCCGAAGCCGAGGGGCTGGACAAGATCTTCCGCGCCGCCGGGTTCGACTGGCGCGAGCCGGGCTGTTCGATGTGCCTGGCCATGAACGACGACCGGCTGAAGCCGCATGAGCGCTGCGCCTCGACCTCGAACCGCAATTTCGAAGGCCGCCAGGGCTTCAAGGGCCGCACCCACCTTGTGTCGCCGGCCATGGCGGCCGCCGCGGCGATTGCCGGCCACTTCGTCGACATTCGGGACTGGAAATAAGCCAGGCTGGAGTTGACCCGAGCCTTTGCAGGGCTTGGGTCAAGCCTTCCTGTCGCGCCGGATGAGTTCATGGAATTCCTCGCGGCGCCCAGGTTCGTCCGCCGCGACCACGAGCGCCAGCTGCTCTTCGTCGAAGAGCTTGAACCACTCGTCCCATTCGACAAGCTCATAGCCGCCGGCGTTGACGGGCCGTTCCGGCTGGTCCTGATCCTGATAGGCGTGCTGGCCGAAGACCAGCCTAAGCATGGGCTGCGTCCCAGCCTCTGGCGATATGTCGACGATCGCGGGAAAGCCGGCACGCCCGGCAGCCCATGAACGGATTGCATCGTGGTCGGTCAATGTGATCGTGTCGGCCATGGCCTGCTCCTGGATTGTGAATTCAGGAACGCTTCCGACAGCACCGGGTTCCCGCAAACATACGGCGCCGACAGCCCAGGCTTAACGGCTTGTTTGGGCTTGCCCTCTAAGGTCTTCCGCGACGTCAACAGAGGGGAAGTCACAGTCCTTTGGACACCGGCCTGTTCATTGCGTTGCTCAACCCGACGATCGCGCTGGCGCTCGGCGCGGCCTTCCTCATGCTGTGGTTCCATCAGCGCCATCGCCCCTATCTGGCGGTGCTGGCGCTCAGCTACTGCGTCTCGGCGCCCGGCTTCCTGTTCCAATATTTCACCTTGCCCATCGGTGTGACGCTGACCAAGCTGGTGTCGAACATCTGCTTCACCATCGCCGCCTGCTGCCTGTCCGGCGCCATCATCGCCCGCTACGGCCGGAAGGTGCCCGGCGTCGGGATCGCCGTGCTGGCGGGCGGCGGCCTTGCGGCATTCGCGTGGTTCCTGTTCGTCACCCCGGATCTCACCTGGCGCATCCTGGCGATGAATTTCGGTTTCGGCGGCGTCAGCCTGCTCGTCGCCGCCGAACTGCGCCCGGTGCGCAACAACGGCCCGACGGAAAAGATCCTGTTCGTGCTGTCGCTGCTGTCCAGCGTCAATTTCTTCGTGCGCACCCTGGCGGTCGTCATCGCGCACGGGCCCTTCGCCGGTTATGACGGCTTCTACGGCTCGTCCTACTGGACGACGGCGCTGCTGTCGCACGCGCTGCTGTCGCTGCTGATCGCGCTTTGCCTCTTCACCGCCGCCGCGCTCGACGTGATGAAGGCGCTTAAGACGGAAACCCACACCGATCCGCTTTCGGGGCTGCTCAACCGCCGGGGTTTCGAGGAGCGGGCCGCCATGCTGCTGCAGCGTTGCGCCGTGGCCAAATTCCCGGTGGCGCTGGTGCTGGCGGACCTCGACCATTTCAAGGCGCTCAACGATATGCACGGGCATGCCGCCGGCGACCGCGTGATCGCGGATTTCGCCGGGAAGCTGCGCTCGGCCACGGGAGCGCGAGGTGCCGCGGGGCGCATCGGCGGCGAGGAATTCGCCGTGCTTTTGCCGCTGACCGATCTCGCCGCGGCGCGGCTCTTCGCCGAGGCGGTGCGCACACTCTATTCGGCCGGCGGCGTCGACGGGCTTCCCGCCGGCACCAAGGTTACCGCCAGCTTCGGCGTGGCGGCCCGCAGCGGCGACGAGACGCTGGAACCGTTGATGCGACGGGCCGACGAGGCGCTTTACAAGGCTAAGAAAAATGGTCGCAACAGCGTGCGCCTCTCCTACGAGCGACCGGAGACGGTGTTCGTGCCTGAGCCGCTCAGGGCCAGCTGACCGCCGCGTCCGCGCTTCGCGTTAACGTCTTTTTCGCCCGTCGATGTTTAGCTGTCGGAGGGGGTTTGAGGATAGATGAGCGGCGCCAACTTCATCCTGTTGATCAATCTGGCGGTTGCCAGCCTGCTGGCGGTATCCTTCATGGCTGTCTCGTTCCATGATGCCGGCCGCGCGCCGGCGCGCTGGATGGCGTCCGCTTATGTCCTGGGCGTGGTCTATTCAGCGATCGAATTCAGCATTCCGGCCTTCAACGATGCGCGGCTTCCTGTGGTTACGGCCTTTGCCGTTTTCCTCGGCGCCACCATTGCCTTCAACGGCGGACTTGCCCGCAAATATGGCGTGGCGCCGCCATGGACGCCGATGCTGTTCTTCCTGGCCGCAACCACCATCGCGGTCTATTTCGTGCAGGATCTGCCGCGCCAGTCGCTCACCCGCATCATGGCCTACCAGCTTCCCTACGCCGCCATGCAGTTCGTTGGCCTTGGCATCGTCTGGGCGTCTAGGCAAAGCCGCGGTCGCCTCGATCTGATCCTGATGGCGGTGCTGGCGGCCAGCGGCCTGCAGTTTGCCTCAAAGCCGTTCATCGCGCATGCGCTCGGCGGCTGGGGCGCCAATCCGCAGGCCTATCTGCAAAGCAGCTACGCGCTTGTGTCGCAGTCGCTGGGCACTGTCTTTGCCCTGGCACTGGCGCTGCTGACGCTGGGCATTCTCGTTCGCGATGTGCTTGCCGAAGTGACGTCGAAGTCGGAGGTGGACACGCTGTCGGGCCTGCTCAACCGTGGCGGCTTCACGCGTCATGCGGAGCTGGCCGTACACGACGCCACGCGCCTGGGCGTGCCGGTGGCGATGGTCATTGCCGATCTCGATCATTTCAAGTCCGTCAACGACAGCTTCGGCCATGCGTCCGGCGACCGGGTGATCGAGGCCTTTGCCGGTCTGCTGCGAGAAGCGGCCGAGGACCATCACGTGGTTGGCCGCATCGGCGGCGAGGAGTTCGCCGTTATCCTGACAGGCGCCAACCTTGCAGCCGCCCGGCTGTTCGCGGAAGGCACCCGCCACGCGTTCGGCGCATTGCCCATCAGCGGGTTGCCGGCCGACAACCGCTGCACGTCGAGCTTCGGCATTGCCGAGCTCCACGTGAGCGAGGGGTTTTCCGACCTGATGCGGCGCGCGGATGAAGCGCTCTACCTGGCAAAGAATGCCGGGCGCGACTGCGTGCGTGTCTCCACCGGGCCGGCCGATGGGCTGGCCGTGTTCAAAATCGGCCAGGCCCGCATCAACGGCAGGGGCTGAGCTCAGGCATTTCGCCGTCGGACAGGCCGTACATATAGGAGCGGCCCTTGACGAACACCGGCGGGCGATAGCAGTCGCCTTCGCCCGATATGTCGTCGGATTCGTTCTGGTAGATCACCTTGGGCTGGCCGGCGCTGGTGTAGTCGGACAATTGCCTGGCCAGCTTGCCTTCGCCGACGATGATGCGCTTGTAGCCGGCTGCGCTGTCGATGACGAGATTGCCGAACGAATCGGCGTAGACGCGGTCATGATGGCGCAAGCCGGCTTCGGCCGGCGCGGCCACCGTGACGGCAAGCGCTGCCAGCGTGAGGGCCGCGAGGCTTGTCCGCACTGATTTGGCGAGCACTGATTTAGAACGCATGTCGCTCTCCCTTTGTCGGCGCGAGAGAGATCGCGCCCCGATCTGGTCCGAATCGGAAATTAACCCTTTCTTAACCTTTGTTAAGGGGAGGAGCGGTCCAACGGCCGTTTCTTAATGAACATGGTTAATTTCGCGGTCGCCGCGACGTCCCAATGGATCGACATGGCCGGTCTAATCCGGGGTGAACTTGATCTTGGCGCGCCGCGTGGCTAGCGTGCCCGGCCATGAGGGGGCAGCACATGATGTTTGACCGAACGCTTCGGATGTCGTTCGCTATTCCGCTGCTTCTGGCGGCCGGCGCCTGTGTGCCGGAGGACGGCGCGCCCAAGGCCGCCAACACAGCGATACCCGTGGTGGCGCCTGCTGCTCCCGTCCAGCCACAGTCCGCGCGACCATCGACCAAGATCACCACCGACCTCACCGCCCCGCGCTTCACCACGGGCACGGCCACCTACAGATGCGGCAATGGCGGCATGATCACCATTCAGAACCTCGGCACGTCGCTGCGCGTGGTCGGCCAGGAAGGCGCCACCGAGGAGTTCGCGGCGTCACCGGCAAACCAGAGCAGCCGCTACCAGGCGGTCACGCATGACGCAATCGTGATCGACGGACGCGAGGCGCTGGTGATGAAGAGGGGCTCGACGCCGCAGACCTGCACCCGGTGAGCCAAATCTCGACACGGCAGCGCCCCTAGCCAGACATGCTGCACTGCAGCGATATCGAGCCGGCTTCGGCCGTTCGCCCGCTAATCGATTGAAGCCGCATCCGGGCTTTTAGTCAGACTAAATTACGTTTTCGAAACGGTTTTCTGGCTTTGACGCGGTGCAAAAAGAGCATTAGAAACCGGCTGTCCGAAGTCGCAACCGGAAGCGGCATTGCCGCATTTCCACCTGAGGCGGCAGACGCCGAACTGGGGCAGCCATGAGCAAATCACCAGCCACCCAAGCCAGACGCGAAAGGCCGCTTTCGCCGCACCTGAGCGTGTACCGGCCGCCGATCACCATGACGATGTCGATTATCCATCGCATCACCGGGGGCGCGCTTTACTTCGGCACGCTGCTGGTTGCCGTCTGGCTGATGGCGGCGGCATCCTCGCAGCCGGCTTTCGATTGGGTGAACTGGGCCTTCGGCACCTGGCTCGGGCGGCTGATCCTGTTCGGCTATACCTGGGCGCTGATGCATCACATGCTGGGCGGTGTCCGCCATCTGATCTGGGACACCGGCGCCGGGCTGGAAAAACACACGGCCTCGAAGATCGCCTGGGCGACGCTTGCCGGCTCGGTTCTGCTCACGCTGCTGATCTGGGTCGCCGGCACCATGGCGCGGGGAGCCTTGTGATGAGTGCGAAGAACACCGACATGCGCACCCCGCTGGCCAGGGTGCGCGGCCTGGGCTCTGCCCGCGAAGGCACCGGGCATTTCTGGCGCCAGCGATTGACGGCGATCGCCAACATCCCGCTGATCCTGTTTTTCACTGGGTTCCTGATCG
The DNA here is from genome assembly GCF_020165375.1 of Mesorhizobium sp. BR1-1-4. Taxonomy (NCBI): domain Bacteria; kingdom Pseudomonadati; phylum Pseudomonadota; class Alphaproteobacteria; order Hyphomicrobiales; family Phyllobacteriaceae; genus Mesorhizobium; species Mesorhizobium sp. BR1-1-4. Next base: position 437,324 of record NZ_JAIUIB010000001.1, on the reverse strand, counting down.
CGCTCAACGGCGCCGGCTATGCACAGGTGCGGGCAGCGCTCGCCAACCCGTTCGTGGCGCTGGTGATGGCCCTGGTGCTCATCTCGCCGCTCTATCATATGCGGATCGGCATGCAGGTGATCATCGAGGACTATGTGCATGGCGAAGGCATGAAGCTGGCGCTGATCGCCCTCAACACATTCTTCACCATAGCAGTCGGCGTCGCTTCGCTCTTCGCCCTGCTGAAACTGGCATTCGGAGGCTGAAGTCTTGGCCCAGGACACGAAATCAGCCAACGCGGCAGGCTACACCTTTGTCGATCACAAGTTCGACGTGGTCGTCGTCGGCGCCGGCGGCGCCGGGCTGCGCGCCACGCTTGGCATGGCCGAACAGGGCCTGCGCACCGCCTGCATCACCAAGGTGTTCCCGACCCGCTCGCACACGGTTGCCGCGCAAGGCGGCATCGCCGCGTCGCTGTCCAACATGGGCCCGGATTCCTGGCAGTGGCACATGTACGACACCGTCAAGGGCTCGGACTGGCTGGGCGACGTCGACGCCATGGAATATCTGGTGCGCGAAGCCCCGGCCGCCGTTTACGAACTCGAACATTACGGCGTGCCGTTCTCGCGCACCGAAGAGGGCAAGATCTACCAGCGGCCGTTCGGCGGCCACATGATGAACTATGGCGACGGGCCGCCGGTGCAGCGCACCTGTGCGGCCGCCGACCGCACCGGCCATGCCATCCTGCACACGCTCTACGGCCAGTCGCTGAAGAACAACGCGCAGTTCTTCATCGAGTATTTCGCGCTCGATCTGATCATGGAACCGGACGGCACCTGCACCGGCGTCGTGGCGTGGAATCTGGACGACGGCACCATCCACCGCTTCTCGGCCAAGATGGTGGTGCTGGCGACCGGCGGCTATGGACGCGCCTATTTTTCGGCGACCTCGGCGCACACTTGCACCGGCGACGGTGGCGGCATGGCGGCGCGGGCGGGGTTCCCGTTGCAGGACATGGAGTTCGTGCAGTTTCACCCGACCGGAATCTATGGCGCCGGCTGCCTGATTACCGAGGGCGCGCGCGGCGAGGGCGGCTATCTCGTCAACTCCGAGGGCGAACGCTTCATGGAGCGCTACGCACCGTCGGCCAAGGACCTCGCCTCGCGCGATGTCGTTTCGCGCTGCATGACGCTGGAAATTCGCGAAGGCCGCGGCGTCGGCAAGGCCAAGGACCACATCTTCCTGCACCTCGATCATCTCGATCCGGCGGTCTTGCACGAAAGGCTTCCAGGCATTTCGGAGTCGGCGAAAATCTTCGCCGGCGTCGACCTGACCAAGGAGCCGATCCCGGTGCTGCCGACGGTGCACTACAATATGGGCGGCGTGCCGACCAATTACTGGGGCGAGGTGCTCAATCCAACCGCGGACAACCCCGACCGGGTCTCGCCCGGCCTGATGGCGGTCGGCGAGGCCGGTTGCGCTTCCGTGCACGGCGCCAACCGGCTTGGCTCGAACTCGCTGATCGACCTGGTGGTGTTCGGCCGCGCCGCGGCGATCCGAGCTGGCCAGGTCATCGACCGCAAGGCGGCGATCCCGTCGCCCAACCAGGCTTCGGTCGACAAGATCATGGATCGCTTCGACCGGCTCCGCCACGCCAACGGCTCGACGCCGACGGCTGTCCTTCGTGAAAAGATGCAAAAGGCGATGCAGGAAGACGCCGCGGTGTTCCGCACGCAGGAATCGCTCGAAAACGGCTGCAAGCGTATTTCGGAAATCTGGACCGAGCTCAAGGATGTCAAAGTCTTCGACCGCTCGATGATCTGGAACTCGGACCTGGTCGAGACTCTGGAACTGGAAAACCTGATGGCCAACGCCATCACCACCGTCTACGGCGCCGAGGCGCGCAAGGAGAGCCGAGGCGCGCATGCTCGGGAAGATTTTTCCGCCCGCGACGACGCCAACTGGCGCAAGCATACGCTCGCCCATCTCAGCGAGGACGGCGCGGTGACGCTGACCTATAGGCCGGTGCACACCGAGCCGCTTTTGGCCGAAAAGGACGGCGGCATCAGTCTGGCCAAGATAGCGCCGAAGGCCAGGGTGTACTGAGGATGGCGACGGCGGCGGGATATTCCGGTACGTCCCTTCCGGCCAAGCTCGGCCTGAAGGATGGGATGATGGCTGCCTTCATCGCCCTGCCGCCGGAACTCACGGACCTCGCCGAGGCCGTCGATTTCGCCGAGGCCGACCGCTTGGCCGAATGGTCCGACATTTCGGGCGTGGTGTTGAAATACGACGCCGTCCACGCCTTCACCAGACAGCGCGCCGAGATCGAGGAGCGCCTCGGCGCACTCGAGGCGGCGATCAAGCGCGACGGCATGGTCTGGGTCTCCTGGCCAAAGAAGGCCTCGAAAGTGGCCACCGACGTCACCGAGGGCGTTGTCCGTGCTGAAGCGCTCAAGCTCGACCTTGTCGACGTCAAGGTCGCCGCCGTGAACGAAATCTGGTCCGGGCTGAAGCTCGTCATCCGAAAGGACCTGAGGTAATGGTCGAACTCACGCTCCCAAAGAACTCGAAGGTCCAGCAGGGCAAGACCTGGCCGAAGCCGGAGGGTGCCACCAATCTCAGGGAATACCGCATCTATCGCTGGTCGCCGGACGACGACGAGAACCCGCGCATGGACACCTACTTCGTCGATATGGACGATTGCGGGCCGATGGTGCTCGACGCGCTGCTGTGGATCAAGAACAAGATCGACCCGACACTGACCTTGCGCCGCTCCTGCCGCGAAGGCATTTGCGGTTCCTGCGCCATGAACATCGACGGCTCGAACACGCTCGCCTGCACCAAGGGCTGCGACGACATATCGGGCGCGATCAAGATCTATCCGCTTCCGCATATGCCCGTGATCAAGGATCTGGTGCCCGATCTTACCAATTTCTACGCCCAGCACGCCTCCATCGAGCCATGGCTGAAGACGGTGTCGCCAACGCCGGCCAAGGAATGGCTGCAGAGCCACGAGGACCGCGAAAAGCTCGACGGGCTTTACGAGTGCATATTGTGCGCCTGCTGCTCGACCTCGTGCCCGAGCTACTGGTGGAACGGCGACCGCTATCTCGGCCCGGCGACGCTGCTGCAGGCCTATCGCTGGCTGATCGACAGCCGCGACGAGGCCAAGGGGGAACGGCTCGACAATCTCGAAGACCCGTTCCGGCTCTATCGCTGCCACACCATCATGAACTGCGCGCAGACCTGCCCGAAGGGGCTCAATCCCGCGAAGGCGATCGCCGAGATCAAGAAGATGATGGTGGAGAGAAGGGTTTAGGTTCGGCGGAGGACAAGCCGGCCGGCTGATCGAGAATCGGTACTCGCCTGAAATACACGGCGGCCATCCTCACCAACAATGCGCTGAGATCAAGGATCCCTCAGCGCCGTCGAAGCGGCTACCAGGCGCCACGGCACGGCCTGGATATGTGGCGCGCCCATCATTGTTTTCATACACGTTGCTTGCCCAAAACCGAGGTGATTTTCGGGACGACTTACATTAGAGAAACCTCATTAATCAGCTGTCATCTATACACTATGACGTGACGTTACCTTAGTATAGCGTTAAGAGATTCTCGATAGATACTTCGGAAGTCGTCGCTCGAGTACAGAGTATGAGTGGATTTCCTGCGGTTCGTTACTGGCCAATAGGACCGTTGGTTAGCGCCGCGACGGTGGGATCGCTCACCTGGCTCACCTCGCAGGTCTATTTTCAGGAGAAGAGGCTGATCCTGGTCGTCGGCCTAGTGGCTTTGATCGCGCTTGTCTTGCTGGATCGCCTCCAGGGGGCAAGGACGGATCAGCCAGGAAGCGGGTGGTTCAGAGCCTATTTATCGCTCGTTCCGTGCTTTTTCTTCCTTGTCTATGTCTACCTCGAAAATGTTTTCGGCTATTTCGATTGGGCAGCGATGTTCATGCATGTCGACGCCGGAGTTCTCACCCCCAGTGTCGTTCTTGAGTATTTGATGAATACTGGAAGCACGATCCTGATCATTGCCGCCGGTCTTTTCGGTCTTGGCGCACTGAAGGCGCGCGGCACGCTGACAAGAGGATTGGACGTTGCCTTGATGGCATTCTTCCTGGCGGCAAACCCGATGCTGACACGTCCGATCGCGGCAGCGATCCATCCCAACCCGCTGCATGATTTCCTGTCCAAGCAGTTCGTCGATGTCACTTCTTTGACAAAGCCGGCTGAAACAGCGTCGGCGACCGCCGCGCCAAAGAACCTCATTCATATTTTCATTGAGAGCGCCGAGCGCACCTACATGAACGAGGCGGAGTTCGGCGACGTCATGGGTCCGCTGCTCGAATTCGACAGGCGTGGCGTTTCGGCGATCAACATGGTGCAACTTGCCTATACCAACAACTCCATCTCAGGGATGGTCGCTGCGAACTGTGGAACGCCGCTGCTGATATCGTTCTTCACGACGCGCCAGTACCTGGAGGAGAATTCGCAATTCCTGCCAGGACTGACCTGCCTGGGCGACGTTCTGAAGGCGCGGGGCTATCAGCAGAACTTTATTACCGGTTGGCCGCTCAACTTCACCGGTCAGGGCACATTCTATTCCACCCATGGCTACTCATCGCTTTTTGGGGGATCCGAAGTGGTGGCCGCCATCGCGGGGCGCGGCAACGCTTTTGGCGCCGACGACGCCGAAGTTCTGGATATGAGCTTCGGCGTCTTGCGCCGAGTGCAGCGGGACGGCAAACCGTTCTCGCTCACGATCGCCGTCAGCGGCGGGCATGCGATGGACGGCTACCTGACCGACAAATGCATCGGCAAGACGGGACTTCCTCCGCAGACCCCCAACATTCTCCATGCCGTGAAATGCACGAACATGCTCATCGCGGACTTCATTCACAAAGCCGAAGCCGCGGGTCTGATGAGGAACACTGTCCTGGCCTTGCAAAGCGACCACCTCAGCGCGCCGAGCACGGTAACGGATCGCTTGAACAATTATGAACGCCGCAACTTCTTCTCGCTGTCGGGCGATGGCATTCCTTCCAAAACCTATACCGGGCTTGCGGGCACGATTGACATATTTCCCACCATTCTTGACGCGCTGGGGGTGCCGCTCTCGAATGACCAGGCTGCCCTTGGCGTTTCGCTGCTTGGGGATCGACCGACGCTGAGCCGGGCACTTGGACAGGACCAGTTCGATGACGCTATCTATGCCGAGGATGTGCTCGTCAGGTCATTCTGGCAGTTGAAACCGACACGGACCGCCGTGGCGTCCGAGGCTGAGTCGCGTTAATGCGCGCCTGCGTTTGTTCGCCGCTAGATAGCGCCTACCTGGCCGAGGCCTCAACCCGATCAAGGCGATCGCCGAGACAAGAGTTCTGCTCTGTCGCGCTTCTCGGATGTCTGTCAAAATCATGCTGTCCAAGAATCGGTAGAAAATAACCAATCCAATGAGCGAAGACCTTCCCATCCTCTCTCCCGCCGAAGCCCGCGTGCTCGGCTGCCTGATCGAGAAGAAGGAGCTGACGCCGGACGTCTATCCGCTGACGCTCAACGCGGCACTTGCCGCGGCCAACCAGAAGACGGCGCGCGAGCCTGTCATGGCGCTGGAACAGACGGAGGTGCACAGGGCGCTGAAGCTGCTTGAGCAGAAGGGACTTGTGCGGCAGATGTTCGGTTCGCGCGTCGAGCGCTACGAACATCAGATGGCGCAGCGTTTCTCGCTGACCACGCCGCAGACCGCGTTGCTCGGTCTGCTCTTGCTGCGCGGACCACAGACGGCACATGAACTCCTGGCGCGAGCTGAGCGCATGGCGCGGTTTTCATCGATCGAAGACCTGCGCGGGGAACTCGACATGCTGATCGGCCGCCGGCCGCCATTGGTCCAGGAAATCCCACGCGGGCCGGGCCAGCGCGAGGACCGCTACGTGCATCTGCTCGCCGGTCCGGTGGATGCTGCCGCCCTCTCGGCTCAGCGCAGTGCGCCGGCCGCGCCTGCCTCCGATCTGGAAGCGAGGTTGGAGGCGCTGGAGCAGGAAGTCGCGGCCCTTCGCGCCCGGCTTGATGCGCTGGGCGGTTGAGGCCGCCAATCCGAGACCCCACGAGAGTCCCTTGAGGGGAGATTGGATGCTGCGACCACTTTCGCCAATCTCCGATGCAGAAACGCCGGCCCTGGAGCCGGCGTTTGTCACTTCAGGCCAAGCCCTTCAGCCAAGCCTGGCGTCGAGCGAAACCTTGATCGCGCCAAGCGCTTGAGAGACCGGGCATTCGGCCTTGGCCTTCTCGGCCAATTCCTTGAACTTCGCCGCATCGATGCCGGGCACTTTGCCGACCAGGGTGATGGCGCTGCCGGTGATGCCGGTGCCGGGAACCAGCGTGACCACGGCCTTGGCGTCGAGTTCTTGCGCCGGCGTGCCGTTTTCGGCGAGGAAATGCGAGAGCTGCATGGCGTAGCAGCCGGCATGGGCGGCCGCGATCAGTTCTTCCGGATTGGTGCCGGATTTGCCGCTTTCGTCCTCGAAGCGCGCCTTGAACGAATAGGGCGTACCCTTCAGGGTCCCGCTCTGCGTGTCGAGCGTGCCCTTGCCCTCTTTCAAATTGCCTTTCCAGACGGCGTTTGCGGTGCGGTCCATGAAGTCCTCCTGGGTTGTCGTGAACTTGTCCTGGGTGAGCCAGCGTCCGGCCAACTATAGCGCGCACGTGGGCGAAGACCACTGCGCTGTTTGGACCACGGCACGGTGACGGCCATTTCGGCCTAAAAAAATACCATGCAAAAATGTCGGCCTCCATGCGGGCCGGCCGTCCTGCGGGCGGCCACGGGATTTGTGGCCGGATGGAGGTTGACATGGACAATCTGTTTTTCGCGCTGTGGAAGAGGCCGGGCCACGGGCCTGAGCGACAGGAGGACTTCTGGCTGGACCCGCCGGCGTCCGGCCTCGGCAGGCTGCTGGCGGCGCTTGCCATCATCACGGTCGCGGCATGCCTTCTCGACCATGCGGCAACGGTCGCGGGCAAGGCTGACATGGTTGTCGCCGCAGCCTATGGTTTGTCACAAGAAGGGAGCTCGAAATGAAATATGTCTGCCTGGTCTATGGTGAGGAAAAAGACCTCCATGCGCTGACCGCCGAGGGTGCCGCCAAGCTCGATGCCGACTCGCTGGCCTATGACAGGTCATTGGATCAACAAGGCAAGCTGATCATCGCGCAGGCACTGCAATCGGTGAAGACGTCGAAGACCGTACGGCGGCGCAAGGGCAAGCAGCTGATCACCGACGGCCCGTTCGCAGAAACGAAGGAGCAGTTGCTCGGGTTCGTCATGATCGAAGCGAAGGATCTCGACGAGGCGCTGGACATCGCCGGCGAGATTCCGCTGGCCGAAATCGGCACGATCGAGGTGCGCGCGATCTACAACGTGCCGGGGTCATAATTCCCTGTCATGCGTTGCGCTCCCTTGGAAACCTGGGCGTTCGGTTGAGTGAATGTCCCGTCTTGCCGCGGCCCAGTTCTTGCGTGTTGAAGCAAGCCACGAGTTCTCCTATCGTCGCCCAAGACTTTGGGGGATTTGGACATGCCTTTCCTGATTGCTGTCCTTGGCGTGCTCGGAGCGGCGGCATTGTGGTGGTACCGGATGAAGGCAATGAACGACGCCGCGCGCGAGGTCGCCGAAGTCGTCGGGCGCGTTCAAGGCAACATCAGGCGCAAGAAGCTGCGCAAGCAGGCCGCGCTTTCGCCGCTGACGGCGATCGATGATCCGGTGGTGGCGGCAGCGACGCTGATCACCGCGATCGTTTCGGAAGATGGCCCTGTTCTGCCGCGGCGCGAGGCCGTCATTCGCGAGGTGATTTCGCAGATCGCAGCCGGGCCGAAGAAGACCGACGAGGCGGTTGTCTATGCCAGGTGGGCCGCGACCCAGATAGACGACACCACCATCGTCATCGACAAGCTGGCGCCCTTCCTGCGCGAACGCCTCGACCCGAACGAACGGGACGATCTGCTGCAAATGCTGAACCGGGTGGCTCAGGGCGGAGAGCAGAGCCTGAAGATACCCGACCAGCGCATGCTGCGGCTGCGCCAGAAGCTTGGTTTTGAAGTGAACTGAGATCGCCGGCCTCGGCGATTGGCGCGAAACTCCCGCTGCATCCTCATCCCATGGCGGAGCAAGGAGCGAAGCGACGCGGCGCAGCCCACAGGCCGCGACGTCAAGTCAGCGAGACGATCAGATCGCCTCGCCCTTCAGCAGGCGCGGCGTGCCCGCGGATAGTCCCGATGCCTGGCGGATGAAGAACTCCTTCAGCCGCGGTATACGCTCGACGAGACCGAGGCCGATGTCGCGGACGGTGCGCAGCGGGGTGATGTCGTTGGAAAACAGCCGGTTCAGCACATCGGTCGTGATGCCCATCTGCACCGTGTCGAAACGGCGCCATTGCTGATAGCGTTCCAGCACGTCGAGCGCGCCGATGTCCTGGCCGAGCCGGTCGGCCTCGACGATCACCTCGGCAAGGGCGGCCACATCCTTGAAGCCGAGATTGAGCCCCTGGCCGGCGATCGGATGGATGCCGTGGGCGGCATCGCCGGCAAGCGCGATGCGCGGTGCCACGAAGGCGCGCGCGATGGTGAGACCAAGCGGCCAGGCGCGCGGCTTGTCGGCGACGCGGATTTCTCCAAGTTTCAGCCCAAAACGTTGTTCAAGTTCGTGTTCGAAGACGAGATCGTCGCCTTCGACGAGCGTTTTCGCATCTTCCGCCCGTTCGACCCAGACGATCGAAGAGCGGTTGGTGCCGTCCTCGTCGGGTATCAGCGGCAGCGTGGCGAACGGGCCGGCGGGCAGGAAATGCTCTTCGGCGCGGCCATTGTGCGGGCGTTCATGCGCCACGGTGCAGACGATGCCCGATTGGCCATAGTCCCACTTCACCGTCTTGATGCCAGCCATGTCACGCAGCTTCGAATTGACGCCGTCGGCGGCGACCAGCAGCCGCGCCGCCAACGTGGCGCCGTCCGCCAGATGCACTGACATGCCGGCTCCATTGGTCTCAAAACCTTGCACCGCCACGCCTTCGATGATGTCGATGCCGAGCTGTTCGGCTTTGGCCCGCAAGGCGCCGTTCAACGCCCTGTTGGCGACCATATGCGCGAAAGGCTCACCCGGCGCCACCTCGCCGCCGAAGGTCAGGAAGACCGGGCGCACCGGATCGGCGCTGCGTGAATCGGTGATGATCATCTCAGTGATCGCCTGCGCCTTCGGCGCGATCTCGGCCCAGACGCCGAGCTGGTCGAGCATGCGGCAGGCCGCCGCGGCGATGGCGGAAGCGCGGCCATCCCTTTGCCAGGAACCGGCGGGCGCCGCGTCGACCAGCGCCACGGCGAGGCCCGGGCGAGCCTGTTTCAGCGAGACCGCGGCGGCCAGGCCGACATAGCCGGCACCCGCGACGAGAACATCGATCCCGGATCTGGCCTTGGCGTCCGCCTTGCGTTCCATTGTCTTGGCTCCTTGCGCGGCTACGGGGCTTGCGCCCTTGACGGCTCGTTCTTCCTGTCGGAAACCGCCATAGCAATTTTGCGGCGAGGTCACAAAACATGACGGCGGCGATCGACGAGCTTCTGCGCATTCTCGACCTCGAGAAGCTGGAACACAATCTGTATCGTGGTCGCAGCCCCCAGGTGGAGTGGCAGCGCGTGTTCGGCGGCCAGACCATCGCGCAGGCGCTGGTGGCGGCGCAGCGAACGGTGGAGCCCGACCGTTTCGTGCATTCGCTGCATGGCTATTTCATGCGCCCGGGCGACATCAAGGTGCCGATCATCTACGAGGTCGATCGCATCCGCGACGGCGGTTCCTTCACCACGCGGAGGGTGCTGGCAATCCAGCACGGACAGGCGATCTTTTCGCTGGAAGCCTCGTTCCAGGTCGACGAGAAGGGGCTCGAGCACCAGTTCGCGCTACCTGACGACGTGCCGCCGCCGGAAGGGCTGAAGACGCAGCGCCAGCTGCTCGAAACGGCCGACCGGGTGCCGGAGGCGGTTCGCCGTTTCTGGGCGCGCGAGCGGCCGCTGGAGTTGCGGCCGGTCAACCTCCAGCACTATGAAAGCCGCGACAAGCTGCCGCCCCGGCAGAACGTCTGGATCCGCCTTGCCGGGCCGGTTCCCGACGACCGCGCGCTGCAGTCGGTGCTGCTCGCCTACCTCTCCGATATGACGCTGCTCGACACCTCGACCTTCGCCCATGGGCGCGGCCTGTTCGATCCCGACATCCAGGCCGCCAGCCTCGACCATTCGATGTGGTTCCATCGGCCGCATTCGCTCGACGGCTGGCTGCTTTATGCGCAGGACAGCCCCTCGAGTTCGGGATCGCGCGGTTTCAGCCGCGGCACGCTCTATGCCCGTGACGGCACGCTGATCGCCTCGATGGCACAGGAAGGGTTGATCCGGCTCAAGCGTTGAGCATTCGCGAGTCTTGTTTGAGCAAGATTCTTTGCGAAAGCCGATTCCACTTTTCCTGATCATGCTCAAAGCCGGCAAATTAGGCAATTTCACAAAATTGCTTAAATTTTGAGCATGCGGCGTGCCGCACATGCATACAGCAATTGGCGGCGGGCGCTCCATTCCCTTTGTTTCCAATAGGTTAACGCCCTGCTTCGGCACTTGGCACGGAGCTTGAATCCTTGGGGGGCACTCTCCGGCTCTTTGGGATCGGTGAAGTCGTGCAAACGCGGGGCACCGCAACAGCAAAGGGTGAACCTTATGAAAATCGTGATGGCAATCATCAAGCCGTTCAAGCTGGACGAGGTACGCGAAGCGCTTACCGCCGTCGGCATCCAGGGCCTGACCGTCACCGAAGTCAAAGGCTACGGGCGTCAGAAGGGGCATACGGAAATCTATCGGGGGGCGGAATACGCGGTCTCTTTCCTGCCGAAGATCAAGATCGAGGTCGCGGTCGCGGCCGACATGGTCGACAAGGCCGTCGAAGCCATCACCGCCGCGGCCAAGACCGGCCAGATCGGCGACGGCAAGATCTTCGTTTTCGGCATCGACCAGGCGGTGCGCATCCGCACCGGCGAAACAGACAGCGACGCGCTCTGAGCGGCGAACACGTATTCCAATGGAGAGTTCAATGAATATTCCTTCCACCTTGAAGACGACGGGACGGGCGGCCCTTCTGGGCACGCTCGCTCTCGCAGCGCTGGGCAGCGTCGCCGCCTTCGCGCAGGAAGCCGCACCCGCTGCCGCTGCCGCGGCACCTGCCGCCGCGCCCACCCCGGTGCTCGATACCGGCAACACCGCCTGGATGCTGACCTCCACGGCGCTGGTGCTGATGATGACCATCCCGGGCCTGGCGCTGTTCTACGGCGGCATGGTGCGCAAGAAGAACGTGCTCGCCACCGTCATGCAGAGTTTCGCCATCACCTGCCTGGTGACGGTGCTATGGTTCATGTTCGGCTATTCGCTGGCCTTTTCCGACGGCGGCGGCATGAATGCCTATCTCGGCGGCACCTCGAAATTCTTCCACCACGGCATCACCACCGCCAGCCTGTGGCTGCCCGGTGTGGCCAACATCCCTGAATTCGTCTTCTCGACGTTTCAGATGACCTTCGCCATCATCACGCCGGCGCTGATTGCCGGCGCCTTCGCCGAACGCTTCAAGTTCTCGGCACTGCTGATCTTCATGGCACTGTGGCTGCTGATCGTCTATGTGCCGATCGCGCATTGGGTCTGGGGTGGCGGCTTCCTCGGTACGGCTGGCGTGCTCGACTTCGCCGGCGGCACGGTCGTTCACATCAATGCCGGTGTCGCGGGCCTCGTCTGTGCACTGGTTCTCGGCAAGCGCGAAGGCTATGGCACCACCAACATGGCGCCGCACAACCTCGTCTATTCGGTCATCGGCGCATCGCTGCTGTGGGTCGGCTGGTTCGGCTTCAACGCCGGTTCGGAACTGGCGGCCGACGGCCTTGCCGGTGCCGCCATGCTCAACACCCAGGTTGCCACCGCCGCCGCGGCACTGGCCTGGATGTTCGCCGAATGGATCATCGCCAAGAAGCCTTCCGTGCTCGGCATCATCTCGGGCGCCGTCGCGGGCCTCGTCGCGGTGACGCCGGCTTCCGGTTTCGTCAACCCGACCGGCGCCTTCATCGTCGGGATCGTCGCCGGCGTCGTCTGCTACCTCTCGGCGGTCAAGGTGAAGCACATGTTCGGCTATGACGACTCGCTCGATGCCTTCGGCGTGCATGGCGTCGGCGGCGTGGTCGGCGCCCTGCTGACCGGCGTGCTTGCCGACCCGGCGATCAACAGCCTCTCGTCGGGCGCTTCTCTCGGCAAGCAGATCTACGGTGTCGCCGTCACCATTGTCTGGACGGCGGTTGCCACCTTCGTCATCCTTTACGTCGTCAAGGCGCTGGTCGGCCTGCGTCCGACGACCCAGGAAGAAGTCGAAGGCCTCGACATCTCCCAGCATGGCGAAGTGGTGCCGTAAGGCATCCTTGCCAACGGGCCGGCGGAACCCTCCTCCCGCCGGCCCCATGTTTGCCGCGCAATTCCGGAGGGAAAACCGCGAATCCCTTCTGCTGGAATTGCTTTGAAAGCATCCCGTCGTGATGCTCCCGCAAGGAGGTCACGCCTTGAGGCCCGGATCGCTCCGGGCCTCTTTTTTTGCAAATTCGTTCTCGCTTCGTCCGAGTCCGCGCAATCACGTTCGCGTGAAGAAGCTTTTCGAGGAAACATCGACCGCTCTGTCGCCGAACTCAGGAGGCGATCGTCGTTCTGACGCTCGTGATTTTGAAACAGGGAAGGAATTTTCTCATGAACCTCAAGAATATCTGCCTCGGGGCACTCGCACTTTCCATGGTCAGCGGCTTTGCATTTGCCGGCGCACTGGACGAGCCGGACAACATGGCGCCGTTCTTCACCGATTCCAGCATGAAGACCATGAAGCCGATGGAGGAATTCAAGGCAGCTTTCATGGCCATGCCGAAGGAGAAGCAGGACGCCATGATGAAGGAATGCCAGGACGCGGCGATGAGCAAGCCGCACGCCGAGTTCTGCGCCAATGTGAAGATGCTCGGCGGCGCCAGCAAGTAGCACGCTGCTCGGCCCAACGAATGGATGGCGGGCCAGGGCGCCCGCCATTTTTCTTATGGTGCGATCACTGGTAGATGTCGGTGCCAAAAGGACGGCCCCCACGGTCTTATAGTTAATGCGCCCTTAACCTTCCCACGCCTAGTCTGGCATCCGAATCTGCCGGAGTGCGTCATGCGCTGCGGCCAGGCAATCACTGACGGGGAAGAGCATGCGTTCAGGGGCTTCAGCACCGCTCGCGCTGACCGATACGGGGCACGGCATCCAGGCATTCGCGCGGCGCCAGGTCGGCCGGCTGATCGGCACCGGCCTGTTCGCGTTCACGGCCTTCGCCGTCGCCAGCCTCGCGACCTGGAACGTCGCCGATCCAAGCTTCTCGCATGCCACCGCCAACATCGTCACCAACGCCATGGGCTATGCCGGCGCGGTGTTCTCCGACCTCGCCATGCAGTTCTTCGGCCTTGCCGCGGTCGCCGCGCTGGTTCCGGCAGTGATCTGGGGATACCTCCTGTTTTCGGCGCGCGGCGTCGACCGGCTGCCCAGGCGCGGGCTGTTCTGGTTCGGTTTCGCGCTGCTCGCCGCCGCCATCGCCGGCTGCATCGTTCCGCCCAAGACCTGGCCGCTGCCCACCGGCCTCGGCGGCGTCTTCGGCGACATGGTGCTCAAGATCCCCGGTGTCCTCATCGGCGGCTATCCGACCGGGCTGGTGGCCAGCGTGCTCGCCATAGTGCTGGCTGCGCCCGCGCTCTGGCTGTTCGCCCATGGCGCGGCGCTGCTCGGGCGCAAGAACGGCTTCGCCGTGATGGAAGAGCCGGCCGCCGCGGACCCGCGCGAGGACGAGCTTCTGTTCGACAATGACGAGGACGAGGGCGACGAGGGCATACTGGCGCTCGGCGCAATCACCCATTGGTGGCTTTCTTTCCGCGCGTGGATGCATCGCCGCGCGGTGCGCCGCAGGCAGGAGCGCGACGAGTTCGAACCTGAGATGGAGCCGCGCGCCAGCGCCTGGCGCCGCGCCGCCGAACGCGTCGAGTCGGCCGAGTACGCCGAGCAGCGCATGAGCCATGACGGCCGCGCCCGTGTCGAACCGGAATTCTTCGCCGCCATGGTCAACGACCGCAGCGTCTCCGTCGACCCGGACGACGACGATGTCTTCAGCCGCGACGACGCGGATATGGATTTCGATGACGAGTCCGTCGCGCAGCGGCGTGCTCCCACGGCCAAGGTCCAGCAGTTCCGTTCCGATGCCGCCACCCGGGTGGAGGCGCCGGCGGCGCGACCCGTGCCGGGCGCCCGCGTCCAGCGCGAGGCGCAAACCTCGCTGATCGGCTCCGACACGTTCGAAATGCCGTCGCTGCATTTCCTGTCCGAACCGAAGAATGTCGCGCGCGACCCAAGTCTTTCCAAGGACGCGCTGGAACAGAACGCGCGCCTGCTCGAAGGCGTGCTGGAGGATTTCGGCGTCAAGGGCGAGATCATTGCCGTTCGCCCTGGTCCGGTCGTCACCCTTTACGAACTCGAACCCGCACCGGGCATCAAGTCGTCGCGCGTCATCGGCCTTTCCGACGACATCGCCCGTTCGATGAGCGCGATCGCCTGCCGCGTCGCCGTGGTGCCGGGCCGCAACGCCATCGGCATCGAACTGCCCAACGCCAAGCGCGAAACGGTTTACCTCCGCGAGATCATGGCCAGCCGCGACTTCGAGACGACCAAGGCCAAGCTGGCGCTGGCGCTGGGCAAGACCATCAATGGCGAAGCCGTCATCGTCGACATCGCCAAGATGCCGCACGTGCTGGTCGCCGGCACCACCGGTTCGGGCAAGTCGGTCGCCATCAACACCATGATCCTGTCGCTGCTCTACCGCCTCACCCCGCAGGAGTGCCGGCTGATCATGATCGATCCGAAAATGCTCGAACTCTCCGTCTATGACGGCATTCCGCATCTGCTGACGCCCGTGGTCACCGACCCGAAGAAGGCGGTGGTGGCGCTGAAATGGACCGTGCGCGAGATGGAGGACCGCTACCGCAAGATGTCCAAGGTCGGCGTGCGCAACATCGACGGCTTCAACGCACGCGTGCAGCAGGCCGAGAAGAAGGGCGAAAAGATCTCGCGCACCGTGCAGACCGGCTTCGACCGCCAGACAGGCGAGGCGATCTACGAGACCGAGGATCTCGATCTCGAGCCGATGCCCTATATCGTCGTCATCATCGACGAAATGGCCGACCTGATGATGGTCGCCGGCAAGGACATCGAAGGAGCCGTCCAGCGCCTGGCGCAGATGGCGCGTGCCGCCGGCATCCACGTCATCATGGCCACGCAACGTCCCTCGGTCGACGTCATCACCGGCACCATCAAGGCCAATTTCCCGACCCGCATCTCCTTCCAGGTGACGTCCAAGATCGACAGCCGCACCATTCTGGGCGAGCAGGGCGCCGAGCAGCTGCTCGGCATGGGCGACATGCTCTACATGGCCGGCGGCGGCCGCATCCAGCGCGTGCACGGGCCGTTCGTCTCCGATGACGAGGTCGAGAAGATCGTCGGGCACCTGAAGCTGCAGGGCGTGCCGGAATATCTCGACGCCATCACCGAGGACGACGGCGAGGACGACGACGAGTCGTCCGGCAAGGGCGGTTCGGGCGGCGGCGGCGGCGGTGGCAATTTCGAGGATTCCGACGACCCTTACGATCAGGCGGTTTCGGTGGTGCTGCGCGACGGCAAGGCCTCGACCAGCTACATCCAGCGGCGTCTGGGCATCGGCTATAACAGAGCCGCCTCGATTATCGAGAAGATGGAAAAGGAAGGCATTGTCGGCCCGGCCAACCATGCCGGAAAACGCGAAATCCTGGTGCCGACAGAAGACGACAAGTTCTGATAGCGCAGAGTTCGCGGCAACTTTGAACCTTCTGGCGCGTTCACCGACTGAGCAGCGATCGCCTCGCCAAACTTCAGCCCAACTGGGGGTTCACGACAGCGACCAAATCAGGAACCGGACGAGAGTGACCGATATGAAAAACGATCTTTCAGCGCTCAGCGATTTTGCCCCGACACGCCGCCAATTGGTTGGCCTGGGCCTGGTATTCGCGGGTGCCGCCGCACTCAACGTGGTGCCCGGATTCGAGTTGCTGGCCTCGGCGCAGGCGGCCGTGCCCGCGGCGGCACAGAAGATCGCCGACCATTTCTCGGCGGTCAAATCGATGAGCGGCGAATTCGTCCAGTTCGGCCCCAAGGGCGAGCAGACCGGCGGAAAATTCTTCCTGGAACGGCCGGGCAAGATCCGCTTCAACTATGACGGGTCTTCGAATTTCCGGGTGATTTCCGACGGCAGATCGGTTGCCATACTCAACAAGAAACTGAACACGTCGGACCTTTATCCGCTGTCGAAGACGCCGCTGAAACTGCTGCTCGACGACCGCATCGACCTCTCCGGCAACCGCGTCAAGAGCGTCAAGGAAGAAGACGACCTCACCACCATCCAGCTTTCCGACAAGTCGGTTTTCGGCAATGCGCGGATCACCATGATGTTCGACCCGAAAACGTATGATCTGCGGCAGTGGACGATCACCGACGCGCAGGGCAAGGACACGACGGTGATGATCTTCAACACCAAGGAAGGCGTCAGCTTCGCGCCCGACACGTTCGCCATCGACTATACGGCCAATCGCGAGCTGAACACCAAGACGCGGTAGGCCCGCCGATATAGCCAGGCCCGTTAGCGGAGCGGGCTGGCTTGTTTTTGCGGCGCGCGGCTGGCAGTAGAATGGCGATCTCCTGCCGGACCCTCCGCATGCCCTTTTCGATCGCCACCTGGAACATCAACTCCGTGCGCCTACGCATGCCGATCGTCGAACGCCTGCTCGATGAGTACGCGCCCGATGTGCTCTGCCTGCAGGAAACCAAGGTCTCGGACGAGCTCTTTCCCGAAAAAGCCTTTCGCAAGGTCGGCTATCCCTACATCGCGTTCCATGGCCAGAAGGGCTATCACGGCGTGGCGACGGTGGCGCGGCGGCCGATCGAGGTGGTCGAAAAGCGCCGCTTCTGCGACATCGAGGACAGCCGCCACCTGTCGGTGACGGTACAGGCCGGCGGCAAGACCATCCTGGTGCACAATTTCTACGTGCCCGCAGGTGGCGACGAGCCGGATCCCGAGATCAACAGGAAGTTCAGGCACAAGCTCGATTTCGTCGCCGAGATGAACGCCATCCGGGCCGAACACGGCGAGGTGTCGGCGTCGGTGCTGGTCGGGGACCTCAACATCGCGCCGCTGGAGCATGATGTCTGGTCGCACAAGCAACTGCTCAACGTGGTCAGCCACACGCCGGTCGAGACCGAAAACTTCGAGGCGATGCGGCGCGCCGGGGGCTGGGTCGACCTGATGCGGCACAACGTGCCACCGGAACAGAAGCTCTATACCTGGTGGAGCTACCGGGCGCAGGATTGGGAGGCGTCCAATCGCGGCCGGCGGCTCGACCATGTCTGGTCGTCGCCAAACCTGCTGCCCAGTTTTGCCGGCTATGAGATCCTTAGAGCCGCCCGTGGCTGGGACCGGCCGTCGGACCATGTGCCAGTGATTGCCCGGTTCGCCCTGGATTAAGTTTATCGATATTCAGGTGAAACCGGCCTGCAAACGACGGCTTCCTGCGCTTCCCAGTTCTACTACGTCGCAGTAGAACTGTGCTCACGTACTTTAAGTACGCTTCTCGGAATCCGCCGTTTTCGCCTCGGCCTGACCTCGACACCTGCGGCGTCAAATGCCAGGTCAACCCGAAAATCGTGGTGCCAATTCCTCGATGCGGCGGATCATGTCGTGGAATTCCTCGGAGATGCGCTGATGCAGCTTCACCGCCAATTCCGGGTATTCCTCCAGGATGCGCCGGAACATCTTGCGGCTCAGCCTTATCACTTCCGAGTCGATTTCGGCCGAGGCGCTGGTCAGCCGGTTGGTATCGGCGATCAGCGCCAGCTCGCTAAGCATCGTGCCTGGGCCGACCTTGCCGATCGGGATGCGCTCGCCATCCTGCTCGCGATAGAGCACGATGCGCCCGCTGACCACGACATAGGCCGAGTCGGCCACATCGTCCTCGCGATAAAGCTTGTGGTCGGCCTGCACCAAAGTGGTCTCGGCACCGAAGGCGAGCAGGCGCAACTGTTCCTGCGTGAAGCCCTCGAAAAGCCTCACGGCGGACAGGATGCGGATGTCGTCATCCAGCGCCATCTAGCTGTGTCCCCGAACGGTCAGTCCAATCCCTCCTCTGCGGTACGATCCCAGAATCCCCCTCCAACAGGATCGTACCCGAAAGCGGCCCCGCCCGAACCGCTCATTTGAATGGTGAAATGTTTAAGGAACCAGCTTGTAGCCGCCGCTTTCTGTCACAAGAATTTCAGCATTGGAAGGATCACGCTCGATCTTCTGGCGCAGACGGTAGACATGGGTTTCCAGGGTATGCGTGGTGACGCCGGAATTGTATCCCCACACTTCCTCCAGCAGCACGTCGCGGGTCACCACCTTCTGGTCGGCGCGATAGAGATACTTGATGATCGAGGCTTCCTTTTCCGTCAGCCGCACCTTGCCGCCGCGCTGATCGATGAGCAGTTTCTGGCTGGGCTTGAAGGTGTAGGGGCCGACCGAGAAGGTCGCGTCCTCGCTCTGCTCATGCTGGCGCAGTTGCGCCCGGATACGGGCAAGCAGCACCGCGAAGCGGAACGGCTTGGTCACATAGTCGTTGGCGCCGGCCTCGAGACCCAGAATCGTGTCCGAATCGGTATCGTGGCCGGTCAGCATGATGATGGGCGCCTTGTAGCCGCCCTTGCGCAGGATCTTCACCGCCTCCCGGCCGTCCATGTCGGGCAGACCGACATCCATGATGAGCAGGTCGATGAGCCCGCCGCGCGCAGCGGTGACGCCTTTTGCCGCAGTCGCTTCCTGCAGCACATCGAATTCCTCGTAGAGGGACAGTTGCTCGACCAGTGTGCCGCGCAGGTCGTCATCGTCATCGACGATCAGGATGGTACGTGAGGTCATGGATCAATCCGTTGTTTTGAAAAGTGAATTCAGTTGACCGCTGCGTATTTATGCGGAAGCTGGCCGGCACAATAGCCGATCACAGTGATTTGTTCCGTGGCACGATCATACAAGAAAAAACGCGATCGCAATGCAGCCGGCGCAATTTTGGCAAAACGGCTGCGCGTGCTGACCGTGCGGGCTCGGCCCGGCCATCCATGCCAGGGCCTGCTGCAGGCCGGCAAAACGGTGTTTGCGTGCGCGCTGGGGCGTGGCGGCATCTCGGCCGGCAAGCGCGAAGGCGACGGCGCCACGCCGCTCGCTTCGATGCGCATACTGACGGGCTATTTCCGGGGAGATCAGTTTGCCGCCGGGCGCAGAACGCGGCTGGCGATGGCGCCGATCGGGCCGGACCTCGGCTGGTGCGAAGTGCCTGACGACCGCAACTATAACAGGCCGGTCAAGATTCCCTACGGCGCCAGCCACGAACGCATGCGGCGCGACGACCGGCTCTATGACGCCTGCCTGGTGCTCGACTGGAACATCGCGCCGCGCCGGCGCGGGCGCGGCAGCGCCATCTTCTTCCATCTGGCGCGTCCCGGCTTCGCGCCGACGGAAGGTTGCGTGGCGGTGACCGCGCGCACGATGGCGCGGCTTTTGCCGCTGCTGTCGGACCGGACAGTGGTAAGGGTGGTGAGATAGGGGGGATAGGGAATAGGGAATAGGGAATAGGGAATAGGGAATAGGGAATAGGGAATAGGGAATAGGGAATAGGGAATAGGGAAGTCTTCAGCGGCAGCAGACACGCTCAAACTGTATCATCCTATTCCCCTGCTCGCTTATCCCTTCCTGTTCCGCTGCCAGCCGATGTCGAGAAGGCCCAACCGGCCTGTCTCGCGGTCCATGGCCCGGGCGATGTCCCTGCGGCCGGCCCCGATATCGCGCAACTGGCGATCGGAGAGATCCTCGACGTTCTGGTGAGGAAGGTTGACCGCGACCCTGGCCTGCCGCAGCCAGGTACGGGCAGCCGACAGCCAGTCTGGCCGGGCGATGTATGCGGGGCGAAGAGCAATGTGAGACATGAGGTCATCCGTATTCCCCGGACATCAAATCCGGTTTGATGGTGTCATTGATGCTGCAATCATGCCGTATTGAAAAACAAACGGGAAACGAGTAGTTCTTGTCTCATCATCAAGTTTTATTTGAGGATTGAGGCTCCATGGACCGCTTCGATCAGGTCGCACGCTGATGGCAGCGCTCTTGCCGGGAACGCGGGCGCTCAGGACGCTGGAGGCGGCGGCCCGGCACCTCAATTTCACCCGCGCCGCCGACGAGCTCGGCCTGACGCCTGCCGCCGTCAGCCACCAGATCAAGGAAATCGAGGATCAGCTCGGCATCGTGCTGTTCACCCGCACCAGCCGCACCATCCGGCTGACGGAGGCGGGCACGGTGCTTTACGAGGCGGCGACCGACACGCTCGACCTGCTTGGCCGCGCCGTGATGCGGGCGCGCAAGATGGCGCGCGGCACCGAATTCCTGAAGGTGACGCTGGATGCGCAGTTCGCGGCGAAATGGCTGATGCGGCGCGTCGAGAATTTCCGCCAGCAGCGGCCGGGCATCGAACTCAGGTTCGACATCGCCTATGGCTTGCGCGATTTCGATCTCGACGACGTCGATGTCGGCATCCGCTTCGGCGCCGGCAAATATCCGGGGCTCAGCGCACACCGCCTGTTCGACAACATCATCATTCCGGTGTGCAGTCCGGGCCTCCTGACATCGGGGCCGCCCCTGCGCGAGCCGCGCGACTTGTTTAACCACACGCTTGCCCATATCGAATGGGCCCGCCAGGGCGTGACATGGCCGAACTGGCGCATGTGGATGGCGGCGGCCGGCATCAACGATTTCGACGACAGCCGCACCGTGGTCTTCGGCACATCGACGGATGCGGTGCAGGCAGCGCTCGACGGCAATGCCGTCGCGCTCGCCGATTTCGCCATGGTGGCAAACGACCTGTCCGAGGGCCGGCTGGTGCGGCCCTTTGAGCTCAGCATCAGGGTTGCGCCGGAATACGCTTATTTCCTGGTTTATCCCCAGGCCATGGCCGACGATCCCCGCATTGTCGCCTTCCGCGAATGGATCCTAGAGGAAGTTTCCAGGACGCGGACAGCGGACAAGGTGTAGTCCCTCAGGACCGGGCGTTGTGGCCGAAGATCATGCGTCGGTATTTCTTCACGTTCCATTTCAGCTTCTTGTAGAGCAGCGGCTGCATCTTGCCGGCGACGGAAGTCTGGAACGCACCGTTTTCGCTGCCTTGCTCGACGATTGGCCGCTCGAACCACAGCATCTCAACGCCCAGCTTTTCGTCCATCTGTTCGATCTGGTGGTCGATCACGGTGTAGATCTTGTGTTGATCGATCCAGGCACAACGGGCTTCGGCGACCGAACGGGTGATGAGATAGGAATCCGCGCACCTGGCATGCAGTGCCGGGTAGAGCCTCTGGCCCCTGCGCAATTTCCAGCTCGGCGTGTAGTAGTTGCTGCCGTTGCCGAAATAGATGACGGCCTTGCGCATCGGGCTGCCGAGTTCGGCCAGCCCTTGCCGGAATTTGGCGACGAAGTCGCGCGCGAGGAAGACGTCATCCTCGAAGACCAGGCAATAGGGCAGGTCGGTTTCGAGGAAGTCGCGCCAGATGCCGACATGCTTCAGCGCCAGCGAGACCTGCGCCGGGTGGACAAAATCGGGAGCGACCAATTCAGCACGGATTTCCGGGGTGATATCCGCCCTGTCCCAGTCGGTGTAGAAGGTGACCGGCACGCCGCGCCGGTCGAACTCGCGCACGATGTGCCGGCGCCGGTCGTCATAGCCCTGCTTGACGTGACAGATCCTGGTGAACACCAGGTCGCGGGGAAATCCGGACTTATCCGCCATCGTCAACGCACCGTCAGCTTGCAGCGGCGCCGAACCAGCCGATCACCGCGCCGATGATCAACAGCACGCCAAGCCAGTGACCGCCGTCAATGACAGTCAGGTCCCAGCCGAAATTCTCGTAGCGATGGTTGACCGACAGCGTCGTGGCGACAAAACCCAGCCAAAGCACGAAACCGAAGATCAGTCCGGCCAGCCAGGTCGGCTCACCACCCGTCATCGCGCCGACGACCAGGGCCATGATGTAGGCCATCAGCAGTTCGGCGATGAAGGAGATGACGAAGGGCAGAGGCGATTTCTTCATCGTCGCCGGATCGAGCCTGGCGGCCTTCAGCCAGGGCTTGCTCAACGCCATGTACCAGGCGGCGCCGAACAGCCAGGCCACGACGGCGGCGGCGATCACCGCCAGCCAATTCACCGCTGAAAAATCCATGCGTTCCCCTCCTGTGCGATTTTATGGAAACGCCTGTTCGGCGATGGCGTCAAGCAGTCGCCATACCGTGGTGCGTTTGACTTCGGCATCCTCCAGCGCCCTTGTCACCGGCACCTGATAGACGGCAAGCGGCTCCAGCCCCGATCGCGGCAGATAGGACCGGCCGGGATCGCCGACCAGAATGTCGGCGCCACGCCGTTTGAGCGTCGAAAACCACGGCATCAGCCGGTCGGCGAAGGGTTTGTCGTAGAAGACGTCGCCTGCCAGGACCACGTCCCAGCCCGCATCGGTGCCCACACAGTCCGTGCCGAGGAACGCGATGCCGACGCCGTTGGCCTCGCTGTTGAGGCGGATCGCGGTGGCGCAGAACGGGTCGATGTCGGCGGCGGTTACCTCGGCAGCGCCCGCCTTGACGGCGGCGATGGCGACGAGTCCGGAGCCCGAAGCGAAATCGAGCACGCGCTTGCCTCGGACCATATCGGGATTGTCGATGACATAGCGGGCGAGGCCCTGGCCGCCCGCCCAGGCAAACGCCCAAAAGGGCGGCGGCAGGCCGATCTCGACAAGTTCGTCCTCTGTTCGCTGCCAGAGATCATGCGCTTCGTCGGCGAGGTGAAGGCGAATTTCTGGCACATGCGGCGGCGCCATCAGCGCCGTGTTGTCGAGAATGAATTGCTTGGCGCTATCGGGTGTAAGTGCCGTCACGGCGCAGGCATCAGGCCGCCCATGCGGCAGACTTCCTTCCATTCGGCCGGGGTCACCGGCTGCACGGAAAGCCGTCCGAGCCGCACCAGCGCCATCTCGGCCAGTTTCGGATTGGCTTTGACTTCTTCCAGCGTCGGCGGGTTCGGCATGTCCCTGACGGCGCGGATGTCGACACACTCCCAGCGCGGGTCATCCGACGTGGTGTCGGGATGGGCCAGCGCGCAGACCTCGGCAATGCCGACCACGTTCAGGCCGTCGTTGGAATGGTAGAAGAAGCCGAGATCGCCGACCTGCATGGCCTTCATGTTGTTGCGGGCGGCGTAGTTGCGCACGCCGTCCCATTGGGTGCCGGCCTTGCCCTTGGCCTTCAACGCCTCGAAGGAGAAAACCGAGGGTTCGGATTTGAACAGCCAGTAGTTCATTTTCTCTCCTCCTTGCGGCCCAGTCGCGGGCGCCGCGAATTAACTAGCCGCCGGCTTGTTGAACGTCCAGTTCCACTGGCAGATTTCGACGCTTTCGAACAGGCCGGCCTTGGCGTAGGGGTCGGCGGCCGACAGAGCCTGCGCGCTGGGCAGATCGGGGGCCTCGACCACCACGAGGCTGCCATTGGGCTTGCCGTCGGCGTCGAGGAACGGACCGGCAAAGGCCAATTTCTTGTCGCCGTTCAGCCCTTCGAGAAAGGCGACATGCTCGGGCCGCGTGTCGAGGCGCACCTGCAGGCCTCCGGGCTTGTCCTTGCAGATCAGAGCAAACAGCATGGTCTTTCTCCTGGGTGGTTGGATCAGAGTGTGGGATCAATCGTTGGTTTCGGTCTTCAGCGGCCGGGTCATCAGCGCCGTCACGGCCTGCCCGATGGTGATGGTGCCATCCAGTATGGCGGCGACCGCGGCGATGATCGGCGCATCGATTTCGCGCTCAGCGGCGATGCGGGCGGCGATCGCCGCGGTCGGCACGCCCTCGGCCAGCGGCAATCCGGAAAGTGCCTTGCCCTGTCCGAGCGCCAGCCCATAGGCGAAATTGCGCGACTGCGCCGACGAGCAGGTAAGCAGCAGGTCGCCAAGCCCGGAAAGCCCCATCAGGGTCTCGGGCCTGGCGCCGAAGGCGGCACCGATGCGGCGCAGTTCGACAAAGCCGCGCGTCACCATGGCCGCCTGTGCGCTGGCGCCGAGCCCGGCCCCGGTGACAGCGCCGGCGGCGATGGCGAAGACGTTCTTCAAGGCGCCGCCGATCTCGACGCCGATCAAGTCGTCGCTCGAATAGCAGCGCAGGTTTTCAGCCGAAAATCGGGCGGCAAGGTTGGCGGCAAGCGCCTCGTCGCCGGCGGCCACCACCACCGCCGTCGGCAGGCCGCGGGCGACATCGCTGGCAAAGCTCGGCCCTGACAGCGCTGCGACCGGGTTTGGCGGCAAGATTTCCGCAGCGATTGCCGACAGCAAGGCGCCGGTGTCGCGCTCGATGCCCTTGGCGCAGAGCACGAGCGGAATGCCGGCCGGCATATGATCCCTGGCGGCGGCCAGCGTGGCCCGCAACGCCTGAGCCGGCGTCACCGTCAGCACGCAATCGGCCCCAGTGAGGGCTGCCTCCATGTCGCTCGTCGCCTTGATGCCGGGCGCGATGGCGATGCCCGGGAGATAGCGTGGGTTCTCGCCCCGGCCGATCGCAGCCACGGTTTCAGGGTCACGCGCGAACAGCCGCACCGTATGGCCGGCGCGCAGCATGGCCAGCGCCAGCGCCGTGCCCCAGGCGCCGCCGCCGAGCACGGCGACATGCCAGCCGCTTTTGTCCGGACCCTCGCTGTTCGTGGCTCGATCGGTCATGCTTTGGCTCCGCGACGGCCGGAGCCGACCATTGGCGCCGAGACGCTGTCCAGCGGCCAGCGCGAGCGCGGCACGAAATCGAAGCCGTTCTCCTGCGCCATGCCTTCTCGCAGACGTTCGATACCGGCCCAGGCGATCATCGCCGCGTTGTCGGTGCAAAGCTTCAGGGGTGGCGCGACGAAGCTGAAACCGGCGTCGGTGCAAAGCCGCTCCAGCGTTGTCTTGACCGTGCGGTTGGCGGCGACGCCGCCGGCGACGACCAGCGCCGGGTTTTTGGTGCCAGGGAATGTTTCGCGAAAGCGTTCCAGCGAGCGAGAAACACGGTCGGCGAGCGCATCGGCGACGGCCGCCTGGAACGAGGCGCAGATGTCGGCGACATCCTGGTCGCTCAAGGGCTCGATCGCGGTCGCCGCCTGGCGCACCGCGGTCTTCAGGCCGGAGAAGGAGAAATCGGGCTGTGCCGAGCCTTTCATCGGCCGTGGGAAGGCAAAACGCGATGCATTGCCTGACAGCGCTGCCTTCTCGACATTGGGACCGCCGGGATAGGGCAGGCCGAGCATTTTGGCGGTCTTGTCGAAGGCTTCGCCGAGCGCGTCATCGATCGTGGTGGCCCAGCGCTGGTAGTCGCCAACGCCGCGCACGGCCAAAATCTGCGTATGGCCGCCGGAGACCAGCAGCAAGAGATAAGGGAATTCGAGCCCGTCGGTCAGCCGCGCCGTCAAGGCGTGGCCTTCGAGGTGATTGACGGCGATCAGCGGCTTGCCGGCCGCCGCGGCGATCGCCTTGGCCGTCATCAACCCGACGATCAGTCCGCCGACGAGGCCTGGTCCGGCGGTCGCGGCGATCGCATCGAGCTCGGCCAGCGCCATGCCCGCATCGGCGAGTGCGGCCTCGATAATGCCGTCCAGTGCCTCGACGTGGGCGCGCGCGGCGATCTCCGGCACGACGCCGCCGAAGGCGGCATGTTCCTCGATCTGGGAGAGCACGATGTTGGACAGGATTTTCGGCGCGGCATCGCCCTCCAGCGCCACGACGCTGGCGGCGGTCTCATCGCAACTCGTCTCAATGCCCAGAACGCGGATCAATTCGTCGCTCTCTCCAGAGATTGTATGTCAGGGCGTTCCTCGTTAGGAGAGTGCCCGGAAACGCAAAGCCAGCCGGGGGTTATCACGGACCGCGCGCCATGCAAACAATCTTGAAAATCGGAACACGCGGCAGCCCGCTGGCATTGGCGCAGGCGCATGAAACACAGGCGCGGCTGATGGCCGCGCACCGCATGCCGGCGGAGGCGTTCGAGGTTGTCGTTATCTCGACCAGCGGCGACCGCATCCAGGACCGGCCGCTGTCGGAGGCTGGCGGCAAAGGCCTGTTCACCAAGGAAATCGAGGAAGCCCTGCTCGCCGGCGCGATCGACATCGCCGTGCATTCGTCGAAGGACATGCCGACGCAATTGCCGCCCGGCCTGGAACTCTCCGCCTTCCTGCCGCGCGAGGATGCGCGCGATGCCTTTGTGGGCAGGGCGGCGAAGACGATCGCGGAACTGCCGCAAGGGGCGAAAGTCGGCTCCTCGTCGCTGCGGCGGCAGGCGTTGATCCGCCGCATGCGGCCGGACCTCGACGTGGTGATGTTCCGCGGCAATGTGCAGACGCGGCTGCGCAAGCTGGACGAAGAGGTCGCGAGCGGCACCATCCTTGCCTATGCCGGCCTGAAGCGGCTGGGCCTGGAAGATGTTACCACCGATTTGATGCCGCTGGACAGCTTCCCGCCGGCACCAGGCCAGGGTGCGATCGGCATCGAGACACGGATCGGCGACCGCGATGTCGAGAAGATGCTGGTGGCGATCCACGATGTGGCGACAGGGCAAGCACTCGCCTGCGAGCGCGCTTTCCTGGCGGCGCTCGATGGCTCCTGCCGCACGCCTATCGCCGGCTATGCCGCGATCAAGGCCGGAAAGCTCTCTTTCGCCGGGCTGATCATCTCCCCCGACGGCACGCAGTCGCACGCGGTCGAGCTACAAGGGCTGGCACAGGACGCCGCCCGCATCGGTGATGAAGCGGCGCGGACGGTGCGTGCCAAGGCCGGCGAAAAGTTCTTCCACGGCTGGCTCTGAAGATGCTCCGCGTGCTGGTCACCAGACCGGAGCCGGGTGCGTCGCGCACCGCGCGAAAGCTGGAGGAGATGGGTTTTGAGCCTCTTCTCCTGCCCTTGACGGAGACGAAGGCGTTGCCGGTCGATGCCAAGGCGATTCCGGAAGACGTGGCAGTCGTCGCCATCACCAGCGCTAATGCGGTGCGCCACGCCCCCAGAGATCTGATTGCGGTGCTGTCCAATCTGCCTTGTCATGCTGTCGGCAGGAGGACCGCGGAGGCCGCGCGCAAAGCCGGCTTTCTCTCGGTCAACGAGGGGCCCGGCGATGCCGAGGCGCTGGCCGACGGCATGGCAATCGCGTTTTCCGGCAAAACAATCGTCTATCTCTGCGGGCGCGTGCGATTTCCCGCCTTCGAGCAGAAGCTGGAAGCAGCTCACGCCCAGGTCCATGCCGTCGAGACTTATGACACGCTTGCGGTGAGCTATTCGGACGAAGCGATCCTTCCTCTGATATCAGGCCAATCCGTCGATGCGGTGCTGCTCTATTCGGCCATGGCCGCTGCCGAAATGCAGATACTGGTCAGGCGACCTGCCCTGCGGCGGGCCTTTGAAAAGACCCGTTTTTTCGCTCTTTCCGCGCGCATTGCCGCCGCTTTCCGCGACGGCACCGGCAAAGCAATGCACGTTGCCGCGCGGCCCGACGAGGAGGCGCTGCTGGCACATTTGCGGGCACGGCCCTGACCCGCGTCATCACACCGCCCCTTTTCACCGCTTGGTGATGTGCTAGACCCTTTCTGAACCATCACGCGCCGCCAGGCGTTGAGACGAAGCGAATTTGCGGAGCCCCTGCATGGTCAAGACGCCGAAGATGCGACACTCGAAAGGACGCCGCGAGCCGGTGACCATCGATCTCGATCCGGGCGCCGCCTCACGCATCGTCGACGAGGATGCCGCCAAGAATACCGCCCAGACCGACGAGGCGAAGGCCGAGGAAGCGGCGAACGCCTCGCGGCCAGAGCCGCCGGACGAGCCGGTACATGCCGATCAGGCGGATCTCGAACCTTGGGAGCATGGCGATGCCGCCGCCGGGCAGCTTGGCACCGACGCGCCACCGCAAGCCGAGGCCAAATCCACTGAGCCGGAAATGCCTTATCCCGGTTCGGATACACCCCCCAACCGCGCCAAGGCTTCCGACTACAATTTTGAGGATGCAACCGCCAAAACCGCCGAGACCAAGACGGCTTCCAGTAAAACCGACGCAAGGAGCGAACCGATGGCCACGCAGCCGAAGCGGGGCGGCTTCAACGGCATCGCAGCCGGCATCATCGGTGGTGTCATCGCCCTGGTCGGCGCCGGTGGCCTGCAATTTGCCGGCGTGCTCGGTGCGCCGGGTGCCGCTCCCGGTGCCTCGCTCGACGGCGTCAATGGCGAGATCGCCTCGTTGAAGAGCGAAATCGCGGATATGAGGGAAGCCAGCGGCGGTGCATCGGCCAAGGTCGACGGCCTGTCGTCGGCGCTGAATCAGGTCAAGAGCGATGTCGCGGCGCTGAAATCAGCGGTCGAACAGGGTGGCGCGGGCGACAATGCCGGGCTTGCCGCGATGGGCGACAAAGTCAAGCAGATCGAAACCACGGTGGCCGCCCTCGGCAAGGCCGGCGGCGCGGCGCCTGTCGATCTCGGCCCGCTCAACGAAAAGCTGGCGGGTCTCGATGCGCTGGTGAAGTCGACGGGCGAGGCGGCGAAGGCACAGGAAGGCCGTCTCTCCGCGCTGGAGCAGTCGGTGTCGCAGCTTTCCGGCAAGGTCGATGCGCAGGCGTCGCAGCCAAAGATCGCACTCGCCATCGCGGCCTCGGCGCTGAAGGCGGCGCTCGACCGCGGCGCGCCGTTTTCAGCCGAACTCGATACGCTGGCCGCGATTTCGCCTGATGCACCTGAACTCGCGACCTTGCGGCCCTATGCCGAAAAGGGCGTGCCGACCCGTACCGAGATCGCATCGCAGATGGATGCCGCCGCCAATGCCATGGTCGCCGCCGCGACGCCGGTCGATCAGAATGCCGG
Organism: Mesorhizobium sp. BR1-1-4; assembly: GCF_020165375.1. Lineage (NCBI taxonomy): Bacteria > Pseudomonadati > Pseudomonadota > Alphaproteobacteria > Hyphomicrobiales > Phyllobacteriaceae > Mesorhizobium > Mesorhizobium sp. BR1-1-4. The sequence continues at coordinate 408,255 of NZ_JAIUIB010000001.1, read as the reverse complement.
CTTCCTTCAGAACCTGATGTCGAGCGCTGAATCGCTGGTCAAGGTCCGGCCGATCGGTGCCGTCGAAGGCCCCGGCGCACCGGAAACCGTGGCGCGCATGGAGTTTGCGGTCACGCAGGGCGACTATGCCAAGGCACTCAGCGAATATGACACGCTGCCGGAAGCCGCGAAGGCCGCGGGCGCCGATTTTGCCGGCAAACTGAAGGCGCGCATCGAGGTCGAAACCCAGGTCGACGCGCTGATCTCCGGCGCGATGAAGGCATGAGGGCAACACGATGATCCGCCTGCTCGCCTTCCTCATCGTCGTCTTCGCGCTCGGGCTGGGCTTTGCCTGGCTGGCTGATCGGCCGGGCGACATGGTCGTTACCTTCAATGGCTATCAGTACCAGGTGAGCCTCATGGTGGCGGCGGTTGCCGTCGTCGCTGTCGTCGCCGCGGTGATGATTGTCTGGTGGCTCATCAAGTCGCTGTGGAACAGTCCCTACACCATCTCGCGCTATTTTCGCGTGCGCCGCCGCGACCGTGGCTATCAGGCGCTGTCGACCGGCATGATCGCCGCCGGCGCCGGCGACGGGGCGCTCGCCCGCAAGAAGACCAAGGAAGCAGCCAAGCTGATCCGCTCCGACCAGGAGCCGCTGATCCATCTGCTCGAGGCACAGGCATCGCTGCTCGAAGGCGACCATGAAGGCGCGCGCCAAAAATTCGAGAGCATGCTCGACGATCCCGAGATGCGGCTGCTTGGCCTGCGTGGGCTTTACCTGGAAGCCGAACGCCTGGGCGACCGCAACGCCGCCCGGCACTATGCCGGCCGTGCCGCCGCAGTGGCGCCGCAACTGGCCTGGGCGGCGGAATCGACGTTGGAGGAGCTGACCGCGCGCGGCGACTGGGACGGCGCGCTGAAACTGGTCGACGCGCAGAAGTCGACGCGGCAGATCGAGCGTGACGCCGCCAACCGCCGCCGCGCGGTGCTGTTGACCGCCAAGGCGCAGTCGCTTGCGGACAGCGATCCCGCGGCTGCCAGGACAGCGGCGATCGAGGCCAACAGATTGCAGCCGGATTTTGCCCCCGCCGCCGTTGCCGCCGCCGCGGCGCTGTTCAAGCAGAACGACGTGCGCAAGGGTTCGAGGATCCTCGAAGCGGCGTGGAAGGCCGACCCGCATCCCGAGATTGCCGAGCTCTACACCCATGCGAGGCCGGGTGACGCCGTGCTCGATCGGCTCAACCGGGCAAAGAAGCTGCAGGAGATGAAGAAGAACCACGCTGAATCGTCGATGACGGTGGCGCGTGCCGCGCTCGACGCGCAGGATTTTTCAACCGCCCGCCGCGAGGCGGAGGCCGCGATCCGGATGGACCGACGCGAGGGCGCCTATCTGCTGCTCGCCGACATCGAGGAGGCCGAGACCGGCGACCAGGGCAAGGTGCGGCAACTGCTGTCCAAGGCGGTGCGAGCCCCGCGCGATCCGGCCTGGGTCGCCGACGGCGTCATCTCCGAGCGCTGGGCGCCGGTCTCGCCGGTCACCGGCCGGCTCGACGCCTTCGAATGGCGCGCCCCGATGGAGCGGCTTGGCCAGCTGATCGACAGCCACGATGAGCCGGACGCCCCGGCAGTGGCCATCGAGGCGCCGGGCAGGCCGGAAAGGCCGGTCGAGGTGATCGATCACGCCGCACCGGGCGACGAGGCGACGGGCAAAGACGCCGAAAGCCGCGAGGATCATGTCACCCCGGTCACGGCCGCCGCCTTTGCCGCGGTGCCCGCCGACGCCGAGGCGGTCGAGCCGGCGGAAGAACTGGCGCGGCTGCCGGACGATCCAGGCGTCGATCCGGACGACGAGGCGGAAAAGTCGACACGCCGGTTCCGGCTGTTTTGATTTGGGCAGGCCGTTGGGCCGTTTGGGAATGAATTGATGTTCGAGCGCGTTCTGTCGTTTCTCAGGGATTTGCCGGCCGGCTCCGGGAGCCATGCCAGCACGGACGATCCGCGCGTCGCGGCCTCGGCGCTGCTCTATCATGTGATGAATGCCGACGGCGTGCGCCAGGATGTCGAATGGGAGCGGTTCAAGGCGGTGCTGGCGCAAAGCTATTCGATCAGCGGTGCCGAACTCGAAGCACTCGCCGCCGCCGGCGAGCGGGCCGACAACGAGGCAATCGACCTCTACGCCTTCACCAGCGTGCTCAAGCGCCACCTCGACGCGGAGGGGCGCAAGGCGTTCATCGGCCTGATGTGGGAGATCGTCTATGCCGATGGCGAGCTGCATGAGCTGGAGGACAACACGGTGTGGCGTGTCGCCGAGCTGATCGGCGTCGAACGCCACGACCGCGTCGAGGCGCGCCGCAAGGCGGCGGCGCACGCTCCGGGCGCCACTGGAACATCCTCGGACGAATAGGATTTTCGCCGTCCATGCCGCGCCAGACGAGGTCGAAACCAAAAGTCCTGATCGTGCTGCATCAGGAGAATTCGAGCCCCGGACGCGTCGGCCACATGCTGCTCGAAGAGGGCTTCGATCTCGACATCCGCCGCCCGCCGCTCGGCGACGCCTTGCCGGAAACGCTGGATGGCCACGCCGGCACGGTCGTCTTCGGCGGTCCGATGAGCGCCAATGACGAGGACGAGTTCGTCCGTCGCGAGACCAACTGGCTGCAGATTCCACTCAGGGAGAACCGGCCACTGCTCGGCATCTGTCTTGGGGCGCAGATGCTGGCCAATCATCTCGGCGGCAAGGTCGAGGGCCATGGCGAAGGGCTGGTCGAGATCGGCTGGTATCCGCTGAAAGCGACCGAGGCCGGCAAGAAACTGATGCACTGGCCAGAGATGGTCTACCAGTTCCATCGTGAAGGCTTTTCGCTGCCGAGCGACGCGACGCTGCTGGCCACGAACGAGACCTATCCCAACCAGGCCTTCCGCTATGGCGATAATGCCTGGGGCATCCAGTTCCACGGCGAACTGACCCGAGTGATGATGCAGCGCTGGGTGGTGCGCGGCGCCCATCGCTTCGATCTGCCCGGTGCGCAGCCCGGCCGCGACCATCTCGGCGGCCGCCTGATCTGGGACATGCATTTGAAGCGCTGGCTCGACGAGTTTTTGCGCGCGATTTTTGGCGAGCCTGTGGCGCGTTAGAGCCTGGCCGGTGCTCCGACCCGCCGGCTTCTGACGACCGGCTTTCGGAGCCTAGAGTCTTTCATGTTTTGATGGCAGCGTATCCAGCATTCGCGAAGTAGTTGCCGCATTCTTCAGGCTCGATCGTTGCGACGAGGTGGCCGATGTGGCGCCACGTGTCCTCGACGGTTCGTTTCTGCGCTTGGCGCATCCAGTGTTTGATCTTGGCGAAGGCCTGCTCGATGGGATTGAGATCCGGGGAGTAGGGCGGCAGGTACCAAAGCCTTGCGCCTGCAGCCTTGATCATCTGCCTGATGGCCGCCGACTTATGGCTTCCAAGATTGTCCATGATGACGATATCGCCGGGCTTGAGCACACTGATGAGTTGCTGCTCGACATAGGCGCGGAAGCATTGGCCGTTGACCGGTCCGTCGAAGACGCAAGGTGCCGCGAGCCGATCCCAGCGCAGCGCACCGAGGAAAGTCAGCGTGCGCCAGTGGCCATGCGGAGCCAGGCCGCGCAGTCGCTTGCCCTTGGCCCCCCAACCGCGCAGCGGGGCCATGTTGGTCTTGATCCAGGTCTCGTCGATGAAGACGAGGCACTGCGGATCCAGGCCAGGCTGCCAGGCTCGCCACCGCTGTCGCCTGCGGGCAACATCAGCGCGCGCCTGCTCAAGGGCGAACAGCGTTTTTTTTGAAGCTCAGCCCCTCGCGGCGCAGGAACTGCCACACTGCGTTGTGCGAAACCGTGACCCCGCGACCGGCCAGTTCATCCTTAAGGCCGTGCAACGTCAGATGCGGCGTCTCACGCATGCGCGCCTCTATGAAGGCACGGTGTGGCTCCAGCACTCTCTTGCGATGTCCACCCATCTTGCCAGGCGCTATCGAACCGGTCGCCTGATGGCGCTGCAACAACTTCACTGCCGTCGAATTCGCGATACCGAACCGCTTGGCGGCCGACCGGCGGCTCTCGCCACTCAAAACCGCCGCCACAACCCGCTCGCGAAGATCCTCGGAAAGAGGTCGAACCATCTGATGCTGGCCTCCAATCCAGCCAGCATCTTGAATCACAAATCCAACCGAGCGGGAATCCCTTCCGATTTTATCAAGCGATGAACCGCTCTAAAAACTAGTCCGAAAACGTCACGCTCACGCCGCGCTGCCGAAAATAAGCCTGCATCAACTTGCGGCCCGAGCGGTTGCTCTGCGCCAATCTGGCAGGATCGAACACCGCCTGTTTTATCCCCTCTCGCGCCAGCGCTGCCTTGAGCGTCGCGATATGGGCATCGATGTCGGCATTGTCCGCCCGCAGCGACGCGTAGATATTTTCGGTCGCTTCGGCCACGGTCGGTTCACTCACTTGTGTCGTCCTTTGGTTGGTTCGGCGGCGGCTTAGCATAGATTCGCTGCCCCGTCAGTTTCGTCCTTTGAGGTGCCTCACCTTGCGCAGCGCCGGGAACAGATAGGCCCACAGGCCGGCAACCGCGACGGCGCCGATGCCGCCGATGACCACCGCCGGAACCGTGCCGATCAGCGCCGCCATGGTGCCGGCGCGAAATTCGCCGACCTCGTTGGAGGCGCCGACGAAGACCTGATTGACGGCGTTGACGCGGCCGCGCACCTCGTCGGGCGTCCACAGCTGGATCAGCGTCTCCCTGATGTAGACACTGAACATGTCGGTGGCTCCGAGCAGGGCAAGTGCCACGATCGAGAGCCAGGTGAGCGTCGACAGGCCGAACAGCACGGTGCAGGCGCCGAACGCCGCCACGAAACTCAGCATGATCTTGCCAGCACGGTCGCGGATCGGATGGCCCGCAAGCCAGACGGCGACGCAGATGGCGCCGATCCCCGGTGCCGAGCGCAGCAAGCCGAGGCCCCAAGGTCCAAGCTGCAGAATGTCACGCGCATAGACCGGCAGCAGCGCCGAGGCGCCGGACAGAAGCACGGCGAAGAGGTCGAGCGAGATGGCGCCGAGCACGATCTTCTCGCTCCAGATGTAGCGGAAGCCGGCAAACAGCGTCTCGATCGTCGGCTTGTCGGTGGCGGTCTGTTGCGCGGGCTTGGGAATGGTGAAGATCAGCAACGCGGCGGCGAGCATCAGGACTGCGGCCGTCGCATAGGCCACTTCCGCCGACACGCCATAGAGCAAGCCGCCGGCGACGGGGCCGACAATCGTCGCGGTTTGCCAGGCGGAGGAGTTCCAGGCGATGGCATTGGCGAAATCGCGCTGCGGCACGAGATTGGCGAACAGGGAAGACGAAGCCGGCCCGTAGAAGGCGCGGGCGATGCCGAACATGACCAGCACGGCGAAGATCGGCAGCGGCGTCGTAAGGCCGCGCAGGGTCAGAAACAGCAGAGCCAGCGCGCAGGCGCCTTCGACCAAGGTCGCCAAGGTCATGATCAGCCGGCGGCCGAAACGGTCGGCGACGACACCTGTAACCAGCACCAGAAGCAGCGACGGCAGGAACTGGACGATGCCGACAATGCCAAGATCGAACGGATCGCGCGTCAGATCATAGACCTGCCAGCCGACGGCCACCGAAACGATCATGGTCGCGAAAGTGGTGAGAAAGCGCGCCGTCCAGTAGCTCAGGAAGGCTCTGTGCCGGAAAGCTGCATAGCGCTGCTCCGGCAAGGTTTGTTCTGGTATCATGAAGTGAGGCCCCGTTGCGGTGGGCATCGGCTCGCGGGGCACTTCCCGAATGGGCGCTGTTCGACCAATGGAACTTGGTAAAGTTCGGGGCGGATATGCTTTAAAATCAGATTCGGATCAAGGGACTTTCGATCCGCACCACCGATAGCACGTGGAATTTACTGCCGCAGCGCAGCTGAAATCGCGTCCAGCCCGCCTTTCAACTCGGCCTCCCTCGGCCAGCCGAAGCCGACGCGGAAGAAGCGCTTTTCCATTTCGAACCAGTGGCCGGGCCCAACATAGGTGCCGTGATCTTCCAGCAGCCTGACATAGAAGCGGTCGAGGTCGAAGCCGGGCTCGACATCGAGGCGCGGGAAGCCAACGACACCGCCTTCGGGCCGCACCCAGTCGACCAGCGGCTCGCGGTCGATCCAGGCCTGGACGATGTCCCGGCGCCTGGCCATTTCGGGCAGCAGCCTTGCCAGGAAAGCGTCCCGGCCCTCCAGCATGCCGCGCGCTATGCCTTCGTCGATGACGCTGCCGCAGATGCCGATCTGCTCCTTGGCGGCCAGAAATGTCTCCTGAAGGGCCGCATCCCTGGTGATCAGCCAGCCGATGCGGATGCCGGGAATGCCGAATGCTTTCGACAGCGACGAGACGCTGATGGCCTTTTTGCTCAGCGAGGCCGTGGAAGGCAGGCGCCTGCCATAGGAGAGATCGCGATAGGTTTCGTCGACCAGCAGATGGCAGCCGCTGGCCTCGGCGAGCGCGACCAGCGCGTCCAATTCGGCACGGCTCATCATGGTGCCGGTCGGATTGTGCGGGCAAGTAACGCTGATCAGCTTCGTGTTCTGCCGCATCGCGGCCCTGACGCGCTCGACGTCGATGGCGAAGCCTTCGTCGAAGGCGAGGTCGACAAAGCTGATGGCGCAGCCGATCGCCCGCGGTGTTTCGATGTTGGTGGCGTAGTTGGGCCTGATGACGACGAGGTGATCGCTGGCCGAGAGCAGCGAGGTGGAGATGATGAACAACGCGCCGGCCGCACCGGCCGTGACCAGCACGTCGTCGGGTGCGATGCCGGCATCCTGCGCGGCGATCAGCGCGCGCAATTCCCTGTCGCCGCGATGCTCGCCATAGAAGAGGGTCAGATCAGGCAGCGAGAGGCCGATGTCGGAGAGTTTCTGATCGGCGATCGAACTTTCGGAGAGGTTGTAACGGATGCGGTCGTAACCGTACTCCTCCGGCGCTTCTTTCTCGATCACCATCCTGGTGTAATTCATGGCTTCCCCCAGATCGTCTTGTCCCAGGGTATCCAAGCCACAAAAGCACGAAGCCTGCCAAGGCGAATTCGCCGGCAGGCTTCTATTCCAGTCGTCCTAACAATTGGCTCAGCGTCCAAATCGCCTCAGGCCGGGACTTTGGCCTTTCGGCCCTTGCCTTTGACGGCGGTGACCACGGCGGCCTTGCGGCCGAGGCCGATCGACTTCGCCAGTTCGGAGCGCGAAGCCGCGTAGTTGGGGGCAACCATCGGATAGTCGGAAGGCAGGCCCCATTTGGCGCGATAGGCGTCCGGCGTCAGGCCGAAATGCACGCCGAGATGACGCTTCAGCGATTTGAATTTCTTGCCGTCCTCGAGGCAGATGATGAAATCCGGCGTCACCGACTTCTTCGGGTTGACGGCCGGGACCAGCGGTGCCGCCACCGGGGCGACCGGCTGGCCGAGCCCGCTGATCGAGGCGCTGACGCTGGCGATCAGCTCGGGAAGGCCGGACGCAGGCAGGCGATTCTTCTCGACATAGGCCGATACGATATGGGCCGTCAGCTCGAGAAGGTCGAGTGTCTTGCTGGCGTGGCTGTTTTCGTCGGTCAATCTATTTCCTCCATCCATGGCGCATAACCTCGAAAATGGGGCCGTTTTCAAAAAGGATGATGCGCAAAATTAAAGTGGGTCGTCTTCGTGCGTCGCGCGCGACGCGATGTAGTGGGGCTGACTTCCTAGTCGGCAAACCTGCGCAATGCAATCTATCGCCGCGACATAACACGGCATTTTGAACAACTATACTAAGCTGTAATAATATCAGACGATCAGGGCCTTGTCGCGCCACAGACGAAATCCGCCTTCAAAGGCGCGTGTGTTGTCACCGCGCCTGGAGTCGGGGGGCAATTCGTCGAGCTTGTCGACATTGCCGCCGCCGATGACGACATAGTCTGGCTGCAGGGCGGCGCGCAGCCGGTTGACGACGTCGAAGACATGACCGCGCCACTTCTTCTTGCCGCGCTTTACGAGGCCGCGTTCACCGACATAGTCCTCGAAACTCTGGCCTTTTCTGTAGGGAAGGTGGGCGAGTTCCATCGGCTGGCCGACATTGTCGAGGACCATCGCGGCACCGAGGCCGGTTCCGAGGCCGAGGAACAGCATGCGCCCGCCCTCATAGCTGCCGAGGGCCTGCATCAGCGCGTCATTGACCACCTTGACCGGCTTGCCGAACTCAGCGGTGAAATCGAAGCCGGCCCAGCCCTTGCCGAGATTCTGGGATCGAGCACCGGCTTGTTTTGTCGCACGGGGCCCGGATAGCCCATCGAAATGACGTCGTAGGACAGGCCGTCGGCGAGCTTCTTCACCTTGTCGATCATCTGCCTTGGCGTCAGGTCAGGCCCGGAATCGGTCCGGCGCTCGGTGCCACCGTCGCTGGTCAGGATCTTGACGTGCGACCCGCCAATGTCGATCGAAAGGACTACCTGCCCGGTGTCCGACGCAGCCTTCTTAACCACCTTGGTCATCTCGTCCCCTCCACTCATGCGACCGGGTCGATCCAGCCATTGGGCGGCCCGAAGCCGGCCATGGCGTCCGCTGGCCCCCACGTCTTCGGCTCGTAAAGATGCGGCGGCGTGGTGTCGCCGAGCACCGGACCGACGATGCGCCAGGCGAGTTCGGCGGCGTCTTGGCGGGTGAAGAGCTGGCCGTTGCCGTTCATGGCGTCGCCGATCAGCCGTTCATAGGGCGGCATGTCGCCCTTCGAATCGTCGAGCGCGGTGAGTTCCACCTGCTCGCCAATCATGTCGTCGCCCGGCGCCTTGCGCTGGGCGCCGATGGCGATCATCACCTGCGGGTCGATGCGGAAGCGGACGTAATTCTGGTCGGCGGGCTTGATCGGGTCGAAGACGTCGAGCGGCGGCCGTTTCAGCCGCACCACCACCTCGGTGACATGCACCGGCATGTTCTTGCCGGCGCGGATGAAGAACGGCACGTCCTGCCAGCGCCAGGTGTCGACGAAGAAGCGCACCGCCGCGAAGGTCTCCACCGGCGAGTTCGGCGCCACGCCGGGCTCGGCGAGATAGCCGGTGAACTGGCCGCGCACGACATCGTCTTTCGTCAATGTCCGGATGGCGCGCAACACCTGCACCTTCTCGTCGATCAGGTCGTCGGCGGAGCGGCCGACCGGCGGCTCCATGGCCAGGAGCAGCAGGATGTTGAGCAGATGGTTCTCGATGACGTCGCGGATGGCGCCGACATCGTCATAGAACCGCCCGCGCCCCTCGACGCCGAAATCCTCGGCCATGGTGATCTGCACGCTCTCGACGTAATTGCGGTTCCAGATCGGCTCCAGCAGGGAGTTGGCGAAGCGGAAATAGAGCAGGTTCTGGATCGCCTCCTTGCCGAGATAATGGTCGATGCGGAAGATCGACTGCTCGTCGAACACCAGGTGCAGCACTCGGTTCAGCCAGCGCGCCGACTGGAGATCGTGGCCGAACGGCTTTTCGACCATCAGTCGCGCGCCATGCGCGGTGCCGGATTGCTCCAGCCCTTGCACGACGGTCTCGAACATGGACGGCGGCACCGCCATGTAATACAGCGGCCGCTGGGCGCTGCCGAGTGCCGTCTTCAGCTTCTCGAAGGTCGTGGGATCGCGATAGTCGCCGCTGACATAGCGCAGCAGCGACGCGAACTTGGCGAAGACCTTCTCATCGACGGCGCCCAGGGCATGGACGATGCCGTCGCGGGCGCGGTCCTGCAACTGCTTCAAATCCCAGGCGTCGAAGGCGACGCCGATCACCGGTTCGGTGAGCGTGCCCTTGGCGACCATCTGGTAAAGCGCTGGAAATATCTTCTTGTGGGCGAGGTCGCCGGTCGCTCCGAAGAGCACCAGCGTATCGGACCGTTCCTGGCTCATGCGTGCGTCTCCCCTGTCGCCGTCACTTGCCGCCCTTCGGCTTTTCGATGTGCCCGCCAAAGGCATAGCGCATGGCAGACAACAGCTTGTCGGCGAATTCGGATTCGCCTTGCGAGGAGAAGCGGTCGAACAGGGCCGACGACAGCACCGGTGCCGGCACGCCGGTGTCGATCGCCGCCTTCAGCGTCCAGCGGCCCTCGCCGGAATCCGAGACCCGGCCGCCGAATTGCGCCAGACCCGGATCGCTCTTCAGCGCACCGGCGGTGAGATCGAGCAGCCAGGAGCCGATGACGCTGCCATGCCGCCACACCTCGGCCACCTGCGGAAGGTCGATGTCGAACTGGTAGTATTGCGGGTTTTCCAGCGGGCTTGTCTCGGCGTCCGCCGTCCGCTGCCGTTTGCCGGCATTGGCCGACTTCAGGATGTTCATGCCTTCGGCATAGGCGGCCATGACGCCGTATTCGATGCCGTTGTGCACCATCTTGACGAAATGGCCGGCGCCGCTCGGTCCGCAATGCAGGTAGCCATAGGGCGCGGTGCCGGCGGTCTTGTCCGGGGTGGGCGCTCCGGCATCAGCGCCAGGCGCCAGCGTGGCAAAGACCGAATCGAGGTGCTGCACGGCCACGTCGGGACCGCCGATCATCAGGCAGTAGCCGCGCTCCAGCCCCCAGACGCCGCCACTGGTGCCGACATCGACAAGATGCATGCCCTTGGTGGCCAGTTTCGCGGCCTGGTCGACGGCGTCGTGATAGTAGGAATTGCCGCCGTCGATGACGATGTCGCCGGGCTCCATCAGCGCCGCGACCTGATCGATGATCCTGCCGGTGATCGCCGCCGGCAGCATCAGCCAGACACAGCGCGGCTTGGCCAGCTTGCCGACGAATTCCTCCAGGGATGCCGCCCCCAAGGCGCCGTCGCTCACAAGCGCCGCGACGCTGGCCGGGTTGATGTCATAGACGACGCATTCGTGGCCGTCGCGCATCAGCCGCCGCACCATGTTGGCGCCCATCCGGCCCAGTCCCATCATTCCGATCTGCATGGTTTCGTCCCTGTTCCTAGAGATTTTCTGGGGTTGTCGAGGAAGGATCTACTGGCTGTCCTGAGTGCCTGACATGATGGAGAAGTCGACATTCTCCCAATCGCCGGTTCCGGGCCAGAAAAAAGTGAAGATCAGCGTGCTTCCGTTGGGGAGGCTGGCCGTGGGCAGATCGACAAGATGAAGGCCGAAAGCGTTTTCCGCTGTCCGGCTGTCGTGGGCGGTTGCCCAATTGTCCGTGCTCCAGTGGATGGTGGCCGCCGTCAGCAGCTCGACGCGCAATGTCTTGCCCTCGGGCAGTGCGCGGATCTTGTTGTTGAAGCGCCATGCCCTGAACGACGATACGGTCTTGTCCTGGATGTAGCGCTTCACGCCTTGCGGCGGCATATCGAAGACGGCGCCGTCGCGTAGCGAGCGCAGCAGCTTGATGTGTTCGGAATGCGCCCAGACCAGTGGCATGGCGCTCCCCGATGGCTTGCCATGCAGAAGCTCGCGTTCGGGAATATCGGCGCCGTCCCACACCTGTTCGGGCAGCAGGCCGCCAGGCCCGGCCGACCGCTCCAGCGCATCGAGCAAGCTGGCCGCCTTGTCCTTGCGCCCGGCGGCCAGCTCGTAATGCGCCCTTTCGCCGGCCAGCAGGGGCCACGGCCGGCCCTGGCCGGTGCCGTCGAAGGGCGTGCCATCCTCGTGCTCGCCATAGCCGTCGCTGTTATAGCGGTACCAGAGCGGCCCTTGCGGCAGTTCGCAGCGCAGCTGCGCGTCGATGATCTTGACGGTGTCGACGATGCGCGGATCGTCGGCGGCTCTCAGGCCAAAGCGCACCAGGGCCAGCGCGTCAGGGCTGACGATTTCCTCGGCCGGTCGGTCGGTGTCGCCTGGTGGCCGGTTCTTGATCGGGACATAGCCGTCCTTCGGCGAGCCGGCTTCGGGGTCGTCTGGCGGCGCAATGCGGACGTAATAGCCGCCGACGCCGACGGCCTTGCAGATGGCGGTGCCGCTGACATAGGTCCAGCGCTCGACCTGGTCGTTCCAGCAGTCGGCTGTTTCGCGCAGGTAGGCCGCCTCCGCCGCTTTGCCGCAGGCATCGAGCAGGTCGGCGCCGGCAAGCAGTGCCGCGATCTCGACGGCCATCGTGAACGGGCTGTAGCCGGCGTCTTCTTCCCAGCGGTCCTCGCCAGTGACCGGACCATTGCGCACGACATAGGGGGCGGCGCGCTCGATCATCGGCAGGAAGGCCTTCAGCCTGGCACGCGGCAAGTGGCCAGCGCGATGCAGGGCATCCACCAGCAGCAAGGGAAAGGCGCATTCGTCCATCTGGATGCCGGGCCAATAGGCGGAGCCGTCGAGCCAGGCGTTCTGCGGCCAATGGCCGTCCGGCTGCTGGATGGAGCGGAGATATTCCAGGATCCGCAGTGCCGAGGCGGCATCGCCGGCGGCGAGAAAGCCGCCCGCTGTTTCGACCAGGTCGCGTGGCCAGACAAGATGATAGCCGCCGAGATCATCGTCGCCCTTGTTGAATCCCCATGGGATCGACAGGCTGGCCACCGCCGCGCCGGGCATTGCCGACGACCGGTGGGTGGCCAGCACCGCGGTGGAGACGCGGTAGCTGTTCACTCCGGGGACCGCGTGGCGGTCCAGTGGCAGCAGCCCCGCCTGCCATTCGCGCCATTGTTCGACGTAGGATTTCGCCGCCGGTTCAAAACCCCGCTTCAGGCTGGCGAAGGCGTTTTCGGCGGCTTCGTCCGGTGTCGTCCCAAAACCCAGCGCCAGCATGGTTTTTGTGTTGGCGGCGGTGAAGCCGATCTCGCCGGTCAGCGCGACATTGCCGTCCTCGGCACGCCGGCAAGCCGTATCGAGCTTGCCGGCGCTGTTGAGTTGCTGCCAGCCGTCGGAGAAGCCGACATAGCCGGCCGAGCAATCCCGCCAGGGCAGGGACGAGGCCAGCGCCAGGCAGGTGCCGCGCCCCGAGGCAAACAGGACGGGTTTTCCCTGGTACTCGCCGATCCAGGCGGTGTTGCCCATGCCGGCATTGACCAGATGCGGCGCCAGAAGCGCGTAGACGCGGTAGTCGGCCGCGGAGCCCTTGAGCGGACTGAAGGTGATTTCCTGCAGCAAGGTCGGTCGCGCCGGATCGGCCACGATGCGCTTCTCGATCCGGTAGGCGCCGTCGTCGGCTGTATTGACCAGCCTGTAGGCGGGCACGCCGTCCTCGAACGGCTCTATGCCGTGCGAGGCATCGCGCTTCTCCTCGGAGAAATAGCCATCCATGCCGGTGACGATCAGGCCGAGGTCGCGCGTGCAGGCGCTGTCGACGCGCGGATAGTACACCTCGTTCAGGATGCCGTGGCTGGTGGTGAACCAGACGCGGCTGGACGGCGAAAGCGCCGAGCCGACTCCGCTCTTGGCGCTTGAGGTCCAGCGCGCGGGAATTCCCGGCGCGCCCGGCGGCACAATCGGCGTCACTGCCATGCTTGTTCGTTCTCCTGGCCCGCATGCCTAGCCATCAAACGAAGCCATTTCAATCAGCGCACCTCAAGTTGATCGGCGGCGCACATCGGATTGCAGTTGACAGCCCGCCGGCCTTCTGCACTTTTGTCTGACAATAGATAAAAAACAGGATCGCAATCGCGAAATTCGTCGACAATCAAACTGATCAGCAACTCTCGGGAGGAGTATCACATGAAGAAACTATTGGTTCTCAGCACGCTTGCGGCGGTGCTCGCGGCCGGTACGGCTTTTGCCGACACCAGCGGCAAGAAGATCGCGTTCTCCAACAATTATGCCGGCAATTCGTGGCGGCAGGCGATGCTCGACAGCTATGGCATCGTCACCAAGAAGGCCGTCGACGACAAGATCGTCGGCGCGGCTGATGTCTTCACCACTGCCGACAAGGAGGTGCCGACCCAGGCCGCCCAGGTGCAGAACCTGATCCTGCAGGGCTATGACGCCATCGTCATCAACGCCGCCTCGCCGGATGCGCTCAACGGTGCCATCAAGCAGGCCTGCGATGCCGGCATCACCGTCGTCTCCTTCGACGGCACCGTCACCGAGCCCTGCGCCTACCGCGTCGTCGTCGACTTCAAGGACATGGGCAAGCAGGAAGTCGAGCAGATGGCCAAGTTCCAGCCCAAGGGCGGCAATCTGCTTGAAATCCGGGGGCTTGCCGGCACCTCGATCGATGATGCCATCCATGCAGGCATCCTCGAAGGCGTGGCCGCGCATCCCGAATTCAAGATCGTCGGTTCTGTCACCGGCGACTGGGACCAGACCACGGCTCAGAAGGCGGTGGCGACCATCCTGCCGTCGCTGCCCGACGTCGTCGGCATCGTCGACCAGGGCGGTGACGGCTATGGCGCCGCGCAAGCCTTCGCCGCCGCCGGCAAGCCGCGCCCGACCATCATCATGGGCAACCGGCAAGATGAATTGAAGTGGTGGAAGGAACAGAAGGACAAGGACGGCTACCAGACCTGGTCGGCTTCGATCGCGCCGGGCGTATCGACGCTCGCCTTCTGGGTGGCGCAGCAGGTGCTCGATGGCCGCAAGGACATTCCGCACGATCTGCTGGTGCCGTATCTGGCCTTCACCCAGGACGATTTCGAGGCGGCCCTGCCCAAGATCAAGGAGGGCGGTGTCGCCACCCACGAATACACGCAGGAAGATGCCATCGCGGCGATCAAAGCCAATATCAAGTGAAAGTCGCAGACGCGTTGCCGCAGGCATCACCGAGCGGATATCGTTGAGCATGGCTGCAGGCGACACGGACATCATCAGACCGGACGGCGCCGAAAACCAATTCGGCGCCGCCAGTGTTGACATCGTAAGACTTGACGGTGCCGAAAAGCATTTCGGCGCCGTCAGGGCGCTGGGCGGGGTGGATTTTCATGTCGGGCCCGGCGAGTGCGTCGGCCTCGTCGGCCATAACGGCGCCGGCAAGTCGACGCTGATGCACATGGTGGCCGGGACCTCGACGCCCGACAGCGGCACGATCACCGTGCATGGCGGCATCGAGGACAACTACTCGGTGTCGCGGGCGCAGCAGCTCGGCATACGCTGCGTGTTCCAGGAACTGTCGCTGTGCCCCAATCTCAGCGTCGCCGAAAACACGCGCATCAACCATGCTTCGCTCACCGGCTTCGGCTGGCGGCGCAAGGCGGCAGAGCTGATCGCCGCCAAGCTGGACGAAATCTTTCCGGACCATGGCATCTCGGCCTGGGACATTGTCGGTGACCTGTCGATCGGCCGGCGCCAGATGGTTGAGGTGGCGCGTGCCTTCACCGTGACGCAGGACCGGCTCGACCTGGTCATCCTCGACGAACCGACCTCGTCGCTCGACGCGCACACATCAGGCCAGTTGCTGGCCTTCGTGCGCCGCTTCGTCGCTGGTGGCAAAAGCTGCATCCTGATCTCGCACGTGCTGGGCGAGGTGCTGCGGAACGCCGACCGGATCGTGGTGATGCGCGACGGCAAGGTGGTGGCGTCGGACGCGGCTGGTGACTTTGATCGCGACCGGCTGGTGACCGTGATGGGCGGAGCCGAGGCGCGTGCGAAGACCGCCGCGCAGGCCGCCGCCGCCAACACAGACGCCAATCCGCTGCGCGTCCGGGCGCGGCCCGCCGGACAGGCGGATGGCAAGGACCTCGTCGCGCGCGCGGGCGAGATCATCGGCCTTGCCGGGCTGGCCGGTCACGGACAGACCGACTTGCTGCTGCGCATCTTTGACGCCGCCGCACGCGCCAAGACCGGCATCGAGGTGACGGCGCCGGTGGCCTTGGTGGCAGGCGACCGCCAGTCCGATGGCATTTTCCCGCAATGGTCGATTGCCGAAAACATTGGCATCCGCTCGCTGGCGCGCTTGCGCAACGGGCTGTTGATTTCACCCCAGCGTGAGGCCGAATTGGCCGCGTTCTGGCAGAAGAAGATCGGCATCCGCACGCCTGACATGAACAACAATATTTTCTCGCTGTCGGGCGGCAACCAGCAGAAAGCGCTGTTCGCCAGGGCGCTCGGCTCCGATGCCCAGATCGTGCTGATGGACGACCCGATGCGCGGCGTCGACATCGGTACCAAGCTGGAGGTCTACGATCTCGTGCGCGAGGAGGCGGGCCGCGGACGCACCTTCCTCTGGTACACGACCGAAACCGAAGAGCTCGACAATTGCGACCACATCTATGTCTTCAAGAACGGCCGCATCGTCGCCAATCTGACGCGCGACGAGCTGACCGAAGAGAAGATCATCCAGTCCTCCTTCGGCGATGCGGCCTGAGATGACGGCGACGCCAATCGACAATGGCTTCAAGGGATCGGCGGCACGCAATGCGGCGGCGCGGGCGCGGCTGTTGCGCGGCCTGCTGCCCGCTCTATCGCTGGCGCTGGTGTTGCTCGCGATCGCCTGGCTCAATCCGCGCGCCATCAGCTATTTCGGCTTCAGTCTGATGTTGAACCTGGCGATTCCGATCGCGCTGGCGACGATCGCGCAGATGTTCGTCATCGCCGGCAACGAGCTTGATCTCTCGATCGGCACCTTTGTCGGTTTTGTCGGTTGCGTCACCGCGACCTGGCTGAAGGATGCGCCGCTCGTTGGAGTCCTTATTCTCGCCGGATCGATCGGCATCTATGCGCTGCTCGGCGCGCTGATCCATCTGCGCAACCTGCCCTCCATCGTGGTGACGCTCGGCATGAGCTTCGTCTGGCAGGGCCTCGCCATTCTCGTCCTGCCAAAACCGGGCGGCAAGGCGCCGGACTGGCTGCTGGCGATCATGTCGTTCAAGCCGCCTTTCATTCCGTTTCCGATCATCGCCGCGCTGCTGATCGCGGCGGTCGTGCATTTCGGCCTGATGCGTACCTCCTATGGGGTGATCCTGCGCGGCTCGGGCGGCAATCCGGCGGCGCTCAAGCGCGCCGGCTGGTCGCTGCTCAAGACCAAGATCGTGCTGTTTGCGCTGGCCGGCCTGTTCGGCGTGCTGTCGGGCATGGCGCTGATCGGCATCACCACCTCGGCTGACGCCAATATCGGCAATGGTTACACGCTGCTGGCCATCGCCGGCGTCATCCTCGGCGGCGGCGAGTTCGTCGGCGGCCGGGTCTCGCCGATCGGCGCCGTCATCGGCGCGCTGACGCTGGCGCTGGCCGCCTCGCCGCTGCTCACCTTCATGCACATTCCGCCCGACTGGCAGGTGGCCGCCAACGGCGCCATCCTGATCATCGTGCTTGCGGCGCGGGTGCTGATCAGCCGCAGGAAAGGTGAGCGATGGCTTCGCTGAAAACCCTGCTCACAAAACCCTGGATCTGGTCGTTTGTCGGTGCGCTGCTGGTGTGGTTGGCGACGATCGCCTTCACCGGGGGCTATGGCGGCGGCGGCATGGTCACGGCGGCATTGTCGCTTGCCGTGTTTACCGTCATCGTCGGCGTCGGCCAGATGTTCGTCATTACGCTTGGACCCGGCAATGTCGACCTGTCGCTGCCGGCCAATATCGGCCTCGCCAGCGCGGTCGCCATGAAGGTGATGGGCGGCAGCGATGCCATGATCCTGGTCGGATTGCTGGCGGCGCTCGCCTGTGGCGCAGCGATCGGCGCCATCAACTATCTCTTGATCTGGGCGCTGCGCATTCCGCCGATCATCGCCACGCTGTCGGCGAGCTTCATCATCCAGTCGGTCGACATCAGCTATGGGCGCGGACTGCAGATCAAGCCGCCGCCTGGCTTCGCCGATTTCACCAACTGGCAGGTGCTGGGCGTGCCCGTGCTGGCGATCCTCACCGTGCTGTTCACCATCGCAGCGGCCATCGCCTTGCAGCGCATGATCTATGGCCGCTCGGTGCTGGCGATCGGCCAGAACATCCGCGCCGCCTGGCTCGCCGGCGTCAATGTCGGGCGCATCCGTTTTCTCACCTATACGCTGTCGGGCGCGCTCGGCGGCATCGACGGCGCGCTGCTCGCCGGTTATTTCCGCGGCGCCAATGTCGACATCGGCAACGAATACCTGCTCGCTTCGATCGCCGTGGTCGTTATCGGCGGCACGTCGGTGGCGGGCGGCAAGGCGAATGTGCCCGGCGTCTGGGGCGCGGCGCTGTTCCTGGTTCTGCTGCTCACCATGCTTAACACATTCGGCGTCAGCGCCGGGGTGCGTCTCCTGCTGACCGGGCTTATCATCGTAGGGGTGATCACGGCTGCGGGCGGCGAGAAGGCGGTGCGCTGACCGCAACGTCTCCGGCGTGACCGCAGCCTGTCCGCCAACCATTGGACCAGCCGGTTCCCATTCGCGGCGTGGCCTTGTAAACCGGTCCCCAATCTCAGCCGGTCTTGGGAGGCCTCCACTTGTCCAGTTCTGTCAGCGTCGCGAACGAGGGTGGCGTCGCCATCGTCACCATCGACAATCCGCCGGTAAACGCGCTGAGTTTCCACGTCCGCGAACCGCTGATGCAGGCTCTGGTCGCTTTGCGCGATGACGCATCGGTCGCGGCCATCGTCATCGCTTGCGCCGGCCGGACCTTCGTTGCCGGCGCCGACATCACCGAATTCGGCAAGCCGATGCAGCAGCCGGAATTGCGCGCCATCGTGGCTGTGCTGGAAGCCATCGCCAGGCCAACGGTCGCCGCCATCCACGGTACCGCGCTCGGCGGCGGGCTGGAATTGGCGCTCGGCTGCCATTTCCGCGTTGCCGATCAAGGCGCAAAGCTCGGCCTGCCCGAGGTGAAGCTCGGCATCCTGCCCGGTGGCGGCGGCACGGTGCGGCTGCCACGCTTGGTTGGCGCAGCCAAGGCATTGAAGATGATCGTTTCCGGTACACCGATCGGTGCCGATGAGGCTTACGGCGCCGGCCTGGTGGATGCCGTTTTCGAAGGCGATCTGACCACCCACGCCGTGAATTTCGCCCGCGAAATGGCCCGCAAGGGCGGTCCGTTCCCGCCGGTGCGCGACCGCGACGACGTCCTGAAGGAGACCGACCTTGCCGCCTTCGATGCGGAGGCCGCGGATCTTGCCCGCAAAGCGCGTGGCCTCGAAGCGCCAATCGCCTGTGCGCAGGCGGTGCGCAATGCCGTCACGCTGCCCTTCGACGAGGCGCTGGCGGAGGAGCGGGCGCTGTTCGTCAAGCTTGTCGCCAGCGATCAGTCGCGCGCCCAACGGCATCTGTTTTTCGCCGAACGCGAGGCGGCCAAGCTTCCCGGCAAGGATGTCGTCAAGCGCAGGATCGCCCGCGTCGGCGTCATCGGCGCCGGCACGATGGGCGGCGGCATTGCCGTGGCCTTCGCCAATGGCGGCTTTCCCGTCACCTTGCTGGAAACCAGCCAGGAGGCGCTGCGGCGCGGGCTGGCGACGATCGAGAAGAATTACACCGTCTCGGTTGCACGCGGCTCCTTGAGCGAGGATGCCAAGCGGCAGCGGCTCGCCCAGTTCAAAGGCACGATCGACCATGCCGATCTCGCCGAGTGCGACCTGATCGTCGAGGCGGCGTTCGAGGACATGGCGGTCAAGAAAGAAATCTTCGGGAAGCTCGACGCAGCGGCGAGGCCGGGCGCCATCCTCGCCACCAACACCTCTTATCTCGACATCGACGAAATCGCCGCCTCGACCTCGCGGCCGCAGGATGTGCTCGGCCTGCATTTCTTCTCGCCGGCCAACGTCATGAAACTGCTGGAGATCGTGCGCGCCGAAAAAACGGCGCCTGATGCGCTGGCGACCGTGATCGACCTTGCGCGCCGGATCGGCAAGGTGGCTGTCGTCGTCGGCGTCTGCCACGGCTTCGTCGGCAACCGTATGCTGGCCGCGCGCGGCTCGGAATCCGAAGCGCTGCTGCTCGAAGGCGCAACCCCCAGCCAGATCGACAAGGCGTTCACCGATTTTGGCTGGCCGATGGGTCCGTTCCAGATGGGCGACCTTGCCGGTCTCGACATCGGCTGGCGTAACCGCAAGGCGCGGGGCCTCACGGCCCCCATCGCCGACACGCTCTGCCAACAGGGGCGTTTCGGCCAGAAAACCGGCCGCGGCTTCTATCTCTACGAGAACGGCTCGCGCACGCCGGTGCCCGATCCAGAGGTCGAGGCGCTGATCCGCGACAAGGCGGCGGAAAAGGGCATCGTGCCGCGCACGATAGGCGCCGACGAAATCATCGAGCGCACACTCTATCCCCTGGTCAACGAAGGCGCGAAGATTCTGGAGGAGGGCATCGCGGCCCGTGCGTCCGACATCGATGTCGTCTGGGTCAATGGCTACGGCTTTCCCATCGGCAAGGGCGGCCCGATGTTCTGGGCCGGCCTCGAAGGCGCGGCCAGGATCGTCGGGCGACTCAGGTATTGGCATGAGCGGACGGGCAAGGATGTCTTCAAACCGGCGCCCTTGCTCGGGCGGATGGCCGAAACCGGCTCATGGGAAGCCTGATCCAGCGTAGTCAGCGGCCTGTGGGAATCACCGGATCCGCGCGTCGATGATCTCGACAAAGCGGGCGAAAAGGCCGGCCTGCGACTTGATGTTGAGCTTGCGGTAGATGTTGCGGCGATGGACCTTCACGGTTCCCGGCACGATGCGCATGGCCCTGGCGATCGATTCCGTCGAATGGCCCTGCAGCACCAGGTCGACGACGTGTTTTTCGCGCGGCGTCAGCGACAGGCTTTTCCAGATATGGGCGCGGTCGAACTCGTTGACCTCGGTGATTTCCTCGTCCTGCTTCGTCTCGGCCGGTTCGTCGGCGGGAAGAGTTGGCCAGCGCAACCTGGTGAAGCTGATCACCGCCGGCGCCATGTCGCGCAGCAGCCTGGCATCGGCGGTGCCGAACGGACCGGAAGCGCTGAGCCGCATCAGCGACAGCACCAGCGCGTCCTTGCCCGGCAGCGGCACGAAGAAGCCGACTTCCTCGGCGAGCCTGGTCTGGCTGTAATAGGAGCGAAAATATTCGCTGGCGTAGAAACGATCAGGAGCCAGTTCGCGCATGCGCCAGAACCCTTCCTTGCGCTCGACCGCCGCGTGGTGGAAGGGGTCGAGCAGGTAGGGGCCTTCCTGATAGAGCGCGACGAAGACGTGGCTTTCGGCCGGCGTGAAGGTCTCGAACAGCAGTGGCGGGCGCGCGGCACCCCGATAGCCGAAGATCACGCAATGGTCGAAGCCGACATGCTGCCGCAGCCAATCGACCATCGCTTGGCCGAAGAGATTCCCGCTCGTCTCCCGCGTCGCCGCGACAAGCGTGGCGAGCCGGCGGTATTCGTCGCTGCGGGAAGCGCTCAATCCAGTACCCCCCTAAACGGGAAAATAGATCAGATATACCACCTGCGAGGTATATACTAGCTGCCATTGGCTCTGGTAGCGTCTTGAAATCGCATCGTCTTGGAGCCCGCAGCCTTGACCGCAGTGCCCGACATCGAATTTCGCGGCGTCGCCAAGCGCTATGGCGCGGTGACCGCGGTTAGCGGCATCGACCTTGCCGTGCCGCCCTCCGCCTTCGTTGCGCTGCTTGGACCGTCCGGCTGCGGCAAGACCACCTGCCTGCGCATGATCGGCGGGTTCGAACAGCCGAGCGAAGGCCAGGTGTTCATCCGTGGCCGGGACATGGCCGGCACGCCGCCCTACCGACGGCCGGTCAACATGGTGTTCCAGCAATACGCGCTGTTTCCGCATCTCGATGTCGAAGCCAACGTTTCCTACGGGCTGCGCCAGGCAAGGCCACGGCTGTCGTCGCGCGATATCGGCCGGCGGGCCGGCGAAGCGCTCGAAATGGTGCGGCTCGCCGGCTATGGCGGCCGCAAGATCCACGAACTGTCCGGCGGCCAGCAGCAGCGTGTCGCGCTGGCGCGTGCATTGGTCAACAAGCCGGCGGTGCTGCTGCTCGACGAACCGCTGGCGGCGCTCGACAAGAAGCTGCGCACCGACATGCAGATCGAGCTGCAGAACCTGCAGCGCGAGATCGGCATCACCTTCGTGCTGGTGACCCACGACCAGGAGGAAGCGCTGTCGATGAGCGATTTCGTCTGCGTCATGAATGGCGGGCGCATCGTCCAGCTCGGCCAGCCGAGCGAGATCTATGACGAGCCGGCCGACCTGTTCGTCGCCGATTTCGTCGGCAAGACCAATCTGTTGAGCGGCACCGTCGCCGGGCACACGGGCGACCTGGTGGACGTGGCGCTGGCGGACGGCACTGTGGTCGCGGCGCGCAAGCGAACCGCGCTTCGACAAGGCGAGACCGTCTCGGTCAGTCTGCGCCCCGAATCACTCAGCCTTGGCGCTCCCGAAAGCGGTCCGCTCAAGGGCATCGTCCGCAACCGGATATTCCTCGGCTCGACCGCGGAATACGCGATCGAAGTGCAGGGCATCGGCACTTTGCTCGCCAAGGCCGATCACCTGATCGGCCAAGGCAATCTCTTCAAGCCGGGTGAACCCGTCGCCATCGGCTATGCCATGGGAACGCCGCTGGCGTTTCCGGAAACCAAGAACAACGGGACCACCAGAGGGTAAACAAACATGTCGAAATCATATCGTGACGGACTGCCGATAAGCCCAGAGAATTTCGTCGACCAGCTGATGCGCCTGAAGCGCGGCTCGATCGGCCGCCGCGACTTCCTTGGCCTCACCGGCCTTGGCATCGCAACGGCGGTGATGGCGCGCGAGATCGGCATCATGCCGACCCCTGCCTTCGCCGCCGAAAGCCTTGGCGACCGCATGTCGATCGCCACCTGGCCGAATTACCATGACCCGCAGACCTTCGAGAACTTCAAGAAGGACACCGGCGTCGCCGTCGAGGTCAACGTGTTCGGCTCCAATGAGGAGATGCTGGCCAAGCTGCAGGCCGGCGCCTCGGGCTGGAGCCTGTTCGTGCCAACCAATTATACGATCTCGACCTACAAGAAGCTCGGCATCATCGAGCCGCTGGAGATGGCGAAGCTGCCGAATTTCGACGGCACCCAGGAAGATCCGCGCTTCACCTCCGAGGGCACGATCGACAAGGTGATCTACGCCGTGCCGAAGAACTGGGGCACCACGGGCTTTGCAGTGAACACCAAGAAGCTGACCAAGCCGATGACGAGCTGGAAGGAGTTCTGGGATACCGCCATGGCCGAGGGCGATGGCCGCACCATGGTGCACGACTACCAGCTCACCACCATCGGCAACGCGCTGAAATATTACGGCTATTCGTTCAATTCGCTTAAGCAGGACGAGCTCGCCAAAGCAGAGGAACTGCTGCTGAAGGTCAAGCCGCATCTGTTCGCCGTCTCGTCCGATTACCAGCCGGGTATGCGTGCGGGCGATGCTTGGATGACGATGTGCTGGACCAATGACGGTGCGCAGCTGCATCGCGACATTCCCGAGATCGCCTACGTGCTGGGCAAGGAAGGCGGCGAGATCTGGACCGATTTTTATGCCATCCCGAAGGATGCGCCGAACAAGCCCGCCGGTTACGCGCTGCTCAACTATCTGATGAACCCGCAGGTCGCGGTGAAGGAGCACCTCGCCAACGGCGCGCCTTCGACGGATGCGCGCGTCAACAAGCTGCTGCCCAAGGAAGTGCTCGACAATCCGATTCTCTATCCGGCGGCGGAGCTGTTGACGCCGCTCGAATTCGGCGCGGCGGCAACGCTGACCGACCCGGGCCGTGCCGAACTGATGGCGCGCTTCAAATCGGCTTGAGACTGGCCTGGATAAAGACAATCGACCGGCGGGCCCATGCCCGCCGGTACCGGGGCGGTTTCGATGCACGGCAACAGATTTCGGCGTAATTTCCTGACCGCCTTGCTGCTTGCGCCGGCGACGGCATGGCTGGTGGTGTTCCTGGTGCTGCCATTCATCGCCATCGCCGTGTTCAGCGTCGGCGAGCGGGCGCCCGAGGGCGGCTACCAGGCAGCCTTCACGCTGGCGCAATATGCCAATCTCCCGGCACGGGCGACCGCGTTCTGGAACACGATGGTGCTGGCGCCAGTGGGCGCGCTCGCCTGCCTGCTCGTCGCCTATCCGGTCGCCTATTACCTCGCCTTGCAGGCGCCGCAGCGCTGGCGGCTGATCCTGCTCGCGCTGGTCGTCATTCCGTTCTGGACCAGCCTTCTGATGCGGACCTATGCGTGGATGTACATTCTGGGTGGACGCGGCATCCCGGCGCTGCTCGCCTTTGCCGGCATCGAGGATGTCAGGTTGATCAACACGCCGGGCGCGGTCCTGCTCGGCATCGTCTACGGCTATCTGCCGCTGATGATCCTGCCGATCTATGTCAGCCTCGAACGGCTCGACCGAAGGCTGCTGGAGGCCTCCGCCGATCTCGGCGCGAGGCCGTTGTCGACCTTTCTCGGCGTGACCCTGAAGCTGTCGCTGCCGGGCGTGATGACCGGCTTCTCGCTGGTCATGATCCTGCTGCTCGGCGAATACCTGATCCCGACGCTGCTTGGCGGTGGCAAGGTGTTCTTCATCGGCAACGCGCTGGTCGACCTCTTCCTGCAATCGCGCAACTGGCCGTTCGGGTCGGCCATCGCGATCACGCTGGTGCTGGTCTCGGTGGTGGTGCTGATTGTCGCCAACCGCATTTCGAACCGCGTTGCGGGCGCTCGCCGGGTGGACCTCATCTGATGCGCGCCTTCGTCATTGCCGTCTTTGCGTTCCTTTATCTGCCGATCGTGCTGGTCGTGCTGTTTTCCTTCAACGCTGGCCACCATGCCAGCGAGTTCACCGGTTTCTCGGTGCAATGGTATGGCAAGGCCCTGTCCAACCCGTTCCTGGTCGAGGCGCTGAAGAACAGCCTGTTCATCGCCACCACCAGCGCCCTGCTGGCGGCGGTGTTCGGCACCGCGGCGGCGCTTGGCCTGGCGCGTGTCGGCGCCAGAACCCGCGCCGTCTTCGACGGCCTGCTTGGCGCGGCGATCGTCGTTCCGGGCGTCGTCATCGGCATCTCGACGCTGGTCGCGCTCGTTCAGCTGTTCGCGGTCGTCAATCCGTTCCTCGCCTCGGTCTGGCCGGGCGACCAGCCGCCGCGCCTGTCGCTTGGCTACGGCTCGATCATCGCCGCGCATGGCCTGTTCTCGATGGCGCTGGTAACGATGATCGTCGGCACGCGGCTCGGCAGCCTCGATCGCAATCTGGTCGAGGCCTCCAGCGATCTATACGCCACGCCGTTGACGACCTTCCGCTCGATCGTCCTGCCGCAGATCATGCCGGCGGTGGTCGCCGGTTTCCTGCTCGCTTTCACCTTCTCCTTCGACGACTTCATCGTCGCCTTCTTCGTCGCCGGCGCGCAGACGACGCTGCCGATCTATGTCTTTGCCTCTATCCGGCGCGGCGTAACGCCGGAGATCAACGCCATCGCGACGATCGTGCTCGTCGCCTCCGTCCTGCTCGTGGTGCTTGCCCAATGGCAACTGCGCCAGCGCAAGCCGTCAAACTGAAAGCCGCTCCATGATCCTCAAAGACCGCATCGCCGTGGTGACAGGCGCCGGCTCCGGCATCGGACGTGCCGGCGCCATGATCATGGCCAGGGAAGGCGCGGTGGTCGTCATCGCCGACAGGGACGGGACCGCCGGCGAGGCAACGGCCGCGGATATCCGGGCGGCGGGCGGCCGGGCCGAGGCGATCGCGACCGACGTCTCGAACGACAATGCGATCGACCAACTCATCGTCGGCACGCTCGACAGACATCAGCGCATCGATATCCTGCATAATCATGCCGGCATCCAGGTCGGCGGCACGCTGACCGAGGTCGAGACCGCCGGCATGGACGCATCCTGGCGGGTCAATGTGCGGGCGCAATTCCTCGCGGCGAGGATCGTGATGCCGTCGATGATCGCGCAAGGCGGTGGCGTCATCCTCAACACGGCTTCGAATTCGGGTGTGTTCTACGACCGCGAGATGATCGCCTATGCGACGTCGAAACATGCCGTGGTGGCGATGACCAGGCAGATGTCGCTCGACTATGCCCGGCACAATGTGCGCGTCAACGCGCTTTGCCCGGGCTGGGTCGACACCCCATTCAATGAGCCGTTCATCGCCCAGATGGGCGGACGCGAGGCGATCGAAACCTATGTCCGCACCAAGATCCCGATGGGGCGCTGGGCGGTGGCCGAAGAGATCGCCGAGGCGATCCTGTTCCTCGTCTCGGACCGTTCATCCTTCATGACCGGGCAAGCGCTGGTGATCGATGGCGGCGAGAGCATCGGCTGACGCTGCTTTCATCGATCGACCTTTCCCAGTTCAGCCCCGCTTTTTCTGTCGTTTCGCGGGATGCCGGACGGCACAAGACCATGGTCTGGCGGGTATGGGACTTCAGTGCCAAGCCAGGTCAAAGCTGTGTATTTCCTTTTCTTTTCAATTGGTTATTGATCCGATGCAGCGCGCGCTCTCGGATTGAGACCGCATTTGTCTAAAGTTTACCGGGTATGATTAGTGATTTCTCATACGCAGGTGGTTCAGCGGTGGGCGAGTGCGGCGATTCCCGAGGAGATTAGCATGACAAACCGGAAAACACTGTTCGCGGCCGTGGCCGCATTGGCGCTTCTGGCGTCTCCGGCGCTCGCCGGCAATGGGCATGGCAATGGCGGCGGCAATGCTGGAGGCAATGGCGGCGGCAACGGCAATGGCGGCACCCATGGGAATGGCAACGGCAACAGCGGTGCTTCGCACGGCAAGTCGTCGGCACCGGGACGGGCAGCCAAGACGGACACGGACACAACGGCCGACGCCACGGTCGATACGAACACAAAGGTCTCGTCCGTGCCCAAGGAGAAGAATATCCACGCCAAGCTTGGCCGGCTGAACTCGCTGCAGCGCAACGTCAACGCCTATATGAACTCCAAGAGCAAGAAGTTCGCCGCCGTTCAGGCATTCGTGACGCAGTCGGCGAAAGCCAAGAACGCGCAGACCGCGGCTGCGGCGGCCGCTGCCACAGCTGCCGCGGCCCAGGCTCAACTGGATACGCTGAATTCGCAGTTGAGCGCACTGACGTCGCTGTCTCAGGCCGAAATCGACGCCATGACAGCCGAACAGCAGGCGGCCCTGCCCGGCCAGATATCGGCTCTGCAGGCTGACATCACTGCCCAGCAGGCGGTGGTCGACGCCGACAATACTGCGGCCGATGAGGCTGCGGCCGCGGCTGCGGCGGCAGCGGTCGGCACCGATGATGCATCGCTCGATGCGGCGCTGACCGACATGGCCAACAAGCCGGTCGACGCCGAGGTCACGGCCTGGGCCCAAGGTGTTCTTGCCGGCAAGATCGACCAGACGGCGGCCAAGCTTCAGGCGGGAACGACGCCGTAGCGGTTCGTCGCTGAAAAGGCCCGTAGTCACCAGAGGAGATGCCGCTGGGCTTGGCCTGGCGGCATCGTTTTCCTCCTGGAGCCGTTCCCGTTCAACGACAACGCAGAACCGCTTCTCGCTTCGACCTGATTGTCGGCGAAAAAAGCCGAGCGCGGCTTGTCGACTGGCTGGTGGCCAACAAGACCGGTGGTGAGCGCATCAGGGCGGGCCTGCCGAGAGGCTGGAAATGCGGCGACAAGACCGGACCGGCGAGCGCGGCAGTACCAATGAGCCGTTCCGGGTCATGCATCAACGTCTTCCGGCCGAAGCAATCGTTGCGCGAGCACCTCAATACACTCGACCATCTCGACAACCGGCGATATGAAATGGGTGCCGATCTGTTTCGCATCCACCTGCGCCTCTCCCGCAGCCGGCGGCCGCAGGCGGCCAGGCAAGGAGCCGCACTGTTCGGCGTGATCAGCCGGCCGGATTGAAGAGGATGAATTGACGCGTAAAGCCAGCCCGACCATCGCGCTGTTTTCCAAGGCGGGCTCTGGCGCCGCGCTAAACTGCATTGGCATCGCACAGGCCTTGCCCACCCGGGGCGCCCAGCCTTCATCCACCACGGCGGCAATAAAAGCTTTTGCGAGGCGCTGCGCTTCGGCGTGCCGTCGCTGATCATGCTCTATTGCTGGGACGACAATGCGCAACGCGCCGGAGAGACCGGCGATCATATTGGCCGCGACGGCTGGACCGAAGGGGGATTGAAGAGAGCCATTCTCGGCCTGCTGGCCGATGACGTCACGCCCGCCCGCCTCAGGGACAATTCAGCCGAGATGGCGCTGAAATCCGGAACGGACGTGGCCGCGCAAGCCATTCTCTCCCCGATACGGACATGAACGAAATGCTTGATAAGAACACGAATACCGCAATCAACGACCCCAAGGCCTGGCTCACGCAGCACGGCATCACCGAGGTCGAGTGCCTGGTGCCCGACATGAACGGCGTGTTGCGCGGCAAGGCGCTGCCGACCGCCAAACTCCTCAAGGCGCTGGAAGACCGCGCGCTCTACCTGCCGAGCAGCGCCTTCCTGGTCAGCATCGACGGTCGCTATTCCGGCTCTATCGACGAGGGTTTTGCTTATTCGGACCCCGACATGCGCATGGTGCCCGATGTCTCGACGCTGTGCCTGGCGCCGGGTGCGGGGGCGGGCAAGGCCTATGTCTTCGCCGACGCCTTCCACATGGACGGCAGGCCATGGATGGCCTCGCCACGCCATGTGCTGCGCGCCGTGCTCGATCTCTATCGCCAGCGCGGCTGGGGCGCGGTGGTGGCGCCGGAACTTGAATTCTATCTGACCGCACCGAATCCCGATCCGGACAAGCCCCTCACCGCCCCGGTCGGCGCCAATGGCCGCGCCGAGGGTGTGCAGCATCCCTATGACATGGCCGCGCTGGAAGAATTCGAGCCGGTGATCCGGCGCATCTACGACTATTCAGCGGCGGCCGGTCTGCCGCTCGATACGCTGATCCATGAATCGGGCACGGCGCAGCTGGAAATCAACCTGCTGCATGGTGACGCCCTGCCGCTGGCCGACCAGGTGCTTTTGTTCAAGCGGTTTACGCGCCAGGCCGCGCAGCAATGCGGCATGCATGCGACCTTCATGGCCAAGCCGATCGCGGCCCAGGCCGGCAGCTCGATGCATCTGCACATGTCGGTCGTCGACGAGGCCGGCAATGCGCTTTTCGCCAGCGGCGACGATGCCGACACCGGGATGTTCGGCCACTTCATCGGCGGATTGCAGAAATATGTTCCGGAAATCATGCCGCTGTTCGCGCCAAACGTGAACTCTTTCCGCCGCATAAGGCCCAACCACAGCGCACCCGCCAATATCGAGTGGTCGCATGACAACCGCTCCTGCGGCCTCCGCGTGCCGGCGGGGGGACGCGCAGCGCGGCGGGTGGAGAACCGGCTGCCTGGGGCGGATTGCAATCCCTATCTGGCGATCGCCGGGTCGCTGCTTGCCGGCTATCTGGGCGTCGAGCAGAAATTGGCGCGCTCGGCCGAGGCGTCGGGCAATGCCTACAAGATCAGGAGCACGCTGCCTAAGACCATGGAGGAGGCGCTGGATCGTTTCGAGGCTTGTGCCCCGGTGCGAGAGCTGCTCGGCGAGGACTTCTTCCAGACCTATCTGCGCGTCAAGAGCGTCGAACTCGACCTATTCCAAAGCGTGGTGACGAGCTGGGAACGCGACCATCTCTTGCTGAAGGTGTGATCATGGCATCTTCAACGGGTTTCAATTCCGGTCTCGACATCGGCAAATCCTACTACGTCGCCACCGCCAATCCGGCGCCGGACCATCCAGCGCTCGTCGGCGATGCCGAAACCGACCTGGTCGTCGTCGGCGGCGGCTGCACCGGGCTGTCGGCCGCCCTTCACGCCGCCGAACGCGGGCTGAAGGTGGTGCTGCTCGAAGGCGGCAAGATCGGCTGGGGCGCATCGGGCCGAAATGGCGGCCAGATGATCCCCGGCCTGCGCAAGGGCGCCAAGGGTCTGGTCAAGCTCTACGGAGCCGAGCGGGCCAAGGTGCTGTTCGACCTCGCTTTCGAGGCGCGCGGCCTGGTGCTCGACATCATCGAACGCAATGCCATCGAGTGCGATCTCAGGCTGACCGGCCATCTGGTCGGCGCGGTCAACGGATCCGACCTCAAGGATCTGGAAGAAGAGGCCAAGTGCCTCGAGAGCGTGATGAAATTCCGCGATGTCGAGATACTCTCGGCGGCGGCGGCTCGGGCCAAGGTCGACACGCCTTATCATGGCGCCATGTATGAGCCGCTCGGCGGCCACATGCATCCGCTCAACTACACGCTTGGGCTTGCCCGCGCGGCTGTCGCGGCCGGCGTGGTCATCCACGAAAACTCGCTGGCCGTGAAGCTGGAGCGCGAACCCTCGATCCGGGTCTCGACGGCAAAGGGATCGGTGCGGGCCAGACATGTCGTGCTGGCGGGCGACGCGCTGCTCAACGGGCTGGAGCCGCGCGTCAACAGTCGCATCATGCCGGTCGGTAACTACATTGTCGCCACCGAGCCGCTGGAGGGCGCGCGCAACGTCATCCCGGCCAATGTCGCGGTGTCCGACACACGCTTCGTCGTCAACTATTACCGGATGTCCGCCGATGGACGCCTGCTGTTCGGCGGCGGCGAGCGCTACACGCCGTCACCGCCGGCCGACATTGCCGGCTTCGTGCGGCCGCACATGGAGAGCACCTTTCCGCAACTCAAGGGCTGCCGCATCGACCATGCCTGGGGCGGGCTGGTGTCGGTAACGACGTCGCGGCTGCCGCATGTCGGGCACTATGGCGAGGTCTATTTCGCGCACGGCTATTCAGGCAAGGGCGTCATCCTGTCGACGCTGTCGGGCAAGCTTTTGGCCGAGGCGATCACCGGCGATGCCTCACGGCTCGACCTGTTCTCGACGCTGACACCAATGCCGTTCCCGGGCGGCACGGCGCTGCGCGGGCCGCTCTATGTGCTGGGCATGCTGTGGTACGCTATGCGGGACCGGATCAAGCATTGAGGGCGCTATTTAGACGCTGGCGGGCCAACGCCAGGGAAGCCTAACAGGCCTCTATCAGACGACAAAGAAATCCTCGACACGCTGTCTGGCCTCAAGCAGCGCAGGCAAGATCTCCCGCTCCATATCCGCGACGGAAAACCGTGCCGACTGGGTCGAGACATTGATCGCCGCGACCGTGCGCCCAGCGCGGTCGCGGATCGGCACGGCGATGGAGCGCAGGCCGAGTTCCAGCTCTTCGTCGACGATGGCGAAGCCATCCATTCTGGCTTTGGCAATGGCCTTTGCCAGCAACGGTCTTTCAACAATTGTCTTCGGCGTCCGCCGCTCGACCGTTGCCTTACGGAAGAAGGCGTCCAATTCCGCCGGTGTCAGCCCCGCCAGCAGCATCCGCCCCATCGAGGTGCAATAAGCGGGTAGCCTGGTGCCGACATCGAGCGATACGCTCAGGATCCGCCGGCCGGGAACGCGGGCGACATAGACGACATCTTGGCCCGACAGGATCGCTGCAGAGCAGGCCTCGTTCAGTTGCGCGGCGATGGCGCGCATGATCGGCGCGGCGAAGCTCCACAGCGAGGCGCCGCCGAGCCAGGTGCGGGCAACGGTCAGCAGGCGCGGGGACAGGGAGAATAGACGCCCGGATTGCGTCGCATAGCCGGTAGCGGTGAGCGTCAGCAGGAATCGCCGGGCGCCGGCACGGGTCAGGCCGGCTTGTTCGGCCATTTCGGTCAGGGTCATGCCGGAGGGATGGCGGGCCAATATCTCCATCACGCCGAGTCCGCGCTCGAGCGAGCCGACGTGATCACGGGAAACGGTCTCGTCGTGCATCTCATCTCTCGGTCCGGGCGATCTCGCTACGATTGACACCCCGGCTCAACGGAGTTTAGAA
Organism: Mesorhizobium sp. BR1-1-4; assembly: GCF_020165375.1. NCBI lineage: Bacteria > Pseudomonadati > Pseudomonadota > Alphaproteobacteria > Hyphomicrobiales > Phyllobacteriaceae > Mesorhizobium > Mesorhizobium sp. BR1-1-4. The sequence continues at coordinate 376,669 of NZ_JAIUIB010000001.1, read as the reverse complement.
AGTATCGCATTCAATACATATGTTCGCAATACGAACTTTTGGACTCTGGGAGTCGCCGCAATGGTCAAGTTCCTGCCGCTCAAACAGGCCGTGGCGGAGAACCTGAACGATGGCGACACCGCTGCCTTCGAAGGTTTCACCCACCTGATCCCGACGGCCGCCGCGCATGAGGCGATCCGCCAGGGATATCGCGACCTGACCCTGATCCGCATGACGCCGGACCTGATCTACGACCAGATGATCGGCATGGGCATGGCCCAGAAAATCGTCTTCTCCTATGTCGGCAATCCCGGTGTCGGCCTGCTGCGGCGCGCCCGCGATGCGATCGAGAACGGTTTTCCCCGCTCGATCGCGGTCGAGGAACACAGCCATGCCGGCATGGCCAATGGCTATGAGGCGGGTGCGGCCGGCCTGCCCTGCGCGGTGTTCCGCGGCTATCGCGGCACGGGGCTGGCTGATGTCAATCCGAACATCAAAGCGGTGACCTGTCCGTTCACCGGCGAGATGCTGGCGGCCGTGCCTTCCATCCGGCCCGATGTCACTTTCATCCATGCGCAGAAAGCCGACCGGAAAGGCAATGTGCTGGTCGAAGGCATCATCGGCGTCCAGAGGGAGGCGGTATTGGCGGCGACGCGCGCGGTGGTGACGGTGGAGGAGGTGGTCGACAATTTTGACGATCTTCACCCCAATCTGACTGTGCTGCCCCGCTGGACGATCGCGGCGATCTCGGTCGTGCCCGGCGGCTCGCACCCCTCCTATGCCCATGGCTATTATGCGCGCGACAATGCCGCCTATCTCGAATGGGACGAGGTCGCGGCCGACCGCGAGAAATTCCGGGCCTGGATGCAGGCAAACGTGATCGAGAAAAGTCCCGACGATTTCGCGGCCCGGGTCTCGCATCTGCGGAACGCGGCATGAGCGAGAATCAGCTGGGCTTCACCCCCAACGAGATGATGACGATCGCCGCGAGCCGGGCGCTGAGGAATGACGATGTCTGCTTCGTCGGCATCGGCGCGCCGTCCGCGGCCTGCAACGTCGCGCGGCTGACGCATGCGCCCGACATCACCTTGATCTATGAGAGCGGCACGATCGGTACGGCGCCCGACGTGCTGCCGCTGTCGATCGGCGATGGCGAATTGTGCGAAACCGCCGTCACCACCGTCGCCGTACCGGAGATGTTCCGCTACTGGCTGCAGGGCGGCCGCATTTCCATCGGGTTCCTCGGTGCGGCGCAGCTCGACAAGTTCGGCAACATCAACACCACTGTCATAGGCGACTATTTCCATCCCAAGACCCGACTGCCCGGCGGCGGCGGCGCGCCGGAGATCGCGACGTCGTCGAAGGAGATCTACATCACCATGGCGCAGACCAAGCGCGGCATGGTCGAGAAGATCGACTTTGTCACCTCCTTCGGCCATGGCGAGGGCGGCGATCACCGACAGCGGTTGGGCATCCATACATCCGGCCCGACATTGCTGGTCACCGATCTCGCCCTCTGGAAGCCGGATCCGGTGACCAAGGAATTCACGGTCGTGTCGCTGCATCCGGGCGTCACCCGTCAGCAGGTGCAGGAGCGCTGTGGCTGGGTTGTTAAGTTCGCCGAGGCGCTTGACGAAACACCCGCGCCAAGCGAACTCGAACTGAAGACATTGCGCGACCTGCAGGCCCGCACCAAGGCGGCGCATGAGGGAACCGGAAAAACAAAGGCTGCATAAAATGGCCGAGGCCTATATCTGCGACTACATCCGCACGCCGATCGGCCGCTTCGGCGGTTCGTTGTCTTCGGTTCGGGCCGACGACCTTGCCGCCATCCCGTTGAAGGCTTTGCTTGAGCGGAATCCCGGCATCGACTGGCAGCGGATCGACGACGTCGTCTATGGCTGCGCCAACCAGGCCGGCGAGGACAACCGCAACGTGGCGCGCATGGCCTTGCTGCTAGCTGGGCTGCCGAAGGAGATACCAGGCTCGACGGTCAATCGTCTGTGCGGCTCGGGCATGGACGCGCTGACCATCGCGGCGCGTGCCATCAAGGCCGGCGAGGCGGAACTGATGATCGCGGGTGGTGTCGAATCGATGAGCCGCGCGCCTTTCGTCATGCCCAAGGCCGACACGGCGTTCTCGCGCAATGCCGAGATCTATGACACCACCATCGGCTGGCGCTTCGTCAACCCGCTGATGAAGAAGCAATACGGCGTCGATTCCATGCCGGAGACCGGCGAGAATGTGGCGGAAGACTTCGCTGTTTCCCGCTCGGACCAAGATGCCTTTGCCGTGCGCAGCCAGGACAAGGCGGTCGCGGCCCAAGCCAATGGCCGGCTGGCGAAGGAGATCACCCCGGTGACCATCCCACAGCGCAAGGGAGATGCGGTCACTATCAGCAAGGACGAACATCCTCGCGCCGGCACAACCGTCGAGGCGCTGGCCAAATTGCCGACGCCGTTCCGGCAAGGTGGCACGGTGACGGCCGGCAATGCGTCTGGTGTCAATGACGGCGCTGCGGCGCTCATTGTTGCCTCGGAAGCGGCGGTGAAGACATACGGGCTGACGCCGATCGCCCGTATTCTGGGTGGGGCCGCCGCCGGGGTCGCGCCGCGCATCATGGGCATCGGTCCGGCGCCGGCGACGCAGAAACTTTGTGCGCGGCTTGGCCTGACGCCGCAACAATTCGATGTCATCGAACTCAACGAAGCCTTTGCCTCGCAAGGCATCGCCGTGCTGCGCCAACTCGGCATTGCCGAGGATGCGCCGCACGTGAACCCGAATGGCGGTGCCATCGCACTTGGCCATCCCCTGGGCATGTCGGGCGCGCGCATCTCCGGCACGGCGGTGCTGGAGCTGCGCGAGCGCGGCGGCCGCTATGCGCTGGCCACCATGTGCATCGGCGTCGGCCAGGGCATTGCCATCGCGCTCGAACGGGCCTGAGCAATCGCTCTTCCTGGCAGGCCAGGAGAGTGGATATGCTCGATCCTGCCAAATTTGACCATGTGGACAAAAGTCCGGACCCGTTCCATAGTTCCCCGTCTGATTTCAGGAACGGCCGGCTCGACACGGCTGTCAAACAGAGGGGCACTTCAATGGAAGACCGGAAGAACAGATCTCATTCGACGCGCGAAGGGCTGTCGCGACGCAACGTGCTGGAGCTGGGCGCGCTTGGCCTGGCCGCGACGATGCTGCCGGGCGCGGCCTTCGCGGCGGGCAAAAAACTGAAGGTGGCGGCGATCTTCGCCACGCCGATCGAGGAACCCTGGGACAACCAGATCCACGTCGCCCTGCAGAAGGCCGAGAAGGAACTGGGCATAGAATATAAATGGTCGGAGAAGGTCCAGACCGCCGACTTCAGCCGCGTCATGCGCGAATATGCGCAGGGCGGCTATCAGCTGGTGCTGGGCGATGCCTTCGCCGCCGAGCGTGAATCGCGCCGCACGGCCAAGCAGTTCCCCAAGACAGCCTGGCTGTTCGGCTCTGGCGCCGGGCCGGCCGAGCCGAATTTCGGCGTGTTCGACAACTGGATCCACGAGCCCGCCTATCTCTCCGGCATGATCGCAGGCAAGATGTCGAAATCGGGCACGGTCGGCGCGGTGGCGGCGATGGGCATTCCGGAAGTGAACCGGCTGGTCAACGCCTTCTTCGCCGGCGCCAAGGAGGTCAACCCGAACGTCAAGAAGAAGGTCGCCTTCATCGGCTCCTTTTTCGATCCGCCCAAGGCCAAGGAAGCCGCGGTGGCGCAGATCGATGCCGGCGTCGATGTCATCTATGCCGAACGCTTCGGCGTCATCGAGGCGGCGGTGGAAAAGAAGATCTTCGCCATCTCCAACATGTCCGACCAGTCGAGCCTCGGCCCCGATACCGTCATCACCGGTCCGGTCTGGGACATGTATCCGACGGTCGAGCAGGCGATCAAGCTGGTCAAGGCCGGGGTCTACACCGCGCAGGACTATGGCGATTTCTCGCGCATGGCCAAGGGCGGTTCGTATCTGGCGCCCTTCCACAAGTTCGACAAGACTTTGCCCGCCGAGGTCAAGGATCTGGTCGAGAAGAAGAAGGCCGAGATCCTGGAAGGCAATTTCCGGGTGGATGTGGACGAGAATACGCCGGTCTCGGATTGACGCCATGATTGAGGGGCTGGCGCGTGGCGCCCCCCTCTGGCCTGCCGGCCATCTCCCCCTCAAGGGGGGAGATTAGATGTCACTTCGGCTTCGCCAATCGCCGACCTTGAAACATAAGCGAAGTCGGCGAAGCTGCCAATCTCCCCACTTGAGGGGGAGATGTCCGGCAGGACAGAGGGGGGTGCAGCGCCGCCCTCCGCAGCTAAGGCCGGATCGGAAAAATCAGGAGCATTCTTGTCCGCCCCTCTCATCGAAATGCGCGGCATCACCAAGACCTTCGGCGCCGTCAAGGCGAACGAGGCTGTGGATCTCAGCGTGGCGCCGGGGGAAATCCTCGGGCTGCTCGGCGAGAACGGCGCCGGCAAGACGACATTGATGAACGTGCTGTTCGGTGCCTACGCGCCGGATGCCGGTGAGATCCTGATCCAGGGCCAGCCAGTCAGGATCAGGAGCTCGGCCGATGCCCTGGCCGCGGGCATCGGCATGGTGCATCAGCATTTTCATCTGGCACCACGGCTCACCGTGCTGGAAAATCTGCTCATTGGCATTCCGGGCAAATCGGGACGGATCGACCACAGCGGCGGGCTGGCGCGGCTTGCTGAAATCAGCAGTCGGCACGGGCTGACGCTCGATCCCAATCTGCCGGTCTCGGCGCTGTCGGTCGGCGAGCAACAGCGGCTGGAGATCGTCAAGGCGCTGTTTCGCGGTGCCAAGCTCTTGATCCTTGACGAGCCGACGGCGGTGCTGGCACCGAGCGAGGTGGACGGACTGTTTTCGGCCCTGCGCTCGATGGCGGTGCAAGGCCTGGGCATCATCTTCATCTCGCACAAGCTCAACGAGGTGCGGGCGCTGACGCATCGCTGCACCGTGCTGAGGCACGGCCGCGTCGCGGGCCGCGTCGACGACCCCGCCAACACGACGTCGGCTGCAATGGCTGAACTGATGTGCGGCCATGAGATCGTGCCGCCGGCAAGGGGATCGTCGACGCCCGGCGCCGATGTGCTGACGCTCGACGGCATTTCAACCTCGAAGCATTCCGGCCGGGCGTTGCGCGACGTGTCGCTTGCGGTTCGTGCAGGCGAAATCCTCGGCATCGCCGGCGTCTCCGGCAATGGCCAGCGGGCGCTGGCGGAGGTGATCTCCGGCGTGCTGGCGCCCGAGACGGGCCGAATGACGATAGCCGGCAAACAGGTGGCAAAATTCTCGCCGCGCGAGGTGCAGGCGCTCGGCCTTGGCCGCATCCCGGAAGATCGCATGACGACGGGGCTGGTCACCAATTTGCCGCTCGCCGATTCAATGGTGCTGCCGCGCATCGGCACTTCAGCCTTCTCCGCCAAGGGCCTGCTCAAGCCGGATGCGATCCGCGCTTTCGCCGAGGAACAGATCAAGGCCTATGACATCAGATGTCCCGGGCCGATGACGCGCGCCGGCGCGCTGTCCGGTGGCAATCTGCAGAAAGCGCTTCTGGCGCGCGAGCTTGCTTTCGATCCGAAGGTGCTGATCGTTTCACAGCCGACACGTGGCCTCGACATCGGTGCGGCGCGCTTCATCCATGAAAAATTCCTCGACATGCGCGCCAAGGGCTGCGGCATCATCGTCATCGGCGAGGATCTGGAGGAACTGCTGGTGCTCTGCGACCGCATCGCGGTGATGTATGAGGGCCGCATCGTCGGCACGCTGGACAGTGCCGATGCGACCGTCGCCCGGCTCGGCCTGCTGATGACCGGCGCGGAGGGCCACTGATGTTCCGCCTCGAAGTCCGCACGTCCACGCCCGCCTGGTTCAACCTCGCGCTGCCGTTGCTGGCGATTGTCGCCACGCTCATCCTGTGCAGCGGCCTGATCGCGCTGGCCGGGGCCGGGGTGTTCGAATCCTACGGCGTGATGTTCACGGCCTCGCTTGGCGACAGCTACGCCATCACCGAAACGCTGGTCCGCGCCGCCCCGATGATCTTTACCGGGCTGGCGGTGGCGGTCGCCTTCCGCGCAAAGTTCTGGAACATCGGCGCGGAAGGACAATTGCTGGCCGGCGCGGTGGCGAGCTGTTTCGTCGGTGCGATCCCGATGCCAGGACCGCTCGCCATGCTTTTCATGGCGCTGGCGGGGGCGGCCGCGGGCGCGGCGGTCGCGCTGGTGCCTGCGACGCTGCGGGTAAAGTTCAAGGTCGACGATGTCGTGAGCTCCTTGCTGCTCAACTCGGTCATCTATTATGCCCTGATGGCGCTGATCGAGGGACCGTGGAAGGACAGCTTCAGCGGCTATCCGATCTCGCCGCCGATCGAGGATACAGCGAACTTTCCGGTGCTGATCGAAGGCACGCGGCTGCATCTCGGTGTCGTCGCGGCGCTGATCGCGGCCCCGCTGATCTGGTTCCTGATCGTGCGCACGACGCTGGGCTTCCGGATCAGGGTCACCGGCGAAAACCCGGAAGCGGCACGCTATGGCGGCATCCATGTCGAGCGCGTGCTGCTGTCGACGGCGCTGCTGTCGGGCGCGTTGGCGGGGCTGGCCGGCGTCGGCGAGGTCGGCGGCGTGCATTTCCAGGTGATGAGCGATATCTCGCCGGGCTACGGCTATTCCGGCATAGTCGTCGCCATGCTGGCGCGGCTCAACCCGCTCGGCGTCGTGCCGGCGGCGATCTTCCTTGCAGCCGTGATGACCGGCGCCGAGGCGATGTCGCGCGCGACCGGCGTGCCGGCCTTCCTCAGCGACGTCATCCAGGGCACGGCGCTGCTCGCCATGCTGGTGGCGCTGCTGTTCACGGCCTATCGCATCCGCCGCGTCGGAGCCGCCGGATGAGCGCGGTGTTCGAGCAGATTTTTCAGGTCGGCTTTCTCGCCGCCATCATCCGCATCGCCACGCCGCTGGCCTTTGCCACGCTCGGCGAGATGTTCTCCGAACGGGCCGGCGTGCTCAATCTCGGCATCGAAGGCATCATGCTGCTTTGCGCCATGACCGGCTTCACCGCCACCAGCCTCAGTGGAAGCCTGTGGCTGGGTGTCCTGGTGGCGGTGCTGACCGGCATGCTGATGGGCGCGCTGCATGCGCTGTTCACGGTAGTGCTCGGCCTCAGCCAGCATGTCTGCGGTATCGGCGTCACCCTGTTCTCGTCGGGGCTGGCCTATTTCCTCTACCGGCTGATCTTCGGCCAGCAATCGGTGCCGCCGAGCATCAAGGGTTTTCAGACGCTGCCGATCCCGGTTCTCTCGGACATTCCCGTGCTGGGTCCTGCGGTGTTCAACCAGTTCGCGCTGGTCTACATGGCCATCCTGGCCATTCCTCTGGCGGCCTTCATCCTTTACCGCACCCCGTGGGGGTTGTCGGTGCGCATGGTCGGCGAGAACCCGCGCGCGGCCGACTCCGCCGGCGTCAGCGTCATCGCCACGCGCTTCCAGGCCGTCATTCTCGGCGGCGCCCTGATGGGGCTCGCTGGTGCTTTCCTGTCGATGGCGCAGTTCAACGCCTTCACCTTCGGCGTCGTTTCCGGCCGCGGCTGGGTGGCGATCGCGCTGGTCGTCTTCGGCCGTTGGGATCCCTGGCGCTCGGCAGGGGCCGCGCTGCTGTTCGCCTTCGTCGATGCCTTGCAATTGCGCATGCAGGCGAGTGGGCTTGGCCACATCCCCTACGAGGCGTTCCTGATGCTGCCGTTCATCTTCACCATCGTCGCCATGGCCGTCATGTCGCGCAACGCGGTGGCGCCCTCGGCGCTGCTCAAGCCGTTTCGGCGGGAGGAGCGATAGACGAGTAGGATTTGGTGCCCTTCCTATCCCTCCGGGACAGGAGAGGAAGGGCGTCAAGCTGTCCCGGAATGAAGAAGCTTGACCTTGGGACGCCTCACATCGATGCCGCCGCGCTCTTCCGATCGGTGGCCGGGGCCTATGCCAACAGCAACTTCACACCAATTTTTGGCCATTTATGAGAAAATAATTCTGCCACTTGCACAAAAATAGCAATCGACAAAGTCTACAAGTTTTATAGATTAAGCGGCGAGACGGAGGTCGACATGTCCTATTTCCAGAACGCCCAGACCGACAGCAACGGCCAGCGAGTGGCCAATGCGCAGGGCTTTCGCCCGGCCTATGCCGGCGCTTTCGCCTATCTCGTCTTTGCCCTTGCGTTCGTGTTCACCGGGGCAGTCGTGCTGGGCCTTATTCCCTAAGGCGCGGGATCGACAGGGGCTGCTGCCCCACAGCTTTCAGGCAATCGGAGTTGAACCGAATCCCGGGGCGTTTTCGCGCGCCTGAGGATTCGCATTTCACAGCATCAGTGATTCCAGTGATGGAGGAGATGACAATGCCGATCGAATTCACGCATGTACCCGGCAAGACCGCCGACGCGGCGGTTCCCTTTTTCTATGACTTCGCCGAGACCTCGACCAAGCTCGGGCTGATCGAGGACGGCGGTTTCCAGAAGATCGTCGTCGACGATTCGGCCGGGCTGCTGACCAACATGGATCTGGCCTCGCAGGTGCTCAACCGCACCGCTTCGCTGGAAGTGGTGCTCACCCACTGGGCCGGCGTGATCGAACCCACGGTCGCTGCCCGCCAGCTGGCGTCCATCGACAGGGAGAGCGGCGGACGGCTGACGCTCAGGATGATCAGCGAGCCCTTGAACGACGACGATGCCGAGACACGGCCGGTCGGACATGGCGTCGTCTGGCAGCGCATCGACGAATATCTGGTGCTGTTGAAGCGGCTGTGGTCGAACGACCGGCCCTTCGATCACGAAGGCGCGTTCTACAGCATCAAAAGCGGTTATGTGCCGCGCAAGGGCCCGCATGGCGCCGACCTCGTGGTCCGCATGGGCGGGCAATCCGGAACGGCGCTGAAGGTGGCCGGCCGGCATGCCGATGTCTTCGAACTGGCGCCGGGGCCGATCGACGATATCAGGCAATTGATGGAGCGGGCACGTGGCGCCGCGGCCGAACATGGCCGTGCGGGCAAACTGCGCTTCGCGCTTCCGGTCAGGATCCACCAGGGTGTTTCCGCCGCCGGCCACAAGGCGGTCGACCTATCCGGCCCGCCTGCTCAGGCCGCGCTGTCGCTGCTCGCCTATGCCGGGCTCGGGATCGATGAGTTCATGATCGTCGGCGTCGACACGCCGCGCGAGATCGCGACGGCCGGCCGGGAAACATTGGCGCTGCTGCGCAACTCCCTGGCGCGCCGGGAGGCCAGCGAGTTCCAGCCTGGAGCTTATGCGCCTCGCCCAGGATTGGAGACGCGAGCAGCGGGGTGAAGCCCATCAATCGTCTGCTGCTTCAGGCTGTCGCCAAGCCGCGACAGGCCTTCAATGACGGCGTCCGAATCGGCCAGCACGCCGAAGACGCCGTCCTCGACCGTCACCATGTGCAACGCCGCTTCATGCGCTTGTCTGTCGCCGCTGGCGCAGGCGTCCGAAATCGTCAGACACTGGAAATTGCGGTCACAGGCCTCGCGCAGCGTGGTGTGAACGCAGACATCCGTCGTGCATCCGGAAAACATCAGATGCGTGATGCCTTGCGCCCGCAGCACAAGCTCGAAATCCGTATAGGTGAAGGCGCTGTTGCAGGTCTTGTCGACGATGATGTCGTGCGGCGCGACGTCGATCTCCGGGACGATCTGGAACCCAGCGCCTGAGCGCAGCAGGACGTCGGTGCCGTCGAGGCCGGAACGCTTGCGGCGCCATTTCTCGTAGGGCGTCATGTCCGCCATGTCGGCGCGGTAACCCTGTCTTGTGTGGATGACCGTGACGCCGGCTTTGCGCGCGGCCGCGATCAGGCGGTTCACGGCGGGCAGGATCGCCCGCAGCGGCGAGGGGTCATACCCCTTCCTGGCGAAATAGCCCGATGTCGACAGGAAATCCTGTTGCAGGTCGATGACGACGAGCGCGGTGTTTTCGGCAACCAGCCTGCCGTCATAGGGGTAGTCGAAGGGTGTCGCCTTGATCATCCGGAGCTCCTTGCCGCCGGCTCACCCTAGCGTGTCCGCATCGATGCGGCGACACCGGATGCCGACATCGTGTGGCCCGGGACCGAGATCGCCGGCGCGGATCGGCCGGCTGCGCGGGTGAGGGCCCGTACGCGGCAACAATGGCACCGGCCCCGGAGCGTTTCAGGTTTTGCGGTGCATTCCTATCTTAAATCTTGACTAGTAATATCAAGTTTCATAGTCAACCGGGGACCTGCCTCCGCAGACAGGATCGGAATGCGGCGGCGGGGCTGGAGAAATGCCGTGACCATGGCCGAAGCCGATAGCCAGACCGCATTCGATATCGATGCCGTGCGTTTCGCCGTCGGCGAACGGACGCTGCTCGGTCCGGTCTCGCTCGAATTGCGGCGCGCGCGCGTCTACGGGCTGATCGGCCATAACGGTTCGGGCAAATCGACGCTGATCAAGCTTTTGGCGCGCCAGCAGCCGGCAAGCTCCGGCGCCATCACTTTCGCCGCACGGCCGCTATCGCAATGGGGCGCGCGCGAGCTGGCGCGGGCTCTTGCCTATCTGCCGCAGACGACGCCGGCGGCGACGGGCTTGACCGTGCGCGAGCTGGCAACGCTCGGACGCTATCCATGGCATGGCGCGCTTGGCCGTTTCGGCGCCGAGGACAGGCGCCATGTCGAGCAGGCCCTTATGCTGACCGACATGGAAGGGTTCACTGAGCGGCTGGTGGATGAATTATCCGGCGGCGAGCGCCAGCGCGCCTGGCTGGCCATGCTGGTGGCGCAGAATGCCGGCGTCATGCTGCTCGACGAGCCAATCTCGGCGCTCGACATCGCGCATCAGGTCGAGGTGCTGGGCCTGGTCAGGGACCTCAGCCGCAAGCGCGACCTGTGCGTCGTCGTGGTGCTGCACGACCCCAACATGGCGGCGCGCTACTGCGATGAGCTGATCGCGCTGAAGGACGGCAGGCTGCTGACGCGCGGCACACCGAGCGAGATCATGCTGAGCGATGTGCTCAAGGACATTTTCGGCGTCGAGATGGGTGTGTTCGCGCATCCCGTCACCGGCCAACCCGTCGGCTATGTGCAGTGAAGTCGTCGCCGGCGGTTGCAGGAACCGGCAAGCGGCTGGCCGCCGTGAGAACAAGGAAGAAGCTCATGTCGAGATATGGTTTGTTGGCGGCGTTGGTCGCATCGCTTGTCCTGGGGGCGACAGGCGCCACGGCCCAGGAGCAACCGGCCGGCTCTTCTCCAGCGGTTGAGGCCCCTGCCGCGCCGGCACAAGCTGCACCGGCTGCCATGGCGCCCGTGCAGCCAGCCGGCCAGCCGAGCGCGACAACGCCGGCCGAGGTCGCGCCTGCCGGGACGATGGACCTGAACCTGCCGAATGACCTGTCGCCATGGGGCATGTTCAGGGCCGCCGACATCATCGTGAAGGCGGTGATGACTGGATTGGCTTTCGCGTCGCTCGTTACCTGGACGATATGGCTGGCCAAATCGCTGGAGATTTTCGGCGGAAAGCTGCGCCTCCGCCGTGCCGTCCGCGCGATCGGCGATGCCGCCACGCTGAAGCAGGCGAGCCGCGCGCTCGACCGCTGTGGCGATCCCGGCGCGCTCCTGGTGCGGGCAGCGGAAGAAGAGGCCGCGCTTTCGGCCAATGCGCTCGACCACGTCGGCGGCGACGGACTGAAGGAACGGGTCAGCTCGCGCCTGTCGCGCATCGAGGCGGCTGCGTCGCGGCGCATGTCGCGCGGCACCGGCCTGCTGGCGACGATTGGTTCCACCGCGCCTTTCGTCGGCCTGTTCGGCACCGTCTGGGGCATCATGAACGCCTTCATCGGCATCTCGCAGGCTCAGACCACCAATCTCGCCGTGGTCGCGCCGGGCATCGCCGAAGCGCTGCTGGCCACCGCGATGGGTCTGGTCGCGGCAATCCCAGCGGTGGTGATCTACAACGTTTTCGCCCGCTCGATAGCCGGCTACCGGCAGATCCTCGCCGACGCCTCGGCCGGCGTCGAACGGCTGGTCAGCCGCGACCTCGATTTCCGCACGATAGCGCCGGCGACAGCCTTGGCGGCGGAGTAGCGGGAGCGACGCCATGGGGAGCAGAATTCGACAGACCCTGGACGACGACCTCGAGGAAAGCCACGAGATCAACGTCACGCCCTTCATCGATGTCATCCTTGTGCTCCTGATCATCTTCATGGTCGCCGCACCGCTGGCGACGGTGGATGTCAATGTCGACCTGCCCGGTTCGACCGCGACGCCGGCGCCGCGACCGGAGACGCCGCTGTTCCTGACGCTGAAGAACGATCTCAGCCTGGCGATCGGCAACGACACGGTGCCGCGCCCGGCTTTTGCCGCCACGCTCGACAGCCGCACCAAGGGCGACAAGCAGACGCGGATATTCCTGCGAGCCGACAAGGCGGTCGCCTATGGCGAGCTGATGGAGGCGATGAACCTGCTGCGGGCCGCCGGCTATCTGAAGATCGCGCTGGTCGGCCTGGAGGCCGCGCCGGCAGGTGATATCGCCGCACCGGCGCCAGGCAAAGCGGCCGCTCCATGACGCCATCCGCCGCCTCGCCCACGGTGGTGCTGTCGCGCTTCGACTGGCGCGACCTTGGCCTATGGGCATGCGCGGCGGTGCTGATGCTTGGGGCTCATGTCGCGGTCACGTATGCCGTGCAGAATTTCAATCCAGTCGACCTGTCGGATGGCGGACCGCCGCCGGCCCTAGTGGTCGAGATGGCGCCGATGATGGTGACGCCGTCGGTGCCCGAACAGGCCGCGATGCCCGACGCGGCCATTCCCGACCGGGCCGAGCCAGTCGAACAGACCGAGAAGGCCGCCGAGGCCGAGCCTGACAAGATGGTCGAGCAAGCGGAGCCTGTTACCGAGGCCGTGATGGTGCCGCCGAACGAGCCTACGGAGATGACGAAGGCCGAACCGGTCGAACAGCCGCCGCTGGAACAGGTCGTCCCCGATATTGTCGAGACCGTCGCGCCGGAGGCTGTCGTTCCGCTGCCGCGGGCAAAGCCGACGGAACGGCGCAAGGAAAAGAAACCGGCCGAAGCCAAGGTTAAAAAGCCGGTCGACAAGCCCAAGCCAAGGCCGAAGAAGGAAAAGGCCGAGCCACCGAAGACGGCAAGTGCCGCGAGAGCCGAGGCCAAGCCTGCCGCCAAGGCGGCGGCGCCGAGATCGGCGGCCGGGTTCTCGGGTGTCAGCCCGGCCAAATGGGAATCGCGGCTGACGGCGTGGATCAATCGCCACAAGCGCTATCCGAGCGCCGCGAAATCCCGGCGCGCGCAGGGCAATGTGAACGTGACTTTTACAATGGACCCATCCGGCCGGGTCCTGTCGGCCCGGGTCGCCCGTTCGTCCGGCGATGCCGAACTCGACCGAGCAGCACTTGCGGTGCTGCAGGGCGCGACCGTGCCGGCGCCACCGGCGGAACTCGGCCCGCGCGTCAGCCGTACAGCGCCATTCGTGTTCAGTTTGCGGGACTAATGCCCCTCAAATCCGTGCCAGCCGTCCCGCAAGCCCGACAATTGCATCGCGCTACGCTGTTCTTGGCTGAGCGTGGTTGTCTTTCGGGTGTGCCTTGGGGTGCATCGGATTGCCGCTGAGCTGCGCGTGTCGTGCCGGCCGTGCGCCGCGCAAGACGTCGAAGGCTTCGGCATAGGCCATACCGAGCAGATAGGAGATCATGGGGAAGCGGCTCGCTTCGGCCATCTGCACCAGCTCATTGGTCATCGTCGCGATATATTGGAGACTGTCGAGCTCTGACTGACGTAAGGCCTGATTTGACATGTTCTGCTCCTGTCATCGAATGAACTTTAGGGAATGCGTACTGGCTGCACTAGATGTACTACGCCGGCTAATTGATCGATCGACCGGCCGAATGCGGATCAAGTTCCGGGATTGAGAGGGTCAACGCATAGATGGGCGCGTCGGTGAGGCGGTCGACGCCCAGAAGGCGCTTGATCGCCGAATGGCTCAGCGCCGCCGTGGGGCAGGCCGACAAGCCGTACCTGGTTGCCGCCAACATCATGTTCTGGCCAATGTTCACTTTCTTGGTCATTTTCGTCCCGACCCCCAGGGATCTGTTGAAAGATCCCGGAAAGGGATCCGCGGGAAGAAAGGTAAGGTCGGAAGAGTTACTGGTTTGTTAAAACTGTAGTAAAACAGCTATGAGCTAAAATATCTTTCTTGGCTAGAAAGTCTAAAAAATCGATTTTACTCGGATATGGAGTAGGCAGTCGCTGGCATACGCTTTTTCGGGATATTCTTGTTCTTATTCAGCGTAAGCAAGCGGCTAACCCAGCCCGTCCCGAGCGAGGCTGACGACGAGCTGGTCGAGGCTGGGATCATCGAGCCTGACGACATGCGCCATGCGGATCGCATGCCTGGGCCGGATATTGGACCTATCCTGCCGCATGATGACCGACACGAATGCCGGCCCGGCTTCGGTCAGAAGCATGGCCTTGCCTGTCAGCACCGGTTCGGAGATAGGCGCCCATTGCACCGAGATCAGCGACGGCTCGCCTGTCTGGCGGCGGTTGACGCCGCTGAAATAGATCCAGTTAAGGCGCGAGATCGCCACGCCATAATGATTGCCGCGTGCCCGCGCCCATGTCGAGCCATGATGCTCCGACCATCCGGTGACCCTGCGGAACGTGACCAGCTCGGCTTCGCGACGCACGAAGGTGATCGCCCGCACCAGCAGATCGGATCTGCCGGGGATCGAAAAATAGGTGAAATAGGTGCCGCCCGCAATCGACGGAGCGGGCGGCCGGATCATCTGGGTGAACAGGCTTTCGGAGATCGGCGGCAGACCGGGAGCCGCGGGCGAGGGGGCGCCGGGGTCCCGGTACAGCTCGGCTTCGTCGACGCGGAAATAATCGCAGATCAGCTTGGCGGTGGCCTTGTTGGGCACGGTCTGCGCTTGCAGGTAACGCTCGAATTGTGTGCGGTTGATGCCAAGCTCGCGGCATACCGCGCTGACAGAAGCATGGTCCTTGCAGAGCCGCCTGAGATTTGCAGCAAGATTCTGGCGAATGGACACTAGTTTGCTTTCGCAGGCGGATACTTCATTTCGACTCGGAATCCGTATAGCGCTTTCGGTCGCCCCCGCCGAAACGCCCTGTCACAACACACAGAAAAAACTGATTTGAGAACGCCACTCTAATGGGACGGCTTCCAAAAAAAATAGCGCCAACCGGACACCGGCCATCGCCATAAGTCCAATTGACAACCATTTCGCCTTGGAAACGGCGAAATGCCATTTGGCCATTTTTGGGGGGATCGGGGCTACGCCTTGCATCGCGCCGTGGCGGATGCCGGTCGCGCCTTGCAGGAAGGGCCAAAAGCGCGACGATTATTCCGCTGGTGGAGCTGAGGAGGATCGAACTCCTGACCTCGTCATTGCGAACGACGCGCTCTCCCAGCTGAGCTACAGCCCCGTCCAGCGGATGGCGCATTTATCGGGCGCCGCGGTTTCCTGTCAAGGCGGCGCTTCACCGAAAACCGGCTGCCGGTCGCGTGGCGGAACCCTGCCCTTGCCGGTTTGGCGCGTAATGGCTACATGTCGGCAACAATCGGAGTCCGGCATGCTCGCCCTCATACAAACCATCGTCATGGCGCTCGACCTCTATTGGTGGGTGATCATCGCCTCGGCGATCTTTTCCTGGCTCTACGCCTTCAATGTCGTCAACTCGCGCAACCAGTTCGTCGGCAGCATCGGGAACATGCTCTACCGCCTGACCGAGCCGGCGCTGCGGCCGATCCGCCGCTTCATGCCCGACCTTGGCGGTATCGACATCTCGCCGATCATCCTGTTGCTGATCCTGTTCTTCCTCAGGCAGTTCATTCTCACCACGGTCGCGCCGCTGCTGCTGGCCTGACGATCGCATGAGCGCGCCGTTCCGCATGCGCGAGAACGGCGTCGATCTGTTCGTGCGGCTGACGCCGAAGTCTTCCGTGGACCGGCTCGACGTTGTCGAAACATTGGCGGACGGACGAAGTCACGTGAAGGCGCGGGTCCGCGCCGTGCCGGAAAATGGCGCCGCCAATCAAGCGCTGGAGAGGCTGGTCGCCAAGGCGCTGGGTGTTCCGGCATCGGCCGTTTCGGTCGTCGCCGGCGGTACAGCCCGCCTCAAGACGTTGCGAATATTGGGTGATCCGGAGGCGCTGGTAACAGGTGTCGAAGCGCTTTTCCAAAATTGAGATGCAGGCAGGACAGCGCTCCCCTCTGTCCTGCCGGACCCGGTCCTGCGCTGTCGCTCCGGGTGGTCGTCGTTCGGAAAGCCAAGCAATTGGCTTCCCGTCCGCCGCGCGGACCACTCCTTATCCCCGCTTGGGGAGAAATTGGCGGTTTCGGCGCCGGCTCGTCAATCGCCCAGCGGCAAACGCGGGTCGTCGACCTTCAGCGTGTTCACGCTCTGCTTGATGCGGCGCAGGTTCTCCAGCACCTTCGGTCCGCGTGTCTCGGCGACCGAGGTCACGATCATGTCGACGATCGCCAGCAACGCGTAACGTGACGATGTCGGCTTGTAGATGTTGCCGTCCTCGAACGGCTGCAGGTGGATGACAGTGTCGGCGACCTTGGCCAGTGCGGAGTCGGGCGCGGTGACCGCCACCGTGGCGGCGCCATATTGTTGGGCGACCTGCACCGCCTCGATGACCGAGCGCGCATAGCCGGAGACCGAGAAGGCGACCACCGTGGTGTCTGGCGTGGCAACGGCGGCATACATGCGCTGCAACTGTCCGTCGATCTGTGCCAGAACCGGCAGGCCGAGCCTGAACAGCCGGTTCTGCATTTCGGTCGCCATCATCGAGGAAATGCCACCCGAACCTATGCACAGCACATTGCCTGATGCCGCAAGGCGCGCGGCGACGTCGACCAGCGTCGTCATGTCGAGGTTCTCGCTGGCGCGCTGGATGGCTGTAACCGCCGCTTCGGTGATGGTCGAGGCAATGCGCTGTTCGCGGGCGTCGCGGCTCAGTGGCTCCGGCGACAGATACTGGCCGCCGATGGCGATGGCCTGGGCCAGGTAGAACTTGAAGTCGCGCAACCCCTCGCAGCCGAGATTGCGGCAGAAGCGGGTGACCGTCGGTTCGCTGACGCCGACCCGCGCGGCGATCTCGGAGATCGCGGCCTTGGAGGCGAAGTCGAGGTCGGACAGGACGAGGCTCGCCAGCCGGCGATCCGACTTGGTGCCGTCCTGCGACATCAGCTGCAGCCGCGTGATGATATCGGCCGGCGTCTTCATATCCGCGTTTCCGTCGTCATCTCAGCGGCAGGCCCGTCGCCGTGTCGAACAGATGGATGTTGCCGGGGTCGACCGAGACCGGCAGCAGGTCGCCTGGCCGCACCGGCACCCGGTCGCGGAACACGGCGCGCACCGTATCGGTGCCAATGGCGCCGTAGACATGGGTTTCGGAGCCGGTCGGCTCGACCACGTCAACCTTGAGCGTCATGGCGTCGGTGGCTTCACCGACGATGAAATGCTCCGGCCGGATCCCCGCCTCAACGGCACTGCCTGCCGGCACCGGGTCGCCGGCAAGGGCAAGCCGGCCGCCGCCGACCGACTCGAACCAGGTCGTCCCGGGCGTCGTCTTCAGTGCCCCGGATACAAAACTCATGGACGGCGAGCCTAGGAAGCCGGCGACGAACTTGTTGGCCGGCCTGTCATAGAGCTCCAGCGGCGGCCCGACCTGCTGAATCCTGCCGCGGTCCATCACGACGATGCGGTCGGCCATGGTCATGGCCTCGATCTGGTCGTGGGTGACGTAAACTATGGTGGATTTCAACCGCTGGTGCAGTGCCTTGATCTCGGTGCGCATCTGCACGCGCAACTGCGCGTCGAGATTGCTGAGCGGCTCGTCGAACAGGAACACCGAGGGTTCGCGAACGATGGCGCGGCCCATGGCGACACGCTGGCGCTGGCCGCCCGAGAGCTGGCGGGGATACCGGTCGAGATAGGAGAACAGGTTGAGGACGCCGGACGCCTTCTTGACCTTCTGGTCGATGGCGGCGCGGCTCTCGCCCCGGATTTTCGGACCGAAGCCGATATTGTCGGAAGCCTTCAGGTGCGGGAACAGCGCGTAGGATTGGAACACCATGGCGATGTTGCGCTGCTGTGGCGGCAGGTCGTTGGCGCGCGTGCCACCGATCAGGAGGTCACCGGAACTGATGGTCTCCAGGCCCGCCAGCATGCGCAGCAAGGTCGACTTGCCGCAGCCGGACGGGCCGACGAGCACGACGAACTCGCCGCTCTTGATGTCGAGGCTGATCTCCTCGAGGATCTTGTGCTGGCCGAAGGATTTCGAGAGGTTGCGAAACTCGACGTCGGTCATGGTCACGCTCCCAGTATGTCGTCGATGAACGGCAGGCAGCCGGCGGTCAGTCCCGCATCCACGGGCATCACCACGCCTGTTACGCCCGAGGCGCGGTCCGAGGCAAGGAAAGCCACCGCTTCGGCGACTTCCGAGGCGTTGACGATGCGGCCGAGCGGATAGAGCCGCTGCAGCTTGCCGATTATGTCAGGGTTCTTGGCAAGGCGATGGTCCCAGGCGGCGGTGCGAATCGATCCGGGGCAGACGACATTGGCGCGCACGCCGCTACGGCCGAGCTCGACGGCGATCGACTTGGCATAGGCGTTGATGCCGGCCTTGGCGGCGGCGTAGGCCGGATTGCCGAAATGCGCGATGGCGTTGACGGAAGAAATGAAGACGACGCTGCCCGAACCGCGTGCAGCCATCGCCTTAACCAGCGGGTCGGCGAAAGTCATCACACCGGTCAGGTTGAGGTCGAGCTCATGTTCGATCGTGTCCGCCGTCAGCGCATCGAGCGTTTCGGCGCGCGTCCAGCCGGCATTGTTGACCAGGATATCTGGCACGCCGTCCCGATCGAGAACGGCGGCGATCCCCGCCTCGATGGAAGCCCGGTCGAGAAGGTCGAAGACATGGCGCGAGGCAAGGTGCGGGCTCGCCAGCGCCTCCTCTGATTGGTCGCAGCCGACCACCCGCGCGCCCCTGCCGGCCAGCAGTGTGACGATCGCCGAGCCAAGGCCGCCACCGGCGCCGGTGACGACGGCGGTCCTGCCTTCGAATTCGGCTCTCGAAACCACGGCGCTTGCTCCTCCCGCAGGTCAGGCAGATGCCGGAGAGGCTAAAGAACAGGATGTAATTAAGCAACATATTAATCCGCTTGCGCGCGGCGAATTCATCGATAATGTAGGAAAGTCACATAAATCTTGTGCCGGCACCGGCTCAAGGAGCGCGAATGCGCGAAACAAATGGGAGAGATCGGATGAACCTTGCGAAATGGACTGCCGGCCTGATGGCCGGAATGGGCATTCTGGCCTTCGCGGCGCAGGCAGAGGCCGGCGAAGTGCGGGTTACCGTCGCCGAATACAGCGCCAAGACCGGTCCGTATTTCGAGCAGGTCAAGAAGGAATTCGAGGCGAAGAACCCTGGCATCACGGTCAAGTTCGAGGTGGTGCCGTGGGATGTGCTCTTGCAGAAGCTGACCACCGACATCACCGCCGGCACCAACGCCGATCTCTCCATCATAGGCACGCGCTGGCTGATCGACTTCGTCCAGCAGGACGTCGCCGAGCCGCTCGACAGCTACATCACGCCCGAATTCAAGGGTCGCTTCATCGACACCTTCCTGTCGCCCTCGATCATGGGCGGCAAGACCTACGGCCTGCCGATCGCCGCCTCGGCGCGCGCCATGTATTACAACAAGGAGCTGTTCGAGAAGGCCGGCATCGCCAAGCCACCGGCAACCTGGACCGAATTGCAGGAGGATGCTCGCAAGATCAAGGCGCAGGGTGCCTTCGGTTTCGGCCTTCAGGGCAAGGAGATCGAGACCGACGTCTATTACTACTACGCGATGTGGTCGCAGGGCACCGAGATCCTCAACAAGGACGGCACGTCGGGCCTGAGCACGCCGGGCGCGCTCGAAGCGGCCAAGCTCTACAAGTCGATGATCGACGAGGGGCTGACGGAGCCCGGCGTCACCTCCAACAATCGCGAGGACGTGCAGAACCTGTTCAAGCAGGGCAAGGTCGGCATGATGATCACGGCGCCCTTCCTGTCCAACCAGATCAAGGACGAGGCGCCGAGCCTCAAATATGGCGTTGCCGCCATTCCGGCCGGTCCGACCGGTGCGCGCGGCACCTATGGCGTCACAGACTCCATGATCATGTTCAAGAACTCCAAGAACAAGGACGAGGCCTGGAAGCTGATGGACTTCCTGTTCACCACGGAACAGCGCGCCAAGTTCACGCAGGGCGAAGGCTTCCTGCCGGTGAACAAGGAAGAGGCCAAGATGGACTATTACGTCAACAACGCCGACCTGGCCGCCTTTACCGCCCTGCTGCCGGATGCCCGTTTCGCGCCGGTCATCCCAGGCTGGGAAGAAGTTGCCCAGATCACGTCGGATGCCATGCAGAAGATCTATCTCGGCGGCGATCCCGAGGCAGGCTTGAAGGAAGCGGCGGCGAAGGCCAACGCAGTGCTGAAGAAGTAGGGGCCGCGCCCCACAAATAGGGCGTATCTCCCTGCGCCCGTGGCGCGCCCCCGACTCAGGTGGGGCGCGCCACATTCCAAACAGACATTTGGCTGCGCTCCACGTAAATAACGAAGACTGACAAGCAACCACTTTGGACGAATTGTCGACGTCAGCGCCGCCCCTCATTGCCCTGCCGGGCATTTCTCCCCGTATAGAGACGGGGAGAAAGGGCGGCCGGCATCTCGGAGCCCTTTCTGGACGCTGGTGACTGGCGAAAGCGGTGATGAAAGCGCCCCTCTCCCCGTCTCTATACGGGAGAGGATGCCGGCAGGCAGGTGAGGGGCGGCGCCGACGCCGGGGAAGAGTTCGAAACCGAGCGCCTGGGAAGAACAGGTCAACTGGCCAACCAGTGCTACTGATGCCTCGCAACGCGGTGTAAAATCAGCCGATGCAAAATCGCTTCCTGCCCTACCTCCTGACCTTGCCCAGTCTGTTCCTGGCGGCGGTGGTCATCTTCTGGCCGGTCTGGGACCTGATCCAGATCGCCACGCATGACGTCAATCGCTTTGGTCAGCTGCGCGAGTTCAGCGGTCTTGTCAATTTCGCCGCACTGGCCGCCGATCCCGACTTCGTCGCCGCGCTCTGGCGCACGGGGCTGTGGACGGTGCTGGTGGTCGGCGGCGCGCTGCTCCTCTCGGTCCCGGTGGCGATGATCCTCAACACCGATTTCTATGGCCGTGGCCTTGCCCGCGTCATCATCATGCTGCCATGGGCAGTGTCGCTGACCATGACGGCCGTGGTCTGGCGCTGGGCGCTGAGCGGTGAAAGCGGCATGCTGAATTCGGCGCTGATCGGACTTGGCCTGATCGACCACAACATCCAGTGGCTTGCGAGCGCCGAGACGGCGTTTCCGATGCAGGTGCTGATCGGCATATTGGTGACGGTGCCGTTCACCACGACGATCTTTCTCGGCGGCCTGTCGTCGATCCCGGACGATCTCTACGAGGCGGCGGCGCTCGAAGGGGCAACGCCGCTGCAGCAGTTCCGCGAGATCACCTTTCCGCTCCTGAAACCCTTCATCAACATCGCCATCGTGCTCAACACCATCTACGTCTTCAACTCGTTCCCGATCATCTGGGTGATGACGCAGGGCGGGCCGGCCAACTCGACCGACATACTGGTCACCCACCTCTACAAGCTGGCATTCCGTATCGGCAAACTCGGCGAGGCGTCGGCGGTCTCGCTGGTGATGTTCGCCATATTGCTGATCTTCACCATGATCTATGTGCGCCTTGCCATGCGGGAGCAACGCGCATGAAGGCCAAGCTGAAGCGCACCATCATCGCCTGGCTGCTGCTGGCGCCCTTGATCGTGGTGACGATCTTTCCCTTCGCGGTGATGTTCCTGACTGCGGTCAAGCCGCGTACCGAAGTGCTGACGCCGACCTGGTGGCCGAGCGAGTTCCGGTGGTCGAATTTTGCCGACATGTGGGTGGCGACCGGCTTCGGCCGGGCGCTGGCCAATTCGCTCTACGTGTCTGTCATCGCCACCGTTGGCGCCATCCTCATCTCCGTCCCGGCGGCCTATGCCATGTCGCGCTTCCGCTTTGCCGGATATGGAGCGTTCCGCCAGTTCCTGCTGATCTCACAGATGATCTCGCCGATCGTGCTGGTGCTCGGCCTGTTCCGGCTGATGGCTGCCTGGGGACTGGTCGAATCGACCACCGCGCTCGGCTTCATCTACATGGCCTTCAACGTCGCCTTCACCGTGTGGATGCTGCAGAGCTATTTCGACACCATTCCGCGCGATCTCGAGGAAGCCGCCTGGATGGAAGGCGCCGGCCGCTGGCTGACGCTGCGAAAAGTGTTCCTGCCGCTCTGCCTGCCGGCGATCGCGGTGACGGCGATCTTCACCTTCATCAATGCCTGGAACGAATTCGTCGTGGCGCTCACCATGCTGCGCAGCCAGGAGAGCTATACGCTGCCGATCCAGGTGTTCTCGCTGGTTGCCGGGCGGTACACGATCGAATGGCACCATGTCATGGCGGCGACGCTGCTGGCGACGCTGCCGGTGGCGATCCTGTTCATCTGGCTGCAGCGCTATCTTGTCCGGGGCTTGGCGCTCGGGGCTGTCAAATAGCAATCCCAGCAATTCCAGGAAAAGTGCCCAGCGGTTATCCGTCCGGAATTGCGAAAACAAGAAGTCCACGGAGTTTTCATGCGTATCTTCACCGCCTCGCTGGCGACGGAAACCAACACCTTCTCGCCGGTGCCAACCGACCGGGCCTCTTTCGAGATGGCGTTCTATGCCGGGCCGGGCAAGCATCCGGAAACGCCGACCCTGTGCTCCTCGCCGATGGTGGCGCTGCGCCGCCGCGCGGCCGCCGAAGGCCTGACCGTGATCGAAGGCACCGCCACCTGGGCAGAGCCCGGCGGCCTCGTGCAGCGGCAGACCTATGAGGCGCTCCGCGACGAAATCCTCGGCCAGCTCAAGGCCGCCTTGCCGGTCGATGCCGTCATTCTGGGCCTGCACGGTGCCATGGTGGCGCAAGGCTATGACGACTGCGAGGGCGACCTGCTGGAGCGCGTGCGTGGCATTGTCGGGCCAAGCGTGGTGATTGCCTGCGAGTTCGATCCGCACAGCCATCTGACGCCGAAGCGCGTGGCGGCGTCCGACATCATGGCCTATTTTCTCGAATTCCCGCACACCGATTTCTACGAGCGCGGCGAACATGTGGTCGCGCTTGGCCTGGCCGCGGCGCGCGGCGAGATCAAGCCGGTCATCTCAACTTTCGACTGCCGCATGATCCAGGTGCTGCCGACCAGCCGCGAACCGATGCGCTCCTTCGTCGACCGCATCAAGGCGCTGCACGGCAAGGACGGCGTGCTGTCTGTCTCGGTCATCCACGGCTTCATGGCCGCCGACGTGCCCGAAATGGGCACGCGCATCCTTGTCGTTACCGACAATGACAAGGCCAAGGGCGATGCGCTGGCGGAGCGGCTTGGACGCGAGCTCTATGCCATGCGCGAAACGACCGCGATGACGATGCTGAGTACGGCCGACGGCATCGATCGGGCGCTGGCCGTGCGCAAGGAAAGACCGGGCAAGCCGGTGGTCATTGCCGATATCTGGGACAATCCCGGCGGCGGCGTTCCCGGCGACGGCACCTTCGTGCTGCGCCAGATGCTGGCGCGGGGCCTGGACAAGTTCGGCGTGGCGACGATCTGGGATCCGATCGCGGTGACTTTCTGCCAGGCTGCCGGCGAGGGTGCCGTCATCGACCTGCGTTTCGGCGGCAAAGCCGGCCCGCAGGCCGGCGAACCGATCGATGCACGCGTCAAGGTACTGAAAGCGGTTGCCGAGGGCTGGCAGAGTTTTGGCCCGAGCCGGGTGACATTGGGACCATCAGCGGTGGTGCGCATCGAGGGCACCGAAGTCGATGTGATCCTGAACACCAACCGCACCCAGACCTTCGAGCCGGATGTCTTCTCCAACATCGGCATCGATCCGCTGTCGAAGGACATATTGCTGATCAAGTCGACAAACCATTTTTACGCCGGCTTCGAGCCGATCGCCGCCGAGATCATCTATGTCGCGGCGCCGAGTTCCTATCCCAGCAATCCGGCGACGACGAATTACACCAAGCTGACGCGGCCGGTGTGGCCAAGGGTAAGGGATCCTTGGGTCGGCAGCCAAGGATAACGAGGTTAACGTCGGCGCCGACTTCGGCGATTGCCTACACCAATCCGCGCTTGACCATCATCGCTTCCGGCGACGGCATTTTGCCGCGAAACGCCGTGTAGAGCTCTTCCGGATCCTTCGAGCCGCCGGCGGCGTAGATGTTCTTCCTCAGCCGCTCGGCCAGCGCCGGGTTGAACGGGTCTCCGGTTTCCTCGAAGGCGGCGAAAGCATCGGCGTCCAGCACCTCCGACCACATGTAGGAATAGTAGCCGGCCGAATAGCCCTCGCCGGCGAAGACATGGCCAAAATGCGGGGTGCGATGGCGCATGGCGATCGTATCCGGCATATGCAGCGTCGCAAGCGTTTCGGCCTCGAAACGAAGCGGCTCTTCCGGCGCCTCTGGCCGTGCATGGTAGGCCATGTCCATCAAGGCAGAGGCGGTGAACTCGACGGTGGCGAAGCCGGCGCCGAAGGTGCGCGTGGCCAGCATCTTGTCGAGCAGCGCCTTCGGCATCGGCTTGCCGGTCTTGACATGCAGCGCGTGCTTTTCCAGAACCGCCGGCACCGTCAGCCAGTGCTCGTAGAGCTGCGAGGGCAGTTCGACAAAGTCGCGGCTGACCGAGGTGCCTGACACCGACGGCCAGGTGACGTCGGTCAGCATGCCATGCAGCGCATGGCCGAATTCGTGGAACAAGGTCTTCGCTTCGTCGACCGACAGCAGGGCCGGTTCGCCCGCTGGCGGCTTGGCGAAGTTCATGATGTTGTAGATCACCGGCTTCGAGCCCTGGCCAAGCTTGTAACCGGACTTCAGTGCGCTCATCCAGGCGCCGGAGCGTTTTGACGGCCGCGCGAAATAGTCGGCGAGGAACAGGCCGCGCTCACTGCCGTCGGCATTTTTGACCACGAAGACGCGCGCGTCCGGATGCCAGGCGGCGATGCCTTTCTTCTCTTCGAACGTGATGCCGAACAACCGTGTCGCGACGTCGAAGCAGGCGTCAATGACGCGGTCGAGCTGCAGATAGGGTTTCAGCTCCGCTTCGTCGAAAGCGAACTTCTCGGCGCGCAGCTTCTCCTGGTAGAAGCGCCAGTCCCAGGCGGCGAATTTTTCGTTGCTGCCGGCCTCGGCCGCCAGACGCTCCAGCTCTTTCTGGTCGGCGGCGGCTTTTTCCAGTGCCCTTTCCCAAACCGGGTCGAGCAGCGCATGCACCGCCTTCGGTGTCTTGGCCATGGTGTCGTCGAGCTTCAGCGCGGCGAAGGAGGCGTAGCCGAGCAGCTTCGCCTTTTCGGCGCGCAGCTTCAGCATGTCGCGCACCACGGACGTGTTGTCGGACGCACCGCCGTTCTGGCCGCGCATGGTGAAGGCACGATAGGCGATCTCGCGCAGGTCTCGGCGTTCGGAGAAGGTCGTGAAGGGCTCATAGATCGAGCGCGACAGGGTGACGGCGTAGCGGCCCTTCTGGCCGCGCATCTCGGCGGCCTCGGCCATCGAGCTTTTCACGAAATCCGGCAGGCCGGCGAGATCGGCCTCGTCGAGGAACAGTGCCCAGTCGCGCTCGTCGGCCAGCACGTTCTGACCGAAAGTCGTGCCGAGCGACGACAGCTCCTCGTTGATTTTGGCCAGCCGCGTCTTGCCGTCCGCGTCGAGCTTGGCGCCGGAACGGACGAAGCCTTTCCAGGTCTTCTCCAGGACGCGCAGCGTCTCGGGATCGAGGTCAAGGCTCTCGCGGCGCCGGTAGAGATCGTCGATGCGGGCAAACAGCTTCTCGTTCATAGAGATGGCCGAGAAGTGCCGCGACATCTTCGGCGAAATATCACGCTCCAGGGCCTGGATGGTCTCGTTGGTGTGGGCGCCGGCGCGGCACCAGAAGATCGACGAGACATGATCCAGCGCCTCGCCGCCGAGTTCAAGCGCGGCAAGCGTGTTCTCGACGCTCGGCGTATCCTTGTTGCTTGATATCGCGTCGATCTCGGCCTCATGCGCCTTCAGCGCGGCGTCGAAGACGGGAGAAAAATCACCGTCGCCGATATGGGCGAAATCGGGCAGGCCGAGCGGCCCTCGCCACGCGGTCAACGGATGGGCGGCGAGATCGACGGCTTTCGGAGAGGGCATGGAGGGTCTTTCGCTGGCGTCAGGAAGGAGGGTGTCACCGATGTAGGGCGCGGTCCGCGGGCCCGCAATATGCCAGTTGGCCGCTCCGCTCAGTAGCCCTCGCAGTTTTCAGCGATTGCCGCCTGCGAACTGGCGGTGATGCGGTTGTCGCTCACCGCGAAGGTCTCCTGCATCAGCATGTCATTGTCGGGGAAGTCGTAGCAGGCGATCACGGTGGTGACCCCACCTTCGGTCTTCTCGATGCGGTGGCGGATCGCAGCTCCCGCAACCGCACCTTTCCATTCGTCGAGCGAGGCGATGAATTCCTGCTTGCTCTGGACAACGCCGAGGTCGTCGAGCTTGATGCGGACGTCGTCGGCGAGCAGGTCCGCCAGCTCGGTGCGATCGGCGACCAGCAGCGCCGAATACCAGCGGCTTATGATGGCGCGGTCATCGGCGCGAGCGGCAACGATCGCTATCATCAGCGCGGCCGCCGAGAAAACGACCGGCCGGACGCTCATCGCCTGGCGCGCCCTACCCTTCATTCCAGCACCGGCCGCTCGAAATCGCCGGTCTCCTTGTTCATCACCCAGAGCTCGCCGGTCGAAATGTCGAACCAGGCTCCGTGCAATGACAGCCGCCCCTTGCCCTCGAGGATCGAGACGCAGGGAAAGGTCCTGAGATTGGCGAGGGAGTAGCGGATCGAGATGCGCTCCAGGGCCGTCTGGCGTTCCGTCGCCGTCATGAAGGTGCTGGCCGACACCGTCTCGGCGGCCGGCGCGATCAGGCTCATCCACTTGCCGATGAAGTCGCCGGGAGAGAGCGGCGCGGAGTTGGTGTCGAGCGCGGCCCGGATGCCGCCGCAGCGGCCGTGGCCCATGACCACGATATTCTTGACCTTGAGGCTCTGCACCGCGAATTCGAGCGCGGCCGAGGTTGAATGGAACTCGCCATCCGGCTCGTAAGGCGGCACCAGATTGCCGACATTGCGCAAGACGAAGAGTTCGCCGGGGCCGGCGTCGAAGATCGCCTCGGGCGCGGATCGCGAGTCGCAACAGGCGACGATCATGGTCTCGGGCGCCTGGCCTTCGCGGGCGAGCTCGCGATAGCGGCCGCTCTCGGTGAGGTAGCGGCCGTTCATGAAATTGCGGTAGCCGGCGAGGAGGTGTTCGGGAAGATGAGGCATGGGCGGCTAAGGCCTTTCCGGGTTGGAGGCGGCAGCTCGTTGCGGTCGAGGAAAGCCTCTAACGGCAAAAACCCGTTACGAGCAATGCAGAATTGTAGGGGCTAGCTATAAATGCCATGCGCCAGAGCGGGACGCCCGCCGACATTGTCACGCCCAAATGGCGACCGGTATGCCAAAACCGTCAGCGCGAGGCGGGTCGGGAAACGGCTTCGCGTCGCCGCTGGCGATGCGGCCGGCAATCAGCATCATGGCCGCCGCATCGAGGAAATCGTCGGCGGCCGCACCACGTGGCGGCAGCTGGTCGAGGAAATCCATGTCATAGCCGTGCCGGCAAAGCAGCGCCTTGCGCTCCGCCATGCCGGCCAGATTGACGCTGCCCTTGATCTTCTTCGGCAACCGCATGGCCTGATCGCCGTTCAGGCGACAGAAGGCGACTTCCGGATGCGATTCGAAGATGCGGCCGCGCAGTTCGGGCCGCGCGATCAGCAATGTGTCGATCTCGCGGATTTTCGAAAAGATGCCGAAGGCCTGGATGGAAACGCCGCGCGGCGGGTTGGATGTGGCCTTGGCCGCTTCGCTTGCCCTGATATGCGCCGCGTACCAGGCTTCGATCGTGGTGAAGCCGCTGGTGTCGGCATAGAGCGCGGCACGGGACGGAATCGAGAAGACGCTGGACTGGCGAGCGCCAAGCAGCGGCCGCACCAGCGCTTCCGGCCCGCGTCCGCCCTTTTGCGAAAATTCCGGTAGACCGATCGGCATGTCGACGGCGACGATCGCGTCATCGGGGATCGCCGCCAGCAGGGCGGCGAACGAAGGGAAGACATCGACCGAAGGCGCCGTATCTGGGTCACGACGTGTCGAACCGGGTTCGCTCCGCACGGCGATCCAGCCGGCCTTGCAGCCATCGGCGCCGACGAGCACGACCTTGGCCGGGGTCACGCCCGGCGATCCCGCCCCGGATGCGTGAGGTGGCGAAGCTGGACCATGGCCATCGGGTGCGACAGGCTCTGCGCGTCGGTTTCGAGCTGCAGTTCGTCGCCGCCGCGTTTTGCGGTGCGCGCCAGGATTTCGTAGACCGCCGCCGTCGTCGACTGCAGCGCCTTGATCGCCGGCTGGCCGGACAGGATGCGCGCCAGGTAGACCGCTGCCGTCAAGTCGCCAAGGCCGTTCGGCGGCTTGTCGATCAGGCGGTGTTCGGCCAGCAGTGCCTGGGTGCCGTCAAGCAGCAGATTGCCGGTGCCGCCTGACATCATCGACGGAGCCGAGGTGACCAGCATGGTCGACGGTCCGGCGTGGAGTGCGGCCGAGATCACCGATTTCAGGTCGGGCAGCGGCGCGCCGGCCATCCATTCCAGCTCATAGCGGTTGGGCGTGGCGATGTCGGCGATCGGCATCAGCCGGTCGCGCATCGCGGCGGCGGTGGGCTCGGGCACGTAGAGGCCGCCGGAATCACCCATCACCGGATCGCAGATATAGACGGCATCGGGCGTCCTCGCCTTGACCGCGGCGACCAGCGAGGCGACCGCCTCGGCCTGGCCGGCCTCGCCGAGATAACCCGACAGCACGGCCCCGACCTCACCCAGCCACGGCGCGCGCTCCAGATCGGCCATCAGCGCCTTGAACTGGTCGAGCGGCGGCACGATGCGGGTCGCGCGGCCATGGCCGGGATGCCAGGGCAGGGTGACCGTAGGTACGGCCCAGACCGGAAAGCCCAGTGTCTCCAGCGCGAAGACGGCCGCGCGGTTGCCGACGGAGCCGCGGGCGACATGGCTGGATATGACGATGACCGCGCGCGGCGCGTCGGCTTTTTCGGCGCTCATTGTCTCTTGATTCCTAGCTGCCCCGGGTGAGGAAAAGCACGAGCCAGACCATCAGGCCCAGCGCCAGAAGCAGGCCGAGTATCCTGCCAACACGCGTACCCCAGACTTCGATCGGATCCGTGCGATCGGCATCGGCCGCGGAGACGTGGTCGCGCATGCCTTTCGTCGTCCGTGCCACGAAAGAATTGCCGGCCGGATCGGTCTCCTGCGCGACGCGCTGGAGGATACGGCGCGATTCGCTGTCGCTGTCCTGGCGTTTCGCCATGATGATATCCCGTTCTGATCGAACCTTATCGCGTTCACCGGGCCAATCACAGGGCCTTGCGCGGGCACAATTCATGCCGAGCCTGCTTCAGAGGCCGAGGCCGTTTTCTTGCGCGCCGATTGTGGTAATGCTTCGGATGCAACTTCTATCGAGGGATCCCTTCATGCTTGCCCAGCGCCTTGCTCGACCATCGACATTTCGCACGTTGCCCGCCTTCCTGATGATGGCAATCGTGCTGCCGCTGCTTGCCGGCTGCGGCTACAACACGATCCCGACGGCGGAAGAAAACGCCAGGGCGGCATGGAGCGAGGTGTTGAACCAGTATCAGCGCCGCGCCGACCTCATTCCCAATCTGGTCGAGACGGTCAAGGGCTATGCCTCGCATGAAAAGGACACGCTCGACGCGGTTGTCCAAGCGCGCGCCAAGGCGACGCAGATCACGGTGACGCCCGAAACGCTGAAGGATCCGGAAGCCCTCAAGAAGTTTCAGGATGCCCAGGCCGGGCTGACCAGCGCGCTGTCGCGGCTGATCGCGGTGTCGGAAGCCTATCCCGACCTCAAGGCCAACCAGAATTTCCTGGCGCTGCAGGCGCAGCTCGAAGGCACGGAGAACCGCATCGCGGTGGCGCGGCGCGACTACATCCAGGCGGTCAGGGACTACAATTTGACGCTGAAGACCTTCCCGTCGGTACTGTGGGCGACATTCTGGTTCCGCGGCAACGAGCCCTTCGCCAACTTCACCGTCGACGAAGACAAGATGCAGCCGCCGAAGGTCGATTTCGGCACGAAGCAGGGCGGGTGAACGGCGACTGTCCTCGGAACGAATTCCCGAAAAGACGGACCGCCGGCGTGCAAACACTCCCCTCTGTCCTGCCGGACATCTCCTCCTCAAGGGGGGCGCTACGGAACGCCCACCTTTCCTTTCTTGGCCTTCTTGCCGGCATCCTCTTTCTCCCGTTCGCCGCCTTCGCCGCCGATCTTCCGGCGCTGACCGGCCGCGTCGTCGACAATGCCGGCATCATCGATGCCGGCACACGTGCGGCGCTGACCCAAAAACTCGCCGACTTCGAGACCAAGGGCTCGGACCAGATCGTCGTCGCCACCATTCCCAGCCTCGGCGGCGAGGAGATCGAGCCCTACGCCAACCGGCTGTTCCGCTTCTGGAAGCTCGGCCAGGCCAAGGAGAACAACGGCGTCCTGCTTTTGGTCGCGCCAAACGACCGCAAGATGCGCATCGAGGTCGGGTACGGGTTGGAAGGCACGCTGACCGACCTGCACACCAAGCTGATCATCGAGAACGACATGGTGCCGGCCTTCCGCGCCGGCGATTTCCCGGGCGGCATCTCCAAGGCCGTCGACGACATGATCATGGTGCTGGAGGGCAATCCGGAAGAACTGGAAGCGCGCGGCAAGCGCAACGAGCAGGCACCATTCAATTCCGACGACCTGTTCTTCGCCATTTTTATCGGCATCTGGGCGATCATTTTCTTCGGCAGCATCGCGGCCTCGGTCCTGCCGCCGATCTTCGGCCAGAAACTCGGGCCCGGACGCTATCGCTGGCTCGGCATGACCTTCGAGCCGCACCGGCGATCATCGTCCGGCGGCTGGTCGTCCGGCGGCGGCGGTTGGTCCTCCGGCGGAGGGTCCTCCGGTGGCGGTTTTTCGGGCGGCGGCGGTTCGTCCGGCGGCGGCGGCTCCTCGGGAGGCTGGTAAGGCCATGGCCAGAGCTGCCGTCCCTTCAATGCCCGGCCAATGCGCTTCGCGGCTGCGCCTGGCCTTAATCATCCTGGCGTCTCTGCTGCTTGCCTCGATCGCCGCCGTGGCCGCCGACCTTCCGGCTCTCACCGGCCGCGTGGTCGACAATGCCGGCATCATCGATGCCGGCACACGTGCCGCGCTGACGCAGAAGCTGGCGGACTTCGAAACCAAGGGCTCCGACCAGATCGTCGTCGCCACCATTCCCAGCCTCGGCGGCGAGGAGATCGAGCCCTACGCCAACCGGCTGTTCCGCTTCTGGAAGCTCGGCCAGGCCAAGGAGAATAACGGTGTCCTGCTTTTGGTCGCGCCAAACGACCGCAAGATGCGCATCGAAGTCGGCTATGGGCTGGAAGGCACGCTGACCGACCTGCACACCAAGTTGATCATCGAGAACGACATGGTGCCGGCCTTCCGCGCCGGCGATTTCCCGGGCGGCATCTCCAAGGCCGTCGACGACATGATCATGGTGCTGAACGGCGATCCGGAGGAGTTGGAGGCGCGCGGCCGGCGCAATCCCGCCGACAGCAGCACCCCCATGGATCCGGTCGTCGCGGTGTTCCTGATCCTGTGGGCGACGATGTTCTTCGGTGGCCTGGCAATGGCCTTCCTGCCGCCGATGTTCGGCACAAAGCTGTCGCCGGGCGTGTATCGATGGCTGGGCATGACGTTTCGTTATGGCCAGGGTGCGGGCGGATCATCTGGAACCAGCGGCTGGACGACAAGGTCGTCGGGCGGCGACTGGTCCTCGGGTGGTTCCGGCAGTGGCTGGTCGTCGGGATCAAGCAGTGGCGGCGGGTTTTCCGGTGG
Source organism: Mesorhizobium sp. BR1-1-4 (assembly GCF_020165375.1). Lineage (NCBI taxonomy): Bacteria > Pseudomonadati > Pseudomonadota > Alphaproteobacteria > Hyphomicrobiales > Phyllobacteriaceae > Mesorhizobium > Mesorhizobium sp. BR1-1-4. Next base: position 344,522 of record NZ_JAIUIB010000001.1, on the reverse strand, counting down.
CGGCGGCTCGTCCGGCGGTGGCGGTTCTTCAGGAAGCTGGTGAGACAAGATCATGGCGACACGACCGATCAGCCCGCAGGATCATGAGCGCATCGCCGCTGCGATCCGCGCCGCCGAAGCGCAAACCGACGGCGAGATCTACTGCGTCGTGGCGCATGCCAGCGACGGCTACTTCGCTCCCGCAGCCTTGATGGCGACCCTCGGCATGCTGGTCGTCAGTCTCGCGGTCGCCTATGGGCTGGAGGCCTGGTGGCTCACCATCCGCCTGCCACATTTCGTCATAGCTGAGCTGCTGGCCATGGCCTGCGTGCTGGCCCTGTTGTGGACGCTGCCCGGCCTGCGCATCCATATGGTGCCGCGTCGGCTGCGCTATCAGGCCGCGCACGCCAATGCGGTCAAGCAGTTCCTCGCCCGCAACGTCCACCGCACCACGGCGCGCACCGGCGTGCTGATCTTCGTCTCGATCGCCGAGCGCTACGCCGAAGTGGTCGCCGATTCGGGCATCGACGCCAAGGTCGGCCAGCATGTCTGGGACGGCGTGGTGCGCGATCTGACCGCGCATGCCGGCGACGATCGGCTTGCGGACGGTTTCGTCAAGGCGATCGAGCGGGTCGGGGCCGTGCTGGCCGAGCACTTTCCGGTTACTTCGGGCGATACCAACGAGCTCGACGACCATCTGGTCGAAATCTGAAAAGACCTACCTGCATACTCAGCCGGACGCCTGACGCGGCTTTCTGCGCTTCCGATGCCCACGGACCTAGAAGTCCGCTGGGTTTCGGTACTCGAAAGCCACGCCATCCGCCTCGGCTGAGCGCGTTTTCAGGCAGGCTTTGGCCAATGTCGGCAGTGTCATGATCGTCTGTGCGAAAGCGGACCATCGGCCGCCGGGACTCTTGCAATCGGGCGATGCGGGTTTATGGTTAACAAATCATGAATACGCTGACGATCGACATTCGGAAGGCAGACCCGCGCGATGCCGGCGCCATCGCCGAAGTGCACCTCGAGGCTTGGCGCGGCGCGTATAGCGGAATCATTCCGCACCGCACGCTGACATCTATGATCAACCGTCGGGGAAGCGACTGGTGGGCCAACGCCATCCGCCGCGCCGCCACCGTCCTGGTCGTCGAGATCGGCGGCACGATCGCCGGCTACGCGACGGTCGGCAAGAACCGCGCCAAGGAACTCAAGCAGCAGGGCGAGATCTACGAATTGTACCTGCGCCCGGAATATCAGGGCATCGGGCTCGGCAGGCGGCTGTTTTCGGCGGCCAGGGCACGTCTCGCCGACCATGGGCTGAAAGGCATGGTGGTGTGGGCGCTGGAAGACAATCAGAACGCACTTGCCTTCTATGCCGGGGCCGGCGGCCGCGACATCGCCGAGGGGGTCGAGATTTTCGAGCAGAAGGCGCTGAAGAAGGTCGCCTTCGTCTGGGAGTGACCGCCTGGGGATAATCGCGGAAGGTGTGGTCCCGGGCTCACGCACATCACGACCTTGAAACATCTTGTGCCGATGATTGAACGGGTCGACCGCCATCGCGTCTCGCCGGACGCCTGTAAGCACCATTCGCCGCATTGCACCATTTTGCGCCGCCCGCTATCTCCTGCCGACCGAGAGAGGGACAAAAGACATGCGCATCGAAGCTATAGCCACCGGAAAGAATCCGCCTGAGGACGTCAATGTCATCATCGAGGTGCCGATCGGCGGCGAGCCGATCAAGTACGAGATGGACAAGGAGGCCGGCACGCTGTTCGTCGACCGCTTCCTGCACACCTCGATGCGCTACCCCGGCAATTACGGTTTCGTGCCGCACACGCTGTCGGGCGACGGCGACCCGATTGACGTGCTGATCTGCAACACGCGCGCTTTGGTGCCGGGCTGCGTGATCAACGTGCGGCCGATCGGTGTGCTGATCATGGAAGACAATGCCGGCCAGGACGAAAAGATCATCGCGGTGCCGTCACCGAAGCTGACACTGCGCTACGAGAACGTCACCGAATACACGCAGCTGCCCGACATCACGCGCCAGCAGGTGCAGCACTTCTTCGAGCACTACAAGGATCTGGAACCCGGCAAATGGGTCAAGATCGAGGGCTGGCATGATTCCAAATACGCCAAGAAGATGATCATGGACGCGATCGACCGGGCGAACGCGAGCAAGTAGCTCGAGCGGTCAGTTATCGACCCGGCCGAAAGCCGGCACATCGCCAATCACCACGCGCTTGTCCTTGCCGCAGGCGAAGCCTTTCGCCTTCTCGTCGGCGATCTTGCGCGCCTGGTCGTTGGCGGCGGGGTTACCGGTGGCCAACACCAGGCCGACGGTGCAGCCGTCACGGGCGTCCATCTGGGCGACCTTGGCGACGAGCAGCACCTCGGTCTTCTTGGTCTCGTCCTCGCCATTGCTGATCGACCGGCGGTGGATGACCGCGAACGGCACGACTTTGTCGCCATTGGTTTCGACGCGCCACTCGACCTTGGCTCCGGACGAATTGAAGGCGGAAAAACTTTCCCAGGCGGACGTCATGTCGCCGCCGGGCGGAAAACCATAGAACAGCGATTCGCGGGCGTCGTCATATCCGACCAGCACTGGATAGCCGCGATAGCCGGAGCAGGCGAGGTCGGCCCAGTCGCCGTCGCCCTGCTCGGCCTGCGCATAGGTCACGCAGTCCTTCTTCCAGTCGAGGTCGGTGTAGGTGCTGGAAATGTCGCCGGCCTGTGCCGCCTGGCAAAGGCCGGCCAAGGTGAGCGGGATCAACAGGCTGCGCATGGCGGAGATCTCAGTTGGAGGTCGTCCCAGCGTATCGCCAATCGCTATTTCTTCAAGCTGGCTTCGATCAGCAGGTCGGCGTTGCGGGCAACCGACTGCGCGGGGCCGCCGAGGCCGAACAGTTGGCCGCTGATATAGGCGCCTTCGATAAGCAGCAGCAACCCGTCGCCCAGCGTGTCGGGGTCTTGCGCGCCCATCGCAGCCGCCATGGCGCGCAGGCGGCGGCGCAATTCCTGCTTGTTGGCCTCGCTGACGACGCGAGCCGGATGGCTGTGGTCGGGATATTCGACCGCCGCATTGGTCATGCCGCAGCCGCGATAGTCCGCCACTTGCGTTCGCTTGCCGATACGGGTCAGGAAAGCCTTGATCTGAGCGCGCGGGTCGCCGGGGTTGGCGGCGACGGCCTCGTCGAAACGCTCCCAATATTCAAGATCGTATTGCCTGAGGTAGGAGGCGGCCAGCTCGTCCTTGGAGGGAAAGCTGCGATAGAGGCTTGGCTTGGTGACGCCGGCACGCTTGACGATTTCGTCGACGCCGATCGCCCGGATACCGCGCCGGTAGAACAGGTCATAGGCCACGTCGAGGATCTTCTTGGCGGCCTTCGGTGGCGCCGACGCATGACCGTCGCTGATGGTCAGTTCAATATTTTTGTCGCTTGGCATCATGGGACTCGATTGACAATGTTACCGATCGGTACGTATACATGCTCCTACTTTGCAACGTACCGGTCAGTAACATGATAGCTCAATCCCGTCCCTTTGGCCAGCGCTACGCTTTCGTGGTGGTGGGCGTCATCTTCCTCTGCCTGCTGATCGCGGCCGGCCTGCGCTCGGCGCCTTCAGTCATGATGCTGCCGCTCGAAAACAGCTTCGGCTGGCGGCGCGACGTCATTTCGCTGGCCGCGGGCGTCGGCATCCTGCTCTATGGGCTGACCGGTCCGTTCGCCGCGGCGCTCATGGAACGCATCGGGCTGCGCCGCACGCTGCTGGCGTCGCTGGTGGTGATGTCGGCTTCGACCACGCTCAGCCTGCTGATGACCAAGCCATGGCATCTGTTCATCACCTGGGGCGTTTTTTCCGGCATCGGATCCGGCGCTGTCGCCAGCGTCCTTGGCGCCACCATCGTCAACCGCTGGTTCAAGACCAATCGCGGTCTTGTCATGGGGCTGATGTCGGCCTCCAGCGCCACCGGCATGCTGATTTTCCTGCCGCTCATCGCCTCGCTCGCCCAGTCAGGCGGCTGGCAGCCTGTCGTCATCGCTGTCGCGATCGCCACCGCGGCGTTGATCCCTCTGGTCTGGTTGCTGGTGCCGGAGCGCCCGGCCTCGATCGGAATGGTGCGTTATGGGGCCGAGGCGGATGATGTGCCGCCGACTTCGCCCGCATCACAAGGCAATTTCCTGGCGCATACGCTCAGCACGCTGCGCCGCGCCGCCGGCACGCGGGTTTTCTGGTACCTGTTCGCCACTTTCTTCGTCTGTGGCTTCACCACCAACGGGCTGGTCGGCACGCATTTGATCGCCTTCTGCGGCGACATGGGTATCGGCGAGGTGCAGGCCGCCGGCCTGTTGTCGATGATGGGCATTTTCGACCTGATCGGCACCACGCTGTCCGGCTGGCTCACCGACCGCTACGACCCGCGCAAGCTGCTCGGCGTCTACTATGCCATTCGTGGCCTGTCGCTGATCTATTTGCCCTATTCCGGCTTCTCGGCAACCAGCCTGATCATCTTCGCGGTGCTCTATGGCCTCGACTGGATCGCCACCGTGCCGCCGACTTTAAGGCTCGCCAACGAAGCCTTCGGCGACCGCAGCGGGCCGATCGTGTTCGGCTGGATCGTGGCCGGCCATCAGGTGGGTGCCGCCACCGCTGCTGCCTTCGGCGGCACCATGCGCGAACTGCAGGGCAACTACGAACTGGCGTTCCTGATTGCCGGCATGACGGCGATCGCGGCGGCTTGTATTTCGCTCCTGATCAACACCAGCCGGCCGGCCTTCGATCCCGAACCGCAGGCGGCTTGAGGCGCGTCGATAATTCAGGTGAGGCCGGCCTGCAAACGGCGGATTCCTGCGCTTCTCCGTTCTACTGCGTCGCAGTAGAACGGAGCTCACGTACAAAATGTACGCTCCGCTCGGACTCTCGAAAACCATTATTTTCGGCCCGGCCTGACCTGAATCTCAACACACCTCAGCGTGTAAGAACGGGCGCGAACGGTCAGTCGGGGTAGCAGACCATTGGAATGTTGGGCCAGACCGCCGCGTCGCAGTTGGCGCTCGCCTGTCTCTGCTTGAAGGCGGCACTGACCGGCCCGGTCACCACGGGGTCGACGCCGTCGGGCGCGTCGGCAAAGGCCTGTTGCGCGGAAGGCGCATCGGTCGGCAGGGCAGGCCGCGTTTCCTTCAGCGTCGCGGCCGACTGCGCGGCGTTGGCCGCCAGCAGCATCGCAAAGGCGGCGGACGCGATAAGTGGCCAAAATCGGTTGAGTCTATCGGTCATCACGTTCGAACTGTCCGGGCCCTGAAAAGGTTCCCGCCTTGGTTAACAAAATCATTTCACACGCAGATGCTTAAGATTTGATGAGTATTTGGTGTCGCGCGTCCCCTTTCGCAACTGCGAAAAACCCTGTATGAGCCGCGCAACCGAAAGAGGCAGCGCCCTTGGCCTGCTGCCTGCAACGCTTCCGAGACCAGAATCATGAACCTCCGTAATATCGCGATCATCGCGCACGTCGACCATGGAAAGACCACCCTGGTCGACCAGCTTTTGAAACAGTCCGGCTCCTTCCGCGACAACCAGCGCGTCGCCGAGCGCGCCATGGATTCCAACGATCTCGAAAAGGAACGCGGCATCACCATCCTGGCCAAGGCGACCTCGGTCGACTGGAAGGACACGCGCATCAACATCGTCGACACGCCCGGCCACGCCGATTTCGGTGGTGAGGTCGAGCGCATCCTGTCGATGGTGGATTCCGCCATCGTGCTGGTCGACGCCGCCGAAGGCCCGATGCCGCAGACCAAGTTCGTCGTCGGCAAGGCGCTCAAGGTCGGCTTGAGACCGATCGTCGTCATCAACAAGATCGACCGGCCGGACGCGCGCCATGTCGAGGTGGTCAACGAGGTGTTCGACCTGTTCGCCGCGCTCGACGCCACCGACGAGCAGCTCGACTTCCCGATCCTTTATGGTTCGGGCCGCGACGGCTGGGTGTCGGAAAATCCGGAAGGCCCGAAGGACCAGCAGCTTGCGCCGCTGTTCGACCTCGTCATCAAGCATGTGCCGGCGCCGACCGTTCATCCCGGCCCGTTCCGGATGATCGGCACCATCCTGGAAGCAAACCCGTTCCTCGGCCGCATCATCACCGGCCGCATCGAGAGCGGCACGCTGAAGTCCAACCAGGCGGTCAAGGTGCTGCACAATGACGGCACCCAGATCGAGACCGGCCGCATTTCAAAGATTCTCGCTTTCCGCGGCCTCGAGCGTCAGCCGATCGAAGAAGCGCAGGCGGGTGACATCGTCGCCATCGCCGGCCTGTCCAAGGGCACCGTCGCCGACACGTTCTGCGACCTGGCGGTGACCGAGGCGCTGCATGCACAGCCTATCGATCCGCCGACCGTGACCATGTCCTTCCTCGTCAACGACAGCCCGTTGGCCGGCACCGAAGGCGACAAGGTGACCAGTCGCGTCATCCGTGACCGTCTGCTGCGCGAGGCCGAAGGCAATGTCGCGCTGAAAATCGAAGAATCGCCCGACAAGGATTCGTTCTTCGTTTCCGGCCGCGGCGAATTGCAGCTCGCCGTCCTGATCGAGACCATGCGCCGCGAAGGTTTCGAGATCGCCGTCTCGCGTCCGCGCGTCGTCATGCAGAAGGGCGAGAATGGCGAATTGCTGGAGCCGGTCGAGGAAGTCGTCATCGACGTCGACGAGGAGCATGCCGGTGTCGTCGTGCAGAAGATGTCGGAACGCAAGGCCGAAATGGTCGAGCTGCGTCCCTCGGGCGGCAACCGCCAGCGCATCGTCTTCCATGCGCCGACGCGCGGCCTGATCGGCTACCAGTCGGAACTGTTGACCGATACGCGCGGCACCGCCGTGATGAACCGGCTGTTCCATGCCTACGAGCCCTACAAGGGCGAGTTGCCTGGCCGCACCAACGGCGTGCTGATCTCCAACGAACAGGGCGAGTCGGTGGCTTACGCCATGTGGAACCTTGAAGATCGCGGTCCGATGGTCATCGATCCCGGCGTCAAGGTCTATCAGGGCATGATCATCGGTATCCACAGCCGGGACAACGATCTCGAAGTGAACGTGCTGAAGGGCAAGAAGCTGACCAACATCCGCGCCGCCGGCAAGGACGAGGCGGTCAAGCTCACCCCGCCGATCCGCATGACGCTGGAGCGCGCGCTGGCCTGGATCCAGGACGACGAACTGGTCGAGGTGACGCCGAAGACCATTCGCCTGCGCAAACTCTATCTCGACCCGAACGAGCGCAAGCGTTTCGAGAAGTCGTCGAAGGCGGTCGGCGCGGCGTAAAGTTTCCCTTTCCGAGAGTTTGAGAGGGCGGAGCACTTGTTCTCCGCCCTCTTTCGTTCATCCACCAGCGGCCGAGATGATGGTCCGCCGGTCGGGCTCGCTGGCGAGATCGATGCGGATTGTCGCTCCCTCTCGGACCGGTTTGCGCAGGGCCTTTGCTCCATCCGGCTCGATGGTCAGCAGCCTCCGCTCGTCCAGCGCCCGAAGGCGCGACCGCGAGATGCCGAGTTCGTTGGCAAGCAGCCGGTCGAGCCTCAACGATACCGGTATTTCCAGACCAAGCCGAAGATCCAGCACCGTCGCGCCTTGCTTAATCCCGCCGATCACCTGCTTGCGCACGACGGCGTCAGGGAACTCTTCGACGCGTCCCACCTGGTTGCGCAGGGCGACGATGTCGAAGGCATGGCTCCGGACCAGTGCCGGATCATTGCTTTCGAGCGCCGCCAGCAGTGCCGGCGCGATATCGCGCCGGTTGCAGCGCTCGAAAATGCCGAAATTCCAGGAATTGTCGCAGTCGACGCAGCGATAGATCAGCCACACGTCGATGCGCTTGCCGTTGGCGTTGACGCGGAATTTCTCGCTGCAGCGGTAGGCTTTCACGAAGCCACAGCGATTGCAGTTGATCAGGGGTCGTGGTGCGATTTCAGGCGCGATCGTCCAGTGGACGCGCAGGGCCGATGACATGCCGGTAAGTCCTTCCCGTTGGGAAGTTCATCCGGTCGGCGCTATCGAGATGCCCATGCGGGCGCGGCGTGGCGGGCGGCTGCGGAGATTGTGACGTCAGGTGTCGCTGGCGGTAAGCCGAGCGACAGCGGTTCAGCAGTGCCAAACCGGTCTCGAACCGCCGCCCAGAGGAACACATCAAAAAAACAAACAGGCACCGCTGATGCGGCGCCATGCAGGTGTGTCGGGGGAGTTGACGAGACCGGTGGTTACTGGGGCAAAGTGAAGCTCGAAATTGTTTCGCGGCGGCCCTTCTAGCGGCGTGACGCTGGGGCTGCAAGGGGCTCCGCAAGTCACGCCGTAGGGGTCGGCGCCCATGGCCCATATTGTCTTGCCTTTGCCAGAGACGCAGCTGTTGGGTTATTGTGGTTGGTGAAGCCCTGACGCGGAGACCCTCGCCATGCACCTCGCCTCGCTGCTGATTTTCGCCGCCGCCTTGTTCGTGGCCGCCGGTTCGCCTGGCCCATCGATCGCGGCGCTTGTCGCGCGCGTTATCTCGAAGGGGTTTCGCGATGTGTTTCCGTTCCTGCTTGCCATGTGGATTGGCGAAGGCATCTGGCTGTCGCTGGCGGTGTTTGGGCTGGCCGTGGTGGCGCAGACCTTCCATCTCGCTTTCGTCGTCGTGAAATGGATCGGCGTTCTCTACCTGGCCTATCTCGCCTGGAAGATGTGGACGGCGCCTGTCGACGCCAAGGAGGGCGAGATGCCGCGTGAGGATTCGGCCGGCAAGCTTTTTTTCGCCGGCATGGCCGTCACGCTCGGCAATCCCAAGATCATGATGTTTTACCTGGCGCTGTTGCCGACCATCATCGACCTCGCTTCGGTCAGTCTCGTCGGCTGGGTCGAACTGACGGCGACCATGGCGGTGGTGCTGATCGCCATCGATCTCGCCTGGGTGCTCGCCGCCTCGCAGGCGCGCAAGCTCCTCAGGAGCAAGCGCGCCATGAAGATCGCCAACCGCGTCAGCGCCACGACGATGGCCGGTGCGGCGGCGGCCATCGCGGCGCGGTAAGGCTATCTGGGCAAGACGCCGGCCGCAGGCATGGCGGCCGCCTTCGGCGCCTGCGGTCCGCCGGAATAGAATTTCGAGGCCGGGTTCTCCTGCATGAAATCGTAGGCGACCATGCCGAGCGGCCGCTTTTGCCGTTCCGATGCCGCCTGGTGCCAGGGGATCACCTGGCGCAGCGCCTCGAGCGCCGCGGTTGGCGCCTCGCCGAATTTCCGCTGCGGGTTCTGCGCCTTGCGGATTTCCATCCAATTGCTTGCCGTCAACAGGTCCTGCGCCAAGAGATGGAAGGATATGTCGACCGCCTCGCGGGCGCGTTGCGTCTGGACGCGGGTCTGCCCTTCCAGGTCTTCGACGGTGGCGACGATCGCCTGGCCATTCGGCGTCACCGGCGTGCCGAGGTCGGCCAGTTCCTGCCAGAGATCGGTCGGCAGATAGCCGTCGAAGGTCGGGATGTCCTTGCGCTCGTCGGGCTTCAGCGCATCGGTCGGCTTGATCACGGTGAAGAAGGGATTGCGGAAGCGCTCGATGCGCTGCGCCACCGCGACACCGAGATTGGTGAGAGAGATGGTGAAAGCCTCGACCTGATTGGCCATGGGATAGGGATCCCAGTTGGCGTTGGAGAAGATATAGCCGGACTTGCCGCCGCTCAGCGGCCCGCCCTTGATATAATATTTCATGAATTGCGGCGTGCTCAGCTCCGGCGAGCTCTGCGGCGTCAGGCCCGGCAGCACGGCCGGATTGTGATCCGACGAATTGATGGAGAGCAGCACGGATTGGCGCAGATCCGCCCAGGCCTGCCAGGCCGAGCCCTGGCGCTGGCTGGAGGCGCGCATGCTTTCCGGATCCTGGATGATGCGGGCCTGATCCTCGTCGAAGAGATAGCTGCCCTTGATCATGTCCATGACCCGCGCGGCATCCCATGTTAGCCATGGGTAAGGCCGCATGGATTGCACGGGTGCGGAAATCGGCGTCACGCTGGAATTCATGCCGTTCAGCCCCATGGCGTAGCTGAGGTCGGTCCACTCCAGCAATTTTCGCGCGTCCTCCAGCAAAAGCACGGCCTGTGCCTGTGCGTAGGCATTGGTGCTGATCAGCGCGGCCTGGTCGGCGGCGAAAGGCTCGAGAGGCTTCAGACCGGCCTGCGAAAGGGCCTGTGTGGCCGGCATGCGGACGCCATCGAGATAGGCTTCGCCTTCGCCGACCATGGCCGCGCCGATATTGCCAAGCGTCGCGAGGTCGCCTTCGCCGAGCGTGCCGCGCGATTGCACGACCGGCGTCACCCGCTTGTTCAGCATGTCGACCAGCATATGCGTCAGCTGCGGGCTGGCAGCCTCGTAGGACATGGTGTTGGCGCGGATCGCCATGATGGCGCGCACCAGCGCTTCTTCCTGCAGCTCCGGCCCGTAGCCTCTGTTGACGCCGCCCTTGAAGCGGGCGAGCTGCTGATCCTTGAGCAGCTTACTGTTTTCCGGCGTCGTCGGATCGCCCGAGAAGATCACCGTCTCGCGCTGGTCGCCGGCGCCACGGTTGAACCAGTAGATGGTGACACCTTCGGCAGCACCTTCGAGCAGCAGGCCATAAGCGTCCGCCGAACGTTGCAGCGCCTCGGGGCTGAGCTCGACCTTGGCGCCGTTGCGAGCGATGTCGATGACCTGTTCGACGGTCAGGTCATGGCCAGTCAGCGTTATCGTCTTGGCCGCGGCTGTCTCGAAAATGGGCTGGTAGGCTGTCACGGCCTCGAAGGCGTGGGCGGGTGGAGTGGCAAGCGCCAGCGTCATGGTCAGGGCGCGGAGAAAAACCCCGGGTTTGGCAATTGCATCAAGCATAGGGGGACTCCCATTCACGAAGCGTTGGCCTCGGGCATCAAGTTCACCCCTCGGAAATTTTGTTTCCCGGAAAACTAGCCGGCGGCATTCGCCTGTCAACGCTTGATGCGAAGTAGGACCGATGGTGGAACGCGCGTGGCCCTATCGCGCCATGGCGTGGTATTCGTCGTTCGGCCGCATGTCGATCGCGGCCGCGACACGGTTCGACATGTTGAAGAAGGCCGCGGTCGAGGCGATATCCCAGATGTCGCGATCGCTGAAGCCTGCCTGGCGCAGGGCCGCGCGATCGGCCTCGACGATCCTGGCCGGCTCCTCGGTCAGCTTGACGGCGAATTCGAGCATTGCCGTTTGCTTCGGCGAAAGGTCGGCGGCGCGGAAATTCATCACCATCATCTCACCAAGCAGGGGATCGCCCGAGAGCTGGCGGACCGCCGCGCCATGCGCGGTCAAGCAGTAGTAGCAGTGGTTGATGGAGGAGACGGCGACCGCGATCATCTCGCGTTCCAGCTTCGACAGGCCGGACTCGCCCAGCATCAAATCATTGTACATGTCGGTGAAGGCGCGCAGTTTCTTGTCGTCGAAGGCATAGGCCTTGAGCACGTTGGGGACGAGGCCGAGCTTTTCCTCGCATTTGGTGAAATAGGCTTTTGTCGGCTCGCTCAGCTCTCCGGCGGCCAGGTCTAGCGCGGTGATTTTGCCCGTCATCGTGTCATTTCTCCTCGTCATGCGAAGCCTTGCCGCCGAATTCCGAGAATTCTTGGCAAGCCGTCAAACCTTTGTCGCCAAACAGCGGTCATCTGCTACCATAGTCGCAAAAGCATGCGACGGGAGGGAAGAAGCGTCATGGCTAGCGTAAAATCCGCAGCTAAGTCGAAGAAGAAGGCACCTGCGGCAAAGGCCGATGACAGACCGGCCAGGCTCGCCGATTACCTGCTCGCCCGCGCGCCGGCGGAGGATATCGCCGCCTATGACGTGGCCGACCTCGAGCGTGCCGCCGATCTCGCCGGCCAGGCGGTCGCCGCCCACAAAAAGGGTGAGTGCGTCGTCGCCGTCGACGCCGATTCGGGCGTGGTTCGCGAAGGCCGTCCGGTGACCGTCATCACGGTGGTCAACGACAACATGCCATTCCTGTTCGATTCCATCCTCGGCGAGGTTACAGAAACCGCCGGCGAACCGACCCTGGTCACCCATCCGGTGATTACGGTCCGCCATGGCAAGACGGGTGTCGACGAAATCCTCGGCGATGGCAATTTCGCCAGGGATGACGGCAGCCACGACCGGCTCAGCGTGATCCATGTCCATATTCCCCGGCTGACGCCCGAACAAGCAAATGGCCTGGCCGAGCGGCTGCGCAAGATGCTCGGCCAGGTCCATGCCGCCGTCAACGACTGGCGGCCGATGCTAGCCCGGCTCGATCAGGCCATCTCCGAATTCCGCTATTCGGCGGTGCCGCTCGACAAGAAGAGCGTCGCCGAGGCGATCGCCTTCCTGGAGTGGCTGCGCGACGACAATTTCACTTTCCTTGGCATGCGTGAATTCAAGTACACCGGCGGCGAGGAAAGCGGCAATCTGGAGCGGGCCGAAAAACCCGGCCTCGGCATCCTGACCGACCCGGACGTGCTGGTGCTGAGACGCGGCACCGAGGCGGTGACGACGACGCCGGAAATCCGCGCTTTCCTGCACGGACCGGAGCCGCTGATCGTCACCAAGGCCAATGCCAAGTCGCTGGTGCACCGGCGCATCTATCTCGATTACATCGGCGTCAAGACCTACAGCGCCAAAGGTGCGTTGGCGGGCGAACTGCGCATCGTCGGCCTGTTCACCTCGACCGCATACACGCGCTCGGTGATGAAGATCCCGTATCTCAGGTCCAAGGCCGAAACCATTATCGCCAAGTCGGGGTTCGACCGCCACGACCACTCCGGCAAGGCGCTGATCAACGTGCTGGAAAGCTATCCGCGCGACGAGCTGTTCCAGGTTCCGGTGCCGATCCTGCGCAAGCATGCCGCTGCCATTCTGGGCCTGGTCGAGCGGCCGCGCGTGCGGGCGCTGGTGCGCGTCGACCAGTTCGACCGTTTCGTCTCGATCCTCGTCTTCGTGCCGCGCGACCGCTACGACAGCGTCGTGCGCGAGAAGATCGGCACCTATCTGAAAACCGCGTTCGAGGGCCGGCTGTCGGCCTATTACCCGGCTTTCCCGGAAGGCGGGCTGGCGCGCGTGCACTTCATCATCGGCCGCTCCGGCGGCAAGACGCCGAAGGTCGAGCAGGCAACGATAGAGGCGGCGATCCGCGACATCGTGCGCACCTGGGAAGATGCGCTTGCCGATGCGGCCGAAGCCAGCGGCAGCGACCCGGCGTTGAAAGCCATCGCCGCGCGGCTGCCAGAGAGCTACCGGGATACGTTCAGCGCTGGCGTGGCGCTGGCCGATGCCGGACGAATCGCCAAGATCAGCGCCGGCAATCCGATCGCCATCGATTATTACCGCCATGCCGAGCAGAAGCCGCACCAGGCGGCGCTGAAGATCTATCACCATGGCAGCCCGGTGGCACTGTCGCGGCGCGTTCCGGTGCTGGAGAACATCGGCTTCCGCGTCATCAGCGAGCGGACTTTCGAAGTCGGCGACGACCAGTCGGGCATGGTCTTCATCCACGACATGGAACTGGAGAACAGCTACGGCAAGCCGATCGACCTCGCCGACGGCGGTGCGCTGTTCGAGGACGCTTTCCTGTCGGTGTGGCGGGGCGACGTCGACAATGACGGCTATAACGGCCTCGCCCAGACCGCCGGCCTGTGGTCGGGCGAGATCACCATCCTGCGTGCCTATGGCCGTTACCTGCAGCAGGTCGGCATCCCGCAGAGCCAGGATTTCATCGCCGCCGCACTCAACCGCTATCCCGAGATCGCGCGCGGCCTGCACGCGCTGTTCATCGCCCGGCTCGGCCCGACGGCCGAAACCCAAGGCGTGGTGGCGGCAAAGCACCTCAAGGCCAAGATCAAGGATGCGCTGGAGGATGTGCCTAACATTGACGACGACACCATCATCCGCCGCTACCTCAATTTGATCGAAGCCTCGCTGCGCACCAATCATTTCGTTGCCGATACGAAAGAGAAAGGCCAGTCGCTGGCGATCAAGCTCGAGTCGCAGGCGGTCGAGGGATTGCCGGCGCCGCGGCCATGGCGCGAAATTTTCGTCTACGGCTCGGAGGTCGAAGGCCTGCACCTGCGCTTCGGCCCGGTTGCGCGTGGCGGCTTGCGCTGGTCCGACCGCGCCCAGGACTATCGCACCGAGGTGCTCGGCCTGGTCAAGGCGCAACAGGTCAAGAACGCCGTCATCGTGCCGGTCGGCGCCAAGGGCGGCTTCTATCCCAAGAAACTGCCGATGAGCGCCGGACGCGACGCGATCTTCGAGGCCGGCACATCGGCTTACAAGAACTTCGTTTCCAGCCTGCTCTCGATCACGGACAATATCGGCCTGGACGGCGTCATTCCACCGGCAGGTGTCGTGCGCCGCGACCAGGACGATCCTTATTTCGTCGTCGCCGCCGACAAGGGCACGGCAACCTTCTCCGACACCGCCAACGCCATCTCCGAAAAGCACGGCTTCTGGCTCGACGATGCCTTCGCCAGCGGTGGTTCGGCCGGCTACGACCACAAGAAGATGGGCATCACCGCCAAGGGCGCCTGGGAAGCGGTCAAGCGGCATTTCCGCGAGATGAACCGAGACATCCAGACCTCGCCCTTCTCTGTCGTGGGCGTCGGCGACATGTCGGGCGACGTGTTCGGCAACGGCATGCTGTTGTCGCCGAAAACGCGGCTGATCGCCGCTTTCGACCATCGCGACATCTTCATCGATCCCGATCCCGACATGGCGACTTCGATGGCAGAGCGCGAGCGCATGTTCGCGCTGCCGCGTTCGAGCTGGCAGGACTATGACAAGACCAAGCTGTCGGACGGCGGCGTCATCGTTTCGCGCAGCCAGAAATCGATCACCTTGCCGGCTGCCGCGGCGGCGGCGATCGGACTTGCCAAGACGACCGCCACGCCGGTCGAGATCATGACCGCCATCCTCAAGGCGCCGGTCGACCTCTTGTGGTTCGGCGGCATCGGCACGTATCTCAGGGGATCGACCGAGACCAATGCCGAGGTCGGCGACCGTGCCAACGATGCCATCCGCATCACGGCGCTCGAGGTGCGCGCCAAGGTGATCGGCGAGGGCGCTAACCTGGGTGTGACGCAGCGGGCGCGCATCGAGTTCGGCATGAATGGCGGCCGCTGCAACTCCGACGCGATCGACAATTCGGGCGGCGTCAACTGCTCCGACGTCGAGGTCAACATCAAGATCGCGCTGGCGTCGGCAATGCGCAAGGGATCGCTGACGCGGCCGGCGCGCAACAAGCTGCTGGCCGAGATGACCGACGAGGTCGGCGGGCTGGTGCTGTCCAACAACTACCAGCAGACGCTGGCGCTTTCGATTGCCCGCAAGCGCGGCCTCGCCGACATCGCGCATCAGAGCCGCTTCATGACGGCGCTGGAGGCACGCGGCCTGCTCGATCGTGTCGTGGAAACACTGCCGTCGCCGGCAGCGCTTGCCGAGCGCGAGGCGCGCGGCGAGCCGTTGACCCGGGCCGAGCTCGGCGTGCTGCTCGCCTATGCCAAGATCGTGCTGTTTTCCGACATCGTCGCCAGCGACGTGCCTGACGATGCGCATTTCGACCGCGACCTGATGGGCTATTTCCCGGACCGGATGGCGAAGAAATACGCTTCCGAGATCCATGGCCACCGGCTGCGCCGCGAGATCATCGCGCGTGTCGTGACCAACGATCTGGTCAATCGCGGTGGGCCATCCTTCGTCAACCGGCTTCAGGAGGCGACGGGGCGCACCGCAGCAGATGTAGTGCGCACCTTCGCCGTGGTGCGCGATGGCTTTGCGCTGCCTGCGCTCTATCGCGAGATCGACGCGCTCGACAACCAGGTCGACGGCCAGGTGCAACTCGATCTCTATCAGATGGTGAGCCGGCTTATCTACATGAGCAGCGGCTGGTATCTGAAGAACGATGCCGGGACGGCACCGCTCGGCCAGCGCATCGCCGAACTGCAGGATGCGCGCAAGGCGCTGGAGCCCAAGCTCGTTTCGCTGCTGCCGGCTTTTTCGCGCGAGCGGATCGAGGAGAAGCGGCACGGGCTGTTCAAGGCGGGCGCACCGGAAAAGCTGGCCGAGCAGCTGGCGATGAGCGAGGCGGCGGAGCTCATCCCCGACGTCGCGCTGACGGCCCGCACCGCCGGCGCCGATATCGTCGCGGCGGCCAAGGCGTTCTTCGCCGTCAGCGATGCCTTCCGCATCCCGCGCGTCGAGGATGCGGCGCGCTCGATCACGCCATCGGACTATTATGACCAGCTCGCTCTGTCCCGCGCCACCGACACGATCGGCGCGGCGCGGCGCGGTATCGCTATCGCCGCGCTTACCGGCCATGCCGAGGCGGCCGATCCGGTGGCGGCCTGGCTCGAAGCTGGTGGCGAGCGGGTGGCGCGCATCCGCGAACGGCTGCAGGCGTTGACGGAGGGCGGCGACATCACCGTGTCGCGGCTGTCGGTTGCGTCGGGGCTGATGAGCGATCTGACGGGCATGTGAGCCAGCGGTTGTCCGTTTGCATGATCATTCGAAACATGCAGACATGGCGCCCGAAATGGGCGGAGCGGACGCCGGGGGAATCACTATGGCGGTAGAGACAGTGCAGCGGGCATCCGGGCGCGGCATCTGGGGTTGGATGTTCTTCGACTGGGCGGCGCAGCCGTTCTTCACGGTCGTCACCACCTTCATCTTCGGCCCCTATTTCGTTTCGCGCATGGCGGGCGATCCAACCACTGGCCAGGCCGTCTGGGGTTATGGCATCGCCGCAGCCGGGCTGGTCATCGCGGTGCTATCGCCGATCCTCGGATCGATCGCCGACCAGACCGGGCCGCGCAAGCCGTGGATCGCGTTTTTCGCGGCGATCAAGATCACCAGTCTCACCTTGCTCTGGTTCGCCGCGCCGGGTTCCAACCTGTTCCTGGTCGTGGCGCTGTTCTCGCTGGCCTCGGTGGCAGCGGAGTTCTCCACTGTCTTCAACGATTCCATGATGCCGCGGCTGGTGCCGAAGAGCGAGATCGGCCGCATCTCCAACATGGCCTGGGGCCTCGGCTATCTCGGCGGCATGATCGCACTGATCTTCGTCGTCACCTGCCTGGCCGGCTCGCCGGAGACCGGCAAGACGATCATCGGCATCACCCCGCTGTTCGGGCTCGATCCGCAGCTGGGCGAGGATGCTCGCGCCACAGGGCCGCTGTCGGCCGGCTGGTATTTCCTGTTCATCCTGCCGATGTTTTTCTTTACGCCCGACGCCATCAAGGGCATCCCGATCGGGCCGGCGGTGCGCGAGGGCCTGTCGGAGCTGAAATCGACGCTGGCCGAGGTGCGCAAGCGCGGCGGCATCTTCCGCTTTCTCGTCGCCCGCATGATCTACCAGGATGGCGTCAATGCCTTGCTGGCGCTGGGCGGCACCTTCGCGGCGGGCATGTTCCACTGGTCGATCACCGAGATCGGGATGTTCGGCATCATCCTCAATATCGTCGCCATCTTCGGCTGCTGGGTCGCCGCCCGCCTGGACACCGCGCTGGGCTCCAAGGCGGTGGTGATGATTTCGCTGGTCATGCTGTCCATCGCCACTATCGGCGTGGTCTCGACCGGGCCTGGATTCACGCTGCTCGGGCTGATCCAGCTTTCGACCTCCGATTCAGGCGGCCTGTTCGGTACGGCGGCCGAAAAGGCCTACATCATGTACGGCCTGCTGATCGGCCTGGCCTTCGGGCCGGTGCAGGCCTCGTCGCGCTCCTACATGGCGCGCAGCGTGAGCGCAGCCGAATCCGGTCGCTATTTCGGCATCTATGCGCTGGCCGGTCGGGCAACCAGTTTCCTGGCGCCGTTCATGGTGGCGACGATTACCGCCACCGGCGGCTCGGCCCGGCTTGGCATGGCGGCGATTATTTTGTTCCTGGCCATTGGCATGGCGATCCTGGTTCGCACGCCATATCCGGCGGATCGGCCGGAGTAGATGCTTCGATAATTCACCCCACTGGCCGCCGAGCGGCAGGTTAGTGCCTGAAATGCCTAATGCCTGTGAACACCATGGCAATGCCATGTTCGTCGGCGGCGGCGATGACATCGTCGTCGCGCATCGAACCGCCCGGCTGGATCACGGCGGTGGCACCGGCTTCGATGGCCGACAGCAGGCCGTCGGCGAAGGGGAAGAAGGCATCCGACGCGACCACCGAGCCCTTGGTCAACGGCTCGGCCATGCCTGCCGCCTCCGCCGCGTCGATCGCCTTTCGCGCGGCGATGCGCGAGGAATCGACCCGGCTCATCTGGCCGGCGCCGATGCCGACCGTGGCGCCGTCCTTGGCGTAGACGATGGCGTTCGACTTGACGTGCTTGGCGACGCGGAAGGCGAATTTGAGATCGGCCATTTCACTAGGCGTCGGCGCGCGCTTCGTCACCACCTTCAGTTCGAGGTCGTCGACCACGGCATTGTCGCGGCCTTGGACCAGCAGGCCGCCTGAAACCGACTTGACCGTCGTGCCGGCCGTGCGCGGGTCCGGCAGGCCGCTGGTGACCAGCAGGCGCAAATTCTTCTTGGCAGCTATGATTGCAGCAGCCTCGTCGGTCGCGTCGGGCGCGATGATCACCTCGGTGAAGGTTTTCACGATTTCCTCGGCCGCCTCGGCGTCAAGGGTGCGGTTCAAGGCGACGATGCCGCCGAAGGCCGAGACCGGGTCGCAGGCGAGCGCCTTGGCGTAGGCCGCTTTCAGCGATGTGCCTTCGGCTACGCCGCACGGATTGGCGTGCTTGATGATGGCGACGGCGGCCGAGCGATTGGGATCGAATTCGCCGGCCAGTTCGAAGGCGGCGTCGGTGTCGTTGATGTTGTTGTAGGATAGCTGCCTGCCCTGCAACTGCCGCGCCGTGGCGACGCCCGGCCGTTTGTCGCCATTGACGTAGAAGCCGGCGCCCTGGTGCGGGTTCTCGCCGTAGCGCATCACCTCGGCCAGCCTGCCGCCGAAAGCGCGCCAGGTTGGATGCTCGATCTCCAGCGCCTCGGCGAACCAGCCCGAGATCGCCGCATCGTAGGTGGCGGTGCGGGCGAAGGCCTTCGCCGCCAGCTTCTTGCGGAAATCCAACGACAGAGAGCCGATGTTCATCTCCAGCGCGTTGAGCACAGCGGCGTAATCGCCGGGATCGGTGACGATGGCGACATAGGCGTGGTTCTTGGCCGAGGCGCGGATCATCGCCGGGCCGCCAATGTCGATGTTCTCGACGATCGCCGCGTAGTCGGCGCCGGAGCGGCGGACTTCCTCGAACGGGTAAAGATTGGAGACGACGAGATCGATCGGCTCGATGCCGTATTTGCGCATCGCCAATGCGTGCTCGGGGTCATCGCGCACGCCAAGCAGCGCGCCATGCACGGACGGGTGCAGCGTCTTAACGCGGCCATCCATGATCTCGGGGAAGCCGGTGAGCTCGGAGACGTCGCGCACCGCCATGCCGGCCTCGGCGATCGCTTTTACCGTGCCGCCGGTGGAGACCAGCTCGACGCCGGCCGCGGCCAGTGCCCTGGCAAAGTCGATCAAGCCCGTCTTGTCGAAGACGGAGAGCAGCGCACGGCGGACCGGAACGAGGTCCGGGGCGGGAATGTTCTTGGCAGGAACGGCCATGGCGGGCGGCCTTTCATGTCTGGAGGAGCGTGCCCGCGCCGTAGCACATGAGGCTCGGAAATCAAGCGTTGGCTTTTTCGCGGCATGCCATTGCCGCCGCAAGCTCAATTGTTTCGGGATAACCGGCGATCTTTGTGCGGGTCAGCTGCCAGTGGACATCGGCAATTTCCGACGCCTTGAAGGCGAGCACGATCTGGCGGCTGCGGCGCGGACCGCCAAGACCGGCGAAATAGATCGATTCCTCAACTTCGGGCACCACTTCGCTGGAGGTGAACACCCAGGTATCGGCCTGGTCGCCGGTCAGGACCAGCCGCTCCTGCTCGTCCTGCAGCAGATTGATGTCGGGGTGGATGTGAAAGCGCACGGTGATGAAATCGCGGCCATTGTTGCGGATCGCTGTGCTGCCCGGCCGCTGGAACCGGTCCCGGCCCGCCAGCACATTGCCGTCCGAGGAGAGTTTCAGCTCGCGCTCATGCAGGAAGCCGAAACGCTGGAGATAGCCGTCGTGACGGGCGATGAAGCCGTGGACGCCCTTCTGGTCGATGCGCTTGCACTGCACTTGCTGCGGGCCGCCGATCAGCGGTGAACCCAACTGGTCGTTTACCCGCAGCGCGTGGGTGAAACGCGCCGAAGACGTGTCGTTGATGGTGGCCGTCGAATGCGCGGCGGTGGCGCGGGCCAGCGGCCGGAACTCGGCGGCGCCGTAGGTGTCGATGCCGGCATTGACGATGTAGTGCTGGCGGCCCGACGACAGTTCAAAGGCAAGGCAGCCGGCATGCGCTGCATTGGACACGTCGACCGGTGGCGGCAGGCCGGTATCGGCTATGACGGTGGTGCCGCCCATCGCCAGCCGCTCATAGCCCGAATGCGGCGCATGCAGCAGCGGTGCGCCGGCGGTGTCGTCATGGCGCAGGATGGTGGCGATACGGTCATGGATGGTGGCGCCCATGCCGTTGAAGCGGGCGAGGCTGCCGTCCTGGTGGCGGAAGAAACGCAGTGCCGGCAACATGCGGTCTATGGCACCGATCAGCGCCTGCGGCGGCGCTTCGGCCTGGTTGGCATAGGTCTGGCGCAGCGGCAGGAGGTCGGCGAGGATTTCCAGCACCGCCATTGGATTGCGCGAGATGTGACCGCCGTCGGCAAGGATCTGGCGATTGAGTTCCCCGGCGAGGTTGCGGGTGGCGCCGCGCAGCGCCGAGGCCGGCGCCGGGAGGGACAGCGCCGCGAAGGCCAGCGCGATGCGGGCGCGCAGCCGGTCCTTGCCGTCGGGCATTTCGCGCGCCATCGACCTGAGATAGCGGATTTGCATGGCCAGCGATTTCAGGAAAGCGCGGTAGAAGGGGAACTCGGCACCCTGCAGCACGATGGAGGAGTGCTGCAGCCAGGCAATGATGCGTTTGGCGGTCGTGCCTGGCTCCCAGGCAACGCCCGAAATATGATTGCCATGCATGGCGATCCAGTCCGAAACCAGGGCACGGGCGTTGGCGGCGGCAAGCTCGGTGCCGGCGGCGCGCATATGGCGCAGCCAGCGGAAGCCATGCAGCGTTTTCTGCCAACCGTGATTGGGGACATTGATCTGGAAAGGGGATTTGCCGCCGGTCTCGACCAGGTGGCCGGACAGGGGATAACGGCCGTAGTAGATCTCGAGCGCGATCTGCGGATCGGCGAGGCGCAGGTCCGGCGGTGCGATCAGGACACGTTCGGGCGTGCGGCCCGAATAGCGCCAGCGATAGATCGGCCCGGCGCGCAGGCGCCGGCGCGTCTTGCGCCAGAACTCCTTCGCGACCAGCGTCCACAGACGCGTCGTGTTGCCGGCAGCAAGTGCCAAAACCCCTCCTGGTCGTCCTCTATCCCAAGCACAAGCTTATATGATTCAAGAACTTATGCGAAGGCGGATTTCGCCTCGGTAAGGCGCGCAACGGGGCCGTGGCCGGGTCGCCCCTAAAAAAGTCACGTCTTTTCCGGGCCATACAGCCGGTTTTCCTGCGACTTATGTCTTCTTGCGGCGGCGGCCAAACGCGCTGGGCCAGCAGTTTTCGCGGTCCCGAAAGGGCCGCGGAACGCGGAAGGCATCGCCGATATGGACCCTCGTCGCGACCGTTAGATCGAATCGGTAGCCGCCGCAATTGCCTCGCGAACAGGATGCGCGGCTGAAACGGCGTGAGCAGATGGAGGTCGGTTTCCTATCCATAGAAGGGGCCGAATGATAAGCTATTCTCCGGCCAAGGTCGAACCGATCCAGGTGATTGAAATGTCGGTATCAACGGATGAGCAGGCATTTCCGGACACCCCGCCGGTTGCCCTCACAGCTGACGGCAAGCTGCTGTCGACAATGCCGAACAGGCTCGGATACCTTTCCGCGACCGACCCGTCCGTCGGCATTGAAGCCATCCGGCATCTTTATGCGACCCAAGGCTATGTCTGGCTGAAGGGCCTTTTGCCCCGCAGGGAAGTGATCGATTTTCGTGGCTGGGTGCTTTCCCATCTTGCCGAGAGCGGGCTTTTGGAACCCGGGACGGATCCCTCGCTCGGCATCGCTTCGGATCGTGCCATCGACCGTCAGCTCGCCGAGCGCCGGCTGATGTCGGTGGTCCGGTCAACCGGTTATGAAGGCTTCTGCGCGCAGCCGCGCCTGTCGCGCTTGATGGATGGTTTCGTGGGCGGCCTATCCTATCTGCACAAACGCAAGATCATGCGCTTCACCTTGCCTGGAACGGCCACCGCGACGCCGGCGCATTACGATCTCGTTTATCTGCGCGGAGGCACCAACCGGGTGGTGACGACCTGGATACCGATCGGCGACACGACCATCGACATGGGCGGCCTGGTCTACCTGGAGGGATCACACGCCGTCGGCGCCGCCCTGGAGAGACAGTTCAACAAGGACAATTCCGCTCTCAGTCCGCAGGAGCGCATCAGTGCCTATAATCGCAACATGAGTGAGGGCGGCTGGGTGTCGAAGGACCTGCCCGATATGGCGGAGCGGTTCGACACGCGCTGGCTGATGGCGGATTTCGAAGCGGGCGACATCGTCCTTCACTCGCCCTACATGATCCATGCCTCGACGACCAACCAGAGCCTCGATGGGCTGATCCGGCTGTCGACGGATATCCGCTACCAGAATGTCGACGACGAAATCGATGCCCGCTGGGGCAGTCATTGGAGCCTTGATGACATGCTTTAGAGCGTTCAGCGCTCGATGGGATCGCCGCCCGCTCTAACTCTTTGTCTTCACGCAATTCCGGACGGAAACCGTTACACGCTTTTCCTGGGATTGCTTTAGCCGGCACGCCGCATGCGGGCCGCGTAGAAGCCGTCGAGGCCGGAAATCGCGGGTGCGCCCTGCACCATGTCGGCGGGCGTGGTGCGCAGCGCGCCATCGGATGTGAGGAACGGGTCGAGACAGGCAAATTCACCCGGCCGGATCGGATCGGTGGTCACCCCCGGATTGTCGACCAGGAAGGCGCGGTAGAGTTCCTCGCCTTCCCGCGGATCGAGCGAACAATTGGAAAAGACGATCCGGCCGCCGGGCCTGACCAGCATCACGGCGCGGGCGAGCAGCCTGCGTTGCAGGTCGGCGAGTTTTTCGACGTCCGCCGCCGTCTTGGTCCACGGCACGTCGGGATGTCGCCGAACGGTACCGGTCGAGGAACATGGCGCGTCGAGAAGCACGGCGTCGAACAACTCCGCCGGCTCGTATTTGAGCAGATCGGCCTGGACGATTTCGGCGGAGAGGCCGAGGCGCGCAAGGTTCTGCGTCAACCGCGCCAGCCGGTTCTTCGAAGTGTCGACGGCGGTGACCTTGGCACCGGCGAGAATGAGCTGCGCGGTCTTGCCGCCGGGCGCGGCGCAGAGATCGGCGACGCGCAATCCGCTGACATCGCCGAACAGTCTTGCCGGCAAGCTGGCGGCCGCGTCCTGGACCCACCATGCACCCTCCGCGAAGCCCGGCAATTCGGTGACGGCGCCGGCAAGCTTCTCCACCCGAACCGTGCCCGTCGGCAGGACAATGCCGCCAAGCTTTTCGGCCCAGAGTTCGGGATCGGCCTTGACCGAGAAATCGACCGGCGCCTCGTGGCGGTGGGCAGCCAGGATCCGCCGGGCCTTCTCGGCGCCGTAAGCGGCCTTCAGCCGGTCGGAAAACCATTTCGGCGCTTCGTCGGTGGCGGCAAGCGCGGCCGGAAGCTCGGATTCCTTGGCCCGCGCGAGCGTGCGCAGCACACCGTTGACCAGGCCGGAAAAGCGCTGCGTGCGAGGATCGGACTTGGCGTGGGTCACCGCGAGGTCGACGGCGGCGCTGTCGGGAATATCGAGGAACAGGATCTGCGCCGCCGCCACATGCAGGATATGGGACAAGGCGGTTGCGTTGGGCGGCAGCGGCTTTTCCAGGCGCCGCGCCAGGAGCCCCGCTATGGCCATGCGGTAGCGCAGCGCGGTGACCAGTATGGCGCGTACCAGGCCACGGTCGCGCAGATCGAGCGCCTTGTATTGCGGATGGCCGTTCTCGTGATCGGTCAGGCCGTCGAGCGGCGTGCGGGCGTCGATGACGGCGGCCAGCAGTCGCGCCGCCGCCTTGCGCGCGGCAAGGCCGGCAACGAATTCGCCGCCGGCATTGTGATCCTGATCGCCTGGAACCGTGCGTCGAGGTGCCCTGCCCGCGACGCTCACGACCACCGGCCCTTGGGCCCGGTCGGATTGCGACCCCACGGATTGGATTTTGGGCTGGCCGGCCCGGTCGCCGGTTCTGGCGCGGTTGGCTTGCCCCACGGTCCGGTCATCTCCGGCTCGTCAGCCTGCGTTGACATCGGCGCTTGGCGCTGCGTGGCTGGCGGAGCGCCTTCGCCCATCCGCTGTGCCATCGCCTGCAGCGCGGCGATGCGGTTGTCGGTGCTCGGATGGGTGGAGAACAGACTGTCCATGCGCTCGCCATGCAGGGGGTTGATGATGAAGAGATGCGCCATCGCCGGATTGCGCTCGGCATCGGGATTGGGAATGCGTTCGGCCCCGCGGGCGATCTTGTCAAGCGCGGAGGCCAGCCACAGCGGATGTCCACAGATTTCGGCGCCGCGCCGGTCGGCCTCGTACTCGCGAGTACGGCTGACCGCCATCTGCACGATCATGGCGGCGAAGGGCGCCACGATCATCGCCGCCAGCACGCCGACAAAGCCGAATGGATTGTTGTTTTCGCGGCTGCCGCCGAGGAAAAAGGCGAAATTGCCGAGCATCGAGATGGCGCCGGCAAAGGTGGCCACGATGGTCATGGTCAGCGTGTCGCGGTGCTGGACATGGGCGAGCTCATGCGCCATCACGGCGGCGACCTCCTCATGGGTCAGCCGCTGCAGCAGGCCGGTGGAGGCGGCGACCGCCGCGTTCTGCGGATTGCGGCCGGTGGCAAAGGCATTCGGTTGCGGATTGTCGATCAGATAGGTCCTGGGCATCGGCAGGCCGGCCTGCTTGGCCAGCGCCTGGACGATGGCGTAATATTCCGGCGCGTTTTTCTCGTCGACCTCGACGGCGCGATTCATCGACAGCACCATCTTGTCGGCGTTCCAGTAGCTGAACAAATTGGTGCCGGCGGCAATGACCAACGCGATCATCATGCCGCCCGAACCGCCGATCAAAAAACCGACGCCCATGAACAGCGCCGTCATGGCGGCGAGAAGCATGGCGGTGCGAATGGTGTTCATCGTCTGCTCCTGTCCGGATGGTGGTGAAAAAGGCTCGATCCTCGTGAGGTCATCGCTATATGATGGGAAACGCCCGTTCCCGTTTCAATCCACTGGAAATATCGCATGAACGACGAAACCAGTAAAACGCTGCCCGGCCCGGACGATGGCACGCCGCAACAGGAGCTGACGCCCGCCGCCCGCCGCGCGCTGCAGGAAGCCGAGGCAAGGCGGCAGGACTACCGCCGCAAGGAAGCAGCACTTCCGCGGGAGATCGGCGGCCGTGGCGGCAAGGAGCCCGGCCGCTATGGTGACTGGGAGGTCAAAGGCCTGACCAGTGATTTCTAGCGACTGATCTCAAGCAGCGTTGCGCTGCGGCTCGAGCGCAACCCAGCCTCGCTCGTCGACGGTGATGCCGATTGCGTCATAACCTGATATCGCGGCGTGCTGTGTTGCCAGGGGATGCTGGTGCGTGGCGTTGATCACCATGACCGAAGCGCCCGCCGCCTCCGCCGCCGCGATGCCGGCCGGGGCGTCCTCGAACACCAGGCAATCGTGCGCGTCGAAGCCAAGCCGTCTTGCGCCGAGCTGGAAGCAATCTGGCGCCGGCTTGCCGCGGGAAACGTCCTCCGCCGCGACGAGGACCGCGGGGACGGGAATGCCGGCGACCTTCATGCGTGCAAGCGCCAAGGAGCGTGGCGCCGAGGTTACGATCGCCCAGCGCTCCGGCGGCAGGGAATTGAGGAATGCCACGGCGCCGGCGATCTGGACGATGCCGTCGAGATCGTCGGCCTCGGCCTTCAGCAGCAGATCCGCTTCGTGTCTCGGGTCGACGCCCGGGAGCGCCAGGGCGGTAATGGTCTCGATCGCCCGTACGCCGTGGATCGTCGGCAGGAAGGCCGCGACGTCGAGGCCGTGGCGCCGCGCCCAATCGCCCCAGACCCGCTCCGCCGAGGCGATGGAATTGATGAGCGTGCCGTCCATATCGAAGAGGAAGGCGGCGAATTTTCTGCCAGCAAACATGATTTTCCTTGAAGTGCGGGGGAGGGGTCGAGGGAGGACGCAACCGTAACCCCAAGGCGGTGACATGGAAAGGCGCGCGAGCGCATTTGGGGCGCGATCCAGGGAACCACCGTCACCTTGCAACGTTTCAAACGTACAATTCCCACCACGCGAACCAAGGGACGACGCCCATGCTGATACGCCTCGGCTATGAGATTGCCATCGAATGCGCCGAGGCCACTCCGGTGATTTCGCTGCTCGAGATTCACAAGGACAGGCAGGCCGACATCAAGCGGCAGACGCGTGTCCTGACCTCGCCTTCGGTGCCGACCAGACTCTATCATGACCTGCACGGCAATGCCTGCCGCCGCTTCACGGCGCCGGCCGGCGGCTTTCGCATCCTTTATGACGCGGTCGTGGAGGACAGCGGCGAGACGGATGAGGTCAATACGCTGGCCCGGGAAATGCCCGTCGCCGAGCTGCCCGACGAGGTGCTGTTCTATCTCCTGGGCAGCCGCTATTGCGAGACGGATCATCTGAGTAACCTTGCCTGGCAGCTCTTCGGCCATCTTCCTTCCGGCTGGGCGCGGGTGCAGGCGATCGTCGACTATGTCCATAACCGCCTGTCCTTCGGCTACGGCTATGCCCGTTCGACCCGCACCGCCGCGCAAGCGCACGAGGAACGTGTCGGGGTGTGCCGAGACTTTGCCCATCTGGCGATCACGCTCTGCCGCTGCATGAACATTCCGGCGCGCTACGTGAACGGCTACCTCGGCGATATCGGCGTGCCGGCGGATCCCGCGCCGATGGATTTCTCGGCCTGGATGGAAGCCTTCCTGGACGGCAAGTGGTATACGTTCGACCCGCGCCACAACCGGCCGAGGACCGGTCGCGTCGTCATTGCGCGCGGCCGCGACGCCACCGACGTTCCCTTGCTGCACAGTTTCGGCCCGCACCGGCTCAGCTTGTTCAAGGTATGGACCTACGAACAGGAAGGCAGGCTGTTCAATCCACCCTATCACGGCATCGACAGGACGGTCAGCGCGCGGATGCTAGCCTAGCTTCAGGTGAGGCCGGCCTGGCAATGGCTTGGCCTGATCTGAATCTCAAGACACCTGGCCGGGTTTGTGCCTCGACATGCTTCGCATCCTGCGACAGTTGGCCCGCTTCGGGACAGAGATGCTGTGCCGCAACAAGACGTCGCCGGACACCGGACCAGCACTTCGC
This sequence comes from Mesorhizobium sp. BR1-1-4, assembly GCF_020165375.1. Classification (NCBI taxonomy): domain Bacteria; kingdom Pseudomonadati; phylum Pseudomonadota; class Alphaproteobacteria; order Hyphomicrobiales; family Phyllobacteriaceae; genus Mesorhizobium; species Mesorhizobium sp. BR1-1-4. The sequence goes on along the minus strand of NZ_JAIUIB010000001.1, from coordinate 317,035 downwards.
TATGGGCATGGTAAGCGTCCGGTAAAGACGCGCGCGGATACACGCTGACGTTTACCGGCCGTTCACCTTCTTGCCCCGTGAAAATCCAATAAAAGCAATCTTCTGCTGGCGAGTTCACGATCGCGGATCGGGTCTCCTCTCGTTCCGGCCGGAATCCTGCATTGCCCCCGACGCGGCGACGAGGCCGAGGCAAGTGGAGGCTGTTGGATGCGGAATTACGGGGGTCTTGTTCACGCGGTCGGCGGCTTCGCCAGGGACCGCAGTGGAAATTTCGCGATCCTGTTCGGCTTTACCGCCTCGGTCTTGGCGCTGGCCGCAGGCTTCTCGGTCAATATCACGCAGCTCTACAACGCCAGATCGAGCCTGCAGGGCGTGCTCGACGCGGCAGTGACATCGACGGCACGTGACCTGACCACCGGCGCCATCAAGGAGGCCGACGCAAACAAATCCGTGCAGGCCTTTCTCGACGCCAACGGCACGGGGGGCATTCTGCACGCTGGCCAGATCGTGCTCGACAAGCTGATCGTCGACAGGACCGCCAACACGGTCCAGGCGGATGCCCACGTCGATGTCGGCCTCTATTTCCCGTTGTTCAGCACCGGTGACATGCAGCGCGTCGGCGCTTCCACCAAAGCGCTCTATTCCGACAAGCAGATAGAGGTGGCCATGATGCTCGACATAACGGGATCGATGGCCAGGCGGGGCAACGTCAACAAGATCGGCGATCTGAAAGTCGCTGCGACGAACGCCGTCAAGACGATGCTCGAGAACCAAGACCCGAAGAACCCCCGCGTCCGTGTCGCGATTGTGCCCTATGCATCTGGCGTGAACGCCGGAAAACTGGCCGAAAACGTCTATGCCGAGAAGCAAGGGAGTTCTGAACTACCACCCGTCGCCGGCAGTTCGCTTCTCGTTGCCAAGACGGGCAAAAATCTGCTGCCGTCCTTCAGCGACTACGTCTCCATTGTTGGGGCGGCCATGCCACACCCGGATAATTGCGCCACAGAGCGCAAGAATAAGAACGGCGATGCCGACTTGAGCGCCGATGGCCCTGACACGGTTCGCACAGACAGGAACGGCAAGAAATATTATGCCCTGGTGAATCGGGACGATCATCTCAGCGACCAGGGAATGAACAAGTGTCCTGACGCGCAAGTGATCCCGCTGACCGCGGATTCGGAGGCATTGCTTGATTCGATCGACGACTTCCAGGCCGATGGTTATACGGCCGGCGCGATCGCCATTCAGTGGACCTATTACATGCTGTCGCCGCAATGGCGCGCTGCGATCGAGAATGCCGGTCTCGGCAACGGCGCTTCGAACGCCGATGCGAAGAAGGTCGCCAAGGTTGCGATCCTGATGACCGATGGCCAGTTCAATACCGCCTTCGCGGGTGTTGCTGGGAGATACAACAGCCAGGGCAATCTTGCGCGCGGCAATGCTGAAACGCTGTGCGACAATATGAAAAATGACGACATCGAGATTTTCACCATCGGCTTCGACCTCAACGATAAGGATATGTCGGCAACCGAGAGGGATCAGGCAAAGGCGGTGCTAAAGGATTGTTCTTCGAAAGACGCCTCCGCCGCCGAGAGACATTATTTCGAGGTGTCCACCGGGCTGGAATTGGATAATGCCTTTCAGGAAATCATCCGCAACACCGAAAAGGTCGTACTGACCCAATAGACGTAAAAAGGAAAAGGCCGCCGCTTCTTTCGAAGCCGGCGGCCTTCCGTGTTTCCGTCCATGGCGCGGCTCAATGGTGGTGACGCTTACGTCACCAACCGCGCATCTCGCGCCTTAACGGGAAGACTGCTTCCCGAAAGTGCAATCCGCTGAGCCCACGTTCTGGAAAACGAAATCACTCGACATCGGATCACCTCCTTTCGATTTGTTGAACACACACTCATGATGGGGTGCGTTGCAGCAAATGACAAGATGCCGGGTGGAAAAAGCGTGACGTGCTTGCGATCCGCGGCCCAAAAGGACAACATCGCGTCATCGACCGCGGGGAAGGGCATGGACGCCACCGAAAGAGCTGCGCGCATCGTTCGAACGGTAGTCGAGGCGATCAAGCCCGGCTTCGCGGTCAGGCTGTGGACCGGCGAGCGGATCGGCCCCGCCACCGGCCCCGTGCTGGTCATCAACGACCACGATATTGTCTGGCAGATCGTTCGCCGACCGTCCCTGTCGACCCTTATCGAGATGTGGATATCCAAGGCAGTCGACATCGAGGACGGATCGCTGTTCGATTTCTATGCCCTGCCTTCGACGGGCAAGCTGCGGTCGAAGCTGAAGGCGCTGCCGAAACGGGCGCTTCTGCGTGACTTGCCGGCGGTGCTGTTTTCGAGAAAGCAGATGGCGTCGCGGGTTGATCTCGCAGGGCGCAACCCGTTCGTCAGCGGCTCCAGCAAGGAGGCGATCCAGCATCACTATGATATCTCGAACGCCTTCTACGGGCTCTTTCTCGACGAGCGCATGGTCTATAGCTGCGGGTATTTCCAGGATTTCGCAAACGGCATTGACGAGGCGCAGGTCGACAAGCTCGACCATATCTGCCGCAAGCTTCGGCTGAAACCCGGCGAAAGATTGCTCGACATCGGCTGCGGCTGGGGCGCGATGCTGATCCACGCGGCAAAACATTATGGAGTCGTCGGACACGGCGTCTCGCTGTCGCAAGCCCAGACCTCACTAGCGCGCGAGCGCATTCGCGCCGAGGGTCTGGAGGACAAGATCACCATCGAGATAAAGTCCTACGCGGAGCTCACCGGTACCTTCGACAAGATATCGTCCATCGGCATGTTCGAGCATCTGGGTCTGGCAAACCATGCCGCTTATTTCTCCGCCGTCCACCGGCTGCTGAAACCGGGTGGCATCTATCTGCATCATGCCATCACCAGGCGCAGCAAGGGCGACGTCAAGAAGACCCTGCGCAAGGGGCCGGAATACAAGGCGCTGATCAAATACATCTTCCCGGGTGGCGAACTCGACACGATCGGCATGACATCAGGCAATCTCGAAGCACACGGCTTCCTCGTCTATGACGTCGAGAATTTGCGCGAGCACTATGCCCGCACCTGCAGGCTGTGGGCCGAGCGTCTGCAGGCGCGGTTCGACGAGGCGATCGCCGAGGTCGGCGAAGCCAAGGCGCGGCTGTGGCTGCTTTACCTGAGCGGCTGCTCCATCACCTTCGAACGCGCCTCGGCGCAGATATTCCAGACTGTCGCCACCAAACGCGCGCGAGGCCCGAGCGGCCTGCCACCGACGCGGGCGGATCTTTATCGATAGGCTTGGGCCGGAAGGTCAGACGAACCGCATCGGCGCGCCGGTCTCGACACGACCGGGCCGGTCGACGGTGCAGTAGACGCCGAGATTGTGGGCGTTGTGGCGGACCAGATTGCGCAGGATGGCGGGGTCATGGTCGAAACCATCCTGGGCGATGATGGTGAAGCCGCAGCGGCGGCACGGCTCCGAGATGGTCAGGACGAGGTCGCCGATGGCGAGCTTCTTGCCGATCCATTCGGTTTCAGGAAACGAGCCCTCGACCGGAGCCATTTCGACGACGACGTTGGGACGGAAGCGGCGCGGATCGGAGGCCCCTTCCGGATGGAGCGCCTGCAGCCGTGCCAGCGAGGCCGTGGTCAGGAGATGGATCGGCGCCTTGCGGTAGCGCTCCGCGGTCAGCGGCCCGGCATAGCCGGCCGCGTTCTCCCCGCGGAACGGCCGGATCGAGGCGCGGAAGCCGAGATAGGCCGACACGACGCGGTCGCATTCGGCGCCGGGGGCGGCGAGCCAGTCGCCATCGGGGACGGCGATTTCCAGTTCGCTGTCGCGGCTCAGCCGGGTGCGGATGCGCGGCACCTTGTGCCATTTCACGTCGCGATCCGGCCGGGCGATCTCATTGTCCGAGGCATCGACGAGGCCGAACAGGCGGTCGCCCTCGACGCCAACCGGTCCAACCAGGATGGTGTCCCGGCGCTCGCCGGCGAGCGAACTTGCCGGATAGCGCCACAACTGGGTGACGGTGCCCAATACCGCGTCTTCCCGCATCAGCCCTTCTTGTTCTGCCTGTTGGCAACGAGGTCGTCGACCACGGCCGGATCGGCAAGCGTCGAGGTGTCGCCGAGCGCGGAAAAATCATCCTCGGCGATCTTGCGCAGGATGCGGCGCATGATCTTGCCCGAACGCGTCTTGGGCAGGCCGGGCGCGAACTGGATCTTGTCCGGCGTGGCGATGGCGCCAATCTCCTTGCGGACATGGGCGACAAGCTCCTTGCGCAGATCCTCGCTCGGCTGCCCGCCGGCCATCAGGGTGACGTAGCAATAGATGCCTTGGCCCTTGATATCATGGGGATAGCCGACGACGGCGGCCTCGGAAACCTTGTCATGGCTGACCAGGGCCGATTCGACCTCGGCCGTGCCCATGCGGTGGCCGGAGACGTTGATGACGTCGTCGACGCGGCCGGTGATCCAGTAGTAGCCATCGGCGTCGCGGCGGCAGCCGTCACCGGTGAAGTATTTTCCTTTGTAGGCGGAGAAATAGGTCTGCACGAAACGGTCGTGATCGCCATAAACGGTGCGCATCTGGCCGGGCCAGGAATCGGTGATGCAGAGGTTGCCGTCGGCCGCACCGTCCACCACCTTGCCCTCGCTATCGACCAGCTGCGGCTTGATGCCGAAGAAGGGCCGTGTCGCCGAACCCGCCTTGAGGTCGGTGGCGCCCGGCAGCGGCGTGATCAGGATGCCGCCGGTCTCGGTCTGCCACCATGTATCGACGATCGGCACCCTGCCGTCGCCGACGACGTTGAAATACCACTCCCAGGCTTCCGGGTTGATCGGCTCGCCGACCGAGCCCAGCACGCGCAGCGACTTGCGAGAGGTCTTCTTCACATGCGCGTCGCCGGCACCCATCAGCGCGCGCAGCGCCGTCGGCGCGGTGTAGAAGATGTTGACCTTGTGCTTGTCGATGACTTCCCAGAAGCGCGACTGAGAGGGGTAGTTCGGCACGCCCTCGAACATCAGCGTGGTGGCGCCGTTGGCGAGCGGCCCGTAGACGATGTAGCTGTGGCCGGTCACCCAGCCGACATCTGCGGTGCACCAATAGATGTCGCCGTCATGATAGTCGAAGACATATTGGTGCGTCATCGACACATAGACGAGGTAGCCGGCGGTGGTGTGCAGCACGCCTTTCGGCTTGCCGGTCGAGCCCGACGTGTAGAGGATGAACAGCGGATCCTCCGCCTTCATCTTCTCCGGCTTGCAATCAGACTTAACCGTCGCGACTTCGTCGTGATACCAGACATCGCGTCCCGGCGCCCAGCCGATCTTGCCGCCGGTGCGGCGCACGACCACAACGGTCTTGACCTTGACATGGTGCTTGGCGGCGATGTCGATCGCCTTGTCGGTGTTTTCCTTGAGCGGAATAGGTTTGCCGCCGCGCAGACCCTCATCGGCGGTGATGACGAAGGTCGATTCGCAATCGACGATGCGACCGGCCAAGGCGTCCGGCGAAAAGCCGCCGAAGACGACCGAATGGATAGCGCCGATACGCGTGCAGGCCAGCATCGCGTAGGCCGCCTCCGGGATCATCGGCATGTAGATGGTGACGCGGTCGCCTTTCCTGACGCCGTGCTTCTTCATCACATTTGCGAGCCGGCAGACGTGCCCGTAGAGTTCGTTGTAGGTGATTTTCTTGTCGTCGTAGGGGTTGTCGCCTTCCCAGATGATGGCGGTCTGGTCGCCGCGCTTCTTGAGGTGGCGGTCGATGCAATTGTAGGAGACATTGGTCTGGCCATCCTCGAACCACTTGATCGAGACCTTGCCGTCGAAGGAGGTGTTCTTGACCTTGGAGAAGGGCTTGAACCAGTCGATGCGCTTGCCGTGCTTGCCCCAGAACTTGTCCGGGTTCTTCACGCTGTCGGCATACCATTTGAGGTAGGTGTCATTGTCGATCAGGGCGTTCTTCTTCCACGCCGGCTGGACGCGATGGACATGAACCTCGGACATTTCTTGGCTTTCCTCCCGAACCAGTCCGCCGGCTTGAAACGCCCGCGGGATCGCGGCGACGCAGCCGCGAATTCGGCGGCATTATTACCAGTTCCGTCGCGACGGCAACATTAGACGTTGGATTCGCGCGGCGGGATGCCGCAGGGGCGCTTTCCGGAACTGTCAGCACTCGACGCGGTTCGCTGCTAACCGCATGTTTTTACGCGAAAAGTCCCCTTTGAGATCAACAAAAATCAATAGACAGTTAAGTAACGGCGCGCACAATTGGCAGCTGGGAGGAAAGGAGAATCAACCAGGGGACCGCCCAAGGGGACCATAATGCACCACCATCTTGAAATGGACCTGATGCTCAAAGGCTACGGCCTGACCACGGCCAAGATTCTTTATCATTTCCCCGACCACCCGCATCTCCTGCAGAGCTTCGTCTGGCAGGACTACGACATCGCTCCGAGGTTTCCGGTGCTGATCCGGTTCATCGAATTCTGGAAAGCCAAGCTCGACGGGCCACTGCATTCGGTGGTCTACACGCACCAGAAGCTGATCGCGCCGAATGAATGGCGCAAGGTGGATGGCGAGTTCGTGCTGCATTGAGCGGTGATACAGCTGATCTCCCCCCTTGCTGGGGAGATGCCCGGCAGGGCAGAGGGGGGTGCTGTCCCGTCGACATCTCAGCAATTATCCATGGGGCCGTTCGCCGCTAGTGGTTCTAGTCAACGCCGCGTTCCTTCACACCCCTCTCTGTCCTGCCGGACATCTCCCCCGCAAGGGGGGAGATGGCAGCTTCAACGCCAGCGCGGCTCAAACCGCCGGCGGGTTGAGGCGGGCGAAGCCTTCCTGGCGGCGATAGGGAAAGTACGGATAGGGCGCGGTGACTTCGCTTGCGGCATCGAGTTTCTTCACCTGCTCCGGCGTTAGCGTCCAGCCGACGGCGCCGAGGTTCTGGCGCAGCTGCTCTTCATTGCGGGCGCCGATGATGACGGAGGAAACGGTCGGGCGCCGCAGCAGCCAGTTGATGGCGATCTGCGGCACGGTCTTGCCGGTTTCCTGCGCCACCGCGTCGAGCTCATCCATGACCCGATAGAGATGCTCGTCCCCGACCGGCGGCCCGAAATCAGCCGTCTCGTGCAGCCGGCTCTTTTCCGGCAGAGGCTGGCCACGGCGGATCTTGCCGGTCAGGCGGCCCCAGCCGAGCGGGCTCCAGACCAGCGCGCCGACGCCCTGGTCGAGGGCAAGCGGCATCAGCTCCCATTCATAGTCGCGGCCGAGCAGCGAATAGTATACCTGATGCGCAGTATAGCGGGGATAGCCGAGCTTCTCCGCCAGGCCGAGCGACTTCATCACTTGCCAGCCGGAGAAGTTGGAGGCGCCGACATAGCGCAGCTTGCCGGAGCGAACGAGGTCATCCAGCGTCGACAGCACTTCCTCGATCGGCGTGCCGGCATCGAAGGCGTGCAGTTGTAGAAGGTCGATATAGTCGGTGCCGAGGCGCTTCAGCGCGGCGTCGACCGACTTGATCAACCGCGAGCGCGAGGAGCCGTAGTCGCCCGGCCCGTCGCCCATCGGCAGCGCTGTCTTGGTCGAGATTAGTACCGCATCGCGACGGCCCTTGATCGCTTCGCCGAGCACCTCCTCCGAGGCGCCATTCGAATAGACGTCCGCCGTGTCGAACAGGTTGACGCCGGCCTCGAGACAGATGTCGATCAGCCGCCGCGCTTCCTGCGCATCGCTGTTGCCCCAGGCGCCGAACAGCGGGCCGGAGCCACCGAAGGTGCCCGCGCCGAATGAAAGCGCCGGGACTTTCAGGCCCGATGCGCCGAGACGTCGATAGTCCATTTTCTTGCTCCTGGTGGTTTGTGAAGAGGTCGAGAGGATTCGGGTGCCGGCTGGCGTCACGACCGGACGGAGACAGGCGCACCTGATGCGGCGCCACCATCAAGGCGGAGCGCCAGTCCGGCCACGGCGAGTGCCGCGAGCGGCAGCAGCGCGGCGACCCAGGTGAGCGAACCCAGTCCAAGGCCATGGGCGATGACCGCGCCGCCAAGCCAGGCGCCGGCCGCATTGCCGAGATTGAAGGCGGCGATGTTGAACGATGAGGCCAGGCTCTGGCCGGCGCCTTGCGCCTTTTCCAGCACCCACATCTGCAGCGGCGCCACTGTGGCGAAGGCGGCGGCGCCGAGCAGGCCGACATAGATCACGGCCATGACCTGGCTGTGGATGGCGAAGCTCATCGTGGCAAGCACCAGCGCCAGCACCATGAGGCTGCCGAGCACCGCCGGCACCAGCCAGCGATCGGCGATCTTGCCGCCGGCGAGATTGCCGGCGATGAGGCCGCCGCCAAAGACGAGCAGGATCGGCGATACAGCGGCTTCGCTGAAGCCGCTGATCTCGGTGAGCAACGGGGCGATGTAGGTGAAGACGGCGAAGACGCCGGCATAGCCGAGCACCGTGGTGGCGAGGCCGAGCAGGACGGGCGTGCGGCGCAGAACGGCGAGATCGGCGCGCAGATCGCTCTTCTCGGGCGCTGCCTGGCCGCGCGGCACCAGGGCGAGGATGACGGCGAAGGCCGCCAGGCCGACGGCGGTCACCGCCCAGAAGGTCGCACGCCAGCTAAAGGCTTGGCCGAGCCAGGTGCCGAAGGGCACGCCTAGGATGTTGGCGATGGCCAGGCCGGTGAACATCAGCGCGATCGCCGAAGCCTTCCTGTTGGGCGCGACCAGACCAGTGGCGACGACCGAGCCGACGCCAAAGAAGGTGCCGTGGGCGAAGGCGGTGATGATGCGGGCACCCATCAGCGTCCAGTAATCGGGCGCCAGCGCACAAGCGAGGTTGCCAATCGTGAAGATCGCCATCAGCGCCAGCAGCACGGTTTTGCGCGGCCAGTTGCCCGTGGCGATGGTCAACAAGGGTGCACCGATGACGACACCGAGCGCATAGGCAGAGATCAATTGGCCGGCGGCGGAGATCGACACGCCGAGGTCTTTGCTGACATCGATAAGCAGGCCCATGATGACGAATTCGGTAACACCGATGCCAAAAGCACCGGCGGCGAGGGCATAAAGAGCAAGAGGCATGGCGATGGTCCCATCTGTCGGCGAAGGACGCTCAGTCCGCGCCCCGGCCCGGAAGATCGTGATCCGCGATGTTGTGAACCAGACTTGCCCAAGGCATACTTCTTGTGAAATAGATTCACAGATGGCCAGGCCCGACATCAACCGTTCCGGCGAGATCGAAGTCTTCGTGCGCGTCGTCGAGGCCGGTAGTTTTTCGGCCGCGGCGCGGCGGCTGCGGATGACGCCATCGGCGGTGAGCAAGCTGATAGCACGGCTCGAAACCCGGCTTGGGGCGCGGCTTGTCAGCCGCTCGACGCGCAAGCTCCAGCTCACGCCGGAAGGGACGGCGTTCTACGACAGCGGCGTGCGCGTGCTCGCCGACATGGATAAGGCCGAGCGTGAAGCGGCGGCAGGAGCCGCGCCGCGCGGCAGGCTGAGAGTTAACAGCTACGTGCCGTTCGGCCAACACCGGCTGATGGAACTGCTGCCGCGCTTTCTGGAGCGCTATCCCGAAATTTTCGTCGAGGCTGTGCTGACCGACAGCGTGATCGACCTGCTGGAAGAGCGGGCCGATGTCGCGATCCGCGCCGGGCCGCTGCGCGAATCGAGGCTGGTGGCGCGCAAGCTCGGTCAAAGCCGAATGGTGGTGGTCGCGGCACCTTCCTATCTCGAAGCACATGGCACGCCGCGCACGCTGTCCGATCTCGGGCGTCACAACATGCTCGCCTTCAGTTTCGCGCGGCATATCGACGGCTGGCCTTTTATCGATACGGCAGGCGCGCCGGTGATCACCCCGGTTGTCGGAAACCTGGCATTGACCGATGGCGAGGCGATGCGCCAAACGACCGTCGCCGGGGCCGGCATCGCCCGACTGGCGCGCTGGCATGTCGAACCCGACATTGCCGCCGGCCGGCTGGTGCCGCTGCTGGAAGATTTCAACCCCGGCGACGAAGAGCCGACGCATGCCGTCTATGTCGGCCAGGGCAAACACCTGCCGGCACGTGTGCGGGCCTTTCTCGACTTTCTTGCCGAGACCGTTCGGCTGTAATCAACGCCGCGCGTCGATGAGACGCGCGGCGTTGAAGGACCGACTTGCCAGCGGTACGCGCTATGCCTTCGGCACGAAAGGCCCCGGACGACGGCCGGCGCCCTGGCGTTCGACCATCCAGCCGGGATATTCGGCGGGCAGTGCGCTCACTTCGTCAAGCCTGGCGAGATCGTCGGCATCGAGCTTGAGGCTGGTGGCGGCAAGGTTCTGCTCGAGCTGGTCCATGCGGCTGGCGCCGATAATCACGCTCATCACGAAAGGCTTTGCCAGGACATAGCCGAGCGCCACGGTCGCGACGCCGACATCATGCTTCTCGGCGACCTCCCGCATGACGGCGACCGCCGCCCAGGCACGGTCCTCGTTGACCGGCGGGAAGTTGAAGGACGCGCGGCGGCCCTCGCCATTGCCCGGCGCGCCGGGCCCATATTTGCCGGACAGCAGCCCGCCAGCCATCGGCGACCACACCATCAGGCCGAGCTTCTCCTCGTTGATCAGCGGCACGATCTCGCGTTCGAGGTCGCGGCCGGCGATCGAATAATAGGACTGGACGGTCTCGAAGCGGGCAAAGCCCTTGCGGTCGGCGATGCCGAGCGCCTTGGCGATGCGCCAAGCCTGCCAGTTGGAGACACCGACATAGCGGACCTTGCCGCTGGAGACGAGGTCATCAAGTGCCCGCAGCGTCTCGTCGATCGGCGTCACCGCATCGGTGCCGTGCAACTGATAGAGATCGATATGGTCGAGCTGCAGCCGCTCCAAGCTGGCGTCGACCGAATCCATGATATGGCCGCGCGAGGAGCCGCGCTGGTTTGGTCCCTCACCCATGGCGCCGTGGACCTTGGTGGCGATGACCACGTTTGACCGGGCAACACCGAGATCCCTAAGCGACTGACCAAGCAGGCGTTCGGACTCGCCGACGGAATAGACGTCGGCCGTGTCGAAGAAGTTGACGCCGGCGGCGATCGAGCGGCCGACGATCTCGTTGACGCCCTTCTGGTCGAGGCTGGCGATCAGGCCCCATTGGGCGTTCTGGCCGGCGGCGCCGAAGGTCATGGTGCCGAGGCAAAGTTCGGAGACGAATAGCCCCGTGTTTCCAAGCTGATTGTAACGCATCGTGAGACTCCAGGAAGATGTGCGGTGACATCAAGGCAAATAGGAACGGCACGTTTCGTTTCAAGCACTGGTATAATGGTGCTTGTGGATCAGGCCCAGCGATATGCACGGCAAGCTGGAAATTCGGACTACCGGCTTCCAAAAATCGCCGAACCGACCCTGACGCTGGTGGCGCCAAAGGCGATCGCGGTCTCGAAGTCGCCGGACATGCCCATCGACAGTTTGGCGACCCCGGCTTCCTTGCCGAGTTTCTCCAACAAGGCGAAGTGGGGGCCGGGGTTCTCGTCCGCCGGCGGGATGCACATCAGGCCTTCGATGCCGAGGCCATGCACTTCCCGGCAGCGTCTGACGAAGGCGACCGCCTCGCTCGGTTCGATCCCGGCTTTCTGCGGTTCGGAACCGGTGTTCACCTGGATATAGAGTTTTGGCGCACGGCCTTGCCGGACAATTTCCTTGGCGAGCTCCGCGGCGATCTTGTCGCGGTCGACCGTCTCGATGACCTCGAACAGCGCCACCGCTTCCCTCGCCTTGTTCGACTGCAGCGGGCCGATCAAATGCAGTTCGATGTCGGGGAAAGCTTCCTTCAGGTCAGGCCATTTGCCTTGCGCTTCCTGCACGCGGTTTTCGCCGAAGACGCGCTGGCCGGCCTCGATCACCGGGCCTATGTCGGCGGCGTCGAAGGTCTTGGAGACCGCCACCAGCGTCACCGCGCCGGCTTCACGGCCGGCCTCCCGCTCGGCGGCGGCGATCTTCGCCTTGACCGCGAAAAACTGCTGAACGGTGTCGCCCATATGCAAATCCCGCTGTTTTGACCCGCGTTTTTGTCAGCCGCGATGCCCATATGGTTGACGGGTTTGCCAAACCATGGTGAACACCCGGACCACATTTCATGAACTGCCGGGCTCTTGCCCGCAGTCCGCATGCTTTTAAGTGAAAAACGTCCCATGGCAACCGAACGATACAACCCGCGCGCGTCAGAACCCAAATGGCAGAAGGCCTGGGCCGAGAAGAAGCTTTTCGAAGCGCACAATGACGATCCGCGTCCGAAATACTACGTGCTGGAAATGTTCCCCTATCCGTCGGGGCGCATCCATATCGGCCATACCCGCAATTACACGATGGGCGACGTGGTGGCCCGCTACAAGCGCGCCAAGGGTTTCAACGTGCTGCATCCGATGGGCTGGGATGCCTTCGGCATGCCGGCTGAGAACGCCGCGATGCAGAACAAGGTGCATCCCAAGGAATGGACCTACCAGAACATCGCCGCCATGCGCGAGCAGCTCAAGGTAATGGGCCTGTCGCTGGACTGGGCGCGCGAATTCGCCACCTGCGACGTCGATTACTACCACCGCCAGCAGATGCTGTTCCTCGACTTCGTCGAGAAGGGGCTGGTGACGCGCAAATCCTCCAAGGTCAACTGGGATCCGGAGGACATGACGGTGCTCGCCAACGAGCAGGTCATCGACGGGCGCGGCTGGCGCTCCGGCGCGCTGGTTGAACAGCGCGAGCTGACGCAATGGTTCTTCAAGATCACCGACTTTGCCCAGGATTTGCTGGATTCGTTGGACGGTCTCGACGAGTGGCCCGAAAAAGTGAAGCTGATGCAGCAGAACTGGATCGGCCGTTCGGAAGGCCTGCTGATCCGCTGGCCGCTGGCCTCGGAAATCGCCGGCGAGCATGAGCTGGAAGTCTACACGACAAGGCCGGACACCATTTTCGGCGCCTCGTTCATGGCAATCGCCGCCGATCATCCGCTGGCCAAGAAGGCCGCGGCGACCAATCCGGCCCTGGCGAAGTTCATCGACGAAGTGCGCCATATGGGCACTTCGGTGGCGGCGCTCGAGACGGCCGAGAAGAAGGGCTTCGACACCGGCATCCGCGTCGTCCATCCCTTCGACGACAGCTGGACGCTGCCTGTCTACGTCGCCAATTTCGTGCTGATGGAGTACGGCACTGGCGCCATCTTCGGCTGTCCGGCGCATGACCAGCGCGACCTCGACTTCGCCAACAAATACGGCCTGCCGGTGGTGCCGGTGGTGATGCCTGACGGCGCCGATCCCAAGACGTTCCAGATCGTCGACGAGGCCTATGTCGACGATGGCGCGATGATCAATTCGCGGTTCCTCGACGGCATGGCGCCGGACAGCGCTTTCGATGAAGTCGCCAGGCTGCTGGAGCAAAAGACCATCGGCAACCGGCCAATGGCCGAGCGCAAGGTGAATTTCCGCCTGCGCGACTGGGGCATTTCGCGCCAGCGCTACTGGGGCTGCCCGATCCCGATGATCCATTGCGAGGATTGCGGCGTGGTGCCGGTGCCGAAGGCCGATCTGCCGGTCAAGCTGCCCGACGATGTCGATTTCGACCGGCCAGGCAATCCGCTCGACCGTCACCCGACCTGGCGGCATGTGAAGTGCCCGCAATGCGGCAAGGACGCGCGGCGCGAAACCGACACGATGGACACGTTCGTGGATTCGTCCTGGTATTTCGCCCGCTTCACCGCGCCCTGGGCGCATGAACCGACCGATCCCAAGGCAGCGAACGAGTGGCTGGCGGTCGACCAATATATCGGCGGCATCGAGCATGCGATCCTGCATCTGCTCTATTCGCGCTTCTTCACCCGCGCCATGCGCGAGACCGGCCATGTTGCCCTGGCCGAGCCGTTCAAAGGCCTGTTCACGCAAGGCATGGTGGTTCACGAAACCTACCGTGTCGGCTCGGCGTCGAATGGGCGCTGGCTGGCGCCGACCGAGGTTCGTCTGGAGGACGTCGACGGCAAGCGCCGCGCCATCGACGTCGCCACCGGCGAGGCGGTCACCATCGGCCCGCTCGAGAAGATGTCGAAGTCGAAGAAGAACACGGTGAGCCCGGAAGACATCACCGATGGCTACGGCGCCGACACGGCGCGCTGGTTCATGCTGTCGGATTCGCCGCCCGAGCGCGACGTCGAGTGGACCGACGACGGTGCCGCCGGCGCGCATCGCTTCATGCAGCGCATCTGGCGGCTGGTGTCGACGGCGGCCGAGACGTTGGCAGGGGTCACGCCCAAGGCGGCCGATGACGGCGAGGCCGGGGCGGTTTCCAAGGCCGCGCACAAGATCCTGAAGGCGGTTGGCGAAGACATCGAGAAGCTCGCCTTCAACCGCGCCATTGCTCGCATCTATGAACTTACCAACGCGTTGACAGCCCCGCTCAACGAAGTGGCGGAAGGCAAGGCCGTTCCGGCGCTGAAAAGCGCCTGCCGCGAGGCGGTCGAGATCATGGTGCATCTGATCGCGCCCGTGATGCCGCACCTGGCTGAAGAGTGCTGGGAGACGCTGGGCGGCGTCGATCTGGTGGCCGAACGGCCGTGGCCGGTCTTCGATCCGGCACTGGTCGTCGACAACGAAGTCACCTATCCGGTGCAGGTCAACGGCAAGAAGCGGGGGGATTTGACAATTGCCCGCGACGCGGACCAAGGTGCGGTCGAAAAAGCGGTCTTGGCTCTCGACTTCGTGCAGAAAGCACTTGAAGGTAAGGCTCCGCGCAAGGTGATCATCGTGCCGCAGAGGATCGTCAATGTCGTTGCCTGATCGGGAAAAGACAGAGCTGGGCCGTCTGCTGCGCCGCATCGCGCTTGCCGGCCTCGTCGGTTCGCTGGCGCTCATTTCGGCCTGTCAGGTGCGGCCGCTCTATTCGAGCGCGCCGTTGTCGACGGGCTCGACCGCCAATGCCGAGATGGCATCGATCGCCGTCAAGCCGGTCCGGACGCGCTATGCCCAGCAGGTGCGTAACAATCTGATCTTCGGGTTCGGGCGCGGCGCCGGCGAGCCCGCCTCGCCGCTTTATTCGCTCGACCTCGGCGTGAGCGAAGGCGTTGAATCCTCGGCGCTGGTACAGAATGGAACTGATCAGGACGAGCCGACCGCCGGTTCGGTGACGCTGACCGCGGGCTACACGCTGACCGATGTGAAAACCGGCGCGGTGATCGCCGTCGGCAAGCGGGCGATCACCTCGTCCTTCGACAGGCCACGTCAGGAGTTTGCCTCCTACCGGGCGCAGATCGACGCCGAGAACCGCGCCGCGCGCGAACTGGCTGAAGCCCTGCAGCTGTCGATCGCCCAGGATCTGGCCCGGCACGGCAAGGCGGCCAGCTAGCGCGTTCGCCGTCTCAAAGAGGGCCGAACGCCCTCTTTCATTCTCTCGATGTCCCGATCCTGTGTCCGGGTGACGGAAACGCGCCGGCAGCTGGGCTTTTGGCGCCATGTGAATGCTGTCCGCGGGTTTTTCCCGTGACCAAGGTTCGCCCCGCTTTCCAGCCCAGCGCTTCGCCGCGAAAGATGCGTCTCGATCGCTCCAGCGACGCTGACGGGAAGCAACTGTTAACCACTCGCTCCCTATTGCTCGGCAGTCGTTTCACAGTGAGTCTTGAGCATGGAAGCCAGGCGTTTTTCTCGGATCAATTCGTTGCACACAGCTGCGCCCGATGACCCCCAAGGAGAGCGTTCCGGCGGCCCGCGCGGCAAGGTCGATGTCCGCCAGTCCGGCGCTTCTTTCCCGCAGGGTGGCGACACCGAAAGCCCGGCCTGGCAAGAGTATTTTTTCCTTGCGCCCAATGTGCGTTTTACACGCACGCCGGACTATGAGCCAAAGCACCGCCAACCGCAGGACGACGTTGCCGAGCAGGACGCACGGCAGGCGCTCCCGACGCAGCAGGTCGGTCCTGGCACCGTCATGCATCGCGGACCGGCACCGGCCGGGCCCGCTCAGCCGGCGCGTAGCGGCGAGACGGCGCAAGGCGTTGCGCCGGCGGCTCTAAAGGTGCCAGCAACGGCACGGGCGGCCACGCGCCCGGCGCCCGTTGTCGGGAATGGCGCGCCGGCCAAAGCAGCCCCCGCTGAAAAAGCGCGGCGGCCCTATCTTTCGGATCACGCCTTCTTCGAGGGCTTGGCGCCGCTTCTGGTCGACGTGACGCCCGCCCGCCAAGTCAGCCCGGTCCCGCGTGCACCGGTGCCGGCTCCGCCGGTTGCCGCCGCCCGGGCCGATGTCTCAGGACCGGCGGTGGCCGATGTCACCGCCTTGTTCCGTGTCATCGAATGCCTTCCTGGCCAGGTTCCACCTGCCCTGCCGGACGTCTTTCCGGCCAACTCCAACAAGGTGGTGGTCGAGCCGGCCGTCCCGGCGGGCAGAGCCGCCCGGCTGGCTCGGACAACGGCCGCGACGGCGCCTGCCGCAACCAGCGCCGCCCCGGCGCCACTTTTGCAACGCGTGGAGGAAACCGTTCCCGCCGTGCGTTCGCCGTCGCTGCCCATGGCCGGAAAGGTTGTGCAGCCGGTGACGGGCGAAGGCTACGCGCTTCCCTCGGAGGAGCTGCTGCAGCAGCCGCCGGAAGGGCAGGGCTTCTACATGTCGCAGGAGCGGCTCGAGCAGAATGCCGATCTCCTGGAAAGCGTGCTGGAGGATTTCGGCGTGCGCGGCGAGATCATCCATGTTCGCCCCGGCCCGGTCGTTACCCTTTACGAGTTCGAACCGGCGCCCGGCGTCAAATCCTCCCGCGTGATTGGTCTCGCCGACGATATCGCTCGCTCCATGTCGGCGGTCTCGGCGCGCGTCGCCGTGGTGCCCGGCCGCAATGTCATCGGCATCGAGTTGCCGAACGAGACACGCGAGACCGTCTATTTCCGTGAACTGATCGAATCGCAGGGCTTCCGCAAGACCAGCTGCAAGCTGGCGCTTTGCCTTGGCAAGACGATCGGCGGCGAACCTGTCATCGCCGAGCTGGCGAAAATGCCGCATCTGCTCGTCGCCGGCACCACCGGGTCCGGCAAGTCGGTCGCCATCAACACCATGATCCTGTCGCTGCTCTACCGGCTGAAACCGGAAGAATGCCGGCTGATCATGGTCGACCCGAAGATGCTCGAACTATCAGTCTATGACGGTATCCCGCACCTTCTGACGCCCGTCGTCACCGATCCCAAGAAGGCGGTTACCGCGCTCAAATGGGCGGTGCGCGAGATGGAAGACCGCTATCGCAAGATGGCGCGGCTCGGCGTGCGCAATATCGACGGCTACAATGAGCGTGCCGCCACTGCCCGCGACAAGGGCGAGACGGTCGTCATGACCGTGCAAGCCGGCTTCGAGAAGGGCACCGGCGAACCGCTGTTCGAACAGCAGGAGATCGACCTAGCGCCGATGCCCTACATCGTCGTCATCGTCGACGAGATGGCCGACCTGATGATGGTCGCCGGCAAGGAGATCGAAGGCGCAATCCAGCGCCTGGCGCAGATGGCGCGCGCCGCCGGGATCCACCTGATCATGGCAACGCAGCGGCCCTCTGTCGACGTCATCACCGGCACGATCAAGGCCAACTTCCCGACCCGCATCTCCTTCCAGGTCACCTCGAAGATCGACAGCCGCACCATTTTGGGCGAGCAGGGTGCCGAGCAACTGCTCGGCCAGGGCGACATGCTGCACATGATGGGCGGCGGGCGCATCGCCCGCGTGCACGGCCCCTTTGTGTCCGACGCCGAGGTCGAGCATGTCGTGGCGCATCTGAAGGCGCAGGGCCGCCCCGAATATCTGGAGACCGTAACGGCCGACGAGGATGAAGAGGAAGAGGAAGACGACCAGGGAGCGGTCTTCGACAAGGGAGCCGTTGCCGCCGAGGACGGCGATTCCAGCTATGACGAGGCGGTCAAGGTGGTGTTGCGCGACAAGAAATGTTCGACGTCCTACATCCAGCGCCGCCTTGGCATCGGCTACAACCGCGCCGCTTCACTGGTCGAGCGGATGGAGAAGGAGGGTCTGGTCGGCGCACCGAACCATGTCGGCAAGCGCGAGATCATGGCGGGCAAGCGCCCACCGGTAACCATCCCTGGGGATGACGGCACGGATCGATCGGCCCCTTGATCCGCAACGCATAAAAAGGCCGGTTGCCCGGCCTTTTTCGTATCGGGCATAAGCTCGCTCAGCCGATTTTCTGGCCGGTCTTTGCCCAGTCGGCGAGGAAGGCGGCAAGGCCCTTGTCGGTCAGCGGGTGATTGACCAGCGCCTTCAGGGTCGCGGGTGGCGCGGTGACGATATCGGCGCCGATGAGCGCCGCCTGCTTCACGTGGTTCACTGTGCGCACGGAAGCGGTCAGGATCTCGGTCTGGAAATCGTAATTGTCGTAGATCTGACGGATCTCCTGGATCACTTCCATGCCGTCAGAGCCGGTATCGTCGATGCGGCCGACGAAGGGCGAGATGAAGGAGGCGCCTGCCTTGGCGGCGAGCAGCGCCTGGTTGGCCGAGAAGCACAGCGTGACGTTGACCATGCGGTTCATCTCGGTGCGGATCGTCTTGCAGGCCTTCAATCCGTCCAGCGTCAACGGCACCTTGATGGCGACATTCGGTGCGATCTTGGCCAGCACCTCGGCCTCGGCCATCATCTGCTTGTATTCGGTCGCCACGACTTCCGCGGAAACCGGGCCTTCGACGATGTCGCAGATCTGCTTGGTGACCTCGGCGATTTTGCCGCCCGATTTCAGGATCAGCGACGGGTTGGTGGTGACGCCGTCGAGCAACCCCAGATCGATCAGTTCACGGATTTCCTTGATATCGGCTGTGTCGGCAAAAAATTTCATGGCGGTCTCCTGACGATTTCGTGGCGCCTGCGAAGGCACGTTCAGCGTTGCCCTTTGATCTAGAGCAAAGTCGGGGCAAGGTCACGCCTCATGATCGAAGATTCGCCCTTTGTCGCAGCCGCACCGGTGCTGGTGCCGATGCCGGCCGAACGCCCCTACACCTATGCCGTGCCGGCCGGCATGTGGGTGGTGCCGGGTTCGATCGTGCGCGTGCCGCTCGGGCCGCGCCAGGTCGCGGGCATCGTCTGGGACGGCGTGGTCGAGCAGGTCGATGCGAAGAAATTGCGCCCGATCGAACAGGTTTTCGACTGTCCGCCGATCGATCGCGCCATGCGCCGCTTCGTCGACTGGGTGGCGCAATACACGCTGTCGGCGCCGGGCATGGTGGCGCGCATGCTGTTGCGTGCGCCGGAAGCCTTCGATCCCGAACCCTGGATCGAAGGGCTGCAGCGGACGCTCGTCATGCCCGATCGGATGACGGATGCGAGGACGCGGGTGCTGGAGACAGCCGAAGGCGGGCTGGCCTGGACGCGCTCGGGGCTGGCGCATGCCGCCGGCGTGTCGTCGACGGTGATCGAGGGGCTGAAAGCGCAAGGCGTGTTCGAAACGGTGATGATCCCGCCGCGCCCGGTGGTGGCCGCACCCGACCCAAGCTATGCCGTGCCGGATCTGATGCCGGACCAGAACGACGCCGCGTCGATGCTGCGCGCCAATGTGGCGGCCGGCACGTTCAACGTCGCGCTGCTCGACGGCGTCACCGGATCCGGCAAGACGGAGGTCTATTTCGAGGCGGTGGCGGCCGCGCTCGATCAGGGAAAACAGGTGCTGATCCTGCTGCCGGAAATCGCGCTGACGCATGCTTTCCTCGAACGCTTCCAGCAGCGCTTCGGCGCCAAGCCGGGGGAATGGCATTCCGATCTGCCGCCCAGGATGCGCGAAAAAGTCTGGCGGCAAGTGGCGGAAGGGGGCGTGCGTGTCGTCGCCGGCGCACGCTCGGCGCTGTTCCTGCCGTTCAAGGAACTTGGCCTGATCGTGGTCGACGAGGAGCACGACCCGGCCTACAAGCAGGAAGACCGTGTCTTCTACAATGCGCGCGACATGGCTGTCGTGCGCGGGCATATTGGCAGCTTTCCGGTGGTCCTGGCGTCGGCGACGCCGTCGGTCGAAAGCCGGGTCAACGCAAGCCAGGGCCGCTATGCCAGGGCTGTTCTTTCCGCCCGCTTCGCTGAGGCGGCACTTCCCGATCTCAAGTCGATCGACATGCGCCGCGCGCCGCCGGCCCGTGGCGGCTTCCTGTCGCCGGTGCTGATCGACCATATGCGCAAGACGCTGGAGAAGCAGGAACAGTCGCTGCTGTTCCTCAACCGGCGCGGCTATGCGCCGCTGACGCTGTGCCGGGTCTGCGGCCATCGCTTCGGCTGCCCGGTGTGCTCGGCCTGGCTGGTCGAACACCGCTTTCGCGGCCAGTTGGTGTGTCATCACTGCGGTCACAATGAGCGCCGTCCGGAAGCCTGCCCCGAATGCGGCACGCTCGACCATCTGGTCGCTTGCGGGCCGGGAGTCGAGCGCATCGCCGAAGAGGTCGTCACGCATTTCCCGGACGCGCGTACCATCGTGCTGTCGTCGGATATAATGGGGGGTGTACGACGGTTGCGGCTGGAACTGGAG
The DNA here is from genome assembly GCF_020165375.1 of Mesorhizobium sp. BR1-1-4. Lineage (NCBI taxonomy): Bacteria > Pseudomonadati > Pseudomonadota > Alphaproteobacteria > Hyphomicrobiales > Phyllobacteriaceae > Mesorhizobium > Mesorhizobium sp. BR1-1-4. Next base: position 296,554 of record NZ_JAIUIB010000001.1, on the reverse strand, counting down.
GCTATCGCCAACGGCGAGGCCGATATCGTCATCGGCACGCAACTGGTCGCCAAGGGTCACAATTTCCCGAACATGACGCTGGTCGGCGTCGTCGATGCCGATCTGGGCCTTGCCAATGGCGATCCGCGCGCCGCCGAGCGCACCTTCCAGCTGCTCAGCCAGGTGACCGGCCGTGCCGGCCGCACCGGCAAGAAGAGCCTTGGCCTGCTGCAGACCTTCCAGCCCGACCATCCGGTGATGCGGGCGATCGTCTCCGGCAATGCCGAGTCTTTCTACCAGCGCGAGATTTCAGAGCGCGAACGCGCTGCCTTGCCGCCCTTCGGCCGGCTGGCAGGCGTCATCGTCAGCGCGGTGACGCGGGCGGAAGCGGAAGGCCATGCACGCGGCCTGCGCCGCTCCGCACCGGAGGCGCCGGATCTGTTCGTGCTCGGGCCGGCGGAAGCGCCATTATCGTTGCTCGGCGGTCGTCATCGCTTCCGCCTGCTGATCCAGGGCGAACGGCGCGCCGACATGCAGGGGTTCATCCGCACCATGCTGGCCAACGGGCCGAAACAGCGCGGCTCGGTTCGGGTGCAAGTCGACATCGACCCGCAGAGCTTTTTGTAGGAACACAAATTCAGCTACAGCTGCCTCGACGAGAGAAACGGAAGATCTCATGAAAACCTTAGGCCTGCTCGGCGGTATGAGCTGGGAATCGACCGCCATCTACTACCGCCTGCTCAACGAGATCGTGCGCGAGCGGCTGGGCGGTCTGCATTCGGCGAAGCTGCTGCTCTGGTCGTTCGATTTCGCCGAGATCGCCGACCGGCAGCATGATGGCGACTGGGACGGTGCCCGTGCACTGCTGATCGATGCCGCACACAAACTTGAGGCCGGCGGTGCGGAGGGCCTGCTTCTGTGCACCAACACCATGCACAGACTGGCCGACCAGGTGCAGGCGGCTGTGTCGATCCCGCTGATCCATATCGCCGACGCCACCGCGGCCACGGTCAGGCAGGCCGGCCTGCGGCGGCCGGCGCTGCTGGCAACGCGGTTCACCATGGAGCAGGACTTCTACAAGGGCCGGCTTGCCGACAAATATGGCCTGTCGCCAGTGGTGCCGGATTCGGCCGGGCGCGACATGGTGCATCGCGTCATCTACGAGGAACTCTGTCAGGGCATCGTCACCGAAGCCTCGAAGGCGGCCTATGTCGCCGAGGCAAACCGCTTGCGCCGCGACGAAGCCGCCGACAGCCTGATCATGGGCTGCACCGAGATCACCATGCTCATCGGCCAGGATGATTTCGACATTCCGGTTTTCGACACGACGCGCATCCATGCCGAGGCGGCGGTGGAATTCGCACTCGGTTGATGCGCGTCTCCTAAAATGGCTGAAGCCATCTGGCGCCGGCTCTTTCCTTCGCTAGAATGTCGGCGATTTTCAAAACAGGCATTTCGAGGGGACACGATGGATTTTGCGCTTCCATGGCCGACGAGCCAGGGCGAATGGCTGGCCTGGTCGAGCGCGGTCTTCACCGTGCTGCTCGGTCTTCTGTTTTTCCTGGCGCCGGGGCTGGCGTTCCGTTTCCTGCGCCTGCAGGCGAAACCCGAGAAGGCGGCGGCGATCGCCGAGGGGCGCGGCCGCATGTCGGGCTTCTATCTCGGAGTCGGCCTGTGCTGCATCCTGCTCGCGCAGCCGCTGGTCTACATGGCGCTCGGATTTTCCTGGCTGTTCACCGCCTTCGGCCGGCTGCTGTCGATGATGTCGGACGGCGCCAATACACCTTTCAATTGGGTTTCCATTGTGGTGGAATTGGCGCTCGCGGCCTTGCCGCTCGCCTTTGCCTTCGGCTTTGTGCCCTGAATCCTGGGGTATTCAGGCGCGCAGGACGCTGATCTTTCGCCGGATGCGACAATAGTGCCTGAAAACCATGCGGAACGACGCATTGCGGTCTTAAAATGCCTGTGCTAGACGGCAATCGACTTTCGGCCGGGGATAGCGGAAGCCGCGCCTCCGTGCTTGAAAAAATGCAGTAAGGTCAAAGATTTAGCCAGAGTTTTTGCTCGCGCCAACAATCTGCGGCCTGTCAGACAAGAGAAAAGACGGTCCGTGGCTCAATCGTCATCGCCAATCTCAGGTGTCGCAGAACGCTATGCCGGTTCGCTGTTCGAACTGGCATCGCAGGCAAATTCCGTGGCCAAGGTCGAGGCCGACCTCACCAGTTTCGAGGCCATGCTCGCGGGCAGTGCCGACCTGACCCGGCTGATCAACAGCCCGGTATTCTCCAGCGAGGACCAGGCCAAGGCCATCGGGGCGATCGCCGACAAGGCCGGCATCACCGGCCTGACCGGCAATTTCCTGCGCGTCGTCGCCAAGAACCGCCGCCTGTTCGCGGTGCCCGGCATGATCAAGGCATTCCGCCAGATCGCCGCTGAACACCGTGGCGAGGCCGCCGCCGACGTGACGTCGGCTCATGAGCTGACCGCGGCCCAGCAGACCGAACTCAAGGCGGCGCTGAAGGGCGTTGCCGGCAAGGACGTGACCATTTCCGTCACCGTCGATCCGTCGCTGCTCGGCGGGCTGGTGGTCAAGATGGGCTCGCGCCAGATCGATACGTCGCTCAAAACCAAACTCAATTCGCTCAAGCTTGCACTGAAAGAGGTCGGCTGATGGACATCCGCGCCGCGGAAATTTCCGCAATTCTGAAAGACCAGATCAAGAATTTCGGCAAGGAGGCCGAGGTCTCCGAAGTCGGACAGGTGCTGTCCGTCGGTGACGGTATCGCCCGCGTCTATGGCCTCGACAATGTCCAGGCCGGCGAAATGGTCGAGTTCCCCGGCGGCATCCGCGGCATGGCGCTCAACCTCGAAGCCGACAATGTCGGCGTCGTCATCTTCGGCGCCGACCGCGACATCAAGGAAGGCGACATCGTCAAGCGCACCGGCGCCATCGTCGACGTTCCCGTCGGCCCCGGCCTGCTCGGCCGCGTCGTCGACGCGCTCGGCAACCCGATCGACGGCAAGGGGCCGATCAAGGCGACCGAACGCAAGCGTGTCGACGTGAAGGCACCGGGCATCATTCCGCGCAAATCGGTCAACGAGCCGATGTCGACCGGTCTCAAGGCCATCGACGCGCTGATCCCGGTCGGCCGCGGCCAGCGCGAGCTGGTCATCGGTGACCGCCAGACCGGCAAGACCGCCATCATCCTCGATACGATGCTCAACCAGAAGTCGGTGCACGACAACGGCCCGGAAAAGGAAAAGCTCTACTGCGTCTACGTCGCCGTCGGCCAGAAGCGTTCGACCGTCGCGCAGTTCGTCAAGGTTCTGGAAGAGCGCGGCGCGCTCGAATACTCGATCATCATCGCCGCCACCGCTTCCGACCCGGCGCCGATGCAGTTCCTGGCGCCGTTCGCCGGCTGCACCATGGGCGAATATTTCCGCGACAACGGCATGCATGCGCTGATCAGCTATGACGATCTGTCGAAGCAGGCTGTCGCCTATCGCCAGATGTCGCTGTTGCTGCGCCGCCCGCCGGGCCGCGAAGCCTATCCCGGCGACGTCTTCTACCTGCACTCGCGCCTGCTCGAGCGCGCCGCCAAGCTCAACGACGATCTGGGTGGCGGATCGCTGACCGCCCTGCCGATCATCGAGACGCAGGCCAACGACGTGTCGGCCTATATCCCGACCAACGTGATCTCGATCACCGACGGCCAGATATTCCTCGAAACCAACCTGTTCTTCCAGGGCATCCGTCCGGCCGTCAACGTCGGCCTGTCGGTCAGCCGCGTCGGCTCGGCCGCGCAGATCAAGGCGATGAAGCAGGTCGCCGGCTCGATCAAGGGCGAGCTCGCGCAGTACCGCGAAATGGCTGCCTTCGCGCAGTTCGGCTCGGATCTCGACGCCGCCACGCAGCGCCTGCTCAACCGCGGATCGCGCCTGACCGAACTCCTGAAGCAGCCGCAGTTCTCGCCGCTGAAGACGGAAGAGCAGGTCGCGGTGATTTTCGCCGGCGTCAACGGCTATCTCGACAAGCTGCCGGTCAACCAGGTCGGCAAGTTCGAGCACGGCCTGCTCAGCCACATGCGTGCGGCGGGCAAGGACGTTCTCGACGCCATCCGCAAGGAAAAGGCGCTTTCGGACGATCTGCGCGCCAAGCTCAAGGCCGAGATCGACGCCTTCGCCAAGACCTTCGCCTGAGCGAAGCGCCAGTCCGGATGAGACAAGACGGGATCAGGTTTGAAGCATGCCTTCATTAAAAGACCTTCGTAACCGTATCGCCTCGGTCAAGGCGACGCAGAAGATCACCAAGGCGATGCAGATGGTCGCCGCGGCGAAGCTGCGCCGTGCGCAAGAGGCGGCGGAAGCGGCGCGCCCCTATTCGGAGCGCATGGGTTCCGTGCTGGCCAACATCACCCAGGCGATCGGCGGTGGCGGCGATGCCCCGGCGCTGATGACGGGCACCGGCAAGGACGCCGTGCATCTGCTCGTGGTCTGCACCGCCGAGCGCGGCCTGTGCGGCGGCTTCAATTCGCAGATCGCCCGTCTTGCCCGCGATCACATCCGCCGGCTTCTGACCGACGGCAAGCAGGTCAAGATCATCTGCGTCGGCAAGAAGGGCTTCGACATCCTGCGCCGCGACTATGCATCGATGATCATCGACCGTGTCGATCTGCGCGAGGTCAAGACGCTCGGCTTCGTCAATGCCGATGCGATCGCCAAGAAGGTCATCCATCTCTTCAACGAGGGCGCCTTCGACATCTGCACGCTGTTCTACTCGCAGTTCAGGTCGGTGATCAGCCAGATCCCGACCGCGCAGCAGATCATCCCGGCCAGCACCGCTTCGGCTCCGGCCGCGGCGGTGGATGGCGGCAGCGCCGTCTATGAATATGAGCCGGAGCCGGGCGAAATCCTCTCCGACCTCATCCCGCGCAACATCTCCGTGCAGGTTTTCCGGGCGCTGCTCGAAAACGCCGCCGGCGAAATGGGCGCCAAGATGAGCGCCATGGACAATGCGACGCGCAACGCCGGCGAGATGATCAACAAGCTATCGATCACCTACAACCGCCAGCGGCAGGCGCAGATCACCAAGGAACTGATCGAAATCATTTCGGGCGCCGAGGCGCTCTAGGCGCGGTCCGCGGGTGACTGTCCCGCGAACCGGACCGCGTGAGAAACAAAGGACGAAAAGGGTAAAGACGATGGCGAAAGCAGCGACCCCCCAGAAGGCAACTCCGAAGGCGGCAGCCCCCAAGGCAGCAGCCCCAGTGAAAGCGGCCAGGGCTCCGGCAGCGGCGGCAAAGGCTGCTCCGGCCAAGGCAGCAGCGGCGCCGGCCAAGGCCGTGGCCGCCAAGACGCAGGCCATGGCCACGAAAGCCACCGGCGTTGTCGGCAAGGTTCGCCAGGTCATCGGCGCCGTTGTCGACGTGCAGTTCGGCGATCACCTGCCGGCGATCCTGAACGCGCTCGAGACGACCAATGTCGGCAACCGCCTGGTGCTCGAAGTTGCCCAGCATCTGGGTGAAAACACCGTGCGCTGCATTGCCATGGACTCCACCGAAGGCCTGGTGCGCGGCCAGGAAGTGCGCGACACCGGCGCTCCGATCACCGTGCCGGTCGGCCCAGGCATGCTCGGCCGCATCATCAACGTCATCGGCGAGCCGGTCGACGAAGAAGGCCCGGTCGACGCAATCGAAATGCGCTCGATCCATCAGCCGGCTCCGACCTATGTCGAGCAGTCGACGGAAGCCCAGATCCTGATCACCGGCATCAAGGTGCTCGACCTCTTGGCGCCTTACGCCAAGGGCGGCAAGATCGGCCTGTTCGGCGGCGCCGGCGTCGGCAAGACCGTGCTGATCCAGGAACTGATCAACAACATCGCCAAGGCACATGGCGGCTATTCGGTGTTCGCCGGCGTCGGCGAGCGCACCCGCGAAGGCAACGATCTCTATCACGAGTTCATCGAATCCGGCGTCAACAAGAAGGGCGGCGGCGAAGGCTCCAAGGCAGCGCTGGTGTACGGCCAGATGAACGAGCCGCCGGGCGCGCGCGCCCGTGTCGGCCTGACCGGCCTGACGGTCGCCGAATATTTCCGCGACCAGGGCCAGGACGTGCTGTTCTTCGTCGACAACATCTTCCGCTTCACGCAGGCGGGTTCCGAAGTGTCGGCTCTGCTCGGCCGCATCCCGTCGGCCGTGGGCTACCAGCCGACGCTCGCCACCGACATGGGCGCGCTGCAGGAACGCATCACCACCACCACCAAGGGCTCGATCACCTCGGTGCAGGCGATCTACGTGCCGGCCGACGACTTGACCGATCCGGCGCCGGCGACCTCGTTCGCTCACCTTGACGCGACGACGACGCTCAACCGTTCGATCGCAGAGAAGGGCATCTATCCGGCCGTCGATCCGCTGGACTCGACCTCGCGCATGCTCGACCCGCTGGTCGTCGGCGACGAGCATTATGGCGTCGCCCGCCAGGTGCAGTCGATCCTCCAGCGCTACAAGTCGCTGCAGGACATCATCGCCATCCTGGGCATGGACGAGCTCTCGGAAGAGGACAAGCAGACCGTGGCCCGCGCCCGCAAGATCGAGCGCTTCCTGTCGCAGCCGTTCTTCGTCGCCGAAGTGTTCACCGGCGCGCCGGGCAAGCTGGTCGACCTCGCCGACACCATCAAGGGCTTCAAGGGCCTTTGCAACGGCGATTACGATCACCTGCCGGAAGCCGCCTTCTACATGGTCGGCGGCATCGAGGAAGCGGTCGAGAAGGCACAGCGCCTCGCGGCAGAAGCGGCGTAAATCAAGCGAATAGGGAGTAGTCAGTAGTCGGTAGTGAATAGCAGTTGGGCGAGTCGGATAATTTCTCTCGCCCTACTCCCTAGTCACTATTCCCTACTCGCTAAATTGACATGGCTGAAGCTTTCAAGTTCGAACTGGTTTCCCCGGAACGCCTGCTGGTTTCCGCCGAGGTCGAGTCGGTCGTCATCCCGGGCGCCGAAGGCGAGATGACCGTCATGGCTCATCACGCGCCGGTCATGACCACGATCAAGCCGGGTGTCGTCACGGTGAAGAGCGCCTCGGGCAGCGAGGAACGCTATGTCGTGTTCGGTGGCTTCGCCGACATCGTCCCGGCCGGCTGCACGCTGCTGGCGGAATCCGCTGTCGCGGTGAAGGACGTCGACCGCGCCGATCTCGCCCGCCGCATCCAGGAAGCCAGGGAAGATGCTGCCGACGCCAAGGACGACCAGGCGCGCAGCAAGGCCGAACAATTCCTTAGCCAGCTCACCACGCTGGAAGGCGCGATCCTGCCGGCCTGAAACGCGTCGCGGGACAACGGATTGAAAGCGGGGCATTGCCCCGCTTTTTTATTTGTCGGGACATTATGGCGTGAGAGTTGATGTGGCGGCGGTGCCGGAGTTGCGCGACATCGGCAGGACAGAGGGGGCGCTGCCCCGGCGACATCAAGTTCCGTACCGCTCGCGCCTTACTGTCCTTCGGCTTCTATGCCGAGCGCGGCGAAGGCCAGCGTCGGGCCGTCTCGTCGCAGGTGGACGAGATGGACGGCCACGAGTTCGATCAGCGTCTGGCGCTCGGCGTGATCCCGGGCGAAGCCGGCCATGTCAAACACCGCCGTCACGGTTTCGTTCGCCGGCAGCTGCTGGTCCAAAAGCGCGGTCATCGGCGCATCGAGCGGATCGGTGAAATGGCCTTCCGGCAACGTCTTTCCGCGCGCCGCGCAGGCGGCGATCCAGGCAGCCACCACCAGCGTGAGATGGACCAGCTCGGTGCCGGCTTCGAGGCACTCGACAGCCGAGGCGATAATGCGCTGCGGCAGTTTCTGGCTGCCGTCATTGGCGATCTGCGCCGTACGGTGGGCAAGTGCCGTGTTCGAAAAACGCTCGGCAAGCTCGGCGGTATAGGCTGATGGGTCGAGGCCGGCGTCGTCCGGCAATGTTGTTATGGCCTCTTGCCATAGCGCGTCGACGAACCGCCGGATCGCCGGATCGGCGAAGGCACTGTCGACCGTCGCGTGGCCGCAGAGCAGGCCGAGATAGGCGATGCCCGAATGCGCGCCGTTGAGCAGCCTCAGCTTCATGTCCTCGAAGGGAGCGACATCCCCAACCATGGTGACGCCGAATTTTTCCCAGGTGGGACGGCCCATGGGGAAATCGTCCTCGATCACCCACTGGCGGAAGGGTTCCGTCATCACGGGCCACGCGTCCTCAATACCAAGTTCGCCCGCTATCCGCGCCCTGTCGGCGTCGGTCGTGGCTGGCACAATGCGGTCGACCATGCTTGAGGGAAATGCGACGTGACTGGCGATGTGGTCGGCCATTCCGGCATTGCCCGCCGAACTGGCACTTGCATCGCGCAGCGTGGCGAATTCGATCAGCAGCCGGTGCAAGGTGGCGCCGTTGGCCGGCAGGTTATCGCAACAAAGCACGGTAAAGGGCGGGGTGCCAGCGCCCCGCCTCCGGGCGAGCGCTTCGGTCAGAAAACCATGCGCCGTCTTCGGTGTTCGCGCATTGGCCAGGTCGTGGACGATGTCGGCATGCGCTGCGTCCAATCCGCCGCCGGCCGCCCGCAAATAGGCTTTCTCGGTGATCGTCAGCGTCACGATGCGGGTACGCGGATCGGCCAGCACCGCCAGAACCGCTTCCGGGTCTTCCGGCGCCACCAGCAGCGAGCCGATCGAGCCGATGACATGCAGCTTCTCGCCGCCGCTGCCACGCACCGCCAAGGTGTAGAGCCCGTCCTGCGGCGCCAGCGCGTCGCGCGTATCGGCGCTGCGCAGCGACACGCCTGATATGCCCCAGTCCGTTTCTCCGGCCGCCAGGCATTCATCGATATAAGCGGCCTGGTGGGCGCGGTGAAAGGCGCCGACGCCCAGATGCACGATGCCCGGCGTGATTGCGCCACGATCATATCGAGGCGCGGCGACCTTGGCCGGCAATGCCTGCGCCGTGCGGTTGGAAAGGCGGCGGTCTGTCATCGGTTCGGCACTCATCTCGTGGAACGATTTGCGGGGTAACACTGACGGCGTCCGCCGACAATGCTCAGCTTTGCCTAGGAGTCATCATACAACAATCCGATTTTTGTATGTTGACATTATTTCTGACCGATCCTACCCATGGAGCCGGAGGATGGCCGTGGCACTGACCAATGCGGATTTGCTGTTTTCAGCCGAGGCGCGTCCGCTGTCGATCGCCCGCGCTCTCTATGCCGGCATCAAGGACCTGCCCATTATCAGCCCGCACGGCCATACCGACCCGCGCTGGTATGCGCTGAACGAGCCGTTCCCCGATCCCGCGCAACTGCTCATCGTGCCGGACCACTATATTTTTCGCATGCTGTTCAGTCAGGGCGTGCGGCTGGAGGCTCTCGGCGTGCCGACCCTCGATGGTGAGCCCGTCGAGACCGACGGCAGGGCGATCTGGCGGTTGTTCGCCGAACACTATTACCTCTTTCGTGGCACGCCGACCCGATTGTGGTTCGACCATGTCCTTGCGCATCTGTTCGGCATCGAAGAGCCGTTGAGCGCCGCGACCGCCGACCGCCATTACGACACGATCGCAACGCTGCTGCAGTGGGAGAATTTCCGCCCTCGCGCGCTGTTCGAGCGCTTCAACATCGAGGTCATCGCGACGACCGAAGGCGCGCTCGACGATCTCAAATGGCACCAGATGATCCGCGACAGTGGCTGGGAGGGCCGTGTCGTCACTGCCTATCGGCCAGACGCCGTCGTCGATCCCGATTTCGAAGGCTTTTCGGCCAATCTCGATCGGCTCGGCGAGATCACCGGCTGCGACACCGGGATCTGGGCTGGTTATCTCGACGCACATCGCCAGCGGCGCGCCTTCTTCAAGAGCTTCGGCGCGACTTCGTCGGATCACGGGCATCCGACGGCGGAGACCGCCAATCTTTCCAACGCGGCGGCGCAGGAGCTGTTCAACCGGGTCCGCGCCGGCTCGCAGGATGAGCGCGAGCGAAAATTGTTTCGCGCGCAGATGCTGACCGAGATGGCCAAGATGAGCCGGGACGACGGGCTGGTCATGCAGATCCATCCCGGCTCCATGCGCAATCATTCGGCTTCCGCTTTCCAGAAATTCGGCAGGGACAAGGGTTTCGATATCCCGACCCGGACCGACTATGTCACGGCATTGAAGCCATTACTGGACTGCGTCGGGCTGGAGCGCGACCTGACCGTCATCCTGTTCACGCTGGATGAAACCAGCTACGCGCGCGAACTGGCGCCGCTGGCCGGCGTCTATCCGGCGCTGAAGCTCGGGCCGGCCTGGTGGTTCCACGACAGCCCGGAAGGCATGCGCCGGTTCCGCGAGATGACCACCGAGACCGCCGGCTTCTACAACACGGTCGGCTTCAACGACGACACGCGCGCCTTTCCGTCGATACCGGCCCGCCACGACGTGGCGCGGCGGGTCGACTGTGCGTTCCTGGCGCGTCTCGTCGCCGAGCACAGGCTGCGTGAGGACGAGGCGCATGAACTCGCGAAGGAGCTTGCCTACACGCTTGCCAAGAATGCGTACCGGCTCTGAGCCGGGCGTTTCGATTTTCAAAGGGAGGAAGTCATGTTGCATTTTTCGAAATTGACGGCGGCGACATTCGCCATCGGTTCGCTGCTGATCGGCGCTGCCAACGCCGAAACCGTGCTGCGATCCTCGGATACCCATCCGGACGGCTACCCGACCGTCGAGGCGGTCAAGTACATGGGCGACCTGATCAAGCAGCGCACCGCCGGCCGCTATTCGATCGAGGTCTATCACTCGGCGCAGCTCGGCGAGGAAAAGGACACAATCGAGCAGACCCAGGCCGGCGTCATCGACCTCGACCGCGTCTCGATGGGACCGTTCAACGGCATCGTGCCGGAGACCGCCGTGCCGTCGCTGCCCTACATGTTCCGCTCCGTCGAGCACATGCGCCACGTCATGGACGGCGCTGTCGGCGACCAGATCCTGAAGGCGTTCGAGGCGCATGATCTCGTCGGCCTCGCCTTCTACGATTCCGGTGCTCGGTCCTTCTACAACACCAAGAAGGACATTACCTCGATGGCGGACATGAAAGGCATGAAGTTCCGCGTCATCCAGTCCGATGTGTTCGTCGACATGGTCAACGCGCTTGGCGCCAACGCCACGCCGATGGCCTATGGCGAAGTCTATTCGGCGCTGCAGACCGGCGTCATCGACGGCGCCGAAAACAACTGGCCGAGCTTCGAATCCGCCAAGCACTACGAAGTGGCCAAGCATTACACGATGGACGAACACCAGATCGTGCCGGAAGTGCTGGTCATGTCGAAGGCAAGCTGGGACAAGCTCTCGCCGGAAGACCAGGCGATCGTGCGCCAGGCAGCCAAGGACAGCGTCGTCAAGATGCGCGAACTGTGGGACGCGCAGGAGAAGAAGTCGCGCGGCATCGTCGAGGCCGCGGGCGTCAAGGTCAGCGAGATCGACAAACAGCCGCTGATCGACGCGATGAAGCCCGTCTACGACAAGTACTTGTCGACGCCCGAACTGAAGGATCTGGCCGCCCGCATACAGGCCGAGAAATGAACAGCAAGGGCAATGGATCGAGCAGCGCGGAGGCCCCCGCGCTGCCTTCGGACGTGTCGGCCATGCGAGGATTCTGGCTGGGTGCGGAGCGGGTCCTGTCAGGGCTTGCCAGGCTGGCGCTTTGGATCAGCGGCGCCGGCCTGACGCTGATGACGATCATCATCTTCTGGCAGGTCTTCTCGCGTTATGTGCTGAACCGTTCGCCGAGCTGGACGGAATCCTTCTCGGTTCTGCTGATGGGCTGGTTCATTTTTCTCGGCGCCGCCGTCGGCGTGCGCGAACGCACCCATCTCGGCTTCGACGTGCTGCTCTATGTCCTGCCTGTTTCGGCCAAGGCGGTACTGCGCAGCATTTCCGACCTTGTCGTGCTGGCCTTCGGCGCCGGCATGATCGTCTATGGCGTGCAATTGGCCAGGCTGACCTGGAACACGGTCATGCCGTCACTTGCCCTGCCGGGCGGCGTCAGCTTCCTGCCGGTCATCCTGGGTGGGGCGCTGGTCTGCCTGTTTTCGCTGGAACGGCTGGCCGGGCGCTTTGCCGGCCTGCCCGTCGACGCCGATATACATGCAACCGGCGAGGAGCCGTGAACCATGGCCCTGATCGTCCTCTTCGGCACCTTCGTGTTCCTGCTGGTCATCGGCACGCCGATCGCCTTCTGTCTCGGCGTTGCCAGCTTTGCCACGATCCTCACGCTTGGCTTGCCGCCGGTCGTGGTGTTCCAGCGGCTGAATTCCGGCGTCAGCGTCTTTTCGCTGATGGCCATCCCGTTCTTCATCTTCGCCGGAGACCTGATGGTGCGCGGTGGTATCGCCGCGCGGCTGGTCGCGCTGGCAGGCTCCCTGGTCGGTCATTTGCGCGGCGGCCTGGGGCAGGTCAACATCGCCGCATCGACCATGTTCGGTGGCATCTCCGGCTCGGCGGTGGCGGATGCGTCGGCGGTCGGCGGGCTGATGATCCCGCAGATGAAGGCGCGCGGCTACGGCGTCGACTATGCCGTCAACATCACCTCGGTCGGGGCCATCATCGCGCTTCTCATTCCACCGTCCCACAACATGATCATCTATTCGATCTCCGCCGGCGGCCGTATCTCGATCGCCGACCTGTTCACGGCTGGCGTGCTGCCCGGTCTGCTGCTGGCGCTGTCGCTGATGACAACGGCCTATTGGGTCGCCAGCCGCCGGGGATATCCGACGGAGCCCTTCGCCGGCTTCGGCCGGGCCCTGCAGCTGCTTGTCGCCGCCATTCCCGGGCTCATCCTGATCGCCATCATCTTCGGCGGCGTCAGGTCCGGTGTCTTCACCGCGACCGAGAGCTCCTGCATCGCCATCGTCTACGCCTTCCTGGTGACGCTGATCATCTACCGCTCGATGAGCTGGGGCGACTTCGTCGCGGCGACGACGGCGTCGGTGCGCACCACGGCCATGGTGCTGATGATCATCGGCTGCGCGGCGGCCTTCGGCTGGTTGCTCGCCTATCTCAGGGTACCGGCGGCACTGGTCGCCTTTCTGCAGTCGGTGTCCGACAACAAGCTGGTGATCCTGCTGCTGATCAACGTCGTCCTGCTCATTCTCGGCACCTTCATGGACATGTCGCCGCTGATCATCATCACGACGCCGATCTTCCTGCCTGTCGTCATGGCCTATGGGGTCGATCCCGTGCATTTCGGCGTGATCCTCATCCTCAATCTCGGCATCGGGCTTTGCACGCCACCGGTCGGCGCTGTTCTGTTCGTCAGCTGCGCCATCGGGCGCATTCCGATCTGGACCGCGATGCGCTCGATCTGGCCATTCTACGGCGCCGCCTTCGCCGTGCTGATGCTTGTCACCTACGTGCCGGAAATCTCATTGTGGCTGCCGGGCCTGTTCCATTAGAGCGGTTCGGCGATCGTTGGAATCGTTGAACCGCTCTAACTCTTTGTGTTTACGCAATTCCACGCGGAAAGCCGCTACGCACTTTTCGTGGAATTGCACTAGGAGGTTACCGAGGTGTCCGATACCGCAAACGACCTCAGGGTCGAGAGAAAACCCAAGCTGTCGGAAACCGTCGTGGGGGCGATCCGCAAGCAGTTGCAGGCGGGCGAGATCCTGCCCGGCCACAAGCTGCCGACCGAGGGCCAGCTGACCGAAACCTTCGGCGTCAGCCGAACCGTCATCCGCGAGGCGCTGGCCAAGCTTGCCGCCGACGGTCTGGTCGAGCCGCGACAGGGCGCCGGGGTGTTCGTCACAGAGCATATTTCGACCATGTTCGGGGCGCTCGCCGCCGACATGGGAGCCAAGGATTCGGTCGCGCTCAACGTGCTCGAGGTGCGGCTGGCGATCGAGATCGAATCGGCTGGGCTCGCTGCCATCCGTCGCAACGCCGCGCAGGAGGCGGCGATCCAGGAAGCCTTCTTCGAGTTCGAGCGGCTGCTGCTCGACAGCCAGCCGACCGGTCCGGCCGACCTCGCCTTCCATCGCGCCATCGCCAGCGCCACCAACAACCCTTTCTATGTCGAGATGCTCGACGTGCTCGGCCGGCGCGCCATTCCGTGCGACGTGACCTCGCCCTGGTCGACCGAACTGGCGCAGTCCGACAGCTACCAGCGCGGGCTGCAGCGCGAGCATCTGGTGATCCTGAACGCGATCACGGCGGGCGATGCCGAAGCCGCGCGCGAGGCGATGCGCACCCATCTCGGCGCCAGCCAGCAGCGTTACCGCGAGCGGCTGCAGGCGCGGCAGGCCTACTACGCCAGCTCGGTCAAGGCGGCCGCGGGCGAATGATCCACCGAAAGCCAGGACAGAAATGAGCCAGAACCACACCGACTACACATCGCGCTTCGCCATCGACCCGGCGGCCGCCGCCGCCATGGGAACGGATGAGCTGCGCCATAATTTCCACATCGAGGACCTCTTCCAGCCCGGCCGCATCAGCCTGACCTACACGCACTACGACCGCATGATCGTCGGCGGCGCCGTGCCTGTGGCAACGGCATTGCCATTGGAAGCGATCAAGCCGACCGGCACCAAGGGTTTTCTCGACCGGCGCGAATTGATCGCCGTCAACATCGGCGGCGCCGGCACGATCGAAGCCGGCGGCCAGTCCTTCGACCTGCGGGCGCGCGACATGCTCTATCTCGGCATGGGCACCGACACGGTTTCCTTCGCTTCTGCCGATAGGAACGGCCCCGCCAAGTTCTATCTGCTCAGTGCGCCGGCGCATCAGGCTCATCCCAGCCGGCTGATCCGCCTCGATGACGCCAAGCGCCTCGATCTCGGCAGCAAGGAGGCCTGCAACGAGCGCTCGATCTTCCAGTTCATTCATGCCGGGGGAACAAAAACCTGCCAGCTCGTCGTCGGCATGACGCAGCTGGCGCCGGGCTCGATCTGGAACACCATGCCATGCCATGTGCATGACCGGCGCATGGAGGCCTACCTCTATTTCGACCTGCCCGAGGCGGCCCGCGTCTTTCACTTCATGGGCGAGCCGGACGAGACACGTCACATCGTCATGCGCAACGAGGAGGCGGTGCTGTCGCCGGGCTGGTCGATCCACTCTGGCGCCGGCACGTCCAACTATGCCTTCATCTGGGCGATGGCCGGCGACAATGTCGACTACACCGATGTCGATCCGGTGGCGATGGACATGCTGCGGTGAGCGACCTCTCCACCTTCAGCCTGGCCGGCAAGCGCATCCTGGTGACCGGCGCCAACACCGGCATCGGCCAAGGCATTGCCATCTCGATCGCGCGCGCCGGTGGCGCCGTGATCGGCGTCGGCCGCTCATCGATGGACGATACCGCGAGCAAGGTCGGCGCTGTGGGCGGCCAATTCGAGGCGGTGAGCATCGATCTTGCCGACACGGCAGCAGTCGGACCGATGCTGGACCTCGTCTGGGATCAAAACGGTCCGATCGACGGGCTGGTCAACAATGCCGGCATCATCCGGCGCGCCGATGCCATCGATCTCGGCGAAGCCGACTGGGACGACGTGATCGACGTCAATTTGAAGTCCGTCTTCCTGCTGTGTCAGTCCTTTGCGCGGCGCGTCCTTGCCGGTGGACGCCAGGGCAAGATCGTCAACATCGCCTCGGTGCTGAGTTTCCAGGGCGGCATCCGCGTCGCGTCCTACACGGCGTCCAAGCATGGCGTGCTCGGCATCACCAGGCTGCTCGCCTGCGAGTGGGGGGCGAAGGGCATCAACGTCAATGGCATAGCGCCGGGCTATATCGACACCAACAACACGCAGGCGCTGCGCGCCGATCCCGACCGCAGCGCGGCCATCCTCGGGCGCATTCCCGCCGGCCGCTGGGGCGAGCCCGGAGACATTGGCGATGCTGCCGTCTTCCTGCTGGCGCCGGCCTCGAACTATATGCATGGCGCGGTGGTGCCGGTGGATGGGGGATGGCTGGCGCGATGAGGAGAAGACGATGACCGAGCCGAAGATTTTCGCGCATGCCGGCCAGGGTGCCTGGACGCCGACCCCGGATGGCAATCGCCGGCGGGTTCTCCTCTCCACCGACGAACTGATGATGGTCGAATTCGGTTTCGACAAGGGTGGTGTCGGCGCCTTGCACTCGCATCCGCATGTGCAGGCGAGCTATGTCGCCGAAGGCCGTTTTGAGGTGACCATCGGCGGCCGGACCGAAATCGTCGAGACCGGCGGCAGCTTCATCGTGCCGTCCGGCCTGGTGCACGGCGTCAAGGCGCTCGAGGCGGGGCGGCTGGTCGACAGTTTTACGCCGCACCGCGCCGATTTCCTCGCCTGACCGGGTCGCCGACGATTTCTCGGCCAACGAAAAACCCGCGCCTCCAGGCAAGCGCGGGTTGTTGCCTGGGCGCCAATGGCGCCGCGGTACTCAAAACATCACCGCAGAGTGCGAAAGCTGCCGCATCATGGTGAAGATAGACTTAATGCGCGTCAGGTGATGCGCCTGAGCAGGCCGAAAAGCCGTTCGAACGTCTTGCCGTAGGGCGGCCGCAGAAGGCTCCCTGCGCTCAAGCGCGACTGCAGGAAGACCGGTTTCTCCTTGCTGAAGGTGCGGAAACCCCATTCGCCGTGATAGGCGCCCATGCCGCTGGCGCCGACGCCGCCGAAGGGCTGGTTCTCCTGCACCAGATGCAGCATGCAGTCGTTGATGGTGACGCCGCCGGCGACCGTCTCGCGCAGGATGCGCTGGCGGTTGCCGCCGTCGTTGCCGAACCAGTAGAGCGCCAGCGGCCGGTCGGCCTGGTTCACATAAGCGATCGCGTCGTCGAGCGTGGCGTATTCGACGATCGGCAGCACCGGGCCGAAAATCTCCTCGCGCATCAGCTTCAGGTCCGAGCCTGCGTTGCTGACCAGGGTCGGCGGAAGCTTCCGGCCCGCATTGCCGAGGTCCTCGCCGGCCGGGTTGATCTCGGTGACATCGGCACCCGTGTCGCGCGCTTCCGCGATCATGGCGCGCAGACGCTGGTAATGCCGATCGCTGATGATGGCGGTATAGTCGGGGTTGTCGCGCAGCGAGGGGTAGAGCCGCGCCATGGCGATTGCGAGCTTCGCGGCGACCGTACCTGCTTGTCCCTTCGGCACCAGCAAATAGTCCGGCGCGATGCAGGTCTGCCCGGCATTCAACAGCTTGCCATAGGCGACGCTGGCAACCGCGGTGTCAAGATCGCAGGAGGGGTCGAGGATCGCCGGCGACTTCCCGCCGAGTTCGAGCGTGACCGGGGTCAGGTTGGCGGCGGCGGCGATCGCAACCTGGCGTCCGACCGCCGTCGAACCGGTGAACAGCAGATGATCGAACGGCATCGAGACGAAGGCTTTCCCCGTATCGGCATCGCCGGCGATGACGCTGAGTTCATCCGGGGCGAAATGTTCGCCAGCCAGCCTGGTCAGCAGCCCGGAAAAAGCCGGCGTCAGTTCGGAAGGCTTGACCAGCACGCGGTTGCCGGCGGCAAGCGCGGCCGTAACCGGCGCGACGGCGAGCTGAAAAGGGTAGTTCCAGGGCGAGACGATGCCGACGACGCCGAGCGGCTGCGGGACGAGGCGATTCCGGCCCGGCAGGAACGGCAAGGTGGTGGCAACGCGGCGCTCCCGCATCCAGGCGCCGACATGGGCGAGCGCATGGCGAATGCCGGCGCGCACGACGAACAGTTCGGCCAGACGGGTTTCATGCGCCGAGCGGCCGCCGAAGTCGGCGTCGATCGAAGCGCAGATTTCGGTCTCGTGCCGCTCGGTCAGCGCCAGCAGGCGCCTCAGCCGATCCCTGCGGGCGCCAAGGTCTGGAAAGTGTTGTGCCTTGAAGGCGGCGCGCTGCAGCCGGAACCGTTCGCCCAGCAAATCCTGTCTCACCTGCAGCATCGCGCCCTCCGTGGCGTGTCGGCGAGGCAAGCTTACATCGCAACGCGGCGGAATCCATCAGGGATGCGTGTGCCGCTGGGGAAGGCGTCGCCGACGGTGTTGCCGAGGGTATTGACAGGGCGGTTGTGATGGGATGAGCGGTGGGCTACTCCAAGGCCTCACAAGGAGTGGCCCTTGACCATCTTGCCCGATCTCTCCCGTACGCGAAACATCGCTTGCCGCCAGGCGGCTGTCTGATGCCGGCGCAGGCGGCGGGTATCAGGGCCGGGGATCCCAAGCGGCGCGTCCTGAAGGAGGTGTTCGGCTTCGACGATTTTCGCCCCGGCCAGGCCGACGTGATGGATACACTGCTTGGCGGGCGCCATGTGCTGGCCGTCATGCCGACGGGCGCGGGCAAATCGCTCTGCTACCAGGTTCCGGCGCTAGTTCTGGGCGGGCTCACCCTCGTCGTCTCGCCGCTGGTGGCTCTGATGCAGGACCAGGTCGCGGCGCTGCGGCTTGCCGGCGTGGCGGCCGATACGATCAATTCCTCGCTCGACCGCGAGGCCAATGTCGCGGCCTGGCGCCGTGTGGCATCTGGCCAGACGCGGCTGCTCTATCTGGCGCCGGAGCGGCTGATGACCGAGCGCATGCTGGACGCCCTTTCCAGGCTCCACGTCAGCCTGATCGCCATCGACGAGGCTCATTGCATCTCGCAATGGGGTCCGGCGTTCCGGCCCGAATATGAGGATCTGTCCCGGTTGCGCGGTATCTTTGCCAATGTGCCGATCATCGCGGTGACGGCGACTGCCGATGAGAGCACGCGTACCGACATCGCCGCCCGCCTGTTCGCCGAGCAGGTCGAAACGCTGGTGCTCGGTTTCGACCGGCCCAACATCAAGCTGGCCATCGCGCCCAAGCAGGACAGCAAGCGCCAGCTGCTCGGCTTCATCGAGCGCCATGCGGGCAAGAGCGGCATCATCTATTGCTTGTCGCGCAACAAAACGGAAGAGATCGCGGCCTTTCTGAAGCGCAACGGCGTCACCGCGCTCGCTTACCACGCCGGCATGAGCAAGGAGGCGCGTGAAGCCAATCAAAACGCCTTCATGACCTTGTCCGGCGTCGTCATGGTGGCAACCATCGCGTTCGGCATGGGCATCGACAAGCCTGATGTCGCCTTTGTCTTCCACACCGATATGCCGGGCAGCCTGGAAGCCTATTATCAGGAAATCGGCCGTGCCGGCCGCGACGGACGCGAGGCCGAGGCGCATATGCTTTACGGCCTTGGCGACATCCGCATGCGCCGGCTGTTCATCGACGACGAGGATGCCTCGTCAGAGCACAAGAGGCGGTCACACCGCCGGCTCGACACGCTGATCGGCTATTGCGAGACGGCGCAATGCCGCCGCCAGGTGCTGCTCGGCTATTTCGGCGAAGAGGCCCAGGCCTGCGGCAATTGCGACAACTGCCTCGACCAGGCGCCGCGCGCCGATGGCAGTGCCGAAGCGCGGAAGATCCTGGCGGCGGTCACAGAGAGCGGCGAGCGCTTCGGCGCGGCCCATGTCATCGATATCCTGCTTGGCCACGAGACCGAGAAGGTGCTGGCGAGAGCTCATCAAACACTCAGCAGTTTCGGCACCGGCGCCGCGCACAGAAAGACAGTGTGGCTGTCGCTGGTCCGGCAACTGGTGGCCGGCGGGTTCCTGATGCCGGATCCCGAGGGCCATGGCGGTCTCGCCATCTCCGAAAGCGGCCGCGCGCTCGGCCGTGGCGAGATTGCATTCCAGTATCGCGTCGAGACGCGGGACCCTCTGGCGCGCGGCAGGAAGCGTTCCGGGGAAGGCGCCGCCGCCGGAGCCGAGGGCGTCGATGCTTCGTTGCTGGCGGCGCTCAAGTCGCTGCGGCTACGGCTCGCCAAGGAGCGACAGGTCCCGGCCTATGTGGTGTTTTCCGACCGCACGCTCATCGACATGGCCGACCGCCGCCCGCGCGACCTCGACGCCTTTGCCGAAGTGAATGGCGTGGGAGGGGCCAAGCTCAAGGAGTTCGGCGCGGTTTTCCTGGCCGCGATCGCCGCGCAACAGCCTGATTGAAAGCTTGATGGCGAGCGGTAGGGCTGATCAGGCTGGTCGAATGAGCAGTAAAAGCCAGGTCATCAAAGTTGGGAGCGCAGCCTGCTGGCCAGCCAGTCCGAAATTTTTTCCCGCAGGGGACGCGCTTCCCATTCGGCCAGGGTGATTTGCCGGGACCTCCCAAGGTCCTGGTTGAACAGGTCGATCTGCGTGTTCGCGAAATCCCTGCCGTAGACGTTCAGACTGGCTTCATCGTTCAGCCGTAAGGAGCGTTCGTCCAGATTGGTGGAACCAAAGCTCGTCCAGATGTCGTCAACGATCAGCAGCTTGGGATGATACATGGTGGGTTGAAACTCGTAGATACGCACTCCAGCTCTAAGCAAGTCGCCCCAGAAATAGCGCGAGCCCTTCCGAACCAAAGGCACGTCGGTGAGCGCGTTCGGAACGATCACATCGACAGACACGCCTCGCTTCCTGGCGTCCAGGATCTGCTGGAGGGCGATATCGTCGGGGACGAAATAGGCCATTCCGATTCGCAGGTGATCCCTCGCGGCGGCTATCGCGGCCAGCATCATCAATTCCATGTTCTCCGAGCCATTTGGCTGCGAAGAAAGTATCAGCTGGGCGCCGAGCGACCCCGCCGGTTCGGGCGGAGGGTAGAACTTCCGACCCTGCAATGTCTCACCGGTCGTCTCCAACCAATTTTCGGCAAAGGCTGCCTGGAAAGCAGGTACGGCGGTCCCTTCGATCCGATAGTGCGTTTCGCGCCATTCATCCGGATTGCGGGCGTCTCCCCGCCATTTGTCGGCGATGCCGACGCCGCCCGTAAAGGCCACTCGTCCGTCGACAATGAGCAGTTTGCGATGGGTCCGGTTGTTCACACGGTCCAACGTATACCAATGGATCGGCCGGTAGCGGTGGAACCTCACGCCGGCTCCTGTCATGATGTGGATCAGGTTTTCGTCGAAAGGCAGGCTGCCGACCCAGTCGACAAGCACGCGGACCTCCACACCTTGCCGCGCCTTGGCCGCCAAGGCTTGTGCGAATTCATATCCAACGGCCCCAGACCAATAGATATAGGTCTCAAAATCGATGGTGGACCGGGCCGCGCCGATCGCCTGGAGCATCGAAGGAAAAATCTCGTCGCCGTTCACAAGGGTCTGCACCGCGTTCGCGTTTGACATCTGTCCCAGCGAGTAGCTGCTCATCGACCTCGCGAACTGCGGATCCGATGCGTCGAAGCGATGCGGGACAATCGTCCGCAAAACCCGCGGTTCAGGGGTCAGGTTTATGGCCGCCAACGTGGCCAGACCGGCGACAACCGCAACGGCCACATAGCTTAATCCCTTGAGCAGCGGGCTGAATTTTCGATCCAACCGCGTTGGCTTCGCGCCCCTCAGGAACGCCACGAGACCGGCAGCGCGCATGTTAGTCGCCCTGCTGCTTGCGATCGCGATGTTTCTCGATGTCCTCGGGCTCTTCATCGTCGATGCGGGTGATGGTCGAAGCCGAACTGTTTGATCTCAGCATTTCGTCCAACTTGGCATGAATGGCCTGGGTATCGCGATGTTCAGCCCGCTGAATGAAGAGCGTCATGGCCCAGGTGAGGAGCGTAGCCGCGCCATGCCAGTTCAAGCTTTGCCGGTCGAAAACGATCCAGAAGATCGCATAGGCCAGCAGGACCAGGAATGCTGCCGGACGAGAGGTCCACGTGCCGATCGAGGTGAGCGCGCCGGTAATGGGGTGATTTGCCATCAGCAGGAACTTTCCACGGTAACGCAGGTTCCCGCGAGCGCGTCGGCGAAGGCTGCCGTGCGGCACAGTTGTCTGCAGAAAGCGCCGTCAGGCCCTGACCATCCGTCTGGGTTGGGCGTTGTCTCGAACGGCTGCTGCGTCAGAGGCTGCAATGGGAGCCTTGCGATCGCGGGCCTGTCTCGGAGCGCCGCAGCGTCGGGACGTCGTCAAGCAGGCAGCCCGGCGAGTACTGCGCCAATACCCTTTCCAGACGCGCCAGAAGGACTTTCCTCGACTTTATCTCGTACCCCAACCGCAATGTGCCTCCCATGCTTTTGCGGTTGGTGGTCAACTCCTGCTGGAGGATGCCGATGCGGATGCGTACCTCATCGGCCTGTGCTCGAAGTGCTGCCTTGATTGGCCCTCGACCTTGCATGCTGAACTCGATCTCCCCTGGAAACGGATATCGAACTTGAGGGACATGCTTT
This sequence comes from Mesorhizobium sp. BR1-1-4, assembly GCF_020165375.1. Lineage (NCBI taxonomy): Bacteria > Pseudomonadati > Pseudomonadota > Alphaproteobacteria > Hyphomicrobiales > Phyllobacteriaceae > Mesorhizobium > Mesorhizobium sp. BR1-1-4. The sequence goes on along the minus strand of NZ_JAIUIB010000001.1, from coordinate 274,419 downwards.
GGTTCCTCGGCATCGCTTCTTATTTTCCGACCCGCGACAGCCGGTCGCGTCCCGCCGCACGCATGTCAGCGCCTCTCCAATTGGAGCCGAGCCAGCGAATTGGCGTGAGCCGATGCCGCCGGCATTTTCAATTTGGGGGAATGGCGGAGAGGGAGGGATTCGAACCCCCGATGGGCTTGCACCCATGCCGCATTTCGAGTGCGGTGCATTCGACCACTCTGCCACCTCTCCGCGGTCATGGTCGGCCGTTGCCGGCGCGGCGCACTAGATAACGGCTGAACGGGCAGGTTACAAGGCCAAATCCACCGGAAATTCAGCTTCCTGTACGGGCCTCGTTCGGAGTGCCACGCTCCGTCCTCGGCAGGAGTCTGGCCCGCATGGCAGGGAACCCCGCCCGTTTGCCTTGACTCCCACGCAACCTTCGGTTAGGGACAGCGCGCAATCGGCGTGGAGGGTTCTTCCACGCCGCTTGTTTTTTGAACCCGCAGACTGACAAAAAGACGGCCGAACCGCCAGAGGCGGTTCATCAAGGCCGACCGAACAGCGAAAGGCAAAAAATGTTCGCAGTCATTAAAACGGGCGGTAAGCAGTATCGCGTTGCCGCCAACGATCTCCTGAAGATCGAAAAAGTCGAAGCCAATGTCGGCGACATCGTCGAGATCGGCCACGTGCTCGCTCATGGCGAGGGCGAGAATGTCACGTTCGGCGCGCCGTTCGTCGATGGCGCCCTGGTGACCGCCGAAGTCGTCGAGCAGGGCAAGAACCGCACGGTCATCGCTTTCAAGAAGCGTCGCCGCCAGAATTCGCGCCGCAAGATCGGCCATCGCCAGCTTTTGACCACCGTGCGGATCTCCGAGATCCTGCTGGGTGGCGCCAAGCCCGCCAAGAAGGCGGCCGTCAAGGCGGAAGCCAAGGCTGAGGTCGCTCCCGAGGCCGCGCCGAAGGAAGCCAAGGCCAAGAAGGACGCCGCCCCCAAGGAAGACGCGAGGGCCGAGGCCGTCGCCGCGCCGCTGTTCAAGGCGCCGAAGGGCGAGCCGGACGACCTGACCGTGATCAAGGGCATCGGCCCGGTCGCCGCCAAGGATCTCGCCGAGCAGGGCATCATCACCTTCGCGCAGCTCGCCAAGCTGACCGAGAAGGACGTTGCCAAGATCGACGAGAACATGCCGTTCAGCGCCGACCAGATCAAGGACTGGCGCGAGCAGGCGAAGGAACTGGCTAAGAAGTAAGGCGAACCGGCGCGAAACGTCGCCGGATCGGACTTGAAACGGAACGCGAACGCGTTCATAAGACCATTCAAGCGCCCATGGGCGCATCGGAGTTAGTTAGATGGCACACAAGAAAGCTGGCGGCTCGTCGCGCAACGGTCGCGACTCGCATTCCAAGCGTCTGGGCGTGAAGAAGTTCGGCGGCGAAGCCGTCATCCCGGGCAACATCATCATTCGTCAACGCGGCACCACCTGGCATCCCGGCGTCAATGTCGGCATGGGCACGGACCACACCCTTTTCGCGCTCGAAACCGGCGCCGTGACGTTCAACAAAAAAGCCAACGGCCGAACCTACGTATCGGTCAACCCGATTACCAAAGCCGCGGAGTAGCCGGTTCCGCACTAGAACACCGGCGCCCATCTCGGGACCGGTGTCTGGCAAAACCAGGAAAAGGATCAGGGGAGATGGGTTTCCATCTCCCCTTTTTCTTGTGCCTGGAGGACTTTGAAATGGTTGCCGAAGCGGAAGACAGTGAAGACGAAAGTTATGCGATAGACTGCCCGGTGCTGGTCACCGAGCGGCTGGTGATGCGCGCTCCCGATGAGCGGGATATCGCGCAACTGGTCGAACTTGCCGACAACCGTCACGTTGCCGAGATGCTGGCGCGCATGCCGCACCCCTATGGCGAGGCCGAGGGACGTGCTTTCCTCGCCATGACCAAGGCGCGCCGCGCCGGCATCGCCTATGCGCTGACGTTGGCAGGCACCGACACTTTCGTCGGCTGCGCCGGGCTGAACGCCACCGATCGCGGCCTTGAGCTCGGCTACTGGATCGGCGAACCCCACTGGAAGAAGGGCTACGCGACGGAAGCAGCGCACGCACTGGTCGACCTCGCCTTCCAGAAGACGTCGATCCAGGTGCTGCAGGCCTCGACGAGGGTCATCAATCCGGCTTCACGCCGCGTCATCCACAAATGCGGTTTCCAATATGCCGGCCAGGGCATGCTGAATTCGATCGTTGCCGGCCAGGTGCCGGTCGAGCGTTACCGGCTCGACAGGAAAACCTGGACGAGCCTGCGCAATTGGATCCACTTCTAGGTGCGTCGATGTTCAGGTGGGGCCGGCCTGACCTGAATATCGGCACACCTTGGCGCGTGGGGCGGAACAGGACAAATCAGCTGGGGACCAGACTTGGGCCTAGCCCAGTTCGACCCAGACCGGCCGGTGGTCGGAACCGACTGACTGTCTATCGACCCACAGGCGCTTCAGCGTCCGGGCAAGCGACGCGCTGGTGAAGACGTAGTCGATGCGCTTGTGGCGGCTGGCGTTGGTGGGGTCCTTGGGATCGACCCAGGAGACGAGATCGTCGCCGGCGACATCGAGGCGCAGGGCGGCATCGACGGCGAAGTCGGCGGTCAGCGGCATGCCGAATTCATGGTCCGGCCGGCCGGCCAGTTCGACATATTCGGGCGAGCCGGCCAGCATGTTGAAATCGCCCATGCCGACAAAGGCTTCCGGATGCGGCAGTTCCGGCAGGCCGATCTCGGCGACGCCGGACAGCGCACCGCCTTCGAGCGCATAATTCAACAGGCGCTGGCGCAGGAACTGGATCTGGCTGGCGCGTTCGACCGGGCTGCGGTGATCGAGATGGATGGAATAGAAGCGGATGAAACCAAGCGGCGTCTCGATCAGGGCTTCCAGCGCGCCGCGCTGGAAGTTCATCATCTCGAAGCTGCGGCTGCGCGGCAGAAGCAGGTTGCGCGACAGATGAATGGGTGTTTTCGACAAGACCATGTTGCCGAGCTGGAAGGTCGTGGTGATGGCGCGGCCGTCCTCGATGCGCGAGCCGATATTGGCCTCGAAATTGCTGCCATAGACGGCGAAATAATCGGGCAGCGCCTCGCCGATCTCGGCCACCATGTCGCGGCTGCCGTTCCGGGGATTGTTGCGGGTGACCTCCTGCAGCGCGATTACGTCGGCGCCGCGCACCGCGTCGGCGATGCGCCCGAGATCGTAGCGTCCATCGAGACCGATGCCGTACTGGATGTTGTAGGTTACAAGCTTCATTCCGACGTCTCTCCGGCCAACCCCGCGCGGCCATCGTCACAAAACGGCCTCGCCCTTCGCCGCGCCTTGGTTTAGAGCAAGGCCCAAGGTTTAGAGCAATGCCGCAAGGCCAATAAAAGAAACTGCAGTCCCATGAAATTTCTCGATCAAGCCAAGGTCTATGTCCGCTCGGGTGACGGGGGCGCCGGTTCGGTGTCGTTCCGGCGCGAGAAGTTCATCGAGTTCGGTGGCCCGGATGGCGGCGATGGCGGCCGCGGCGGCGATGTCTGGCTGGAAGCGGTCGACGGGCTGAACACACTGATCGACTATCGCTACCAGCAGCATTTCAAGGCCAAGACCGGAGTCCACGGCATGGGCCGCAACATGACCGGCGCCAAGGGCGCCGATGTGACGCTGAAAGTGCCGGCCGGAACGCAGGTCTTCGAAGAGGACAATGAGACGCTGATCTGCGACCTCACCGTCGTCGGCCAGCGCTTTCTCCTGGCCAAGGGCGGCAATGGCGGCTTCGGCAACCAGCATTTCAAGACCTCGACCAACCAGGCGCCGCGACGCGCCAATCCCGGCCTTCCCGGCGAAGAACTCAATATCTGGCTCAGGCTGAAGCTGATCGCCGACGCCGGGCTGGTCGGGCTGCCGAATGCCGGCAAGTCGACATTCCTTGCCGCCGTCACCGCGGCCAAGCCGAAGATCGCCGACTATCCGTTCACGACGCTGCATCCGGGCCTCGGCGTCGCCCGCATCGATGCGCGCGAATTCGTCATCGCCGACATTCCAGGTCTGATCGAAGGCGCGCATGAAGGCGTCGGCATCGGCGACCGCTTCCTCGGCCATGTCGAGCGCACGCGCGTGCTGCTGCACCTGGTCTCCGCGCAGGAAGAGAACCCGGGCAAGGCCTACAAGACCGTGCGGGCCGAGCTCGAGGCCTATGGCCACGGCTTGACCGACAAGGCCGAGATCCTGGCGCTGAGCCAGGTCGACACGCTCGACGCAGACGCGCGCAAGAAGAAGGTTGCCTCGCTGAAGCGTGCCGCCGGCCGCGCGCCGATGCTGCTGTCGGCGGTCACCGGCGAGGGCGTCGAGGCGGTGCAGCGGGCGTTGATGGCTGTCATCGCGGAGGCGCGTGCGCGGATCGCCGCGCCGGTCGAGTCGCGCTGGGAAAAGTAAGGCCATGCAGCCGCTCAGGAAATACCGGCGCATCACCGTCAAGATCGGCTCGGCATTGCTCGTCGACCGCGCGAGCGGCCTGAAGCGCGACTGGCTGGCCTCGCTCGCCGACGACATCGCGGTGCTTGCCCAGGGAGGAGCCGAAATCCTCGTCGTGTCGTCGGGCGCCATCGCGCTCGGCCGCACCATCCTTGGCCTTGGCAAGCGCGCCCTGAAGCTCGAGGAGAGCCAGGCCGCCGCCGCCGTCGGGCAGATCGCGCTCGCCGGCGCATGGTCTGACGCGCTCGGCAAGGGTGCCTTGAAATCGGGCCAGATCCTTTTGACGCTCGGCGATACCGAGGAGCGCCGGCGTTATCTCAACGCGCGGGCCACCATATCGACGCTGCTCAAGATGAAGGCGGTGCCGGTCATCAACGAGAACGACACGGTGGCCACCTCCGAAATCCGCTATGGCGACAATGACCGGCTGGCGGCCCGCGTCGCCACCATGATGGGCGCGGACCTGCTGGTGCTGCTCTCCGACATTGACGGGCTCTACACCGCGCCGCCAGCTTCGGACCCCGGTGCCAAGTTCATTCCGGTGGTCGACCGCATCACGCCAGACATCGAAGCGATGGCGGGAGCCGCCGCGTCCGAGTTGTCGCGCGGCGGCATGCGTACCAAGCTCGACGCGGGCAAGATCGCCAATGCGGCGGGCACGGCGATGATCATCACCTCCGGCACAAGGCTGTCGCCGCTGATGGCTATCGAGCGCGGCGAGCGCGCGACATTCTTCAAGCCCAGCGCCAATCCGGTGAAAGGCTACAAGACCTGGATCGCCGGCCAGCTCGAACCGGCGGGGCGGCTGACCGTCGATGCCGGCGCCATCGGCGCGCTCGTTTCGGGCAAGTCGCTGCTGCCGGCCGGCGTCAAGCTGGTCAGCGGCAATTTCTCCCGCGGCGACACGGTGGCGATCCTGTCGCCCGAGGGCCGCGAGATCGCACGCGGGCTGGTTGCCTACGATGCCGCCGATGCCGTAAGGATCGCAGGCCTGAAGACGGCCGAGATCGAGACGGTGCTCGGTTACGAGGCGCGTTCGGCGATGATCCACCGCGACGATCTCGTCGTAAGTCACGCCGGAAGCGACACAAGCGGAGGATGAGCCATGCTGAAGCTGCATGAAAAATCCGGGGACGACACCGTGGCGCTGATGGCCGATATCGGGCGCCGCGCCCGCGCTGCCGCCCGACCGCTGGCCATCGCCACCGCCGCCGCCAAGAACGCCGCGCTTGTCGCTATGGCCGACGCGATCATTTCTCGCGAGCGGGACATTCTCGACGCCAACGCCATCGATGTTTCGAATGGCCACGAATCCGGGCTTTCCGGCTCTTTCATGGATCGGCTGAAGCTCGATCCGGCACGCATCCGCGCCATGGCGGACGGTATTCGCGAAATCGCTGCCCTGCCCGATCCAGTCGGTGATGTCATCGCCGCGTGGGAGCGGCCGAACGGTCTGCACATAGAGCGCGTGCGTACGCCGCTCGGTGTCGTCGGCGTCATCTATGAAAGCCGACCGAACGTGACGGCGGATGCCGGCGCTCTCTGCCTCAAGGCCGGCAATCCGGTCATCTTGCGCGGCGGCTCGGATTCGCTCAATTCCTCCTCGGCGATCCATGCCTGCCTGGTCGAGGGACTGAAGGCGGCCGGTCTGCCCGCGGATGCCATCCAGCTGGTGCCGACCACCGACCGCGCCGCGGTCGGCGAGATGCTCAAGGGGCTTGGCGGCAATCTGGACGTCATCATCCCGCGCGGCGGCAAAAGCCTGGTCGGGCGGGTGCAGAGCGAGGCGCGGGTGCCGGTCTTCGCCCATCTCGAAGGCATCTGCCATCTTTATATCGACCGCTCCGCCGAGCTCGACATGGCGGTGCGGATCGCCGTCAACGCCAAGATGCGGCGCACCGGCGTCTGCGGTGCCGCCGAAACGCTGCTGGTCGACCGTGCGGTCGCCGCCACCCATCTGGTGCCGATCCTCGACGCGCTGCGCGCCGCCGGCTGCGAGATCCATGCCGATCAAGAAGTGATGAAAATGTTCTTCGACGCCAAGCCAGCGACCGATGCCGACTGGGTGACCGAATATCTCGACGCCGTCATCGCGGTGAAGCTGGTTGACGGCGTCGATGGCGCAATCGAGCATATCGAGACTTTCTCCTCGCACCACACCGAGGCGATCGTCGCCGAGGACGCGAAGGCGGTCGAACGGTTCTTCAACGAGATCGATTCGGCGATCCTGCTGCACAACGCCTCGACGCAGTTCGCCGATGGCGGCGAGTTCGGCATGGGTGCCGAGATCGGCATCGCCACCGGCAAGATGCACGCGCGCGGGCCGGTCGGCGTCGAGCAGTTGACCTCGTTCAAATATCGCGTGCGCGGGTCGGGACAGGTGAGGCCTTGAAGCTTTTCGTCGCCAGAGCCTGAAGCGATGCTGGCCTCTTCCGAACCGGCGATACCCTCCAGCTATCTGAAGATGCCGCATGCCGAGAAAGGGCTGGCCGTCGGACTGTTCGGCGGTTCGTTCAACCCGCCGCATGCCGGCCACGCATTGGTCGCCGAAATCGCTTTGCGGCGTCTGGCGCTGGACCAGCTTTGGTGGATGGTGACCCCAGGCAATCCGCTGAAGAGCACGCGCGAGCTGGCGCCGCTGGGCGAGCGCATCGTGCTTTCCGAGAAGATCGCCAAGAACCCGAAGATTAAGGTCACCGCCTTCGAGGCGGCACACAATGTGCGCTACACCGCCGACACGCTGGCGCTGGTCAAGGCGCGCAATCCCGGCGTCGACTTCGTCTGGATCATGGGCGCCGATTCCCTGCGGGACTTCCATCGCTGGCAGCGCTGGCGCGAGATCGTCATGACCTTTCCGATCGCTGTCATCGACCGCCCGGGCGCGACGCTGTCCTTTCTGTCGTCGGTTGTCGCCAAGACCTTCGATTACGCCCGCATCGACGAAGGCGACGCGCCAAGGCTTGCGCGGATGAAGGCGCCGGCCTGGACCTTCATCCACGGTCCGCGTTCCTTGCTGTCGTCGAGCGCGATCCGGAAAATGGCGAAGGGTTGAGCGTCTCGTCCATCCGGCCATGTCGTTTTTACAGCGGCGTCCGCCTGACCCATGGGCGATGCTGATCAGCCATGGCGATTCACAAGAAAACCCGTCCCACGATCGATCCCGACCAGGGCAGCACGCCTGCGCCGCTGATCGCGATTGCCAGTGTCATCGTGTCGATGGCGCTGATTGCCATCGGCAACGGGCTGATGTTCGCCTATATCCCCGTCCGGCTCGGCGTCGAAGGGTTCGATCCGGTCTGGGCAGGGCTGATCGTCACCGGCCTGTCGGCCGGCGGCCTCGCCGGCTGTATTCTGACCGGCCCGCTGGTGCGCAGGGTCGGCCACGCCCGTGCCTTCATGGTGCTGTCGGCGCTGATCGCGCTGTCCAATGCCGCCATCGGCGCCGGACCGCACCCGCTGCTGTGGATCGTGGCGCGCGCGCTTTACGGCTTTGCCATATGCGGCCTGTTCATCGTCGCGCAAAGCTGGCTCAACGACGCGCTGCCGAACGCCGTACGCGGCCGGGTGATGGCCGTGTTCTATGTCGCCTACATTGCCGGTCTTGGCGTTGGTTATGCGACGCTTGCCGTGATCGACATCCACACGGCCGCCGCGTCGCTGATCGGCATCGCCTTTACCGCTCTGTCGATCCTGCCTGTCGGCATGACACGCCTTGCCCAGCCGCCGGCGCCGCAGGCGGCTTCGGTGGCTCTGCGCCAAGCCTGGCGAATTTCGCCGGTCGGCGTCGCGGGCATGCTGGCGGTCGGCGGCCTGTCGATGATCATTTCCGGCTTCGCGCCCATCCACGCCACGGCCAAGGGCTACAGCCAAGCCGATGTCGCGCTGCTGCTGTCGGCAATGCCGGTCGGCACGCTGATTCTGCAGATACCGCTCGGCTGGCTCTCCGACCGTACTGATCGGCGCTACGTGCTTGCCGGCGCCGCGGCGCTGGCGGTCGTTGCCAGCGTGCTCGCCATCGCCTTCGACGGCGGTGCGCTGATGGTGCTGGTGGTGATCTATCTGATCTGGGACGGGGCGGCGGAATCGATCTACGCGCTCTCCAGCGCGCATGCCGCCGACCGCGCCAGGAAGGATGAACTGCTGGCGCTGTCGAGCTCGATGCTGTTTGCCTGGTCGCTCGCCGGCTTCATTGTGCCGGGCATTGTCACGGCGCTTTCCGCCGTCTTCGGCACGGCAACCTTCATCTACGTCGGCATCGTCATCGCCTCGGTATTCTGCCTTTTCGTGCTGTGGCGGGTGATCGCGGCGGGCCGCGTTCCGGCGGCCGCCACGGGCAGTTTCGCGCCGATGTCGGCGCAAGCGCCCTTGCCGGTCGAACTCGCCTTCGCGCCGGACGAAGTGATCCGCCACAGGGGCGACTGATTTTACTGCTTGCGGGCCTCGGGTGGCGGTGCCTGCGGAGGCGGCTGCGGGATCGAGATGCCCTCGCTGTCGAAGGCCTGCTTGGCGCGTTTCGTCATGTCGATCTGGGTGGCGAAATGGTCCGCCGCCGCGATCCAGTAGCGCAAGGTGAGCGAAACGGTCGTATCGCCGAGCCCGGCCACGAAGGCGATCGGCGCCGGTTCGCGGCGGATGCGCTTCTCGGCACCGGCAATGGCAAGCAATGTCTTCTGGGCGCCGTCTATGTCGTTCCAGGAGCCGATGCTGAGCGTGATGTCGGTGCGGCGCACGCCGTTGCGGGTGAAATTGCGCACCGGCTGATTCCACAGCGTCGAATTCGGCGCCAATATGTAGATGCCGTCGGCGGTCCTGAGCTTGGTGGCGAAAAGGCCGATTTCCTCGACCGAACCGGCAATGGAACCGACCTCAACGGACTCGCCAATGCGGAATGGCCGCAACGCGAGCAGCATGATGCCGGCGGCGATGTTCTGCAGCGTGCCTTGCAGGGCGAGACCGATGGCGAGGCCGATGGCGCCGATCGCGGCGATGATCGATGCAGTCTGCACGCCGAACTGGCCGAGCACCATGATGGCCACGAGGATCAGAATGGCGTAGCGCGCGATCTTTGAAAAGAAATGCCGCAGCGTCGCGTCGAAACCATGGATATGGCCGAGGCCAGCCGAGATCGAGCGCTCGGCAAGGTTGGCAACGATGTAGCCGACCACCAGGAGGATGACGGCGCCGATGGCGGAAAAGGAATAGGAGACGATCAGCGTACTCAGCTGCGCGAGGCCGGTCTGGACGGTGAGAAGGGTGTCTTGCGGGTCGATCGGCATGGCGGGATTCCGGTTGGTCGGTCAGCCGGTAACCGCTGTGGAAGGCCTGGGTTCCGATGTTTTTGCGTCACCCGTGGAACAACATTCCACTCGGCGAGTTCGCGTCCATCGGGGCTCCGTCTTGAAACTGCAACGGAACTCTGCCTATCTAAGTGGTGTCACCTGCTTCAAGGGGTGATTTGGTTGTTCTTGCTGCGAAAGGAAATACACTGAGAACAGCACTGCGGAAGAAGGCCGACATCGTGCCTTCGCCGGCCAGGATCAGCGTAGACGACGCCGTGTCCCGTGCCATCAAGACAGTCCTTGCCAGTCTGGAAGACTCCAAGGCCGAAAACATTGTCTCAATCGACATTCAGGGAAAATCGAGCCTCGGCGACTACATGGTCGTTGCGTCGGGCCGATCGCACCGTCATGTCGCGGCTGTCGCCGACCATCTCCTCAAGGCGCTCAAGGATGCCGGTCTCGGCACCGCGCGCGTCGAGGGACTGTCAGGCGCCGACTGGGTCCTGATCGATTCTGGCGATATCATCGTCCATGTCTTCCGCCCCGAAGTCCGCGAATTCTACAATCTCGAAAAGATGTGGCAGGCGCCGGATCTCGAGGAAGAGACCCTCCACTAAGCCTTTCGCGGGGCTTATAGAGGCGAGGATGAAGATTTCAGTTCATGCCGTGGGCCGAATGAAAGCCGGCCCCGAGCGGGAGTTGGCCGACCGCTATTTCGAGCGGTTCGCCAAGAGCGGACCCGGCGTGGGGCTCGAATTCGCCGGAATCACCGAGATCGTCGAGGGCCGCGCGCAGAGCGCCGCCGAGCGCCAGCGCGACGAAGGTTCGCGGCTGCAGGCACAGCTGCAGCCAGGCACGGCCCTCATCCTGCTCGACGAGCGAGGCAAGAGCCTGTCTTCACAGGATTTCGCCGGCCGTCTGGGACAGTTGCGCGACGGCGGACGCAAGGCGCTGGTCCTCGCCATTGGTGGCGCCGACGGCCACGATCCGTCGCTGCGCGGCCAGGCCGAGCTGGTGATGTCGTTCGGGGCGCTCACCTGGCCGCATCAGCTGGTGCGGGTGATGCTGGGTGAACAACTCTACAGGGTGGCGACGATCCTGTCGGGTCATCCCTACCACAGGTCCTGAAAGCCGCCGGATCGCACCGAATTTGGCCCCAAATGCCGCGCAAGATTCGACGTGGGCCTGTTTTTCCGTTGCATTGCGTTATTGCGACCCTTTGGGCGACAGGCGCTAACATGGTTGATGATTCGTTAACGAAGGCGCGGATAGAATCGATCGCGAATGTCTGAAGGCTGGAAATCGACGACGGGCCCATCGACGGGGGGCTCCTGGCGCGTGCGCTGCGGTATCGCCGCGGCGGCGGCGCTTCTGTCGCTGCATGCTGTGCGGGCCGAAAACACGCTCGACATGGCGCCCGATCCGGACCAGAGCCGTGCCGAATACGAGCAGGTTTCGAAGGAAATAACGCTGTCGTCCGAACGGCTGGCCAAGCTCGCCGCCGATATCGCCGCGGTCAAGAAGGACCACGCCTCGATCACCGCGGCACTCATCCAGTCGGCGATGACCGAGCAGAAGCTCGGCCAGGACATCGAGGACATCGGCGCCAAGCTGGAAGGGCTGAAGGGCCAGCAACAGAAGATCCGTACTTCGTTGGCGGCGCGACGCGATGTGCTGGCCGAAGTGCTGGGCGCCCTGCAGCGCATGGGGCTCAACCCGCCGCCGGCGATCCTGGTCAAGCCGGAAGATGCGCTGTCGTCGGTGCGCAGCGCCATCCTGCTCGGCGCCGTGGTGCCTGAATTGCGCCAGCAGACCGACAGCCTGCTGGCCGATCTCAAGGAGCAGACCCGGGTGACGGCTTCGATCGAGGCCGAACGGGCGCGGCTGACGGCGGCGGTCGGCGATCAGACGGCGGAGAAGAAGCGGCTCGGCATGCTGCTCGAAGCCAAGCAGAAGCTCGAGACCGACACGAAGGCGCAGATGGCGGCCGAACAGCAGCGTTCCGAGCAATTGGCGGCCAAAGCCAGCAGCCTGAAGGATCTGATCGCCTCGCTCGAAGCGCAGGCGGACAAGAACCGCAAGGCGGCGGATGCCGCAAAGGCAGCCGCCGCTGGCCAGGCCGGCGGCACCGAGCCCGGTGGCGACCAGACGGCATCGCTGCCGGTTCCCGAAGGCAACAGGTTGACCGCCGCGGCGCCTTTCTCGGCACTGCAAGGACAGGTCGCCCTGCCGGTCACCGGCCGCATCAAACTCAGGTTTGGCGCCGACGACGGTAACGGCGCCTTGATGCTTGGGGACATGGTTGCGACACAATCGGGAGCCATCGTTACCGCGCCGGCGGATGGGAATGTGCTTTATGCGGGGCCGTTTCGCTCCTACGGTCAACTCTTGATCCTCAATGCCGGCGACGGTTATCATGTCGTCTTGGCTGGGATGAGCAGAATCAGCGTCGCGACTGGCCAGTCGGTGCTTGCAGGAGAGCCGGTCGGCGCGATGGGAGAAGCCCGGGTGGCAAGCACCTCGGTTTCGAAGAATGGAAATGCCACGCCGGAGCTCTATGTCGAGTTCCGCAAGGATGGAAAACCCGTCGATCCGGCCCCATGGTGGGCGGACCGTTTTTCTGGAAGGACGTGAAATGATGCGGAAACTGTCGCTTCTGTTTGCCGGTGCGCTGATGGGCGCGTCCGCCATGAGCCTTGTCTATGGCGCACCCGGCTCGGCGGCGAACGCTGCGGGGTCGGAGACTTACAAGCAACTGGCGATCTTCGGCGACATCTTCGAGCGGGTGCGGGCGCAGTATGTGACCCCGCCCGACGACAAGTCGCTGGTCGAGAACGCCATTAACGGCATGCTTTCCTCGCTCGACCCGCACTCCTCCTACATGAACGCCGAACAGGCGCAGGACATGCGCGTGCAGACCAAGGGCGAGTTCGGCGGCCTCGGCATCGAGGTCACCATGGAGAACGACCTGGTCAAGGTGATCACGCCGATCGACGACACGCCGGCCGCCAAGGCTGGCGTGCTGGCCGGCGACTATATCGCCAAGATCGACGGCGAGGAGGTTCGCGGCCTGACGCTCAACGACGCGGTCGACAAGATGCGCGGCCTGGTCAACACGCCGATCAAGCTGACCATCCTGCGCCAGGGCGCCGACAAGCCGATCGAGCTGACGGTGGTGCGCGACATCATCAAGGTCAAGGCGGTCAAGTTCCGGGTCGAGAACGATATCGGCTACATGAAGATCACCTCCTTTACCGAAAAGACCTATGACGACCTCGAGAACGCTATCGAGACCATCAAGAAGCAGGTGCCGGACGACAAGCTGAAGGGCTATGTGCTCGACCTGCGCCTCAATCCGGGTGGCCTGCTCGACCAGGCGGTGAGCGTGTCGGACGCCTTCCTCAAGCGCGGCGAGATCGTCTCGACGCGCGGACGCGATCCAAAGGACGTCACCCGCTTCGACGCCAAGCCCAAGCAGACCGACGATATCAACGGCAAGCCGATGATCGTGCTCGTCAATGGCGGCTCGGCCAGCGCTTCGGAAATCGTCGCCGGCGCGCTGCAGGACCTGCGCCGCGTCACGGTGGTCGGCACGCAGTCCTTCGGCAAGGGCTCGGTCCAGACCATCATCCCGCTCGGCGAGAATGGCGCGCTCAGGCTGACGACGGCGCTCTATTACACGCCATCGGGCAAATCGATCCAGGGCAAGGGCATCACGCCCGACATCAAGGTCGACCAGCCCCTGCCGCCCGAACTGCAGGGCAGGGACCTGACGCGCGGCGAATCCGATCTCAAGGGCCATATCAAGGGCGCCGACGAGAGCAAGACCGGCTCGGGCTCCGCGGCCTATGTGCCACCGGATCCGAAGGACGACCTGCAGCTCATCTATGCCGAGCAGTTGCTGCGCGGCCAGAAGACCGATCCGGCCTTCCCGCCCAATCCGGAAAAGGCCGTGCTCAACCAGTAAGGCAACCGGTCTGGCCGGTTGAACGAAGCAATGCGATGCTGCCGGGACCGAAAGGTTCCGGCAGTTTGATTCGGGGGGCAGGACCAGGCCTCCAGATATGGCGCCCAGGCGCCAGGATTGATGAATTCGTGCATGTGTTGCCGAAGGAGGTCGCCTTCGGAACCGTGCATCGGGGATAGGGCTTGGCTGATATCGGCAAGGACATCGAACGCCCGCTTGGACAGGCCGTCCGGGCGCCTCGCGGCGCCGGCAAGATCAGCGTCGGTGTGATCGCGGCGAGCGCGATCGTGCTTGCCGTGGTCGGCGTCTCGGCCGCGATCGCGTTCAGGGAAAAGCCGTTTCGAAAGCCGCAGGAAGTCGCCGTCTCGACGCCGAAAGTGACCGCGGCGGCCGAGCCCGCCGCGTCGCCTCCCGCATTGGCCCCGGCGGCGGCGCCAAAGGTGGAGATGCCGGCCAAGACGGGCGGTCCGCAGATCATTCATGTGCAGACCGAAGAAGGCGATGGCCCGCCCAAGGCGGCAATCGTCATTCGCGATCCATCGACCGTCGGCCAGAACCTCAAGATCGCGCATATTCCCGACAATGCGCTGATCGAAACCAGTGAAACCGGGCCCTTGCCGATGCGCTCCGCCGACGGAAGGCGACCGTTCGACGTCTATGCGCGGCCATGGTCCGGCACGCGTGGCGCGCGTGTGGCGATCATCATCGGCGGGCTCGCGGTTTCACAGACTGGTACCCAGGCGGCGATCGCCAAGCTGCCGGCGGAAGTGACGCTGGCCTTCGCGCCACAGGGCAACAGCATCGGCCGCTGGATGCAGGCCGCAAGGCAGAGCGGCCACGAGGTCGTCATGCAGGTGCCGCTCGAGCCGTTCGACTATCCCAAGGTCAACCCCGGCCGCAACACGCTGACGGTGGCGGCGAGCGCGGAAGAAAACCTGAAGAACCTGCACTGGGCGCTGTCGCGGACGACGAACTATACCGGTGTCATGAACTATATGGGCGCGCGGTTTTCCGCCGACTCCGCGGCGATGGAGCCGTTCATGGCCGAACTTGGCAAAAGGGGCCTCGCCTATATCGACGACGGCTCGTCGGCGCGCAGCTTGGCTCCGGACATGGCGCTGAGGAATGGCGTCCCTTTCGTCGCCGGCGACACGGCGATCGATGCGGTGCAGGATCGCGGCGCCATCCTGAAGAAGCTCGACAGTCTCGAAGCGACCGCGCGTGCCAAAGGCACGGCCGTCGGCATCGGCTCGGCTTTCGACCTGACGGTCGACACGGTCTCGTCATGGGTGGCCGAGGCCAAGAAGCGCGGCATCGAGATCGTGCCGATTTCAGCGGTGGCCGTCGATCCGCAAAGGGGTTAGCCAAGGCCTTCGGAAGGCGACTGGAGAGACTAAGTGATGCCGCAGACGAAAAAAGTCGACCGCGAAACGCTGCCCTACCGACCCTGTGTCGGGCTGATGATCCTCAATGGCGAGGGGCTGGTTTGGGTCGGGCATCGCATTGCCGAACCCGACAGCGAGTTCGCCGGCACGACGCAGCTCTGGCAGATGCCGCAAGGCGGCATCGACAAGGGCGAGGAGCCGTTGCAGGCCGCCGAGCGCGAGCTCTACGAGGAGACCGGCATGCGCAGCGTCTCGCTGTTGGCAGAAGCGCCGGACTGGATCAACTATGACCTGCCGGACCATCTGGTCGGTATCGCCTTCAAGGGGCGGTATCGCGGCCAGACGCAGAAATGGTACGCCTTCCGCTTCCATGGCGATGCCAGCGAGATCCAGATCAATCCGCCGCCGGGCGGCCACACAGCCGAATTCGACAAATGGTCATGGCGGCCGATGCAAGACCTGCCCGACCTGATCGTGCCGTTCAAGCGCAAGGTCTATGAAGAGGTGGTGGGGGCGTTCCGTCACCTTGTGCCATAGCTGGACGGGCTCCGGCCGCGGTTCAAACGCCCGCGGTTGCCGCGCCGGTTCGACCGCCGTATTGATTTGATGTCTGTCCGTCACAAGAAGGGCCGCCATGTACGACGCCCCCAAAAGATCACTGCCCGAGGAAGCCGACGCCCCGAGCGAGGCTGCTGCCGGGGCAATCCTCACCATCGATCTTGGCGCGATCCGTGAAAATTACCGGCGACTGAAGGCGCGGCTGGGCGGCGTGCGCTGCGCGGGCGTGGTCAAGGCCGACGGCTACGGTCTGGGTGCGAGCCAAGTGGCATCGGCGCTGATGAAAGAAGGCTGCGACATCTTCTTCGTCGCTCTGCTGGACGAAGGAATCGCGCTCCGCAAGGCGATCGGGGCCGGACCCGCGATCTATGTGCTGAACGGTCTGCCGCCAGGCTCCGAGGGGGAAGCGGTCGCGTATGGTCTCTGCGCGGTCATCAACAGTGGCGCACAGTTGAGAGCCTGGCGCGCGGCGGCACATCGCGTTGGCCAAAGACTTCCGGCCGCCATCCAGGTCGACAGCGGCATGTCGCGACTTGGCATGGCGCCGCCCGAAGTCGAGGCCATGGCCGGCGACACCGCCGCGTTCGATGGCATCGCCATCAGGTATGTAATGAGCCACCTGGCCTGCGCCGACGAGCCGCACCATCCCGCCAACGAACAGCAGCGGCGGGCCTTCGAGCGGTTGCGTGCCATGCTGCCCGGGGCGCCCGCCTCGCTCGCCAATTCCTCCGGCATCTTTCTGGGACCGTCCTACCATTATGATCTCGCCCGCCCTGGCGCCGCGCTCTACGGCATCAATCCGACGCCTGCCGAACCCAACCCGATGCTGCCCGTGGCGCGGCTGCAGGCCAAGGTGGCGCAGACGCGCGGCGTCGAAAAGGGCACCGGCATCGGCTATGGCCACACCTACCACGCGGAAGGGCCGCTCAGCCTGGCGACGATCTCGTTCGGCTACGCGGATGGCTGGCTGCGCCGGTCCGCGTCGGCCGCCTGGTTCGAGGGCGCGCGCCTGCCCTTCCTCGGACGCGTGTCGATGGATTCGATCATTCTCGACATCTCGGCCTTGCCGCCCGGCAGGCTCCGCGAAGGGGATCTCGTCGAACTGCTCGGCCCTTCACAGAGCGTCGACGATGCCGCCGGCCATGCCGGCACCATCGGCTACGAAATCCTGGCCAGCTTTGGGACGCGGTTTCATCGGCGCTATGTCGGCGGCTGAGCGGTTTGGCCGCGCTTGACAAGCGGACGCCTGTCGGCAAGGTTCGGCGCATGAGCAACCTCGCTTATAGCACAACTTTGTTCAGGGTCTGCCCGATCGCGGGATCGTAGCCCCGGCGCGGCCGCCTTCTGGCGTCCGTCCGTACCGGGGCATCCATACATCCACAAGCGCAAGCCGAACAGCCCTTCGCGGCTGCCGGCCTTTCATCACGCCGCCGCCAGTGCGGCGGCAGGCGCGCATCCGTTCGATGCGCCGATCCATGAGGTTTGCCATGCAACATGCAAAAGAACTGCGTCCAAACAGCCATATTCTGATCAGCGAAGCCGACCATGACAGGCTGACCGGCCTGGCGAGGGCGTTGCTCGATCGCGCGCCCGAGAGGGCCGAGGAGCTGCTTTCGGAAATGGACCGGGCCGTCGTCACGAACGCGGCGGCGATGCCGGCCGGTGTGGTGCGAATGGGCTCGACGGTTATGGTGCGCGGCGAAAGCGGGGACACCCAGCGCATCATGCTGGTCTACCCGGGCGAGGCCGACATAGCCGAGAACCGGATCTCGGTGCTGACGCCGATGGGAACCGCGCTCATCGGCGCGAGCGTTGGGCAGGCGGTTTGCTGGAACGGTCGTGGTGGTCGGGAACTGTCCGTGACCGTCGAAGCCGTCGATACGCCGGCTTCCGGCCCGCAACGAGCTTGATGGCGGAGGCGGTGATGACGAGCACGAATTGCTGCCTGACGACGAAGGACTTTGCCGTTCTCGAAGTCATGCTGGAGCGCCGGCGGGCATTCGCGGATCCGATCGTGCGCATGCTCGAACACAAGCTTTCACGCGCCGATGTCGTGCCGATCGATTCGGTCGGCCCCGACATCGTCACGCTGAACAGCAGGGTGGTGTTCGGCGTCGATACCGGTCCCGCGGAGACGCGAACCCTGGTGCAGCACGAGGTGCGCGGGCCGGTCGGCTCCAGCCTGTCGGTCGCAACGAGGCGCGGGCTCTGCATGCTTGGCATGGCGCAAGGCCAGACTGCAATGGTCGAACACGCCGACGGCCGGCGGGAGTCGATCCTGATCCGGGCCGTGCTTTACCAGCCGGAGGCTGCCCGGCGCACGGTCAGGCAGAAACACCAGGCTGACGCGCAGCGACCGCACGGGCTCAGGCTCGTCTACAGTGCCGCAGCCGATTGGAGGCCTCTTGGCGAGACGGCCGGAATGCGGCAGACAGAAGACGACGACCCCGGTCCCTCGGCGGCGTGAATGGGCAACAGCGCGTGGTCTCGAAGATCGGCATCGATTTTCGCTCGGGATCATGCGCAAATCGAAAAATACGGCTGCGTCCACGGGCGTCCTGAGGACGCTCGGCGCGGCAAGGAGTGAATGATGAAAATCATGGTGCTGGGCAGTGGCGTGATCGGGGTGACCACGGCCTACTATCTCGCCGAGGCCGGCCACGAGGTGACGGTGATCGACCGCCAGAAAGGGCCGGGGCTGGAAACCAGCTTTGCCAATGCCGGCGAGATTTCGCCCGGCTATGCCTCGCCCTGGGCCGGCCCCGGCATCCCGCTCAAGGCGATCAAGTGGCTCTTGATGAAGCATGGTCCGCTGGTGGTGCGGCCGGCCTTCGATCCGCACATGTGGACGTGGCTGGTCAAGATGCTGCGCAACTGCACCGCCGAGCGCTACGCGATCAACAAATCGCGCATGGTGCCGCTGGCGGAATACAGCCGCGACACGCTGAAGGCGCTGCGCGAGGCGACCGGCATCGCCTATGACGAGCGGACGCAGGGCACGCTGCAGCTGTTCCGGACGCAAAAGCAGCTCGACGGCACCGGAGGCGATGTCGAGGTGCTGAAGAAATATGGCGTGCCCTATGAGGTCCTTGATCCCAACGGCTGCATCGCGGCGGAACCGGCGCTGGCGGGGGTGCGTGAAAAATTCGTCGGCGGCCTGAGACTGCCGGGCGACGAGACCGGCGACTGCAAGATGTTCACCGACAGGCTGGCCGAGCTCTGCGTGGCGCGCGGCGTCAAGTTCGAATACGACACGACGATATGGCGCGTCATCCGCAGCCGCAACCGCGTCAACAATATGAGCACCAGCAAGGGCTGGCTGACCGCCGACGCCTATGTGATGGCGCTGGGCAGCTATTCGGCTGGTTTCATGCGCCGGATGAAGCGACCGATCCCGGTCTATCCGGTCAAGGGCTATTCGATCACGGTGCCGATCAAGGACGCCGCCGCCGCGCCCGTGTCGACCGTGATGGACGAAACCTACAAGGTCGCGATCACCCGGCTCGGCGACCGCATTCGCGTCGGCGGCACGGCCGAGATTTCCGGCTTCGACCTCAGGCTGCATGAATCGCGCCGGCGCACGCTCGAACACTCGGTCGGCGACCTGTTTCCGGGAGCCGGCGCGATGCGCGATGCGACGTTCTGGTGCGGGCTGCGGCCGATGACGCCTGACGGACCGCCGTTGATCGGCCGCACGGAGCTGTCCAACCTCTATCTCAACACCGGCCATGGCACGCTCGGCTGGACCATGGCCTGCGGCTCGGCCAAGGTTCTGGCCGACATCATCTCCAACCGGGTGCCCGATATCGACGTGCGTGCCTTGGCCCAGGAGCGTTACCTGAAATAGCCGCCGCGCGTCTCGCGCTTTATTCTTTGCTTATGTCGTTGCCCCGGAACCGGGGCGATATCAGAACGCCTGCCTGACCCACGCCTCGTCGAACAGCAGCCGGTAGGCCCACGGGATCGTCACATTGGTGGCGACCGGGTTCGAGTGGACGAGGTAGTCGTCATAGACCGGCTTCATCCTGGCGTAGAAGGCGGGGTCGAGCACCATCATGCCGTTCTCCGAATCGTGGAAGAAGCTGCGGTTGTTGAGGTTGACCGAGGAGATGGCAACCAGCCTTTCATCGATCATCATGATTTTGGAATGCAGCACCACGTCAGGCGCCTTGAACTCGCGGATATCGATACGGTCGCCATATTTCTCGACGAACAGCTTGTTGAGCGCGGTGAGAAACCTGCCCCCGATATCGCCCTTGAGGTCGATGCGGCCGACAACGTCGATCCTGACGCCGCGGGCGAGCGCCCGGTCAAAAGCCTTGGCGAGGCTCGGCGTCAGATTGAGGTAGGGGTTGACGATCTGGATATGGTGCCGGGCGGCATCGACCAGTTCGACGAAATAGGCCTCCAGCGCATGGTCATCCTCATAGGGCATCGAGATGAAATGCCGGGCATTGCCCCGGGGGCCATCTCCGCGGACCGGGATGGAGAAGGGGCGCGCCAGGTTGGTGTCGGCGTCGCGCAGCCATATCGTCGACAGCTGCGCGGCGAGCGTCTCGACCGTCGCCCGGTCGGCGAACTCGATGTCGAAGTCGCTCCAGTTCGAGTAGTAATTCAGCGAAAACCCGTCGGTCTTGCCGTATTGCTCGAGGTCCGGATAGCGCGACAGATCGATCGGCTGGTGGAACAGGAAACCGTCATGGATGTTGCGGCCGCCGATGATGACGCGCGAGCGCGCGGGGTCCTGCGCCAGCGTGGCCAGCATCTTGACATGATGGACCTTGTGCAGTTGTGAAATCTGCTCGTCGATCGGCGCGCCGTGGTCCGCCCGCCAGCGATATTCCTGCAGCTCCACATTGGGGAATTCGGCGGCCAGCCGGTGCAGCATGGCGTCGTCCTTTTCGCGCTCCAGCACGTCGGTGACCATGATGCGCACCTTGGTGCCAAGCGCTGCATGATGGCGGATCAGCCGTTCGATGACGCGCCCGGAAAAGTCGGCCTTGAATTCCAGCGAGGACAGATAGATCAGCTTCAGCCTTGGCGCCTTCGAGAAATCGAGCGGCAGTTCCGGATCGCCCTTGTCTATTGCCGCATTGGACAGCGGCGCGCCCATCAGCGCCTCGACCTTGGCGTTGAAGCCGTCGCGCGACTTGCGCAGCAGCCTGGGCTCGCCGATCGGCATGGCGCAGGTCTGCGACAGCCAGCGGCTGGCATAGAAGGCGCGCTCGAGCGCATCGAGGCCTGCATCGCCGGGGACTGGGCAGCGCTGGTAGCGGCTGTCCAAGCTGGCAAGCGCCGGATCCGCGGTTTCTTCGCGCCGGATGGTGAGCGGTGTACCGGTGGGCGCAAGGCTGGAGCGGATCCTCGCAGTGCACCGGTTCAGGCCGTCGCCCGGGAACAGGCTGACCGTGTCGTCCCCGCCGGAGAGGTGAAAGCCGAATGCCGCACCGGCGGCGATGGTGCGTGAGGCTCCGCCAGCGCGGAGCGCCAATGCGCCGTCGCAACTGCCTTCGATGTCGGCCGGCTGTTTGCCCGCCTGGCGTACGACGATTTCGGTGCTGCGTGCCTGCAAGCCGGAGAAATCGAAAATCCTGGGGGCCGAGGGCCGCGCTGCCGCATCGATATAGAGCGTCTGCCGCGACACCCGCCAGCGGCCGTCGAAATAACCGTCGCCGCTGCCCCCACCGGTCGGCGGCAGATGAGCGTTGGCGACTGGTCCGGCCAGGTGCTGGAGCGTCGAATAGGTCGCCTGGAAATCGCGGTTCTGGACATCGAGGCGGTTGCGCCCGAAGGGGCCCGTGCCGTTGGCGCGGTCCATGGCGCCGAGCTGGTGGTGGGCGAGCAGTGCCAGGAACCGTCTTTCATAGTCGCTGCCGCCGTCATTGCCGAAGAACTGCTCAGTCGCGACCCGCGACCCGGGCGTGCCAGCCGACAGCGAGGGCCGTGCGCAAGCCTCCTGCCCGGCCGATAGGTCGCAGGCATTGCGGCCCGCACCGCAGCCGGCAAGGGCGGCCAGCCCGAACAGGGCGAGGATGGCCGTGCGGATGTTCACCCCGTCGCCCCGGCCTTCATGACGCTCAACTGCGCCGGGTCGCGGGGCGGCATGAAACCTTGCGGGAAAACCTTGCAGACAGGGATGGCGAAGGTGGCGATCAGCAGTTCCGCCTCGCCGCGCATCTTGCGGGGCGCCGTCATGTCATCGCGGATCGCCCTCGCCGAGGCGACAAGGGCGCCGTCGCAGTCGCAATGGTTGCGGCGGGCGATGTAGCAGGCATCATGGGTTCGGCAAACGGCGTCGAGGCGATCGACAGGCCGGGCCGACAGATCGCCGGTGCGGGTGCCGGGACCGCAGTAATTGCCGATGACGAAAGGCGAGGGACGCGCCATGGCGTAGCGGATCGGTTTCGGCAATTCGGCTTCCGGCACTTTTGTCCACGGGTTGGCGCATGCGGAGACGAACAGCAGCGGCAGGATGGCAAGAACGGCTCGCATGTCTATCCGCGCCAGCTTTCTGAAAGATTTCCCCACCCGACCTGTCCCATGGCCGGCGACCGCACGCCTGATGCCACACTGGTCGGTTTTGTGGCAAGGAAAAGGCGGCGTGCGTGATCCAGGCCCGCGTTATTGTGATGTCGGCACCCTGCCTGAAGGGCGCGAAACCCGCAGGCATCTGGGCGAAATCAGGTAAACAACCCCCGCTCCCGTTCCACCGCCTTGGTGATGAAGGAGGCAACGATCTGGACGCGGCGCAGCGGTCTCACCGATTCGTGATAGACCAGCCAGTAGGCGCGGCGGATGGGCGCGACCACATCGACGGCGACCAACTCCGGCATCGAGCGGGCGACGAAGGTGTGCAGGATGCCGATGCCGGCGCTCGAGCGCACCGCTTCGGCCTGACCAAGTGCGGAGGAGATGGCAAAGCTGGTCCGCCAATCGGCGCTGAATTCGGCGGCGTAGTCGAGCGACGGGCTGACGATCAGGTCAGGCACATAGCCGATGAGGGTGTGCTGGCCAAGTTCGGCGGCGGTTTTGGGCAGGCCATGCGCGTCGACATAGCCGCGGGAGGCAAACAGCCCGAGCGAGTAGTCGACCAGTTTTCCCGCCACCAGCCGGCCTTCGGTCGGCCGCTCGACGGTTATGGCAATGTCGGCCTCGCGTCGCGACAGGGAGAAGGAGCGCGGCACCGGGACGAGCTGGATGGTGAGTTCGCGGTGCTGGGCGGTGAGTTCGCCCAGCCGCTTGGCCAGGAAAGCGACGCCGAAGCCGTCAGGCGCGCCGATGCGCACGGTTCCGGACACGTCGTCGCCTTCGCCCGATATGGTCGAGCGGGCGGCGATCATGTCGCCCTCCATGCGCTCGGCGATGTCGAGGAAGCGCTCGCCGGCCGGGGTCAGTTCGCTGCCGGTGGTCAGCCGGCGGAAGAGTTTCGTGCGTAACGCGTCTTCAAGGGCCGCGATGCGGCGCGAGACCGTGGCGTGGTTCAGCTCCAACCGCCTGGCGGCGCCAAGGATCTGGCCGGCCCGCGCCACGGCGAGGAAGATGCGGACGTCATCCCAGTTCATGGCGTTCCCCTGATGGCGATCTCGGGCGAGTATTGCGAGAATTGATGCTCGCGCGTCAATCGATATCTATTTTGCGCACAACGGTTGCGTTCTCCCTCGCGTTGCCATCGGCCGCCCAAAGGCGGACAATGCGACATCACAACCCAGGGAGAGAAATCATGATCGACTACGGTCATTTCATCGGCGGCAAGCGTGTCGCCGGCACCAGCGGCCGCAAGCAGGACGTCATGCAGCCGATGGACGGCACGGTGCGCGGCACGGTGGCGCTGGCCTCGCAGGCGGAATTGCGCGCGGCGGTCGAGAACGCCAAGGCCGCACAGCCCAAATGGGCCGCGACCAATCCGCAGCGCCGCGTGCGCGTGCTGATGAAGTTCCTCGAACTGGTTGCCCGCGACTATGACGAACTGGCCGAGATCCTTGCGCGCGAACATGGCAAGACCATCGCCGACGCCAAGGGCGACATCCAGCGCGGCCTGGAAGTGGTCGAGGTCTGCATCGGCGCTCCGCACATGATGAAGGGCGAGTTCACCGACGGCGCCGGCCCCGGCATCGATGTCTATTCGATGCGCCAGCCGCTCGGCGTCGTCGCCGGCATCACGCCGTTCAATTTCCCGGCGATGATCCCGCTTTGGAAGATCGCGCCGGCGATCGCCTGCGGCAACGCCTTCATCCTGAAGCCTTCGGAGCGTGATCCGGGTGTGCCGATGCGCATTGCCGAACTGTTCATCGAGGCCGGTCTGCCGGCCGGCATCCTCAATGTCGTCAACGGCGACAAGGATGTCGTCGACGCCATCCTCGACGATCCCGACATCAAGGCCATCGGTTTTGTCGGCTCGACGCCGATCGCGCACTACATCTATTCGCGCGGCACGGCGGCCGGCAAGCGCGTGCAGTGCTTCGGCGGCGCCAAGAACCACATGATCATCATGCCCGACGCCGACATGGACCAGACCGTCGACGCACTGATCGGCGCCGGCTACGGCTCGGCCGGCGAGCGCTGCATGGCTATCTCGGTGGCTGTTCCGGTCGGCAACGACACCGCCAACCGGCTGATGGAAAAGCTGATCCCGCGCGTCGAAAGCCTGAAGGTCGGTCCCTCGACGGATTCGGCAGCGGATTTCGGCCCGCTGGTTACCGCCCAGGCGCTGGAGCGCGTCAAGGGCTACGTCGACACCGGTGTCAAGGAAGGCGCCAAGCTTGTCGTCGATGGCCGCGGCTTCAAGATGCAGGGCTATGAGGACGGCTACTATATGGGCGGTTGCCTTTTCGACAATGTCACGGCCGATATGCGCATCTACAAGGAAGAGATCTTTGGGCCGGTGCTCTCGGTGGTGCGCGCGCCGACCTATGAGAACGCCATCAAGCTCGCCAACGACCATGAGATGGGCAATGGCGTCGCCATCTTCACCCGCGATGGCGACGCCGCGCGCGACTTCGCCAGCCGTGTCCAGGTCGGCATGGTCGGCGTCAACGTACCGATCCCGGTGCCGATCGCCTATTACACTTTCGGCGGCTGGAAGGCGTCTTCCTTCGGCGACCTCAACCAGCATGGCCCGGACGCGTTCCGCTTCTACACCAAGACCAAGACGGTTACCTCGCGCTGGCCGTCCGGCATCAAGGACGGCGCCGAGTTCGTTATCCCGACGATGAATTGACCGGACGCTTTTTTATCTGGTCTTCCTCGCTGCAGGGCGGATGAGAAGATCGATTGAACCTGAGGCCTAAGTCCCCGGACTTAGGCCTTTTGTTTTTGCAAACGCTAATGTGATGGAACCGGTGGGGGATTGCGCGACTTAGGGCTGCAATCCTGCCGTGGAGGAGGCGCGGCAGACAACCAGGGCGCCGACGGCGGGCCGGTGGCATTGCATCGTCCGGCGCAAGGAGGTGTCAAATGACACGACGTCTTACGGCGACAATGTTCGTTGCGGCGATGGCGATGTGCTCGTGCGCTGCTCAGGCAAATGCAGCTGGGCAATGCGCGCCACGCGCCGATATCGTGAAGGCGCTCGGCGAGAACTTCCACGAAAGCGAAGCCGGGCGCGGCCTGATCAACCCCAATGTGGTCCTCGAGGTCTTCGTTTCGGAACAAGGCAGCTGGACGGTCTTGGCTTCCGATACGAAAGGCCAGAGTTGTATCCTGTCGGTTGGCGAAGGCTGGGACAGCCCGACACTCAAGGCGGCCTTGCCGGGCGCCTGAGCGATTTGCCTTCGCGCTCTTGCAACTAGCGCGTGGCGGCGACCTCGGCATGGCCGCGCAGCAGTGCCATCAGTTTCTTGGCGTCCTTGGCGGCGCCTTCCTCATCGCCGTCCAGGATCGAGCGGATCAATGCAACATGGTGCTCGGCGGACTCCGCCAGCCCGGTGTCGGCCTTGTAGCGGAACCAGAAGCGGCGGCTGTGGGTCTGCAGGGGGGCGGCCAGCCGGGCGGCGAACGGGTTGTCGGCGGCCAGCGCCAGCGCCTCGTCAAGCGCCTTGTCGGCCTGGATGAAGGCGAGCACATTGCCTGATATCACTGCTTTCTGCATGGCGAGCGCCGCCTCGTGGAACAGGTCGGCGGCCTCGCGGGTAACGAAGCGTGCGGCCGAACGGGCGAGCACCACCTCGACGCCGCGCCTTGCGTCGAGCACGCGCAGCCAGTCGCCGGGGTGCAGGGGCGCGATCGCGATGCCGGCGCGGGGCCTGACGTCTAGCAATCCCTCCCAGGCCAGCCGCTGGATCGCCTCGCGCACCGGCGTGCGGCCGAGCGCCAGCCGCTCGATCAGGGACCCCTCGGTAACAAAACTCGCCGGGGCCAGTTCGAGCGTGACGATCATGTTTTCGAGGACGCGATAGGCCTTGGTCGCCGCGGGCTCCGACACGATGCTTGCTTCCATGGATATCAAAGGCTCTCTCCTGATATATCTAGAATATATCATAACAGATTCCGCATTGACAGCAGCTTTCCTAACAGATATACGGCTGATATATCAGATGGAGAGATAGCTATGTGGACCGGAGTTTTACCCGCCGTCACGACCAAATTCACCGCCGACGACCGGCTCGATCACGCCGAGATGGAGCGCTGCTTCGGCCTGCAAATGGATGCCGGCTGCGATGGCATCATCGTCTGCGGCTCGCTGGGCGAGGGACCGATGCTGTCGCCTGACGAGAAGATCGAGGTGCTGAAGACCGCGCAGAAGATCGCTGGCAAGAAGCCGGTGCTGCTGACGGTCAACGAGGCCGGCACCCGCGAGGCCGCCAGTATCGCCAAGCGCGCCGCCAAGGAAGGCGCCAATGGGCTGATGGTGGTGCCGAGCCCGATCTACCACACCAACGCGGAAGAGACGGTGGCGGCGCTGCGCGCAGTGGCGGAAGCCGGCGACTTGCCGGTCATGATCTATTCCAACCGACTCGCCTACCGCGTCGATGTAAGCGTCGACCAAATGGAGGAGCTGGCGTCGGACAAGCGCTTCGTCGCCATCAAGGAATCCTCTGACGACATCCGCCGCTCGACCGAGATCATCAACCGCCTGGGCAGCCGCTACGACCTGTTCACCGGCGTCGACAACCTGGCCTTCGAGGCGCTCTCCGTGGGTGCCATCGGCTGGGTGGCCGGTCTGGTCACCGCCTTCCCGCGCGAGACCGTCGCCATCTACCAGCTTATGAAGCAGGGGCGCCGCGAAGAGGCGCTCGCCATCTACCGCTGGTTCCGGCCGCTGCTCGACCTCGATGTCTCGACCTATCTTGTGCAGAACATCAAGCTTGCCGAAGTGTTCGCAATCAACACCAATGACCGCGTGCGCATGCCGCGCATGCCGCTGTCGGGCGAACGCCGCAAGGCTGTCGAGAAGATCATCAAGGATGCGCTGGCGGCGCGGCCGACACTGCCGCAGTTCTAAAGAGGGTGGCGGCAGCCAGATGAGAGGCAGCGCCCAGGTGCAAGGAAAGTCCAAATCGACAGACAAGGGGCGGCGCTCCTCATCCGCCCTGCGGGCACCTTCTCCCCGTGAACGGGGAGAAGGGAGAGACATCGCCATCGTCGGTGGCGGCATCATCGGCATTTGCGCGGCTGCCTTCCTTGCCGAGGCGGGACTGGACGTCACGCTCTTCGACCGCACGGGTATCTGCGAGGAGACGAGTTCCGGCAATGCCGCCGCCTTTGCCTTCTCCGACGTGTTGCCGCTGGCGCACAAGGGCGTGATCCGGCAGCTGCCAAAATGGCTCGCCGATCCACTCGGCCCGCTCAGCATTCCGCCCGCCTACCTGCCGAAGCTGCTGCCTTGGCTGATCCGGTTCTGGCGCGCCGGCGCGCCTGGGAAATACGAGGCGAGCCTGACCGCGCAGGCCGGCATGATGAAGCTTGCCGAGGCCGAATGGATGGATCTGCTCGATCGTTCCGGCACCCGGCCGATGCTGCGCGAGGACGGTTCGCTCGAACTCTACGAAGGCGAGGCCGAGTTCCGCGCCTCGCTGTCGGGCTGGGCGGCGCGCGAGCGCTTCGGCATCGGCTTCCGCCATGTCGAGGGCGAGATCCTGGCGGACCTGCAGCCGGGGCTGTCACCGCGCTTCGTCAAGGGCACTTTCGTGCCTGGATGGAAGACGGTCGCCGATCCAAAACTGCTCGGCAAGGCGGTGTGGGCGTACGCGCAGTCCAAGGGCGCCCGCTTCGAGATGGCCCGCATCGACCGCGTCGCCGCGGATCAGTATGGCGCGACACTGACGCTGGCCGACGGCACGAGCAGGCAAGCCGGTCACATAGTCATTGCCGCGGGCGCCTGGTCGCATCTGCTGGCGCGGCAACTCGGCGATCGCATTCCGCTGGAGACCGAACGCGGCTACAACACGACGCTGCCGACGAGCGCCTTCGACGTGAGGCGACAGTTGATCTTTTCCGGCCATGGCTTCGTCATCACCCCGCTCGAAACCGGCCTGCGTGTCGGCGGTGCCGTGGAACTCGGCGGCATCGAGCGGCCGCCCAATTTCAACAGGTCGAAGGCGCTCTTGCGGAAAGCGCGGGAATTCCTGCCGGGGCTCGATCCCTCGGGCGGGCGCGAATGGATGGGGTTCCGGCCCTCCCTGCCGGATTCGGTGCCCGTCGTCGGCAAGGCGGCGCGAAGCCAGTCCGTGATCTACGCCTTCGGCCACGGCCATCTCGGCCTGACGCAGGCCGCGGCAACCGGGCGGTTGATCAGGGAATTCGTTCTGGGGCAGACTTCATCCGTTGATCTGGCCCCCTTCAGTCCACAACGGTTTTGATCTCGAGGAGCGACATGGCCAAGAAATCCTTCTTCTGCATCGACGGCCACACTTGCGGCAACCCGGTGCGGCTGGTC
Source organism: Mesorhizobium sp. BR1-1-4 (assembly GCF_020165375.1). Taxonomy (NCBI): domain Bacteria; kingdom Pseudomonadati; phylum Pseudomonadota; class Alphaproteobacteria; order Hyphomicrobiales; family Phyllobacteriaceae; genus Mesorhizobium; species Mesorhizobium sp. BR1-1-4. The sequence continues at coordinate 245,878 of NZ_JAIUIB010000001.1, read as the reverse complement.
GCCGGCGGCGGCCCGCTGCTGCAGGGCTCGACCATGATGGAGCGACGGGCACATTTCCTGGCCGAATACGACTGGATCCGCACCGGCCTGATGTTCGAACCGCGCGGCCATGACGTGATGTCAGGCTCGATCCTCTACCCGCCGACGCGCGAGGATTGCGACATCGCCATCCTGTTCATCGAGACGTCCGGCTGCCTGCCGATGTGCGGTCACGGCACCATCGGCACGGTGACGATGGCGATCGAGCATGGGCTGATCAAGCCGAAGACGCCAGGTGTTCTGCGGCTCGACACGCCCGCCGGCCTGGTCATCGCGGAATACAAGCAGGTCGGCGAGTATGTCGAGGAGGTGCGCATCACCAACGTGCCGTCCTTCCTTTATGCCGAAGGGTTGAAGGTTGAATGTCCGGGGCTCGGCGAGATCACCGTCGATGTCGCCTATGGCGGCAATTTCTACGCCATCGTGGAGCCGCAGGCGAACTATCGCGATATGGCCGACTATTCCGCCGGCGACCTCATCGCCTGGAGCCCGGTGGTGCGGCAGCGGCTCAACGAGAAGTATTCCTTCGTGCATCCGGAGAATCCCGGGATCACCGGGTTGTCGCACATGCTGTGGACCGGCAAGCCGACGGTCGAGGGAGCCGATGCCCGCAATGCCGTCTTCTACGGCGACAAGGCGATCGACCGCTCGCCCTGCGGCACCGGCACCTCGGCACGCATGGCGCAACTCCATGCCAAGGGCAAGCTCAAGGCGGGGGATGCGTTCGTCCATGAATCGATCATCGGCTCGCTGTTCAAGGGCAAGGTTGAAAAGGACGTCACCGTCGCCGGCAAGCCGGCCATCATCCCTTCGATCGGCGGCTGGGCCCGCATGACTGGACTGAACACGATCTTCATCGACGACCGCGATCCGTTCGCGCACGGTTTCGTGGTCAAGTAGGAGAATCCTGACCCTGCGGAAAGGAGTGTGACGAAAAAACGAACCGTGTCAGGAATGCAACGATTCCTCTCATCACCTAATTTTGACGGTGATTTCTTCGAAACGGAGCGCATGATGCGGCTCAATCGTCAAAGACATTGCGTTATGCCAATGATAGGGTCCGCGATAGTCCAGGGGCTGGGTGCGAAAAGCGGGCGATCGGGAAGACGTGACTTGCAAACACGCGGAGCGGTCAAAAAAATCACGTTGCAATCCGGGCTCGAAACTTTACGACTAGGGGAAATACGAAAAGGAATGCGTCTGCATGGGCGACATTCCAGGGGAGCCATGTACACATGCAGTACTTTGTCCAGCAGCTTATCAATGGGCTGACGCTGGGATCGATCTATGGGCTGATCGCGATCGGCTACACGATGGTCTACGGCATCATCGGCATGATCAATTTCGCCCATGGCGACATCTTCATGGTGGGCGCTTTCACGGCGCTGATCGTCTTCCTCATCCTCGGAGCGCTGTTTTATTCGGTGCCCGTGGTCATCGCGCTGCTGGTCATGATGATCGTGGCGATGCTGCTCACCAGCCTCTACAATTGGACGATCGAGAAAGTGGCCTACCGGCCGCTGCGCGGTTCGTTCCGGCTGGCGCCGCTGATCACCGCCATCGGCATGTCGATCGCGCTGTCGAACTTCGTCCAGGTGACGCAAGGCCCGCGCAACAAGCCGATCCCGCCGATGGTCAGCCAAGTCTACAACATCAACGGCGTCAGCGTTTCGCTGAAGCAGATCATCATCGTCATCGTCACGGCTTTGCTGTTGGCGCTGTTCTGGTACCTGGTCAACAAGACCTCGCTTGGCCGGGCGCAACGCGCCTGCGAGCAGGACCGCAAGATGGCCGCACTGCTGGGCATCGACGTCGACCGCACCATCTCGATCACGTTCATCATGGGCGCCGCTCTTGCCGCTGTCGCCGGCACGCTGTTCCTGATGTACTACGGCGTCATCGCCTTCTCGGACGGCTTTACCCCCGGGGTCAAAGCATTCACGGCGGCGGTTCTTGGCGGCATCGGCTCATTGCCAGGTGCGGTGCTGGGCGGCCTCCTGATCGGCTTCATCGAGAGCATGTGGTCGGCCTATTTCTCGATCGACTACAAGGACGTCGCCGCGTTCTCGATCCTGGCAATCGTGCTGATCTTCCTGCCTTCCGGCATATTGGGCCGGCCAGAAGTCGAAAAGGTCTGAGACCATGGCCGTGACCGTATCTCCAGAGCGCGACACCGTCGCCAGCCCCATGCAGCGCGCGCTGCGCGAGGGCTTCTATGCCGGCGCCATCTCGCTTGGCCTGTTCGTGCTGTTCATCGGCCTCAAGACAGACCAGAACATCTCCAATGAACTGGTCCTGGTGAAGCGCTGGGGCCTCTTGGCCGCCGTGGTGATCGCCACGGCTATCGGCCGTTTCCTTTATGTCGCCTATGGTCAACCCTTCATGGCCAACCAGAAGATCGCCGATGTCGCCACCGGCCTGTTGCCGGCCAGTGCGGCGTCGCGCTTCTTCCTGTTGCCGGCGTTTGTCGTGGCGATCATCGCGGTGGTGCTGCTGTTCGTGTTCAACGGCTCGCTTCCCGGATGGATAGGAGCAGAGGCGGCCGGCTATCTGCAGTTCCTGCGCGCGCTCGCAATCATCTATGCGCTGGCCTGCGTGATCTACTATTACCGCGGCTTCATCCACGCCAACTTCACCAAGCTCGGCATTGCCGCGCTGGTGCTCTATCCGATCCTTGTCATCGTCGTGCTGTCGCTGATGTCGTGGTCGGTCGCCACCGGATTGCAGGGCTCGCTGAAATGGGTCGACAATTTCGGCATCCAGATCCTGATCTACGTGATGCTGGCCTGGGGGCTGAACATCGTCGTCGGCCTCGCCGGTCTGCTCGATCTGGGCTACGTCGCCTTCTACGCCGTCGGGGCCTACGCCTATGCGCTGCTTGGCACAACCTACGGCCTGTCGTTCTGGATACTGCTTCCGGCGGCCGGCGCCATGGCCGCCTTCTGGGGCGTGCTGCTCGGCTTTCCGGTGCTGCGCCTGCGCGGCGATTACCTGGCGATCGTCACCCTTGCCTTCGGGGAGATCATCCGCCTGGTGCTGATCAACTGGCGCGATGTGACCAACGGTTCGGCCGGTATCTCCGGCATCCCGAAAGTCACCTTTTTCGGCTTGATGACCTTCAACGTCTCGGACCCCAACTACATCGCCAAGGTCCTGCACCTCGCGACCTCGAGCGCCTACTACAAGATCTTCCTCTATTACCTGATCCTGGCGCTTTGCATGCTCACCGCCTTCGTCACCATCAGGCTGAGGCGCATGCCCGTCGGGCGTGCCTGGGAAGCGCTGCGCGAGGACGAGATCGCCTGCCGCTCGCTCGGCATCAACACCACCACGACCAAGCTGACGGCCTTTGCCACCGGTGCCATGTTCGGCGGTTTTGCCGGGGCATTTTTCGCCGCGCGGCAAGGCTTCGTCAGCCCGGAATCCTTCGTCTTCCTGGAATCGGCCATCATCCTGGCCATCGTCGTCCTTGGCGGCATGGGGTCGCTGGTCGGCATCGCCGTCGCCGCGATGGTGATGATCGGCGGCACCGAGGCGCTGCGCGAGCTCGACTTCCTCAAACAGGTCTTCGGGCAAGATTTCACCCCCGAACTCTACCGCATGCTTCTGTTCGGCATGGCCATGGTCATCGTCATGCTGTGGAAGCCGCGGGGCTTTGTCGGCAGTCGTGAACCGACAGCCTTCCTCAAGGAGCGAAGGGCTGTCTCAAGCTCCTTCACCAAGGAGGGTCACGGCTGATGAATGCGAACGCACAAATGAACGACGCCATCCTGCAGGTCGATCATCTGTCGATGAAGTTCGGCGGCCTGGTCGCCATCGGCGACCTGTCCTTCACTGCCAGGCGCGGCGAAATCACCGCGCTGATCGGCCCCAACGGCGCCGGCAAGACCACCGTGTTCAATTGCATCACCGGCTTCTACAAGCCGTCGGAAGGCATGATCACGCTCAACCGGGCCGATGGCTCCAGCTACCTGCTGGAACGGCTGCCCAACCATGAGATCCCGGCGCGCGCCAAGGTGGCGCGCACCTTCCAGAACATCCGCCTGTTCTCGGGCATGACGCTGCTGGAGAACCTGCTCGTCGCCCAGCACAACAAGCTGATGAAGGCGTCCGGGTATACGATCCTGGGCCTGTTTGGCTTCAGCGGCTACCGCAAGGCCTCGGCCGAATCGGTGGAGCTTGCCAAGCACTGGCTGGAAAAGGCCGATCTCGTTGATCGCGCCGACGATCCGGCCGGCGACTTGCCCTACGGCGCACAGCGGCGGCTCGAGATCGCGCGCGCCATGTGCACCGGTCCCGAGCTTCTGTGCCTCGACGAACCGGCGGCCGGCCTCAACCCGAAGGAATCGGCGGCTCTCAACGAACTGCTGATGGGGATCAAGCACACGACAGGCACCTCGATCCTCCTGATCGAGCACGATATGTCGGTGGTCATGCAGATCTCCGACCATGTCGTGGTGCTGGAATATGGCCGCAAGATCTCCGACGGCAATCCGCAGTCGGTGCGCACCGACCCGCGCGTCATCGCTGCCTATCTTGGCGTCGACGACGAGGAGGTGGAGACCGTACTTACCGAAGTCGGCGACGAGGACGTCATCGAACAGCTCGACATCGGCCCCGATTCCGCGCATGGCCCGGGGACATCGTCGTCGTATCTGGCCGGGCCGGTGAGCGACACCGTCGGCCATAGCCAAGGCGAACGCGTAACCGTGTCGAAAGGCGCCTCGAAGGCAGCGCAGGTCGATGCCCGCGGCGCCAGCGTGGCAAGCAGGCCTGTTGCCCCGACACCGGCGCCGGCCAAGCCCGCCGCGAAGAAAGCGGCACCAAGGAAAACGGCCGCCAAGGCGCCCGCCGCGAAGGCCGAAGGCGTTTCGAACCGCCTCGCTGCCCCCCGTGGCGGCAAGGCCGACAATCTGACCCGCATCAAGGGCATCGGCACGGTCAACGAGAAGAAGCTCAACGAACACGGCATCTTCCACTTCGACCAGATCGGCGCCTGGAAGAAGGCAGATGTCGAGGCGGTCGAGGCCTATCTCGCCTTTGACGGACGCATCGCGCGCGAGGAGTGGGTCAAGCAGGCCAAGCTGCTCGGCCAAGGCAAGGATACGGAATTCTCGCGCCGCGTCGATGCAGGCAAGGTGGCGACCAGTCATGTGTCCGGCAAAGCCAAGGCGAGCACAGCCAAGCCCGTTCAGGGCAAGCGTGGAGGGGGCAAGTGATGGCCACGACAACGCTGCTCGATATCAAGGGCGTGGAGACTTATTACGGCAACATCCGTGCGCTGAACGGCGTCAATGTCAGCGTCAAGCAAGGTGAGATCGTGGCGCTGATCGGCGCCAACGGCGCCGGCAAGTCGACGCTGATGATGACCATCTTCGGGGCTCCACGCGCCCGCACGGGCGCCATCACTTTCAACGGGACCGATATCACCCAGTTGCCGACACACGAAATCGCGCGCATGCGCATTGCTCAGTCACCGGAGGGCCGGCGCATCTTTCCGCGCATGACGGTGATGGAAAACCTGCAGATGGGCGCCAGCCTCGACAACCTCAAATATTATGGCGAGGACGTCGAGAAGGTGTTCACGCTGTTCCCCAGGCTGAAGGAGCGTATCGCCCAGCGTGGCGGTACGCTGTCGGGCGGCGAACAGCAGATGCTGTCGATCGGACGCGCACTGATGGCGCGGCCGAAACTGCTTCTGCTCGACGAGCCGTCGCTGGGTCTGGCGCCGCTGATCGTCAAGCAGATCTTCGATGCCATTCGTGAGTTGAACCGCACCCAAGGGCTGACCGTGTTCCTGGTCGAGCAGAACGCGTTCGGCGCGCTCAAGCTCGCCACGCGCGGCTATGTGATGGTCAACGGCAATGTGACGATGAGCGGCACCGGCAAGGAGCTGCTCGCCAATCCGGAAGTGCGCGCCGCCTATCTCGAAGGCGGACATCACTGAGTTCAGGAGACTTCCCATGCAAGGCATTCTCTACGAGGAACCGTCGATCTGGCAGTTCTTCTTCGTCACCTGCCTGCTCGGCGGATGGGCGGCATGGATGACCGGCAAGGCCAGTGCCCAGACATGGCGCAGCTTCATCCAGCTGTTTGCCTATCTGCTCGGGCTCGGCATTGGAATCCGCTTCATCCATCACGCGCTGTTCGACGGCACGATGTTCTCGCTGCATTACTATATCGTTGACACCATCGTGCTGATGATACTGGGCTTCGTCGGCTATCAATACACACGAACCAACCAGATGGTCACACAGTATAATTGGCTCTACGAAAGAGCTTCAATCTTGAGCTGGAAACCGAAAGGTTGACGTTCATCATTAACGCCGCGTCAGGGATGAATCGGCGTGACAAGTGCCTGAAAATCGGCAAACTATGCTTTCTGCGATAAGGGTGGGCATCGCATGAAAGCTTCATCCACGCCCACTCCGTTAATGGGAGCGTTTAAATGAAAAAGTCACTTTTGTCCGCCGTGGCCCTGACCGCGCTCGTCGCGTTCGGCGGCAACGCGTGGGCTGATGTAATGTTCGCCGTCGCCGGGCCGATCACCGGTCCGAACGCGGCCTTCGGCGCACAGTTGCAGAAGGGCGCCGAAGCGGCGGTCGCCGAGATCAATGCCAAGGGCGGCATCAATGGCGAGCAGATCAAGCTCGAAGTCGGCGACGATGTCTCCGATCCGAAGCAGGGCATCTCGGTCGCCAACAAGTTCGTCGGCGACGGCGTCAAGTTCGTGATCGGCCACTTCAACTCGGGCGTGTCGATCCCGGCCTCCGAAGTGTACGCCGAAAACAACATCGTCGAAATCACGCCGGCCGCAACCAACCCGAAGTTTACCGAGCGCGGCTTGTGGAATGTGTTCCGTACCTGCGGACGCGACGACCAGCAGGGCAGCATCGCTGGCGCCTATATCGCCGCGAACTTCAAGGATGCCAAAGTCGCCGTGATCCATGACAAGACCCCTTATGGCCAGGGCCTCGCGGACGAAACCAAGAAGGCGATGAACGCCGCCGGCATCAAGGAAGTGATGTATGAAGGCGTCAATGTCGGCGACAAGGACTTCTCGGCGCTGATCGCCAAGATGAAGGAAGCCGGCGTCACCCTGATCTACTGGGGTGGCCTGCACACCGAAGCCGGTCTGATCATCCGTCAATCGGCGGACCAGGGCCTCAAGGCGCCGATGATGTCGGGTGACGGCATCGTGACGGACGAACTCGCCGCCATCGCGGGCGACGCTGTCGCCGGCACCCTCAACACGTTCGGCCCCGACCCGCGTCTGATCCCGGCCAATAAGGAACTCGTCGAGAAGTTCCGCGCGCAGGGTTTCGAGCCGGAAGCCTACACGCTCTACGCCTATGCCGCCGTGCAGGTGGTCGCCGAGGCGGCCGCTGCCGCCAAGACGAACGATCCGCAGGCCGTCGCCAAGGCGATGCATGAAAGCGGACCGTTCCCGACCGTTCTGGGCGATCTCGCCTATGACGCCAAGGGCGATCCGAAGCTGCCGGGCTACATCATGTACGAATGGAAGAAGAAGGACGACGGGAAGTATTCCTGGTTCCCGAAGTCGTAATTCATTCGGATCCGAAACCAACGATGCCCGGCGTCTCGCGCCGGGCATTTTCTTTTGATGCGCCCCGGCAGCCGGGTTACGTCACGGCGAGCCTTCCTTACGAAGATCGCATCCAGGATCGAAATTGTCGCCATTGTTCCGTCCGTTCGAACCGATGCGTGCGAGTGTTGGCCGGATAATCGATCTAAATCGGTTTAAATCAGCGTCGATTTTGTTTGCACTGCAGCATTTTCGCGCTAATCATTGCCCCGATTTCCCGTTCCTTCCGCTGCTGGAGCCCAGTCCTTGGCCATCACGAAGATCCTCGTCGCCAACCGGTCAGAAATCGCCATCCGCGTCTTTCGCGCGGCCAACGAGCTGGGCCTCAAAACCGTGGCGATCTGGGCCGAGGAAGACAAATACTCGCTGCACCGCTTCAAGGCCGATGAGAGCTACCAGGTCGGGCGCGGCCCGCATCTCGGCAAGGACATGGGTCCGATCGAGAGCTATCTGTCGATCGAGGAGGTGATCCGCGTCGCCAGACTTTCAGGCGCCGATGCCATCCACCCCGGCTACGGGCTGCTGTCGGAAAGCCCCGAATTCGCCGAAGCCTGCGCTCAAGCAGGCATCACCTTCATCGGTCCGAAGCCCGCCACGATGCGCCGGCTGGGCAACAAGGTCGCGGCGCGCAATCTGGCCATCGAGGTCGGCGTGCCCGTGGTGCCGGCGACCGATCCGTTGCCGGACGATATGGAGGCGGTCAAGGAACTCGCGAAGACGGTCGGTTATCCGGTCATGCTGAAAGCCTCGTGGGGTGGCGGTGGCCGCGGCATGCGCGCCATTCGCTCCGAGGCCGACCTCGCCCGCGAGGTCATGGAAGGCAAGCGCGAGGCGAAGGCCGCCTTCGGAAAGGACGAGGTCTATCTCGAAAAGCTGATCGAGCGCGCCCGCCATGTCGAGGTGCAGGTGCTTGGCGACACACACGGCAATGCAGTGCACCTGTTCGAGCGCGACTGCTCGATCCAGCGCCGCAACCAGAAGGTCGTCGAGCGCGCGCCGGCGCCCTATCTTAGCGAGGACCTGCGCCAGGAACTTTGCGGCTACGCGCTGAAGATCGCGCGCGAGACCAGCTATATCGGCGCTGGCACCGTCGAATTCCTGCAGGACGCGGATACCGGCAAGTTCTACTTCATCGAGGTCAATCCGCGGATCCAGGTCGAGCACACCGTCACCGAAATGGTGACCGGCATCGACATTGTGAAGGCGCAGATCCACATCCTCGACGGTTTCGCCATCGGCACGCCGGAATCGGGTGTGCCGGCGCAGAGGGACATCCGGCTGAACGGCCATGCCTTGCAGTGCCGCATCACCACGGAAGATCCCGAACACAATTTCATTCCGGACTACGGCCGCATCACCGCCTATCGCGGCGCCACCGGCTTCGGCATCCGCCTCGATGGCGGCACGGCCTATTCCGGCGCGGTCATCACCCGCTTCTACGATCCGCTGCTGGAGAAGGTCACGGCCTGGGCGCCGACGCCGGCCGAGACGATCGCCCGCATGAACCGCGCTCTGCGCGAGTTCCGCATCCGCGGCGTCGCCACCAACCTCACCTTCCTCGAAGCGATCATCAATCACCCGAGCTTCGCCGACAATTCCTATACGACCAGGTTCATCGACACGACGCCGGAGCTGTTCCAGCAGGTCAAGCGCCAGGACCGCGCCACCAAGCTGCTCAATTACCTGGCCGACGTCAGCGTCAACGGCCATCCCGAAACGCGCGGCCGACCGACGCCAAAGGCCGACGCGGCTCCGCCCGTGGTGCCCTATCTCAACGGCAATGTGCCGAGCGGCAGCAAGCAGAAGCTCGACGTGCTCGGGCCGGAAAAGTTCGCCGCCTGGATGCGCGAGCAGAAGGAAGTGCTGGTCACCGACACGACGATGCGCGACGGCCACCAGTCGCTGCTCGCCACCCGTGTGCGCACGCATGACATTGCCGGCATCGCCGGCACCTATGCGCGCGCCTTGCCGCAGTTGCTGTCGCTCGAATGCTGGGGTGGGGCCACTTTCGACGTCGCCATGCGCTTCCTCACCGAGGATCCATGGGAGCGGCTGTCGCTGGTGCGGGAAGCCGCCCCCAACCTGTTGCTGCAGATGCTGCTGCGCGGCGCCAACGGCGTCGGCTATACCAATTATCCCGACAATGTCGTGCAGCATTTCGTCAAGCAGGCGGCGTCGGGCGGCGTCGACCTGTTCCGCGTCTTCGACTGCCTGAACTGGGTCGAGAACATGCGCGTCGCCATGGACGCGGTCGGCGCCGAGGGCAAGCTGATCGAAGCGGCGATGTGCTATACCGGCGACATCCTCGATCCGGCGAGGGCCAAGTACGACCTGAAATACTATGTCGGGCTCGCCAGGGAATTGCAGGCCGCCGGCGCCCATATCATCGCCGTCAAGGACATGGCCGGCCTATTGAAGCCGAGCGCTGCCCGCGTGCTGTTCAAGGCGCTGCGCGAGGCGACCGACCTGCCGATCCATTTTCACACCCACGACACATCGGGTCTGTCGGCGGCAACCGTGCTGGCGGCCGTGGAAAGCGGTGTCGACGCCATCGACGCGGCGATGGACGCCTTCTCCGGCAACACCTCGCAGCCGTGCCTGGGTTCAATCGTCGAAGCGCTGAAAGGCACCGAGCGCGATCCAGGCCTCGACCCGCAATGGATCCGAAAGATCTCGTTCTACTGGGAAGCCGTTCGCAATCAGTACGCTGCTTTCGAGAGCGACCTGAAAGGCCCGGCTTCCGAGGTCTACCTGCACGAAATGCCGGGGGGGCAGTTCACCAATTTGAAGGAACAGGCGCGTTCGCTGGGGCTGGAGACACGCTGGCACGAGGTGGCGCAGACCTATCACGACGTCAACCTGATGTTCGGCGACATCGTCAAGGTGACGCCGTCCTCCAAGGTCGTGGGCGACATGGCGCTGATGATGGTGAGCCAGGATCTGACCGTTGCCGATGTCGAGAACCCGGCCCGCGACATCGCCTTCCCGGACTCGGTGGTTTCGATGCTGCGCGGCGATCTTGGCCAATCCCCTGGCGGCTGGCCGCAGGCGTTGCAGAAGAAGGCACTCAAGGGCGACAAGCCGATCACGGCGCGGCCCGGCTCGTTGCTCAAGCCGGCCGACCTCGAGAAGAGCCGCAAGGAGATCGAGGACAAGCTCGAGCGCAAGCTGTCGGAATACGAGTTTGCCTCGTGGCTGATGTATCCGAAGGTGTTTTCCGACTTCGTCGCCGCGCAGGAGACCTACGGCCCGGTCAGCGTTCTGCCGACGCCGACCTATTTCTACGGCATGAAATCGGAAGACGAGATTTTCGTCGATATCGAAAGGGGCAAGACCTTGGTCGTGCGCTGCCAGGCGTTCGGCGATGTCGACGACAAGGGCATGGTCACGGTGTTCTTCGAGCTCAACGGCCAGCCGCGGCGCGTGAAGGTGCCCGATCGCGCACATGGCGCGTCGGCGGCCAAGGCGCGTCGCAAGGCGGAGCCCGGCAACGAGGCGCATGTCGGGGCGCCGATGCCGGGTGTGGTCTCCGCACTTTCGGTCGCCGCCGGCCAGGCGGTCAAGGCCGGCGACGTGCTGCTTTCCATCGAAGCGATGAAGATGGAGACGGCGCTGCACGCCGAGCGCGACGGCACCGTCGCCGAGGTGCTGGTGAAGGCCGGCGACCAGATCGATGCGAAGGATCTCCTGATCGCCTTCAACTGAGGGCTCGCAAGGAACGGGCAGGCTGTCGGCTCATGACGGCAGGCCTTGGCGAGCTGTTCGATAACGGCTTGACCCGCCGGCTCCGGTCGGGCATCGAACCGCTGAAATTCGTCGCGGCACGTTCCCCGAGTCGCGGCGCGGAACCGATTTGGAGAAAACATGGCCGACGATATCACCGAGACCAGCCAGACTGTTGCCGCCGGCCAGCTGCGTGCCTTGATCGAGCGCATCGAGCGGCTCGAGGAAGAAAAGAAGACGATCTCCGACGACATCAAGGAAGTCTTTGCCGAAGCCAAGGGCACCGGCTTCGACACCAAGGCAATCCGCACCATCATCCGTCTGCGCAAGAAGGACCAGGCCGAGCGCCAGGAGGAGGACGCCATCCTCGATCTGTACATGGCCGCCCTCGGCATGGTGTAAGGCTAACCGGCCGGTGCCCGACGCGGTTGCCGGTGATACGGTTCGAACCATGAGCGAATTCGACTTCGGCGGCCGCCGCGCCTCGGAATTCCGCCATCGCGGCTTCTGGTCGCTGTTTGCCGAACGGCATCCGGAAGAAAGAGCCCGGCTGGCGCGGCGCGGGCCCTGGTTCTGGCAGCGTGGACTGCCCGATTTCGCTCTGGTGCTTTCCATGTATGTCGCGCCGGCGCAGAACCATGTCGGCGTCTTCTTCGGCCGCAACGAGAAGTTCGGCGCCACGCAAAGCTGGTCGCGGCTGGAGCCGTTCCGGCCGGCGATCGAAGACAGGCTGAAGCTCAGGCCGGAACAAAGCTGCGAGGGCCTTGGCATCAATTCGATGTGGCGCGTCAATTGCTTTGCCGAGGACAACTGGCCTGCCATGACCGACTGGCTGGTGACGGAATGCTCGCGGGTCGAGTGCGCCGTGACCGAAGTGCTGAGGCAGGGGTAAGTGATCGCGGATTTCTTCCGCTCGCGTTGGCTTGGCGAGGTGCCGATCGACCGGCTGTTCTGGCGCGACATGATGCTTGTCGGAACCGCGATCAATATTGGGTCGTCTGCCGCGGCGCTGATCTTGCTTGGGCTGAAGATGCCGCTCGGCCTCGTCCTGGCGGTGCATTTCGCACCGGTGCCCTACAGCATCTTCCTGGCTTTGGCGGTCTGGCGCACGGCTGAAAAGGCCGGTGGTGCCAAGGCTTCGCTCTTCATGCTGGGATCAGCACTCTGGCTGATCGCCACGATCGTCGTCTGACGAAGCTGCCCGTACGAAAAAGGGCGGCCGGAGCCGCCCTTGGCAAGCATGACGCCTTGTTCAGGCGGCCGGCTCGAATTTCAGCGCTACGCCATTGATGCAGTAGCGCAGGCCGGTCGGCGGCGGGCCATCCTCGAAAACATGGCCGAGATGGCTGCCGCAACGGGCGCAATGGCATTCGGTGCGGACCATGCCGTAGCTGCGGTCGACGGTGTTCTCGACCGAGCCCGGCACGGGATCGTTGAAGCTCGGCCAGCCGGTGCCGCTCTCGAATTTCAGCGTGGATTGGAACAGCGGCTGGTCGCAGCCGACGCAGGAAAAAGTACCGGCACGCTTCTCGTAGAGCAGGGCACAGCTTCCCGGCCGCTCGGTGCCATGGTTGCGCATGACGGCGTATTGCTCCGGCGTCAGCCGGGCGCGCCATTCGGCGTCGGTGCGGGTGACGGGGTAAGTGTGGGTGTCCATTTGATCTCCTCAGCCTTGGCGGCTCGTTCTTGGTTGCAACCGGATATTCGCAACAAGATAGGGGTTTGTTACAGACCTGCCCAGTCCGACCGCTCCGGATATCTCAATGTTTGCGCGACAATTGCCTCGTGGCGCCTTCCAGTCCGGCCAGAGTCAACGGGAACATGCGGCCGTCGAAGATGTCACGGATTATCGCGATCGAATGGGTAAAGCCCCAGTTCTTCTCGTTCTCGGGGTTAAGCCACACCGCGTTCGGCCATTGCCGCAGCAGCCGGCCGAGCCAGACGGCTCCGGCCTCGGGGTTCCAGTGTTCCACCGAGCCGCCTGGGTGGGCGATCTCGTATGGGCTCATCGAGGCATCACCGACGACGATGACCTTATAGTCGGGGCCATATTTGTGGATGAGATCGAAGGTCGAGATCGTCTCGGCATGGCGGCGGCGATTGTCCTTCCACACGCCTTCGTAGAGGCAGTTGTGGAAATAGAATATTCGAGCTGGCGGAATTCGGCGCGGGCCGCGGAAAACAGCTCCTCGACGCTCTTGATATGATCGTCCATCGAGCCGCCGACATCGAAGAACATCAGGAGCTTCACCGCATTGCGGCGCTCGGGCCGTGTCTGGACGTCGAGATAGCCGTGCTCGGCGGTGGCGTGGATGGTACCGGGCAGGTCGAATTCTTCCTCGGCGCCCTCGCGCACCCAGCGGCGCAGGCGCTTCAGCGCGATCTTGATGTTGCGGGTGCCGAGTTCGACGGCATCGTCGAAATTCCGGAACTCGCGCTTGTCCCAGACTTTCACCGCCCGACGGTTGCGGCTTTCGTTCTGGCCGATGCGCACGCCTTCGGGGTTGTAGCCATAGGCGCCGAAGGGAGAGGTGCCGCCGGTGCCGATCCATTTCGAACCGCCCTGGTGGCGGCCCTTCTGTTCCTCGAGCCGCTGCTTCAGCGTCTCCATCAGCCTGTCGAAACCGCCCAGCGTCTCGACCAGCTTTTTCTCTTCCTCGGTCAGGTGCTTTTCGGCGAGCCGGCGCAGCCATTCCTCGGGAATATTGGCGACGTCGACCGCATCCGGCCCGCCCAGTGCCTCGACGCCCTTGAAGACATGCGCGAAGACCTGGTCGAAGCGGTCGATATGGCGTTCGTCCTTCACCAAAGCGGCACGGGCGAGATAATAAAAACCCTCGACGTCGTAATCGACCAGCCCGGCGTCCAGCCCCTCCAGCAGAGAGAGATATTCCCTGAGCGAGACGGGAACGCGCGCTGCCTTCAGCTCGAGGAAGAAGGAGATGAACATGGCCGGTTACAGCAAATCATACTCGATAAGGCCCGTCCTGCGCGCGACATGGTCGTAGAGCTTGCGGGCGGTGGCATTGGCTTCGTGCGTCATCCAGTAGACGTTCTTCACGCCGATTTTGCCGGCTTCCTGCTTCACCGCCTCGATGAGGGCCGCGCCGATGCCCTTTCCGCGCACATCCGGGTCGGCGAACAGATCCTGCAGGTAGCAGTTGTTTTTCTCGGACCAGCCGGAGCGGTGGTAGAGATAATGGGTGAGGCCCACGGCCTTGCCGTCCGATGTGGCGATAAAACCCTTCGGCTCGAACTCGCCTTCGGTGAATAACCGCTTCCAGGTGATGGCATAGACCTCTTCCGGCAGCTTGGTTTCGTAGAAGGTCAGATAATCGGTCCACAGGCGGTGCCAGTCGGCGTGGTCGGATTGCGCGAGCGGGCGGACAACGATCTCAGACATTTTTATCTCCTCCGAAGGGTTCTGGCCGAAGCTGACCTTCTCTTTGGCCCGCGGCAACGGTCCACAGCCGGGAAAGCGCTGCCCTATTGCTGTCTTCTCGCCATGAATGCCAGCCGCTCGAACAGATGCACGTCCTGCTCGTTCTTCAACAGGGCGCCATGCAGTTTGGGCAATGCGTTCTTGGGGTCGGCGCGCAAATCCTCCGGCGCGATGTCGTCGGCGACCAGCAGGCGGATCCAGTCGAGCGCCTCGGAGGTCGATGGCTTCTTCTTCAAGCCTGGCACGTCGCGGATTTCATAGAACTGGGTGAGGGCCGCGCGCACCAGGTTCTGCTTGATGCCAGGATAGTGCACGTCAACGATTCTGTGCAGCGTGTCGACGTCGGGAAAGCGGATGTAGTGGAAGAAGCAGCGGCGCAGGAAAGCGTCCGGCAACTCCTTCTCGTTGTTGGAGGTGATGATGACGATCGGGCGAACGGCGGCACGGATGGTCTCGCCGGTCTCGTAGACGAAGAACTCCATCCGATCGAGTTCCTGCAGCAGGTCGTTGGGGAATTCGATGTCGGCCTTGTCGATCTCGTCGATCAGAAGCACGACCTTCTTGTCGGCCGCGAATGCCTCCCAAAGCTTGCCTCGCTTGATGTAGTTCTTGATGTCGTTGAACCTGACATCGCCGAGCTGGCTGTCGCGCAGCCGTGACACCGCATCGTATTCGTAGAGGCCTTGCTGCGCCCGCGTCGTCGATTTGACGTGCCACTCGATCAGGTCGAGGCCGAGTGCCGCCGCCACCTGGCGGGCGAGTTCCGTCTTGCCGGTGCCGGGCTCGCCCTTGACCAGCAAGGGCCGCTCCAGCGCGATCGCCGCGTTGACCGCCACCATAAGATCCTTGTCGGCGACATAGGCCGCCGTGCCTTCGAAACGCATTTTTGCTCCTTGGTTGGTCGTCGCGACCGTAAGGACGCCGCCGCGGCTGTGCAAGGGTGCGGTGCGGATGGCGAATAAAGCCGCCGAGACTGCCTGCGTCACTGGCGCTTGAGCCACCAGCAGCCTATATTGGAAAAGACGGTCTGTGCTTCCCGGCAGGAGAACATTTTCCCCGGGGCCTTAACGATCCTTAGGGAGCTGTCCCTGGGAAGACCCGTGGGTTTTCTCACACGGCGCCCACCTACTTTGTAGGTTCCCGGGATCGCTCTCTCCACCGGTTGTGTGGATCGTCACTTGTCGCAACGTATCCACGCATCTGGTGGATGATGCGGTGGAAAACGTCGCACTTGAGACCCCGCACAGCTCTGACCTTTTCTACCTTGGCCGCATGACCTCTCCCAAAGACTTGAAGAAAAAGCTGCGTCTCGAGGCACTCGCCCGCCGCGACGGTCTCGATGCATTCTGGCGGGTGGAGGCTGCGCTCGAAATGGCGGAGACGGCGCGCGACCATCTGGAGATCGGGCCCGGTCAGATCGTCTCCGGTTTCTGGCCGATGCGCTCGGAGGTCGATGTCAGGCCGCTGATGTTCGCCTTGCGAGAGAAGGGCGCACGGCTCTGCCTGCCTGCCATTCTCGACAAGACCACCATCGTCTTTCGCGAACTGGTTCGCGGCGCACCGATGGTCGACATGGGCTTTGGCACGGTCGGGCCGCATGCCGAGGCCGAAGTTCTCGATCCTTCGGTCATGCTGGTGCCGCTCGCCGCCTTCGATGCGCGCGGTCACCGCATCGGATATGGCGCCGGCTATTACGACCGGGCGATCGCGAAGCTCGTCGAGCAGGGGCTCGCGCCCCGGCTGATCGGCATCGCCTTCGACTGCCAAGAAGTTTCGCAAGTTCCAGACGAGCCCCATGACGTGGTCATCCCGGAAATACTCACCGAGAGCGGGTTGCGCCGCTTTGCGCCAAAATTGTAGATAGTTCTTTGAAACGCATGATCTTTGCCGAAAAGTCATGCAACTTTTCGGGATCAGGCATAGATGCGACTTCTTTTCCTCGGGGACATGGTCGGCAAGACGGGCCGCACCGCGGTGTGGGAACAACTGCCTGGCCTGATCTTCGACTTCAAACTCGATTTCGTCATCGTCAACGGCGAGAACGCGGCCGGCGGCTTCGGCATCACCGAAGAGATCTTGCGTGAGACGATCGCGGCGGGCTGCGATGTCGTGACCACCGGCAACCATGTCTGGGACCAGCGCGACGCGCTGGCCTTCGCGCCGCGCGAGCAGCGGTTTCTGCGGCCTTCCAATTTCCCCAAAGGCACGCCCGGGCGCGGCTCCGGTGTCTACATCGCCAAAAACGGCGCGCGCGTGCTGGTCGCCAACATTATGGGCCGGGTGTTCATGCACCCGGAACTCGACGATCCCTTCCAGGCTGGCGAACGCGAGCTTGCCGCCTGTCCGCTCGGCGAGCAGGCGGATGCGGTGGTGATCGACTTCCATGCCGAGGCAACCTCGGAAAAAATGTGCTTCGCGCATTTTGTCGATGGCCGCGCCAGTCTCGTCGTCGGCACCCACACGCACCAGCCCACCGCCGACCACCAGATCCTCAATGGCGGCACCGGGTACCTGTCGGATGCCGGCATGTGCGGTGACTATGATTCCTCGCTCGGCATGGACAAGGAAGAACCGCTCAACCGGTTCCTGTCGAAAGTGCCGAAAGGGCGTTTCGAGGCAGCGACGGGACCGGCGACGTTGTGCGGCGTCGGCGTCGATATTTCCGACCGCACGGGGCTGACCGAGAAGATCGCGCCGTTTCGTCGCGGGCCAAGGCTGGAAGAAACGGCTCCGTCCTTCTGGGCGTGACATTGATATAGGGGGTCGCAGTACCTAATTGCCGGCGACACTGCTCTAGATCGTAGGGGACGACCTCCATGCAGCTTATCGAATTCCTGGCGCCGCATTTTCAATTCGTTTCGGACCCGACCGCCTGGGTCGCGCTGCTGACGCTGGTGGTGCTCGAGATCGTGCTCGGCATCGACAACCTGATCTTCATCTCGATCCTCACCAACAAGCTGCCCGTGGAGCAGAGAGCTCGCGCGCGGCGTCTTGGCATCTCAGCGGCGCTGGTCATGCGCCTGGTGCTGCTCGCCACCATTTCCATCATCGTTCAACTGACGACGCCGGTCTTCACGGCGTTCGGCCACGGCTTCTCCTGGCGCGACCTGATCCTGATCGCCGGCGGTCTGTTCCTGGTGTGGAAGGCGACCAAGGAGATCCACCACACGGTCGATCCCGACGACCATCAGGACACGATGCTGGGCGAAACGCTCAAGATCTCGCTTGCCGGCGCGATCTTCCAGATCCTGCTGCTCGACCTCGTCTTCTCCATCGATTCCATCATCACCGCCGTCGGCATGACCGACGAGATCGCCATCATGTATATCGCGGTCATCGCGGCCGTGACCGTGATGATGCTGGCGGCCGGACCGCTGGCGGACTTCATCGCCAAGAACCCCAGCATCGTCATGCTGGCGCTGGGCTTCCTGCTGATGATCGGCATGACGCTGATCGCCGACGGCATGGGCTATCATGTGCCCAAGGGCTACATCTATGCGGCGATGGGTTTTTCGGCGCTGGTCGAGGGGCTCAACATGCTGGCGCGGCGGCGCAAGAAAGCGAAAACCGGCGACGGCCACTGATACTGGTCGGCCGGGGCGAGCCTAGTGCCCCGGAACACCCTTCGGATGGCGGTCACCCATCAAGCCCAGCGTCAGGCCCTGTTCCAGCCAGGCCTTGGCGCCGGCGAGCACAAGCGCAAAGCCGTCGGTTGAGCCGACCGCTTGTTTCACCTGCTCGTCGCCATTGCCGGCAAAGCCGAAATTGTGGACCTCGAGGAATGTCGCTTCGCCAAGCATTTCGGTGAAGGTCCAGACCACCGTGGTCGGCGGATCGCTCCACGTCATGACGATCTTCTTGTGCCTGACGATCTCGCTGACCTCGACGGTCGTCGAGACCCCATGCATGCGCCACTCCCACTGAACCGGTTTGCCGCCATCAAGCCGGCCGCTGCCATGGGTGAACCAGAATTTGGTCGTGATCGCCGGGTCGACGACGGCTTCGAAAACCTCAGCGACCGGCCGCCGGATCAGCATGGCGGCTTCGGCCGTCGGTGTCTCACGGATTTCCATGGCGATCTCCTTTCGAACACGCCCTCACCAGGCGTCGGGTTCGCGCACCATATGGATGATGTTGGCCGGATTGGTGATCCAACCACCTCGGAAACCCGCGTCCAAGGGCTCGACGGCATCGCAACGCACAATTCCCGCCTTGGCCAGATGATCCGCGGCGTCCGGAAAATCCCGCGTGAAAAGCTCCAGCCAGATCTCGGCCTGGCTCATCGTCGGCGCCTCGTCGATCCAAAGCCTGTTGGGACCGAACTCGAAACCGATGGCCGGCGCCTTGGCTGTGAACGGCTTGAGGCCGACGACATCGCGGTAGAAGGCGATCGTCGCTTCGTACTGGTGCGATGGCACCTTCATGGCGATGTTGATGCCGCCGGTGATCTTCGCGGTCATGACTGGGCTCCGTTTTTCAAATGTTGTTTTCGCTGGCGGGTTCGCCCTTCATCTCGCTGCGGTAATAGCCGTCGCGCAGATTGATGCCGTATTCGACATAGGCCTTCATGCAGGCCAGCATCTGCGACCAGCCCTCGCAATTCAGGTAGGACTTCTTCAGGCCGACCGCGCCTTCCTGCCAGCCGCTCTCGGCGATGGTGACGAAGGTGCCGCCATCGTCGAGCGGCTCGAAATTCATCTCGATGCGGGTTTGTAGGCGGGCTTGCCGTCGGCGTCGGTGGCATCCCAGCGCAGCACGATGCGGCTGTCCTTGACCACTTCGTCGACCTCGACCGGCACCTTGCCCCACCAAACGACACCCGAACCGGCCACCAATGGCGCGCTGGCACCGCCGATGGTGGTGAAATAGCCGCTCAGCTTCTTTGGGTTGACGACCGCGTCGAAGACTTCGGCGACCGGTTTGCCGATGCGCCCTGAAACGCTGAATCCAAGAGACATATCCACAGCTCCTTGCTTGAACGAGCCAACGTTATGTTATAGAAATATAACATGTCAAGCCGATCGCAGGACGACAATGTTTTCAAGGCGCTGGCGCATCCGCGCCGGCGCGAAATGCTGGATCGGTTGAAAGACGAGCCAAAGACCACCGGCATGCTGTGCGAAGCCTTTCCCGATATCGACCGCTGCACGGTCATGCTGCATCTCAAGGTGCTGGAGGAGGCGGACCTGATCGTCGCGCGCCGCGACGGACGCGAGCGCTGGAACCGTCTCAATGCGTTGCCGATCAAGCAGATACACGACCGCTGGATCAGCCAGTATGCCGGCCATGCGCTCAGCATCATCGACCGGCTGAAGTCCGATCTGGAAGGGTAGGACTCCGATCTCTAAGGGTAGGACAAAGGCCGGGCAAAGCCTGCTTGCCGGGCCGCCGCATGCCGAGTGCCCGGCAACGCGGCGCGGCTGGACGAATTGAGCCGATTTATCTATAAGCCGGCCATTCCGACACAGGGCGCCGTACGTTCACCCGGACGCATCGGGACGCTCTGAAATTGAATTCGAGCCTTTTGCAAAGGCGAGATGACGCATCTCGCGGCAAGACGCTCTAGCCGAACACGACAGGGGTGCCATGGCTGGCCATTCACAGTTCAAGAACATCATGCACCGCAAGGGCCGTCAGGACGCGGTGCGGTCGAAAATGTTTTCCAAGCTGGCGCGCGAAATCACCGTCGCCGCCAAGAGCGGAACGCCGGACCCATCGATGAACCCGCGCCTGCGCCTGGCGATCCAGAACGCCAAGGCGGTGTCGATGCCCAAGGACAACATCCAGCGCGCCATCAACAAGGCCTCGATGGGCGACGCCGAAAACTACGAAGCGGTGCGCTACGAAGGGTATGGGCCTGGTGGCGTCGCCGTGATCGTCGAGGCGCTGACCGACAACCGCAACCGTTCGGCGTCCAATGTGCGCGCCGCCTTCACCAAGGCCGGCGGCGCGCTCGGCGAAACCGGATCGGTGTCGTTCATGTGGGACCGCGCCGGCGAAATCTACTATCCGGCCTCGGCCGGCAGCGCCGACAAGATCATGGATGCGGCGATCGAAGCCGGCGCCGACGATGTCGAATCGGACGAGGAAGGCCACACGATCTATTGCGCCTTCGAGACTCTCGGCGAGGTGTCCAAGGCGCTTGAAACCTCGCTCGGCGAGGCCGAATCGGTCAAGGCGATCTGGAAGCCGCAGAACAATGTCCCGGTCGACGAAGAGCGGGCGCAGTCGCTGATGAAGCTGGTTGCCACGCTCGAGGACGATGACGACGTGCAAAGCGTGTACGCCAACTTCGAAGTCGACGACGAGACGATGGCCAAGCTCAGCGCGGCGTGAGCGAAGGTCGTCCGACATGAGCAAAGCTGAGTTGCCGGCCGTCCGCATCACCTATTGCACGCAGTGCCAGTGGCTGCTGCGTGCCGGCTGGATGGCGCAGGAGCTGCTCTCCACCTTCGGCACCGATCTCGGCGAGGTGAGGCTGGTGCCGGGCACCGGCGGCATCTTCACCATCTCCTGCAATGAAGTGCTGGTCTGGGATCGCAAGCGCGACGGCGGCTTTCCGGACGCGGCGAAACTCAAGCAGCTGGTCCGCGACGTGATCGATCCGGATCGGGATCTCGGTCACGCCGACCGCAAAGGCCACAAGGGTGACACGCAGAAAGACCCCGCCTGAGCGGAGTTTTTCTGCGTCTCGTTAGACCTCTTCAGAGCAATGCGAAGATAAAGCACGCCATCGCCACGATGGCGGTAATGGTACGGACGTGGTTCCACATCACCCATTGGCTCAGGTGGTTTGCCCACACGGCGGCGCCGTTGCTGCTGGCCGGATCGACGGCGGCGAGCGCATCGTTGAGCGGCACGTTGAAGACCATGGTCACGATAGGGTTGCCGACCAGATAGATCACCGCGCCGGCAAGCAACCAGTAGGTGCCCGACTGGCTCCAGCCCAAGAGAGCGGCGGCAATGAGGACGAGGCAGATGAGGCCGGTGCCGAACAGCGCTGTCATGAAGGCCGGGGTGATCACCGTGACATTGATCGAATTCATCGCGGCGATGCCCGCCGGGACGGGCAGCCGGGCAAGGGCCGCCATGACGAAGTTGGAAAAGGCGAAGAATACGCCACCGACGACGCCCGCGCCGATCGCGGCAATGAAGGTGAGGGTTGGAAGAAGCTTGATCATCTCAGTTGCTCCAGACGCCGGTTGCGGCGGTTTGCTCTCTAAAAAATATGAGCATTCCTCACATTTGCAAAACGTGATAAACCCTCGTATTTTGTAAGTCAAGTCGTTCCCGGCGATTTTGCCGGGCGCGTTTGTTGGAGACGGTCATGGAAGGCACGCAAACCAATGAGCGGATCGGTTCGCCGCGCCGGGCGCCAAGCCAGCAGCGCAGCCGCGAGCGGGTCGAGCGCATGCTGGCCGCCGCCTCGGCGCTGATTGCCGAACAAGGCAGCGACGCCATGCGCATGGGCGAGGTGGCGGAGCGGGCTGGGGTGTCGATCGGCTCGCTCTACCAGTTCTTTCCGGACAAGAGGGCGATCGTCTGGGCGCTGGCCGAACGCTACACAGCGGAAAGCCAGGCTTGTATCTCGGCGGCACTCAGGGATGTCAGCGACGCCAAAGGCCTGCGGCAGGCTTTCTCGGAGCTGGTCGATATTTACTACGAGCTGTTCCTGGCCGAGCCGGTGATGCGCGACATCTGGTCGGGCACGCAGGCCGACAAGGCGCTGCGCCAGCTCGAACTCGCTGACAGCCGGGCGAACGCGGAATTTCTGATCGCGGTACTCAAGCGCCTGCGGCCCGATGCCGATCCGGTGGCGCTCGACACGACGGCATTCTTGGTGTGGCAGATGGGCGAGGCGGCCATGCGGCTGGCGATCTCGGTCGACAGGCAGGAGGGCGACAGGCTGGTCGCTGCCTACAAGCGCATGGCACTCAGGGAATTGCTGGACGAATAAGGGGCCGAAGACCCAGCCTTCGGCCAAGCAACAAAAAACCCGCCACATGGGCGGGCTCTTGATCCGCGAAAGAGCTCTTCGCTTTAGAGGCCGAAGCCTTCGAAGCGCTTCTTGAATTTCGACAGGCGGCCGCCGCGGTCGAGCAGGGTCTGCTGGCCGCCGGTCCAGGCCGGGTGGGTGGTCGGGTCGATATCGAGGTTCATCGTATCGCCTTCCTTGCCCCAGGTCGAACGGGTCGTGTATTCGGTGCCGTCGGTCATGACGACCTTGATGGTGTGGTAGTCGGGATGGATTGCGCTCTTCATGGCTCTGTTCCTGGCTTGCCGGCGCGGCGGACGGGCATAAGCCTGCGTCGATGCGCCTCTTTTTAAAACTCGAAGCCGCAGCTATTGAGGAGCCACGGCTTCTAAAACGGTCGGCGTGCCTATACATCAGCCGGAATTGAATCACAAGGCCGCGGCAAGCGCATATTGAGGCGCATAGGCTGAAGTGGCTAGAGGAACACCGAGATGGCGCAATCAAGCAGCGCAGACGAGCGCCGACGCTCGCTCAAGCCGCTCAGGCGCCTGTTTCCGTATATCGCCGGATATCGCACGCTGGTCATCGGCGCCCTTATTTCACTGGCCATCGCCGCGGCAACGACATTGGCACTGCCGCTGGCCGTCCGGCGCATGATCGACCACGGTTTCTCGTCGGCCAGCACCACCTTCATCGCTGAATATTTCGGCGCCCTCGTGGCGATGGCCGCCGTGCTGGCCGCGGCGTCGGCCGGCCGTTACTATTTCGTCATCACGCTCGGCGAGCGCGTCGTCGCCGACATCAGGCGCGATGTCTTTGCCCATGTGACGACGCTGTCGCCTGCCTTCTTCGACACCGCCCAGTCGGGGGAAATCGTGTCACGGCTCGCCGCCGACACCACGCAGGTCAAGTCGGCGGTAGGCGCCACCGCTTCGGTGGCGCTGCGCAATGTCATCCTCGGCCTCGGCGCGGTGGGCATGATGGTCGTCACCAGCCCGAAACTCTCCGGCCTGGTCATCGGGGCGATCCCCGTGATCGTGCTGCCGCTGGTCGCCTTCGGCCGCTCGGTGCGGCGCAAGTCAAGGCAGGCCCAGGACACGCTTGCCGACGCGACGGCCTATGCCAGCGAGCAGATCGGCGCGGTGCGCACGCTGCAGGCCTTCACCAATGAGAGACTGGTCACCGGACGATTCTCGGGCGCGGTGGAAGCGGCCTTCGAGGCAGCGCGCGCTTCGATCTTCGCGCGCTCCTTCCTCACCTTCTTTGCCATCTTCACCATTTTCTCCTCGGTCGTGGCGGTGCTGTGGTTCGGCTCGCGCGACGTGCTCGACGGCACGATATCGCCTGGCACGCTTGGCCAATTCCTCCTCTATTCGGTGTTCGCCGCTGGCGCGCTCGGCGCGCTGTCGGAAGTCTGGGGCGAACTCGCGCAAGCCGCAGGTGCCGCCGAACGGCTGACCGAGATACTGGCCGAGACGCCGGCGATCCAGGCGCCGGCCGATCCGAAGCCGCTGCCGGCGGTTGCCAAGGGCGCGATCGTCTTCGAGAATGTGTCCTTCTCCTATCCGGCGAGGCCCGATCGCGCCGCCGTCCACGGCCTGAGTTTTCAAGTCATGCCCGGCGAGACGGTCGCCATCGTCGGCCCCTCGGGTGCCGGCAAGAGCACGGTGTTCTCGCTGATCCTGCGCTTCTACGATCCGGAAACCGGCAAGATCCTGATCGATGGCGTCGATGTGCGCGAGGCCGATCCCGTCGTGGTCAGGCAGCGCATCGCCATCGTCCCGCAGGACGTCACCATCTTCGCGGCGAGCGCGCGCGACAATATCGGCTTCGGCCGGCCAGGCGCCAGCGAGGCCGAGATCGAGGCCGCGGCCAGGGACGCACTGGCCGACGAGTTTATCCTCAGGCTCGAGAACGGCTATGACAGCCAGGTCGGCGAGCGTGGCGTGACGCTGTCCGGCGGCCAGCGCCAGCGTGTGGCGATCGCACGTGCCATCCTGCGCGACGCGCCGATCCTGCTGCTCGACGAGGCGACCTCGGCCCTCGACGCCGAAAGCGAGACACTGGTGCAGACCGCGCTCGAGCGGCTGATGCGGGGGCGCACCACCATCGTCATCGCCCACCGGCTGGCGACGGTGCTGAAGGCCAACAGGATCCTGGTGATGGATGGCGGCCGCATCGTCGAGGAAGGCACGCATCAGAGCCTGGTCGCCAAGGGTGGCATCTATGCACGGCTCGCCAAGTTGCAGTTCGAGACCGGCGCCAGCGCCTTCAGGGGCGCGGCGGAGTAGCAGGTTCAGTTCGCCTCGGCGCAACGAAAATTGTCGTCTCAGGCGGCATCTCAGCCGCCGTAGCGCTGCCTCAAATGGTTGACGAAGTACGTGGCGTTGAGCTTCTCGCCGGTGGCGCGCTCAAGCAGGTCCGGCGTCGACCAGCGCGACCCCTGCGACCAGATTTTCTCGCGGCGCCAACCGTTGATCGCCTCGAAATTCCCCTTTGCAAGGTCTTCGTCGGCTGAAGGATGCTCGCGCGTCAGCGCGGTCCATTGCTGCGCCGCCATCATCGCGCCCAGCGTATAGGACGGGAAATAACCGAAGGCGGCACCCGGCCAATGGACGTCCTGCATCGGCCCGTCGGCGGGGTTGTCGATGGTCGAGAGACCAAGATAGTCGCGCATCCTGGCATCCCAGGCTTCGGGCAAATCAGCCACTTCGAGGCTGCCCGAAACAAGCTCCTGCTCCAGTTCGTAGCGAAGGATGACGTGCAAGGGATAGGTCACCTCGTCGGCGTCGACGCGGATCAGGCCACGTTCGACACGATGCACATGCGGCAGGATATCGTCGAGCGACCAGGCTTCGCCGAGATGCTTCTCCACCACCGGCAGCGCCCAGCGCCAGAAGGCAGGATTGCGCCCGATCTGCTTTTCGACGAACAGGCTCTGGCTCTCATGCACGGCCATGCCGCGGGCCTTGCCGAGCGGCCAGTGCGCCCACGCCTTGGGCAGGTTCTGTTCGTAGAGCGCATGACCGGTCTCGTGCAGCACGCCCATCAGCGCCGACAGGAAATCCGAGGTCTTGTAGCGCGTGGTGATGCGCACGTCGCTGGGCACGCCGCCGCAGAACGGATGGTGCGACACCGACAGTGAGCCGTGCGTCAGGTCGAAGCCGACCGCCGCCATCATGGCAAGGCCGAGTTCGCGCTGCCGGTCGATGGCATAGGTACCCGAAAGCGGTTTCAGCGGATGCTTGCGCAGCCGCGCTTCCTGGATCGCCAGCGCCTCCGGCACGAAACCCTTGAGGAAGGCCTTGAGGTCGGCGAAGACGGGCGTGATGTCGGCCGTGCGATTGCCGGGATCGTATTGTTCCATCAGCGCGTCATAGGGGGCAAGGCCGAGCACGTCGGAGCGCAGGGCGGCCTCGTCGCGCACCAGCGCCACCACGCCTTCAAGCGCCGGCTGAAAACCCGCCCAATCGTTCTTGGCGCGCAGGGCGCGCCACAATTGCTCGCAGCGCATGCGCGCCGTCGTCTGGCGCTCGACGAATTCGACCGGCAGGCAGGTCAGGTTGGTGTATTGCCGCCGCAGCTCGGCGAGAGCCGCCCGCTGCTCATCGTCCAATGCCTCGCCTTCGGCCGCGGCGATCCAGTCCGATATTTCCGGCGCGGTCGCCCTGGTGTGATACATGCCGGCAAGGGCCGCCATCGCCTCGGCGCGCTTCTCGCCACCGCCGACGGCCATGTGGGTCGCCTCATCGGCGCCGAGGATGGCCAGCGCGTGCTCAAGCGCTTCGAGCTTGCGGCCGAGATCGTCGAGTTTGTGAAAGGACATGGCGGCTTCCGTGGTTGGGGACGGGGCGAAAAGACACCAACGCAAAAGCATTGGCAACCCTCGGATACCATCCGGCGGATGCAGCTTGCGCAAGCGAGGTTGGGCATGAAATGCTGCCGGCGATGGATGAAGGGGGAGCAGAATGATCGGCAACATCCTGGTCGGGCTGGTGGCCTTGATCCATGTCTACATCGTCTATCTCGAGATGGTGCTTTGGGACACGCCGCGCGGGCACAAGACATTCCGCCTGACCCCGGAATTCGCCGGCGCCTCCAAAGTGCTCGCCGCCAATCAGGGTCTCTATAACGGCTTTCTCGCCGCCGGCCTGATCTGGGGGCTTTACCTCGGCGCCGCCGGTTTCCAGGTCAAGGTCTTCTTCCTGTTGTGCGTGGCCATTGCCGGTCTCTATGGCGCGGCGACGGTCGGCCGCAAGATCCTGTACATCCAGACCGTGCCGGCGGTGGTCGCCCTGGTCGCGGCCTGGCTCGGTTGGTAGGCAGGATGGGCTGGTAAGGAAAGAAAAAGGACGCCAGCGGATTGCGGTCCCGAAGGCGTCAATGGGTCCCTTCCCCGAGGACGTTTGCAGGCCGGAATAGCCCTCAGCCGTTCGGATAGTTCCCGCCGTCGGCACCATCACCCATCAGGAAACCGCTGCCGGTGTCGACCATCAGACGTTGATCCACATTGTCGAGCCGGCGCAGCAGGTCATGATATTGCGCGGCCGGGATCCTGCCGTGATCCGACGCGGCTATCCTCTCGGCGACCTGACTGATGCGGGCGGTGCGCATTTCCAGGCGCTCCGCGACGGCCGGGGTGATGTGGTTGGCTTGCCTGGCGTCGACGATGCCCTGATGAACACCCTGGACCTGCTGAACGAGCGCCTCGACACGGGGGCCTGCCATGTCGGTGGGGGCGGTCGCGTCGAGAGCACCCTTGTGGTGGCCCGCGGCATAGGCGCCGGCAAGCGGGACGGCAATGAGAATTGCGGCAAGCGTTGCAGTCTTGAGAGATGCTGATGGGCGCATGATGCGCTTCCTCCTGCTGGGAAGGGAGAGCGGCCGCGCCGCCTCGCCTCCCGACCATTTTGGGTCGTCCAGTCCCGTCGCGTCGCGATGGGAGGCATCGCCGGCGGTTCTCGGCCCTGCGCAGCAAGCTAGGAGCGCTTCGGCGCGAAGTGTAATTAAAAAAAGATAATCTTTTCAGGCCTTGCCGGCGGATGCCTGCGCCCTAGAGTTGAGCCGGCGAACAATTTCGCGTGAGTTCGCGTGATGATGGATCAACGTTCGGTGAGCTTCAGTTCAATGCGGCGGTTCTTGTTGCGCGCCTCTTCGGTGTCGGCGGGATCGAGCGGCTGGAATTCCCCGAAGCCGGCGGCGACGAGCCGGTTGGCCGGCACGCCATTTTCGATCAGGAACTTGACCACCGAGGTCGAGCGCGCCGTCGACAGTTCCCAATTGTCGCGATAACGGCCGGTGCCGGACAGCGGCTTGTTGTCGGTGTGGCCGTCCACGCGCAGCACCCAGTTGATCTCCGGCGGGATCTCTTTCTGCAGTTCGATGATGGCGTCGGCGAGCTTCTTCATCTCGACCTTGCCGGCATCGTTGATCACCTCGGATCCGGTCGGGAACAGAACCTCCGACTGGAACACGAAGCGGTCGCCGACGATGCGGATGTTCTCGCGATCGGCCAGGATTTCGCGCAGACGTCCGAAGAAATCGGAGCGGTAGCGGTTCAGTTCCTGCACACGCTGCGCCAGCGCCACGTTCAGGCGACGGCCGAGATCGGCGATCTTGGTGTTGGAGTCGCGGTCGCGCGTTTCGGAGACGTTGAGGGCATCCTCGAGCGCGCCGATCTGCTTGCGCAATGCCGCGATCTGCTGGTTGAGGATCTCGACCTGGCTCAGCGCCTGCTGGCTGATCTGGCGCTGGCTGTCCAGTTCGCCGCCCAGCGCCGCGGCTCGCTGGTTGGCGGCGTCGCCGGCACCCGCACCTTGCGCCAGCAACTGTTCGAGCCGGCTCTTCTCCGCCTCCGCCGCCGACAGCGACGCCTGCAGGTTGGCCAGCGAATCGTCCTTGTCCTGCGCCGTCGAGCGCTCCAGCGCCAGAAGTTGGGTCAGTTCGTTGATCTGCGAATTGAGGCGCGACAGCGCTGTATCCTTGCCGGAGATTTCGCGCCCGAGCAGGAACTGCGCCAACACGAAGACGGTGAGCAGGAACATGATGGCGAGCAGCAGCGTCGACAGCGCGTCGACGAAGCCCGGCCAATAGTCGATGCGGCGATCGGTACGCCGGCCCCTGGCAAGCGCCATGCTAGTGCACCCCGGGCTTCTTCAGCGCGTCGGCGATCTTTTCCAGCGTGTTGCGCATCGCCTTTTGTTCGTCCGACTGGGCTTCGACCCAGTCGCGCATGATCTGCTGTTCGGAGCGCATGTTCTTGACCAAGCCGGAAATGCCGTCGGCGAGATTGGCCATGGCGGTGGCGACGCGCGGGTTGGAGCCGCCGCCATTCTCCTGCATGCTGCGCAGCCGCTCCGATAGCACGCGGATCTCGTCGGAAGAGTCGGCCTTGGCCGGGTCGGAAACGACGATGTCGGACGACAGATCCGTGACCGAGGACAGCCAGTTCTCGAGCTCGGTGTAGAAACGTGTCTGGGCGCGGCCGGCCTGCAAGTCGAGGAAGCCGAGCACGAGCGAGCCGGAGAGGCCGAACAGCGAGGACGAGAAGGCGGTGCCCATGCCGGCCAGCGGCGCCGACAAGCCCTGTTTCAGCGAATCGAGCACCGCGGCGGCGTCACCCGTGCCGGGATCCAGCGATTCGATGGTCTCGCGGATCGAGCCGATCGTATTCAGCAGGCCCCAGAAAGTGCCAAGCAGGCCGAGGAACACCAAAAGGCCCACAAGGTAGCGCGAGGTGTCGCGGCTTTCGTCGAGGCGGGTGGCGATGGAATCGAGCATTGTGCGCATCGATGAGGTCGAAAAGGCCATGGACGAGGAACGGCCGATCATCGCCTTCATCGGCGCCAGCAGCACCGGTTCGGTGGTTTCGGAGCCGGCCCGGAAAGAGTTGACCCAGCGGACCTCGCGAAACAGCCGCCCGACCTGCGTGAAGGCCAGCAGGATACCGACGACGAGCACGCCGACGATCAGGCCGTTAAGGCCGGGGTTGGTGACGAAAGCGGTGGTGACCTGGCGGGTCAGGATGGCGGCGATGAAAGCGACGATGGCCAGGAAGATGACCATGGTCAGCAGGAAGACCTGCGGACTGGACAGTTTATGCGGGTCGTAGATCAGCACGTCGGAGCGCCTGCCCATGCCGAAGGATCTGAGAAAAGCCATCCGTGCCCCGTTTCCGATGCCGCTGCCGCTGCCGCCGATCACGTAGTTGGCAACTCTAAACGGAATTATGACCAAATTGAATGGTGCTTGGCAATATTGCCACAGGCGGCCTTTGGAGCCGGCGCATCAGAGGCGGTTGATGACGAGGCAGTCGACCATGGCCGCCAAATGCAGGCCGGCGCCGGTGACGACGAAGCCGTGCCACAGTGCGTTGTGGAAGCGCAGCGCCTTCCAGGCGAAGAAAATCACGCCACAGGAATAGACGACGCCACCGGCGACGATGAGCACGATCGACGTGCTCGGCAGCGTCTCGACGAGCGGCTTGACGAGAACGATGCCGCTCCAGCCGATGGCGAGATAGAAGACGATCGCCAGCCTGTCGAAACGGCCGGGGAAAAACACCTTGATGGCAATGCCCGTTGCGGCCGCGGCCCAGACCAGAACGATCATCCAGCGCGCCAGCGCAGAGTTTCCCAACTGGGCGAGAAAGGGTGTGTAGGTGGCGGCGATCAACAGATAGATCGCGGCATGATCGAAGCGCCGCAGGATCCATTTCGCGGGCGAGGTCACCGGCCACAGATTGTAGGTCAGCGATACCGAGAGCACGGTGAGCAGCGACACGACATAGAAGGCGGCGGCGATATACTCGCCAGGCCCGACCCGGAAGGCGGCGAGCGCCAGCAGTGCCGAACCGGCCGCGATCGCCAGCACGATCCCGACAGCATGGACGATCCCGTCGGCGATCATCTCGGCGCGCGAATAGTGCCAGCGTCCGATGAAGGGAATCTCGATCTGTGGCGGGGTACTGGTCATCTATCGTCCTGCATCACCCCATATCTGGGCAACCGACGGACAGTATTTCAAGCTTTGTTTGCGGTTTTACGACTGCGCGCTTTGCCTTGACGCAATGCCAGATGCAAAACCGCGAACATTTTTCCCGGAATTGCTTCAGCGCGGCGGGAGCGGCTTTTTCACCGTCTTCAGCAATGCGCGCTGGATGATCTCGTTGCCGGCGACGACCGTGCCGGTGTCCAGCATGTCCTGTCCGCCATCCATGTCGGAGGCGAAGCCGCCCGCTTCGCGGATCAAGAGCAGGCCGGCGGCCATGTCCCAAGCCGACAGGCCCACTTCCCAGAAGCCGTCCATGCGGCCGGCGGCGACATAGGCAAGATCGAGCGAGGCGGAGCCCATGCGGCGGACGCCGGAGACCTCGGCCATGACGTTGCGCAGTTCGACCAGGAAATTGCCGTGATGGCCCCGGCCGAGATGCGGCACGCCGCAGCCGATCACCGTGTCGACAAGCTTGGTGCGGCCGGCAACGCGCAGGCGCCGATCATTCATGAAGGCGCCGCCGCCGCGCTCGGTGGTGTAGAGCTCGTCCATGGCGGGATTGTAGACGACCCCCGCCACGATCTGGCCCTGGCGCTCCAGTGCGATCGAGACGGCGAAAAGCGGGATGCCGTGCAGGAAATTGGTGGTGCCGTCGAGCGGGTCGACGATCCAGCGGTGCTGGCTGTCATCGCCGGCGATGGCGCCGCGCTCTTCCATCAGGAAGCCGTAGCCAGGACGTGCCTTCGACAGTTCGGCGAAAACGATGTCCTCGGCCTTGCGGTCGGCCTGGCTGACATAGTCGCCGGGGCCCTTCATCGAGACTTGCAGGTTCTGGACCTCGCCGAAGTCGCGCGACAGCGAGCGGCCGGCCTTCATTGCGGCCTGAACCATGACGTTGAGGAGGGCTGAGCGTGCCATAGTGCTTCTTCCTGGTGCGGCGCTTTAAATTCTGTCTCGATGCATGCCGGCGACCCAAACCGGGGCCACTTCCGGGCGACATGCATGCATCAGTCGGCGCGGCGCACGTAAGTGATTTCGTTGGTGTCGACGATGATGCGTTCGCCGGCGCCGATGAAGGGCGGCACCAGCACGCGAATGCCATTTTCCAGCACCGCCGGCTTGTAGGAGGATGCCGCCGTCTGGCCTCTCACCACGGGATCCGCCTCGGTGATGGTCAGTGTCACGTAATCGGGCAGCGAAATGCCGATCGGCCGCTCCTCGTAGAGCTGAACCGTCACCATCATGCCGTCCTGCAGGAACGCGGCGCGGTCGCCGACGAAATCCTTGTTCAGTTCGAGCTGCTCGTAGCTTTGGGTGTCCATGAACACCAGCGCGTCGTCCTGCTCGTAGAGGAAGGAGAAGTCCTTCAGGTCCAGCCGGATCTGCTCGACCGTTTCGGCCGAACGGAAGCGCTCGTTGAGCTTGGTGCCGTTGATGAGGTTCTTCAGCTCAACCTGGTTGTAGGCGCCGCCCTTGCCGGGCTTGACGGTGTTGGTCCTGACCGCCACCCAGAGGCCGCCATCGTGTTCGATGACGTAGCCGGGGCGGATTTCGTTGCCATTGATCTTGGCCATGATGATGGGATCCGGGATGCTGCCAACGGCCGGGCCATTGGTATGGGATGTTCGCCGTGACAGGCGATTTAAGGCTCCAAGACCACAAATCGCCCGGAGAGGCAAGGGAGGGCGGGTTGCGGCTGAGCAACGGGGGCGGGCACCGGCCGGTTCCGCCTACCGCCATCAGGGCAGGCGGTTGGCCTTCTGCAGGGCCTGCTTGGTCTGGTCGTCGCTCAGCCCTTGCAGGAAATCGTCCATCTGCTGATCGATGAGACCGGCGCGGCGGGCGACGATGTACCAGGCGCCGGCGAGCACGAGGTCGGGATCGGTGCCGATGCCTTGCATATAGAGTTTTGCCAGCCGGTTCTGCGCCGCGACATTGCCGCCTTCGGCGGCTTGCTTCGTCCAGCCGAAGGCCGATTTCAGGTCACGCGCGCCGCCGCGGCCCTCGATCATCCAGGCGGCGAGATCGATCTGCGCGGTGTCGTAGTTCTGACGGGCGGCCTGCGCCAGCAGCCGCCGTGCCTGTGCATCGTCGCGCGGCTTGCCGCCGACGCCGTTGGCATAGATCTGCGACATGGCGTACTGCGCGTCGGCAAGACCGGTCGCGGCGGCGCGCTCATAGTAGGAAACCGCCTTGGCCAGGCCGGCGTTGCCGGGATCCTGCTGGACCAGCATCTGCGCGAAATTGAACTGCGCAAGCTGATTGCCGGCTTCGGCGGCGGCCTGCATCAGGGCGTAGGCTTCCTTCGCGTCCTTCTTGACGTAGCGGCCGTCGAGCAGCATCAGCGCATATTGGAACTGCGATTCCGGCACACCCTGCTCGGCGGCAAGCGCGTACCATTTCGCGGCTTCGGCCGCGTTCAACGGCACGCCCAACCCACGCGACAAGATCTCGGCCACCAGCGTCTGCGCCGCCGGATCGCCATTCTGCGCGCGGACCAGCGCCAGATTATAGGCGGTCTTGTAAAGACCACGCTGGAAGGCACCATAGGCAGCGTCCGCCGGCTTGGCGCCAAAGCGGTCGGGATTGACGCTGTCGGCCGATGGCAACGGCGCGGGCTCGGATGTAGTGGCGGGCTGCGGCAGCTGCTTTTCGATCGGCTTGTCGGTGTGCACGCCGGTTTCAGGCTTGGGCTGCGGCAAGGGTATGGTTTCGGCGGCGGCGGCCTGGATCATCACCGCCGCGAGCAGGGCCTGAAGGGAAAGCCTTGCCAGGAACACGTCAGTCCTCGAGGCGCGGCGCTGTTTCGTCGAGCAGCGCATTGGCCCGGGCGATCGCCGCCTTCGGATCGATGCCGTCGGCGAACAGGGCGCTCGACAGCGCGACGAATTCGGCGCCGGTGGCGGCCACGGTTTCGACAGAGGCAAGATCGGAACCGGCCTCGACGATGCAGGGGATCTGGATCATCTGCGCCCACCATTGCCCCAATGACAGGTTGCGCGGATGCGGCTCGGGCTTGTTGTCGTAGCCGAACCGGCCGAAGAAAATGTAGTCGGGCCGGGCTTCGCCGAGTTCGAGCGCGTCGTCACGCGTCTTGGCGCCGCCGGCGCCGACCGTCATTTTCGCCTGGAAATGTTCGATCGTCTCGGCGAGTTCGGCCTTGGAGACCTCGACATGGATGCCGTCGGCCTGGACGCGGCCCGCGATGCGGGTGTCGCCAGCGATAATGACGGCCACTCCGGCGGCCTGCGCGACCGGCACGATACGCTCGGCGAAGGCCTGGAAGGAGGCCTCGTCCATGCCGTTCTCGGGCAGGATCAGCGAGGCGACATCGCCGCCGTCGAATGCGGCCGTGATCCGATCCGCCGACACGCCGGACGGCGCGATCAGCACGATGCGGCAGCGGTTGGGGGGCGTTGCGTCATTCATGGTTCTTCGATCCCGGGTTTCGCCTATGCCGGGCGAAGATGGTTGGATTGCGGCATAGAGCAAACTGCCCGCTTTGAACAGGCGGGCAGCCGGATCGCGATTTTTGATCCGCCGGGCAGCCGGCGCGTCGCCTTACCTGATCGGCTCGGGGCTCGCGGCGGCCGGTCTCGGTTTCCACAATGTCCAGCCGAGGTTCATGCCGGCGGCCGCGATCAGGATGGCGGCGGCGCCGACGACCTGGCTGAGATGCAGCCGGTGGCCGAAGGCGGTGACATCGACCAGGATGGCAACGACCGGATAAATGAAGGACAGCGACCCCTGCAGATGCGTCGGCAGCTTCTGGATGGCGCCGTACATAAGGATGTACATCAGGCCGGTGTGGACGATGCCGAGCGTTGCCAGCATGGCCCAGCTCCATGGATCGCCGGGGAGATGCGCGAAATTGGCGAAGGGCGCGAGCATGACGACGCCGACGCAGACCTGAATCAGCGCGATCAGATGCGGTGGCGTGCCCTTGAGCTTCTTGGTGACGATTGCCGCGACGGCCCAGAAAAAGGCGGCGGCCAGGGCCATCAGGATGCCCGCGAAATAGTTCGTGCCGACATCAGCGGCATCGGGAGCAGCGGCGACGATCAGCAGCATGCCGGCGAAGGCGATTGCCAGCCATGTCAGCTTGGTCAATGTCAGCCGCTCGGCGAACAAGAGCGCGCCGAAGCCGACCAGCATGAAAGGCTGCGTGTTGTAGACGGCGGTGGCGATCGAGATCGACGCGCGCGAGAAGGCGCTGAACAAGAGCAGCCAGTTGATGACGATCGCCGCACCCCCAAGCGCGGCAAGGCCGATGACGCGCAACGACAGCCTGTTGCGCAGTAATCCAAGCGAAGCGCAGATGAAGAGCAGCGTCAGCGCGCCGAACGCGCAGCGCCAGAACACGACATCCATGATCGGCTGACCGGACATGATGACGAACCAGCCGATCGTTCCCAGGATCGCCATTGCGGCCGACATTTCGACCGTGCCTCGTACCGTATCGTTCATAA
Source organism: Mesorhizobium sp. BR1-1-4 (assembly GCF_020165375.1). NCBI lineage: Bacteria > Pseudomonadati > Pseudomonadota > Alphaproteobacteria > Hyphomicrobiales > Phyllobacteriaceae > Mesorhizobium > Mesorhizobium sp. BR1-1-4. The sequence continues at coordinate 210,632 of NZ_JAIUIB010000001.1, read as the reverse complement.
TAAGCCTCTGAACCCGTTGAGGCGGCATAATCTCATGTGAGGTCTGGGCTATCCATCTCCTAGGAAAGGCAATATAATGATAGTGCCTAATTAAATTAGGCATCCGCTCGAAATCAACGAGAAATAGAAAATGCTGGATGATTTAGACCGAAATCTGCTGGAAATCCTGGTCAGGGATGCGCGAACCTCGCTGAAGGATCTGGCGGCCCAGGTCGGGCTATCGTCGCCGAGCGTTTCGGAGCGGCTGCGGCGCCTCGAGGAGCGCGGCGTCATCCGGGCGTTCACCGTCGAGATCGATCCGCTGGCGCTCGGCTATACGCTGCAGGCGATCGTGCGGATCAAGCCTCTGCCGGGCAAGCTGCACATCGTTCAGAAATTGATCGAGGAGATTGAGGCGTTTGGCGAATGCGACAAGGTGACCGGCGACGACTGCTTCGTCGCCCGGCTGTTCGTGCGCTCGATCGGCGACCTCGACGGCATTCTCGATCGCATCGCCGACAAGGCCGAGACCAGCACCGCCATTATCAAGGCACAGCCGATCCGGCGGCGACCGCCGCCACTGGGGTTGCCGGCGGCCTCGTAGGCTTGACACGGCATGGCAGTGGTGGAAAGGCGCGGCCAGTCCACCATATGTCAGTCTTCCGCCGGATGACCGTCCGAGGAGCCAAAAAAAGATGGCGCAGAACATTTACGATCAACCCGATTTCTTTGCGGGCTACAGCCAGCTTGGCCGCTCCGTCGAAGGCCTGGATGGTGCCGCCGAGTGGCCGGCGTTGCGCGCGATGCTGCCCGATGTCGGTGGCCTGAGGGTCGTCGACCTCGGCTGCGGCTTTGGCTGGTTCTGCCGCTGGGCACATGAAAATGGAGCGAGGGAAGTCCTTGGGCTGGACCTCTCGGAGAAGATGCTGGCCCGTGCGAGAGCGGCCGGCCCGGACACCGGCATCACCTACGAGAGAGCCGACCTCGACCAGCTCAGCCTGCCGCAAGGCGGCTTCGACCTCGCCTACAGTTCGCTCGCCTTGCATTACGTCGAAGACATTGAGCGCCTGTTCGGGGCCGTGCACGAAGCCCTGTTGCCCGGCGGGCATTTCGTCTTCTCGACCGAGCATCCGATCTACATGGCGCCGACCAATCCGGGCTGGTCGATCGATGGGGAGGGGAAAAGGACCTGGCCTGTCGACCAATATCTGGTGGAAGGGCCGCGCAAGACCAACTGGCTGACCAAGGGGGTGGTGAAACATCACCGCACCATCGGCACCACGCTCAACGCCCTGATCCGCGCGGGTTTCACCATCGAGCATGTCGAGGAATTCCGTCCGACGGACGCGCAGATCGCGGCCAGACCGGACCTGGCGGAAGAACTCGAGCGGCCGATGTTCCTGCTGGTTTCGGCGTGCCGATAGAATAGGGGCATGGCGAGGCGCGCGGGTTGCTTTTGCTGTCGCTCGACTCAAGATTGTGGGCTATTCAGGCGTCGACGCGCTTTCCCTCCAGATCAGTTCCTCCTCATGTCAGGCCTGCTTCTCGATCCGTGGTTCTACGCGGCCGCCATTCCGGCGGTCATCCTGGTCGGCCTGTCCAAGGGCGGCTTCGGCGGCGCGGTTGGTTTCGTCGGCGTGCCGCTGATGGCGCTGACCATGCCGCCGGTTCAAGCGGCCGCCATCCTGCTGCCCATCCTGTGCCTGATGGACATCGTCTCGGTGTGGACATGGTGGGGCGTGTACGACCGCAAGATGCTGGTCGACATGATGCCGGGCGCCATCGTGGGCATCGGGCTTGGCTGGCTGACGGCGGCACTGGTCACCGAGGAAGCGGTGCGGCTCATCGTCGGCGCCGTTGCCATCATCTTCGTGCTGCGCTGGCTTTACCTGCAATTTCGTCATGGTTCCGACCATGCGGCCGCACCTAATCGCGTGGCCGCGGCCATATGGGGCACGGTCGCAGGCTTCACCAGCTTCGTCGCCCATGTCGGCGGCCCGCCCTTCCAGGTCTATGCCTTGCCGATCCGGCTCGACCCCAAGGTGTTGTCGGGCACGGCAGCGATCTTCTTCGCCGCTACCAACGCCCTGAAACTCATCCCCTATTTCGCGCTCGGCCAGTTCGACACCGCCAATCTGACGGCGTCCGCCGTGCTGATGCCGCTGGCGCCACTGTCGACCATCGCCGGTGCCTGGCTGGTGCGGCGGATGCGGCCAGAAATTTTTTATCCCTTCACCTATGCGACCGTGGCGGTCGTGGCAGTGAAGCTTCTGTGGGACGGGATCGCCGGCATCATGTAGCGCTCCAGCCGCGTCAGGCGGCGCTGGGCACCATGCGTCTTGGCCGGCTGAGCGCCATTGTGGCACCGGCGGCAAGGACCACCACCATGCCGGCGAGAATCCCGACGTCGTGCAGGGTAGGCTTCAGAACCATGTCGGTGATGATGATGAGCATGACCGCATAGTCGAAGCGCGCCGCCCGCAGGATGCGCTGTCCATAGCCAAGTGCCGCAGGCGTCACGCCATCCCTGGCGATCATCGCGCCCATGCGGTCGGCGGTCGGCTTGAAGACGAACATGCCAATGCAGAAGGTCGTGGCGTATCCGGCAAGCCCGATCAGGACCCAGAGATCGGAGAAGCCGACCCAGAACGAGCACATGATCAATCCGAAGACCAATGTCAGCATCGACATCGGAGCGAAGAAGCGGTTGCCCAGTTCGCCAGTGGCGCGCATCGCCTGCAGCGTTCCCTGGATGTTGCCGGCGCGATCCGCCAGCGTCGCCAGCACCATCAGCGTGAAGCCGCCGCCGACCCAAAGCATCGCCGAAAGGATGTGCAGCAATTTGATGATGGAATACCAATCCATGGCTTTTTCCCCGATGTCCAATGGTTGCTGGCGAGGCCGCGCCATTGCCCGCCCGCCGCTTCGATGCCGCAGCGTTTAGCGCCGCGGCTGTTTCAGGACGATGTCGTGGAAAAACCGGCTGTGTTTCAGGCTGCCGGCTAACGAAAGGAGAGACTAATTTGATGAACCCACCGCCCGGTTTTCTGCTATCGTCGGCAGCGTCGGGGAGCGACATCGTCCGGAAACACTGCCGATGCTAGTGCCGACGCCGGAAGTCCGGCGGCGACAGCGCTCGCCTGACGATCAACCCATTCCCAGCTTGGGAAAAAGGCAATTCGGGGGACTAATATGCAAGGGGTAGCACGGAATTTCTTCACGCTGGCGATCATCTACGCGTTGTGCGGCATGGCGCTCGGCATCCACATGGCGATCAGCGAAGACCACGGCCAGATGCCGACCCACGCCCACACGATGGTGGCCGGTTGGTTGATGTCGGCGGTTTTCGCGTTCTTTTACCACCTGTTTCCGGCTGCCGGGCAAAAGACGCTGGCCCTTGTCCATTTCTGGCTGACGGCAATCAGCGGCATCGGGCTGATGATCGGCCTTTATATACTGCTTGCCGGAAATCCGGGGATCGAGCCGTTGCTGGGGATATCTTCGATCGGCTTCTACGCAGGCATGCTGCTGTTTGCCTTCATCGCCTTGCCGGTGGTGTGGAAAAAAAGCCTGAGTGAAGGCTGAAACCCAGCCGGTGCGGCTGTGTTGTTACGGCACAGGAGCACGGTGTTGGGTAAAAAAACATCAGAGCCGTTAAGGGTTCATTAAGCTTTACAGGCGTTTACTATGTCCATCCAGTGATCTGGATTCTTACCGAGTGGTTGGAGCCACTTTGTTTGACGCCTCCCTGTTAAACTCCTGAGAGCCGCCTTATCCGCGGCTCTTTTTTTGTCCGCACCCAGGCGGCATTCCGCACGGCCGAACGCCGTTAACCTTCTGTTAAACATGTGCTTGCCTTCACCCCGGACGAAGCGCATTTTCAAGCTTCAGTTTTATAGGGTCACGGGTGTATCGGCAGAGAGCCGAATCGGCCGGTCGCAAGTGCAGGGGCGTATCAATGAACGAGCCTTCGAAGGGCATTGCGAAAACCGTCAAGCTGGCGGAACGCCGGGTGTTTTCGCACTCCTTCAAACCGCTTTACCAGGAAGGCATGGGCCTGGTCGAACAGGCGGCGGAGTATCTCGACGGCAAGGGCCGGGCAGAGGCCAAGAAACTGTCGCGGCTGGCGGCCACGCTCTACGCGGCCGAATCGATGCGGCTGACCACCAGGCTGATGCAGGTTGCCTCGTGGCTGCTTTTGCAGCGTGCGGCGAATTCCGGCGAGATGACGCGCGATCAGGTCGCTTCGGAAAAATCCAAGGTGCGTCTCGACACCGCTTCCGCCCATGACGAGGCGGCCGGCTGGGCTGAACTGCCGACCGATTTTCTCGATCTCGTCAACCGGTCGTTGCGCCTGCAGGCATTGGTGCGCCGCATGGACGAAGAGATATATGGCGCAGGCGCCGTGGTCGACATGCAGCCCGTGGCTCGCCGGCCCAATCCGGTATCGGACCAGATCAGCTTGCTCAACACGGCGTTCGCTCGAAACTGAGAACGTCGAGGCCTTCCCGGTTGGTCGGGCAAATGTTTCCGGTTTGTTCACTTTTCGCTGGCATCGCTGTCCGCCGGAGGTACACTCACGGCATGGGGGACGCGATTCGCATCATCGGGATCGATCCGGGGCTCAGGCGCACCGGCTGGGGCATCGTCGAGAGCCTCGGCAATTCCTTGCGCTTTGTTGCTGCGGGCACCGTGCGCTCGGAGGACAAGGCGGCGCTGGCGGCGCGGCTTTGCCAGCTGCATAACGGGCTTGCCGAGATCCTGCATCGGGCGATGCCGCATGAAGCCGCGGTCGAACAGACCTTCGTCAACAAGGATGCCGTGGCGACGCTGAAGCTCGGCCAGGCGCGCGGCATCGCCATGCTGGTGCCGGCGCGCGCCGGCCTCGTCGTCGCCGAATATGCGCCGAACGCGGTGAAGAAAGCGGTGATCGGCGTCGGTCATGGCGACAAGAAGCAGATCCACATGATGGTGAAGGTGCTGTTGCCGAAAGCGATCTTCGACACCGAACATGCCGCCGACGCGCTGGCCATCGCGATTTGTCACGCGCATCACCGGCAAAGTGCCGCTTACCGGATGGCGCTTGCCGAATAGCAATGTTCTTGACTTGTTCACGCTGCGCGTGTAGTAATACCCTAGAGGTATTACCATGCGCGTGACCACCAAGGGCCAAGTCACAATCCCCAAGCCGATAAGGGACCATCTGGGCATCGGACCGGGCTCCGAGGTTGAGTTCGTGGCCACCGAGGAAGGGGCTCGGCTCGTTGCCGTCAATGAAAACCTGTCCGATGAAGAAGTCGCGCGCAGGTTCAGGAATATTCTCCACGGCATGGCGGGCACACTGGATCTGGGAGGCATGACCGCCGACGCTTACATGGAGTGGTTGAGAGGTCCGCGTGAAGATCTCGACGTTGATTGACACCAATGTCCTCATCGACGTTTGGGGGCCAACCGGGCCGCTGACGGAATGGTCAGCGTCTGCAATCGTTTCATGCCGTAGCGACGGCGCATTGGTCGTCAATACAATCGTCTGGTCTGAGCTCGCGCCGCTGATCCCGACGGAGACGGCGCTTCGAAGAGCCGTCGACATGCTCGAAATGGATCGCCAACTTGTACCTTGGGACGCGGCATTCCTTGCGGGCGTCACGCATTCCCGCTATCGCCGGGCCGGCGGCGTTCGGGAACGCATCTTGCCTGATTTCTTTATTGGTGCTCATGCGGCTGTTGCCGGACATCGTCTTTTGACCCGCGACGCCGCGCGCTATCGCAGTTATTTCCCCGATCTCGATATCATCTCTCCGGAAACGCACCCATGAGGGGCTTATCTCCCATGAAAGATCTGGCATGATCGGCAAGCTCAAGGGTACGCTCGACGAGGTCGACGAAGACCATTGTCTCGTCGATATCCACGGCGTCGGCTACGTCGCGTACTGCTCGACCCGCACGCTTGCCGCGCTGCCTTCGTCTGGCGAAGCGGTGGTGCTGTTCATCGAGACCTATGTGCGAGAGGACATGATCCGGCTCTATGGTTTCCAGTCGCAGCTCGAGCGCGAATGGTTTCGGCTGCTGATGAACAATGTGCCGGGTGTCGGCGCCAAGGTGGCGCTGGCCATCCTGTCGACGCTGGCGCCGGCTGACCTTGCCAATGCCATTGCACTGCGCGACATCGCCATGGTTTCCCGCGCGCCCGGCGTCGGCAAGAAGGTGGCCGAGCGCATCGTCACCGAATTGAAGGCCAAGGCGCCGGCCTATGCGGGCACCGCCACCGGCACCATTGGGCTCAAGCAGGAACTCGGCGAAGGCGTAGCGCCGGCGCCGATCACCGACGCCGTCTCGGCGCTGGTCAATCTCGGCTATTCCCGCGACACCGCCGCCAATGCGGTGTCAGCAGCGCTGAAGACGGCGGGCGAGGGCGCCGATGCGTCCAAACTGATCCGTTTTGGGTTGAAGGAACTGGCACGGTGAGCCATCGCTTGTCCGGGGCGCTGCCCTGTGCAAGGAAGGTCCCATGAGCCTTTCCCCCCGCCTCATTGCACCGGAAAAGCGCGGCGAGGATGCCGAGCAGACCCTGCGGCCGCAAACGCTTGACGATTTCGTCGGCCAAGCGGCGGTGCGGGCCAATCTCAAGGTCTTCATAGAGGCCGCCAAGGGCCGCAAGGAAGCGCTCGACCATGTGCTGTTCGTCGGACCGCCGGGGCTGGGCAAGACGACGCTGGCGCAGATCATGGCGCGCGAACTCGGTGTCAATTTCCGCTCGACCTCCGGGCCGGTCATCGCCAAGGCTGGCGATCTCGCGGCATTGCTTACCAATCTCGAAGAAGGCGACGTGCTGTTCATCGACGAGATCCACAGGCTCAACCCGGCGGTGGAGGAAATCCTTTATCCGGCGATGGAGGATTTCCAGCTCGACCTGATCATCGGCGAGGGTCCGGCGGCGCGTTCGGTGAAGATCGACCTAGCGCACTTCACGCTGGTCGCCGCCACCACGCGGCTCGGCCTGCTCACCAATCCGCTGCGCGACCGCTTCGGCATCCCGGTGCGGCTCAACTTCTACACCGTCGAGGAGTTGGAGCAGATCGTGCGGCGCGGCGCGCGCATCCTGCAGATGCCACTCGGCGACGACGGTGCGCTGGAAATCGCGCGGCGCGCGCGCGGCACGCCACGCATTGCCGGACGGCTGCTGCGGCGCGTGCGCGATTTCGCCTCGGTGGCCGGCGACGGCCATGTCGACCGCCTGATCGCCGACGAGGCCTTGACCCGGCTCGAAGTCGACGCGCTTGGCCTCGACGCCCTCGACCGCCGCTATCTCAGCATGATCGCCCGTAATTTCGGCGGCGGTCCGGTCGGCATCGAGACCATCGCCGCCGGCCTGTCCGAGCCGCGCGATGCCATCGAGGACATCATCGAGCCCTATCTGATCCAGCAGGGGTTCATCCAGCGCACACCACGCGGACGCATGCTGACCGCCAATGCCTGGCGCCATCTCGGCCTCGATGCGCCGAAGGATTTGGCGCAGCAGCAGATCAATCTGTTCCAGGAAGAATAGCCACGCAAGCGATCAGGCGCGGGTTTCGCGGACTAGCGATCAAGCATCAGTGAACGGGCCTGCGCAAATTCTCCTCATCTTCGCCGGCTTACCGGCGTATTGCTGGATTGTATCGGGTTCGCTGCATCCATGCATGTCCTCCTCCCGACCGAGATCGCTTTTGGGCGACATGTAGCAGCGCATGCCGAAATGAGGTGCCGGAGCCACTTGATGATAACCAGACGCGGGTTCCTGCGCTTTATCGGCGGGTCGTTCCTGTCGGTCGCCTCCTTCAGCGCCTACGCCGTCGGTATCGAGCCGATGCTGCTGACGCATGTGAAGCGCTATGCGCTGACGCCACCGCATTGGCCGGCCGGATTGAAGCTGCGCGTCGTCGCGCTCGCCGACATCCATGCTTGCCGGCCGTGGATGACGCCGGAGCGGATCGCTTCGCTTGCCGAAGAGGCGAATGCCTTGCAGCCGGACCTGATCGTGCTGCTCGGCGACTACATAGCCGGCATGCGCCTGGTGTCGCAAAGGGTGACGCCGCCGGAATGGGCTGGCGCCCTGTCGGGCCTCAAGGCGCCGCTCGGCGTGGTGTCGATCCTCGGCAATCACGACTGGTGGGCCGACGGCTTTGCGCAGCGTGCCGAAGTCGGCCCGACGATCGCGCGCAAGGCTCTGGAGAAAGCCGGCATCCCGGTGCTGGAGAACGACGCCGTGCGTCTGGAAAAGGACGGACATGGCGTCTGGATCGCGGGCCTCGCCGATCAGTTGGCGCTGTTGCCGAAAAAGAAGCACGAGCCTCCCAGGGGATTGGACGATCTCGACGGCACGCTGGCCAAGATCAGCGACGCCGCGCCCGTCATCCTGCTGGCGCACGAACCGGACATTTTTCCAAAAGTGCCGTGGCGTGTGTCGCTGACGCTATCGGGACACACCCATGGTGGGCAGGTGCGGCTGTTCGGCTATTCGCCGATCGTGCCATCCCAGTTCGGCAATCGCTACGCCTATGGCCATGTCGTCGAGAACGACCGCAACCTCATCGTCTCGGGCGGGCTTGGCTTCAGCAATTTGCCGATCCGTTTCGGAATGCGTCCGGAAATCCTGCAGATCGACCTCGGCTGACTGGCGCGTCATGGCAGACCTCGGATTGTGTCCAGCACGTCAGGCTCGGCCTTGTCGCCATTGAACGCGTCGACGATACCGAAAGCCCCGCCATAGCTCCACACCGACCATGAGAAGCCATGTGCTTCGGCCCGAGCGATCATGTCCCTGACATAGGCGGCCCGATACTCGGCCGGCATCACATAGGCATTGCCATACTCCTGGCGGATCATGCCGAACTCGCCCAGCGTGATGTCTTCCGGCTTGATGCCGTTGGCCCTCGCCCAAGCCTCGACAGCCTTGAACGGCGCATCCATCAGGCCAAGCAGCTTGTCGGCGCTGTCCATGCTGGCGACCTGCTCGTCGAGATAGGCAAGCAGGCCATGCTGCCGTGTCCACGGCGCCTCGGCCTTGATCCGGGCGCGGATGGTGTCCAGCGTCACATCAAGCTGCGCCTTCGGCACCGCGGTCAAAGGATAGGGCAGGCCGGTCACATAGGGAATGAAGTCGCCGGCCCAGGTCGCGCCCTGATGGGTGAGCAGGAACGGGTCATAGGAGTGGAAGGTCCAGATGACGTTGTCGTCGGGGATCGTCTTGGGGTCGATCTTTTCCAGAGACGAAGCAGCGGAATAGCAAGCTCCGGTCAGGATCAGCGTCAGTTTCGTCGCCGAGGCGCGCGCCGCCGCGAACAGCTTGCGCTGGCGGTCAGGCCACAGGCTGGTGCCGTCGCTGTCGCAATCGACGATCGGCTCGTTCATGGGTTCGAAAGCGACCTTCTCGGGATCTTCGGCGGCCAGCGTGCGCGCCATGCCGCGAACCACCTCGACATAGCGGTCGAAGGTCGCGAGGTCGTCCATCACTTCGCCCATGCCGATCTTGCCGCCGCCGCCGGCCGGGATCAGGTGCATGTCGACGATGACCTTCAGTCCGGCGCGATTGATCATGCGCGCCGAGTCCAGCACGCTGGCATAGAGTTGGTCACGAAGGTCCGTTGTCTTGTCCGAGAGAAAAGGCGACGGATCGACCGGCATGCGCAGGAAATCGAAGCCGGCATCCTTCAGCGCCTTGAGGTCGTCCTCGTTGAGGAATTTGCGCCATTCCGGGTAGGGCAGGATGGCCTTGGCATCACCCCACTGGTCCTCGCCGGGCCAGGTGACCCACTGGTCGAGATTGAGACCGCGCTTCATCGTGAAGGTCGCCGCCTCACCCGACAGTGTAGAAGCGGCCAGCGCCAGCACGACCGCCATCAAGGTCTTGATCATCGTCGTTAACAGTGCCATCGGGTTCATGCGCCAAAAATACCTGCCGCGTCGGCATCCAAAAGGGAAGCGCAATGGGCGATCATGGTGAATCCGCGGCATTGCTGGCAGGGCTTTCCGGTGCGCTGACCGCGTTCGGCCACCGGCTGATGGCGCGGGTCTATTATGCCGATACCGATTTCTCGGGTGTCGTCTATCACGCGCGCTATCTGGAATTCCTCGAGCGCGGCCGCTCCGACTATCTCAGGCTCACCGGCGTGCATCACACCGAACTCGCCGACGGCAAGCACGGCGAGAAGATCGTGTGGGTGGTGCGCCGCATGGAGATCGACTTCCGCATCCCCGCCCGTATCGATGACATCCTGACCGTCGACACCCGCACCGAGACCATTTCCGGCGCGCGTATCTTCATGGCGCAGCAGCTCAAGCGCGGCGATGAGGTGCTGGTCGAGGCCAAGGTCGAGGCGGCGATCATCGGCGAGAACGGCCGGCCGAGGCGTTTTCCCAGGGAATGGGTGGCGGCGTTCATGCCCAAGGTCTTTCCCCAGGACTGATTGGACGGATCGCGTGCCGACTTCGCCAGCGCCGCCGCTGGGGCGCGGCAATGCGCCGCGCCTTACGGACTAACCCATCCTTAACCATAACGGTTCATGAAGAGATTGGTGAAGATTGGCGTTATCCAGCGCCTTCCTTTCACCAATATTTGCCCCGAAAAGGCCGCTAACGGCACGGTTTGGGGTGTCCGGTAGCTTCGTGCGAACCGACCACAAGGGATGCCATGGGCCAGCCGCCAGCTTCGCCCGGAAAATCTTAAGGACGTAACGATGGAAAATATCGCACTCGCCGAACCGGGCGCGCAATTGTCGATTTGGGCCTTGTTCATGCAAGCCAGCTGGGTGGTCAAGCTGGTCATGATCGGGCTGCTCTGCGCCTCGGTGTGGACCTGGGCGATCATCGTCGACAAGCTGGTTGCCTATGGCCGCATGCGTCTGGCGCTGAACCGCTTCGAGCAGGTTTTCTGGTCCGGGCAGTCGCTGGAGGAACTCTACCGCACTCTTGCCGACCGCAAGACGACAGGCATGGGCGCCATCTTCGTCGCCGCCATGCGCGAATGGAAGAAGAGTTTCGAGAAAGGCGCCAAGTCGCCGCTCGGCCTGCAGACCCGCATCGACAAGGCCATGGACCTGGCGCTGACCCGTGAGATGGAAAAGCTGGAGGGCCGCCTCGGCTTTCTCGCCACCACCGGCTCGGCGGCACCTTTCATCGGCCTGTTCGGCACCGTCATCGGCATCATGACCTCGTTCCAGGCCATCGCCGGCTCAAAGAACACCAGTCTCGCGGTGGTCGCGCCCGGCATCGCCGAGGCGCTGCTGGCGACGGCCATCGGCCTGCTCGCCGCCATTCCGGCGGTCATCGCCTATAACAAGCTGTCATCAGATGCGAGCAAGATCGCCGTGCGGATGGAGGGGTTCTCCGACGAGTTCTCCGCCATACTCTCGCGCCAAATCGATGAAAAAGTCGCGCCGAAGGCCTGAGGGACGATCATGGGAATGTCTGTAGGCGCAGGTGGTGGACGTGGCGGCAGGGGTCATCGACGGCGCGGCCGTCACCATGCATTGATGTCGGAGATCAATGTTACGCCGATGGTCGACGTGATGCTGGTGCTGCTGATCATCTTCATGGTCGCCGCACCGATGCTGACGGTCGGCGTGCCGATCGACCTGCCCGACACGCAGGCCAAGGCGATGAATGCCGACACCCAGCCGATCACCGTGTCGATCGATGCGACCGGCAAGATCTTCCTGCAGGAAACCGAGATTCCGATCGAGGAGCTGGTGGCCAAGCTGCAGGCGATCTCGAAGACCGGCTATGAAGAGCGCATCTTCATCCGAGGCGACAAGTCGACCGACTACGGCACGGCGATGAAGGTGATGGCCCGCATTTCGGCCGCTGGCTACAAGAACATCGGCCTGGTTTCACTGCAGGAACAGGATCAATAGACGCGCGATGAGGACCGGCCTCACCACATCGGTGATCTTGCATACGGCGGTGCTGGCCTTCGGCCTGTTCACCCTGTCGGCGCCGGCCGCGCTTCCGTCCGCCGATGTCGAGTCCGTCGCGGTCGACATCGTGCCGATGGAAGCCATTGCGCAGACCCTGCAGGGCGACAAGAAGGCCGTGATGCATGAAAAGCCGGCGCCATTGCCGACGCAGCGTCCCGATATCGTGCCGAATGCGCAGAAGGTCGGCGAAAACAGCGTCGACACCGACAAGCCGATAACGCCTGAAGCCAAGCCGAAACCCGTCGACACGACCTCGGCTCCGGCGCCAGCACCGACCCCGAAGGAAATCCCGAAGACCGAGGACGTGCCGAAGCCGCAGGAAAAGCCCAAGCCCATTCCGGCGACGGAAGTGGCGCCAGCGCCGACGCCCAAGGAAGAGGTCAAGCCTGAGCCGGTCAAGCAGACCGAGCCGAAGCCCACTCCGGCAAAGCCCGCGCCGACACCGCCGCCGCAGGACAAGACCGCCGCCATCGATCCGACGCCCGAGGTCAAGCCCGACGCCGTCGCCGAGGCCATAGCCAAGGACCCGCCCACCGAGGAGACGCAGTTGCCGAATTCGGCGCCCGCGCCGGAGGCCCGGCCGAAGCCGCAGCCGGCACAGGCCGAAAGCGCCAAGGCGCCTGAACGCAAGGATGCCGACAAGCCGGTCAAGGAAGCCTCGTCCAAGCCAAAGTCGGACGACAAGCAGTTCAACGCCAACGAGATTTCGGCGCTGCTCGACAAGCAGAAGCCGTCCGGCGGCGGCGCCAAGCGCTCGACGCAGCAAGCGTCGCTCGGCGGCGACAAGGATCAGGGCCAGAAGCTGTCGAAGTCGGAGCAGGGCGCCCTGGAAAGCCAGCTCGGCGGTTGCTGGACCTTGCCGGCCGGGCTTGAAGGTTCGGAGAATTTCGTCGTCGTCGTCCGTTTCAACTTGAACAACTCCGGCAAGCTCGACGGCCGTCCTTCCGTTGAAACGTCGAGCGGCAACAGGCAGTTCGACGAGAGCGCGGTGCGCGCGGTTCAGAAATGCGACATGGCCGGCCTGCAGGTTCCCGCCGGCAAGCAGGACATCTGGAACGACATCCGGGTCACATTCGACCCAAGGGAGATGCTCGGCCTCTAGGCCCTGATATCCGAAGATCAGTATGAGAAGCGAGAAGACATGAAATCAATCCTCAAGCCGCTCCTGACCATTGCAGCCATGGCGCTGGGCATGACGGCCATCGTTCCGATGCCTGCCTGGGCGCTGGTCGAACTCAACGTCAACAAGGGCAATGTCGAGCCGTTGCCGATCGCCATCACCGATTTCCAGGGCGGCGACGCACTTGGCGCGCAGATTTCCCAGATCGTCACCGCCGACTTGAAGCGCTCCGGCCTGTTCGCGCCGATCGACAAGAGCGCCTTCATCGAGAAGATCGCCAATCCGGACGCAACCCCCCGCTTCGACGACTGGAAGGTGATCAATGCGCAGGCTCTGGTCACCGGCAGCGTCAGCAAGGAAGCAGACGGCCGCATCCGCGCCCAGTACCGGCTGTGGGACACATTCGCGGGGCAGCAGATGGCCGGTGAGCAGTTCTTCGCCAACGACGCCAATCAGCGCCGCGTCGCCCATATCATCGCCGACGCCATCTATGAGCGGCTGACCGGCGAGAAGGGCTATTTCGACACGCGCGTCGTCTTCATCGACGAGTCCGGCGCCAAGAACGCGCGTAAGAAGCGCCTCGCCATCATGGACCAGGATGGCGCCAACGTCCGCTACCTTTCGGACGGCAGGTCGATCGTGCTGACGCCGCGCTTCTCGCCGAACCGGCAGGAAATCACCTACATGTCCTATGAGAGCGGCCAGCCCAGGGTCTATCTCCTGCAGATCGAGACCGGGCAGCGTGAGCTGGTCGGCAATTTTCCAGGCATGACCTTTGCACCGCGCTTCTCGCCCGACGGCCAGAAGGTGATCATGAGCCTGCTGCGCGACGACGGCAATTCCAACATCTTCGCCATGGACCTGCGCAGCCGTTCGACGACGCGGCTGACCAACTCGACCGCCATCGACACCTCGCCTTCCTACTCGCCCGACGGCAGCAAGGTGGTGTTCACCTCCGACCGTGGCGGTCGCGCGCAGATCTACGTCATGGGCGCCGACGGATCGGGCCAGACCCGCATCTCCTTCGGCGACGGCGTCTATTCGACGCCGGTGTGGTCGCCGCGCGGCGACCTCATCGCCTTCACCAAGCAGAGCGGTGGCGAATTCCAGATCGGCGTCATGAAGACCGATGGCTCGGGCGAGCGCATCCTGTCGTCCGGCTTCCAGCAGGAAGGCCCGACCTGGGCGCCGAATGGCCGCGTGCTGATGTTCTTCCGCGACGCCAATGGCGGCCCGAAACTGGTTTCCGTCGATCTCACCGGCCGCAACGAGCAGCCGATCCCGACGACGAATTTTGCTTCGGATCCGGCCTGGTCGCCGCTGCTGGAATAGGGTCGGCTGAATTGCCACACACATGGAAAAGGGGCCGTTTCGGCCCCTTTTCCATGCCTTCGTCGCGTTTTGGCCGCATTTCCGCCTAGGGTCCGCGCCAACTGTGGCCTACGACAAAACAGCTGCGGACGGGCAGCCTAAACCAAATTTTAACCGTGTTTCTTGAATGCCGGTTAACCCAAACGTGGTTACTGGGTGATCAACGAAATCACTCGAAACATGATCACTCGAATACGAAGGAGAGGCGGCATGGGCCGTATCGCAGCACTGACCAGAAACCCGGCCATGATCGCGCTGGTGGCGATGCTCGCCATCACCGGTTGCGCTTCGAAGAAGACGCCGAACAGCGCCGCTGACCTTGGCCTCAATGGCGCGGGTGCCGCAACACCCGGCTCGGCACAGGACTTCACCGTCAACATCGGCGACCGTATCTTCTTCGATACGGACTCGACCTCGATCCGTGCCGACGCACAGACGACGCTGTCGCGCCAGGCACAGTGGCTGAACCAGTACAAGCAGTATGCCATCGTCGTCGAAGGCCATGCCGACGAACGCGGCACGCGCGAATACAATCTGGCGCTCGGTGCCCGCCGTGCCGCCGCCACGCGCGACTTCCTGGTTTCCAAGGGCGTTTCGGCGAGCCGTCTCAAGACGATTTCCTACGGCAAGGAACGTCCGGTCGCCGTATGCGACGACATCTCCTGCTGGTCGCAGAATCGCCGCGCCGTCACCACGCTCAGCGGCGCTGGTTCCTGAGGCGTCGCGCGCCGAAAGGCGCCCACGGCACAGATGGCAAAAATACAACACCTCTTTGCGAAAGGCGGTCCTCGGGCCGCCTTTTTCATGTCCTGACACCCGAAACAAAATTTGGCCGAAGTCTCGCGCCCTGCTATGAGCCGAGGGCGCTTGGCTGGTCTCACATCGATTGGAAGGCGCGAACAAGCTAACGATTGGACGGCGAGAGACACATGCATTTGAGATCGGTTCTAAGCGGCACGCTGGCGCTGCTGCTCCTATCAGGCGTAACCGCTTCGGCGAGCGGTACAGGGCAAACAGCCGAGACCGGCTTTTCCTTCCATCTGCCGACACTCGAGTTGCCCAGCCTTTTCGGCGAGAAGAAAAAGCAAGATCAGGTCCAGCTCGCCCAGTCGAGCGGCGCCGGCGTGACCGGGCTCGAGGACCAAATGCGGCAGCTGACCGGCAAGGTCGAGGAACTCAATTTCCAGATCCTGCAGATGCAGGAGCAGATCCGCAAACAGCAGGAAGACAACGAGTTCCGCTTCCAGCAGCTTGAAGGCGGCTCGCAAGGTGGACAACCGCCGGCGCAGAAGAAATCAGATGCCACCACCGGAACCAACACCGACGTGGCCTCGGCCCCGGCAACCCAGGCGCCGGCCGATGCCGGGGCCGCGCCGGGCGGCGATCAATCCACAGGCGGCAAGACGGTCGAGGACGTCATCGTCGAATCACCCGACGGTGACCCCGGCAAGGTGATCCCCGGCAAGGGAGCGCCCGAAAAGACCTTTGGGTCCATCACTGTCGACAAGAACGGCAATGTGATCGATGCCGGCGGCAGCACGCAGGCAACCGCGCCGGCACAGGACACGGCACCAGCCGCCAGCGCGCCGGCCAAGGCCGGCAAGTCCGGCGGCACGGTGGTCGCCGCGCTGCCCGCGACCAACAATCCCGAAGAGCTCTATCGCAACTCCTACCAGTTCATCCTGTCGGGTGACTACGGCACCGCCGAACAGGGTTTCCGCGATCATATCTCGCGCTTCCCCAAGGACGCCAAGGCGGCGGACGCGCATTACTGGCTGGGTGAATCGCTGCTTGGCCAGCAGAAATACCGCGATGCTGCGGAAGTGTTCCTCGCCGCCAGCAAGGATTATCCCAAAGCCAAGAAGGCGCCCGACATGCTGTTGAAGCTGGGTGTGTCGCTGGTCGGCCTCAAGCAGCACGATGTTGCCTGCGCCACCTTCAGCGAGGTCGGCAAGCGCTATCCCGATATTTCCAGTACACTCAAGGAACGCGTCAAGCAGGAGAAGGCCCTGGCTGCGTGCTGATTTTTTCTGGGGGTGTCGCAGTCCCAAAGCCGGGACCGCTTTTTGGCGACATGGATTGATGCTCGACACCGGGCCTGATCTTTCGACCGGACTCTTTTCGCATATCGATTTTTCCAACGGCGCCGTAGCGGCCGTATCCGGGGGCAGCGACTCGACTGCGCTCCTTCTCCTTCTCAAACAGCATCTCGACAAAACCGCACCATCCGCGAAGCTGCTCGCGGTCACGATCGACCACGGCCTGCGGCAAGGTTCGGCCGGTGAGGCGCGGACCGTGGCGAAGCTTTGCGCGGAACGCGGCATCGCCCACCGCATGCTGGCCTGGTCCGGCGCCAAGCCGTCGACCGGCCTGCCGGCGGCGGCGCGCGAGGCGCGCTACCAACTGCTGGCCAGCGCCGCCCGGCCTGAAGGCATCGGCCTGATCGTGACCGGACATACAGCGGACGACCAGGCCGAGACGGTGCTGATGCGGCGCGGTCGCAACGATGCGACCCGCGACGAGGGACGGGGCCTCGCCGGCATGGCGCCCGCCACCCTGCATGACTGGCGCGACTGGATCGTGCGACCGCTTCTTGGCGTGCGGCGCCATGCGCTGCGCGATTTCCTGCGGCGCCAACAGGTCGGCTGGGCCGAGGACCCGACCAATGCCGATGAAGCTTTCGAGCGCCCGCGCATGCGCGCAGCCCTTGCCGGGGAGGCCGGCGCGCAGCGCATGAACGACGCGCTGGCGTTGGCCGCGCGGCAGGCCGGCGACCGGACGCGGCTTGGCGGTGAGGCCGCCCGTCTGATCGAGCGCTTTGCCAGCCAGCCGGCGGCGGGCCTCATCCGGCTCGATCCGGCCCTGCTCGGCGCCGGCGCCGATCGGGCGGCCGTATACGCACTGCGCGTGCTCCTGGCGACGTCAGGCGGGATTGCCTTCCTGCCGGACCAGGCCCGCGGCGAGGCGTTGTTCGCCCGGCTGAAAGCCGGATTTCTTTGCGCCACATTGTCGCGGACAGTGGTCGACTTCCGGCGCGCCGGCATCTTCCTGCGTCGGGAGATGCGCGGTTTGCCGGCGGCGGCGGCAACGATCGACGGCGCCATCTGGGATGGGCGCCGCCAAATCACATTGAACGACGCCGGCGGCGCATTGTTGATCGCGCCATTCGGGGCAATGGCGGCGAAGCGGCTGGCTATAGGCCGGGGCGAAACCCCGCCAAGCCTGCTGCGTGCGGCATTGGCGGCGGAACCAGGATGGCTGCAAGCCGTCGAGAAGGTGGGTCCGGAGCCTGATAGGCCGACATCGCAAGGGTTCGCGGCCTTGCCGGTCGTTGCTCCCTTTGCCCGCTTCCTGCCGTCCTTCGACCTGGCCCCGGCGAGCGGCGTCGCCGGGTTGATCGGCGCGGCACCGCTTCCCGCCCTGCCATTGCGTGGCCCTAGTGCCGGTTGATGCTGGGCGAAAGCTTAACCCAGACATGCTGTTCTGCTTGGCAAGGGGGTACGCTCTCCCTATGTTAGGCCCAAGTTTCCTCTCATGATGCTGTCCGCTCGCGGACGCCAACGGGACAATTGATGAATCCGAACTATCGCAACCTCGCGCTCTGGGCGATCATAGCGGTCCTGCTCATCGCCCTCTTCAATCTGTTCCAGACGCCGCAGACGCGCGGGGCTTCGAGCGATGTGCCTTATTCGCAGTTCCTGCAGGATGTCGCGGCCGGCCGGGTCAAGACGGTGACCATCGCGGGCGCCCGCATCACCGGCACCTATACTGACAATTCCAGCGGCTTCCAGACCTATTCGCCCGGCGATCCCCAACTGGTCTCGCGGCTGCAGGACAAGAACGTCACCATCAATGCGCGGCCCGAGACCGACGGCTCCAATTCGCTGTTCGGCTATCTGATCTCGTGGCTGCCGATGATCCTCATCCTCGGCGTGTGGATATTCTTCATGCGCCAGATGCAGTCCGGCTCCGGGCGCGCCATGGGCTTCGGCAAGTCGAAGGCCAAGCTCCTGACCGAGGCGCATGGCCGCGTCACCTTCCAGGATGTCGCCGGCGTCGACGAAGCCAAGGAAGACCTCGAAGAGATCGTCGAATTCCTGCGCGATCCGCAGAAGTTCCAGCGCCTCGGCGGAAAGATTCCGCGCGGCGTGCTGCTGGTCGGCCCTCCCGGCACCGGCAAGACGCTGCTTGCCCGCTCGGTCGCCGGCGAAGCCAACGTGCCGTTCTTCACCATTTCGGGTTCGGATTTCGTCGAGATGTTCGTCGGCGTCGGTGCATCCCGTGTCCGCGACATGTTCGACCAGGCCAAGAAGAATGCGCCCTGCATCATCTTCATCGACGAAATCGACGCCGTCGGCCGCCATCGCGGTGCCGGCCTCGGCGGCGGCAATGACGAGCGCGAGCAGACGCTGAACCAGCTGCTGGTCGAGATGGACGGCTTCGAGTCCAACGAAAGCATCATCCTGATCGCCGCCACCAACCGGCCCGACGTGCTCGATCCGGCGTTGCTGCGTCCAGGCCGTTTCGACCGCCAGGTGGTGGTGCCGAACCCAGACATCGTCGGCCGCGAGAAGATCCTCAAGGTGCATGTGCGCAACGTGCCGCTGGCGCCCAATGTCGACCTCAAGGTCGTCGCCCGTGGTACGCCCGGCTTCTCCGGCGCCGACCTGATGAACCTGGTCAACGAATCCGCGCTGATGGCGGCGCGGCGCAACAAGCGCCTCGTCACCATGGCCGAGTTCGAGGACGCCAAGGACAAGATCATGATGGGCGCCGAGCGCCGCTCGTCGGCCATGACCCAGGCCGAGAAGGAACTGACCGCCTATCACGAGGCCGGACACGCCATCCTGGCGCTCAACGTGCCGTCGGCCGATCCGCTGCACAAGGCGACCATCATCCCGCGCGGCCGCGCGCTCGGCATGGTCATGCAGTTGCCGGAAGGCGACCGCTACTCCATGAGCTACAAATACATGGTCTCGCGCCTCGCCATCATGATGGGCGGCCGCGTTGCCGAGGAGTTCAAGTTCGGCAAGGAGAACATCACGTCCGGTGCTTCCTCCGACATCGAGCAGGCGACCAAGCTGGCGCGCGCCATGGTCACGCGCTGGGGCTTCTCCGACAAGCTCGGCCATGTCGCCTATGGCGACAACCAGGAGGAAGTGTTCCTCGGCCATTCGGTGGCGCGCACGCAGAACATTTCGGAAGAGACCGCGCAGATCATCGACGGCGAAGTGCGCCGCCTGATCGACGAGGCCTATTCGACGGCGAAGTCGGTGCTGACCAAGAAGAAGAAGGAATGGATCGCGCTGGCGCAGGGCCTGCTCGAATACGAGACGCTGTCGGGCGAGGAGATCAAGCAGCTGATCGCGGGCAACAAGCCCTCGCGCGACCTCGGCGACGACACGCCGCCGAGCCGTGGCTCGGCCGTGCCGAAGTCCGGCGGCCGCCGCAAGAAGGGTCCCGAGCCCGAAGGCGGCATGGAGCCACAGCCGTCAAGCTAGACCAGAGCGGTTCACCGTTTCACGGAACGCAGAACCGCTCTGTTCTTTGACGCTATCCCCGACGCGCTTTAAGTCTTTGCTTCTAAGTATGTCGTCGCCCCCAAACCACCTTTGGGCGACATGGCATCAGGAGGCTGGCCGGACGTACATTCGGAACGTCAACCTCGGGCTAGCCCGAGGTCCAGATGTCGCCCGACAGCAGATCCTCGGGACAGCCTGAGGATAACGGCCACGTCTGCGGGAAAAACGGTGAACCGCTTTCCGCCGTTATCGCTTTTTATGATTCAGCTTTCAGCCGCGCATTGCACAGGCTGTAATAACCACCGCCCTTCTGGATCCAGCGAAGGCCGTTCAACGTACCTGCCTCCTTGTTGCCATGGTAACCCTGCAGGCAGGTCTTCATCCGTGCCTTCGCGGGCTTTTCGGTCTCGAACTCGGCGGCGAGGGTGGTCGGGAATGTTACGCCCGCTGGCGCTACAGTGGGGGCAAGTGCCGCGCTGGTTTCTTTTTTCGGCTGCGGTGCGGTTTCGACCTTATCCGCGCTGACACTCTCCGCAGCCGACGTCGCGCATTTCTCCTTGCGGAAAGCGGCCCAGTCCATGCCATTCAGAGTGCCGCTCTCCTTGGCTGTCCGATAGGTTTCGCCACATTCCTTCATCGTCAATGCGCTTGCAGGGGCGACGCCGCAAGCAACCAATGCCGTCACAGCCAATACCGCCAATTTTAAACTGGGCATAAGATCCTCCTGGTTGATGACAAGTTTCAGACGTTGTTTGTATACTGTTTGTTCTTGATATGTTCAATCGGAATTTTCATGAGTTACCAATCAGCCTCGCGGCGAGAGTGTAAGCGAATTGATGATGCAGGCAGCTTCCGCGATATGCAGACGCGAGCAAGACCCTGGCGTCTTCGTGCGCAACAAAAGGCCCGCGAAGCAGATGCATCGCGGGCCTTTGCCTGGCCTTGCCAGATTTCATCTAATCAATTCACCGTCATGACCCATCGATCCCGGGGGGATGCTATGCGCGGCTCAGCCCTTCAGCTTGGCATTGCAGAGGCTGTAGAAGCCGCCGCCCTTCTGGATCCACTTCAGACCGCCGAGTGCGTTGGCGTCCTTGAGGACATAGTACTGGTCAAGGCAGGTATGCATGCGGCCTTTTCCGGGGGTCTCGCTGGCATATTTCGCCGAGATCGCGGACGGGAAGGTGACGCCCTTGGGGGCAACCGTCGTCGGCTTTGCGGGTTCCTTGGTGTAGCTCGCCTCGCTTGGAGCGGGCACGCTGTCGTCATCCGAGGCACTGGCGCCGCATTCGGCCTTGCGGAAGTCGTTCCACTTCATGCCCTTCAGCGTGTTCGCCGTCTTGGCAGCCTGGTACTTGGTGCTGCATTCGGCCATGCTCAGGCCCTTGCCAGAAGCTGCGGCCGTCGTGGTCGCAGCCTTGGTGGTCGCCGGCTTGACGGTGTCGGCGGCGGCGGATGCGCCAGCGGCGCATTCGGCCTTGCGGAAGTCGTTCCACTTCATGCCGTTCAATGTGCCGGCCGCCTTGGCCGCCTGGTACTTGGTGCTGCATTCCTTGGCGGTCAGGCCCTTGGCCGTGCTGTCGCTGGCCGCTGCGGCGGCCTTGGTGGTCTTGGCCGGCTTGGCTTCGGCCGGCTTGGTTTCAGCAGCCTTGGTCGTGGCCGCCTTGGTGTCGGTGGTGGCGGCGGCGTCAGTGCCGCACTGTGCCTTGCGGAACTGGTTCCAGGTCGCCCCGGCAAGTGTCCCAGCGTCCTTGGCGGCGTTGTACTTCGTGCTGCACTCGGCCATCGTCAGCGCGTTGGCTGGCGCGGCCAGGAACAACGTCGCGACCGCAAGGCCGGTCAGAGTAGCAATTCGGTGGATGAGCATAGCGTTTCTCCGTGGCTGCAGCCCATTATACGTCCCAGCGAATCAATAACGCTCAACGGTCGGTTGCGCCAGATGCCAGGCGGCTTATATATCGCCGAAATCGCTTTCTAACGACAAGGTGATGAAATCATTCGGCCTGACTGCCGCCGAGGCAAGAATTCTCGGGATGTATCCGCGCCGAATGGCTGGCAAAACTGGTATATGTGACGCCATAGCGTCTCCGTGCTAGGCTGCGGCCATGTTGTGTGCAACGCACAACAATGATTTTCTAAGGATTGGTAACATATAATCACACAATGTGATCGAGGCACGACGGCCAATTGTGGCATGACGTGCCGGCTAAGGACAACCAAGGAAACTGACTGGCATGGCAGGGAATTACTTCGGCACGGACGGCATTCGCGGGCGCGCCAACAAGTTTCCGATGACCGCGGAAATCGCCATGCGGGTCGGCATGGCCGCCGGCCTTTCGTTCCAGCGCGGCAGCCATCGCCATCGTGTCGTGCTCGGCAAGGACACCCGGCTGTCCGGCTATATGATCGAAAACGCGATGGTGGCCGGCCTTTGCGCCGCCGGCATGGACGTGTTTCTGCTCGGCCCGATCCCGACCCCGGCGGTTGCCATGCTGGTGCGCTCGCTGCGCGCCGACATTGGCGTCATGATCTCGGCCTCTCACAATCCCTACTACGACAACGGCATCAAGCTGTTCGGCCCAGACGGCTACAAGCTGTCCGACGAGATCGAAGAGCGCATCGAGAGCATGCTCGACAAGGATATCGAACTGGCGCTCGCCGATTCCGACGGGCTTGGCCGCGCCAAGCGCGTCGACGGCGTGCATGACCGTTACATCGAATTCGCCAAGCGCACCTTGCCGCGCTCGATGTCGCTTTCGGGTCTGCGGATCGTCGTCGACTGTGCCAATGGCGCGGCCTACAAGGTGGCGCCCGAGGCGCTGTGGGAACTGGGCGCCGAAGTCGTGGCCATCAATGTCGAACCCAATGGCTTCAACATCAACAAGGAATGCGGCTCGACCCATCCCGCCGATCTGCAGAAAAAGGTGCACGAAGTGCGCGCCGACATCGGCATCGCGCTTGATGGCGATGCGGACCGGGTCGTCATCGTCGACGAGAACGGCGCCATCGTCGACGGCGACCAGATCATGGCGCTGATTGCCGAGTCCTGGCACCAGAGCGGGCGGCTGGCTGGCGGTGGCGTCGTTTCGACGGTCATGTCCAATCTCGGCCTCGAGCGCTTTCTCGGCGACATGAAGCTGCAGTTGCACCGCACCAAGGTCGGCGACCGCTATGTCGTGGAGCATATGCGCGCGCATGGGCTCAATGTCGGCGGTGAGCAGTCGGGCCACATCGTGCTGTCCGACTTCTCGACCACAGGTGACGGGCTGGTCTCGGCACTGCAGGTGCTGGCCTGCATCAAGCGGCAAGGCCGCCCGGTCAGCGAACTGTCGAAGAAGTTCGAGCCGGTGCCGCAATTGCTGAAGAACGTTCGCATCGCCGGCGGGAAACCGTTGGAGGAAGCCCCGGTCAAGGCCGCGATCGAGGACGCCCGCCATCGTCTCGGCAAGGCCGGGCGGCTGGTCATCCGTCCATCCGGCACCGAGCCGCTGATCCGTGTGATGGCCGAGGGCGACGATCCGCAACTGGTCGAGGCCGTCGTCAACGACATCGTCGGGGTCATCTCGGAAACCCGCAGCAGCGCCGCCTGATCCCCGCCAGCCTCGAAGGCGTCACGCCGCCGCCTTCATTGCATCGAAGCCCGCCCCTCCGGCGGGCTTTTTTGTTCGCAAAGGATCGGTCTCTTTCTGTCGAAATCCTTGCCAGATCTCCGGGATTCTGGAGATTCGTGGTTAATCGACAGGGTTAAACGCCTTTTAACTTTTGCAATTCATTATCCACGCCTGAAAGCCAATCTTATTCGGACGCGATCGCCGTTCCGAGGTTTCTAGGGGTGACAAGCATGTTCAATACAGCAAGAAAGGCCCTGTTCGCGCTGCTGTTCGCGGGCTTGGCCTGGCCGGTGTTCGCAGCTGACCTGCCCGAGCCGCAAGTCGAAGAAGCGCCGCCGCCGGTCTATGAGCAACCGGTCGATGTCGGCGGCTGGTATATCCGTGGCGACCTCGACTATCACAAGTCGAAGGTCGGTGACATCGACTACATCACCTACGGCGCCGCGCCTTGCCCGTGCGGGCCTCCTGTCGGGGTCGCCGGGAGCAAGTCCTTCGACTATGGCAAGCTCAAGGGCGGCTTCTCGCTTGGCGGCGGCGTCGGCTACAAGATCAATGAACACTTCCGCACCGACCTGACCGCCGACTACTGGTTCAAGTCAAACTTCAACGGCGGCACCTCGGATCTCACCACGGTCTCGGTCGAGTCGTCGAAGATGAGCGCCTTGCTGCTTCTGGCAAATGCCTATGTCGATATCGGCACCTGGCACGGCATCACGCCCTATGTCGGCGCCGGTATCGGCGGAGCGCGCGTCAAATGGGATACTGTCTACGACCCGACCCCGGGCGCAACCGAGTCCAACCCCGGAACATCCAGCTGGCGCTTCGCGTACGCGGTAATGGCCGGCGCCTCCTACTGCTTGACCGACAAAGTCATCCTCGATGCTGGTTACCGTTTCTCCCATATTCAAGGCGGTCGCATGTTCGAGTATGGTCCAGCCGGCGCCACGCCGGGCGCCGGGCCGGGCTTCGATCACGGCTTCAACACCCACGAGGTGCGCGGCGGTCTGCGTTACCAGTTCGGCGGCAACAACGGTTGCGCCGCGCCGGTGGTGGCCTATCAGCCGGAGCCCGAGCCGATCTACACCAAGTAATCGCTTCGAAGTTTCCAGGAATTCGTCGACCGCCCGGCATCAGCCGGGCGGTTTTCGTTTGAGATGAGCCGAGGTCAGCCCGTTCGAAATCAATTCGCTAACCCTCTGTTAGCCTTAACCGACACTTAACCACTATGGTTAACAATGGCTCATGAAACGTTGGCCGCCGTTGCTTGTTTGACGGCGCCGAATTCGGGAGCCGGGGACCATGATACCAAGATCGCGTATGGCGCTGGCGCTTGCCGCACTGCTGTTGCCGCTGGCGCCTGCAATCGCCGCCGACTACGACCCGCCGATCTATGTCGACCAGGCGCCGGATTATGTGCCGGTCGAGGTCGGCTCCGGCTGGTACCTGCGCGGCGATGTTTCCTACCTGGCGCAGAAGAGTTTCAAGAATGGGGACTTCACCTTCCCGTCGGCGATCAACAACGAAAACTTTAGCGAGAGCGAAGATGCAATTTTTGCGAGCGTCGGCTTCGGATATCATTTCAACGATTACCTCCGCGCCGATCTCAACTTCGGCTATTTGCCGGGTAACAAGGCAAGCTTCGGCTATGACGATACTGCTACCGCACCGGCTGGAACGTCGATCGTGGGATCGGGAAACCTGAAGAACTATGCGTTCTCAGGCATCCTCAATGGCTATGTTGACCTTGGCACCTATGTTGGAATCACACCGTATGTCGGTGCGGGTGTCGGCGTCGTCGTGAGCAAACGCAGCCTCTCCGCCAGCTATGCCGACGAGGCCACCCCCGCCAACGATTTCACGCTTGATGACAGCAAGACGCAGTATTCCCTCGCCTATGCGTTGAATGCCGGTCTTGCGTATCAAGTGTCCAAGAATGTTTCCGTAGATCTCGGCTATCAGTATTTTTCCGCGCCTAGCGTCGAATACGCGACCGCCGCGAGCCTGACTTCCTTTCCGGTCGAGAAAGGGATCAGCAATCACCAGATCAAGCTCGGGCTGCGCTACGATCTCTGGTAGACTGGGCACACCAGCTCTTGACGGCGGATCTCTCGGGTCCGCCGTTTGCATTTGAAGTCACGCGATCCTGATCGCGGCGCTTTCCTGTGTGATGCATGTCGTAGCCCCAAAACCGCCGCGCACTTTTGGGCGACATGCATCCGGTATCCCGGCAGCGACAAAAACTTTCCTCTTGACGCCCGAAGCCTGAACGCATATCGCCGTCCGTGGGCCACCCCTCCCCAACGAGGGGCCACTATCTGGAAGGATAGACCACGATGACGACGCTTACGAAGCCCGGACTCCGTCCGGCAAATTCCAATTTTTCCTCTGGTCCCTGCGCAAAACGTCCCGGCTGGTCGGTCGAGGCGCTGAAAGCTGCCGCGCTCGGCCGTTCCCACCGCGCCAAGATCGGCAAGACCAAGCTCGAGCAGGCGATCGCGTTGACGCGCGAAATCCTCCAGGTTCCTGCCGATTACCGCATCGGCATCGTGCCGGCTTCCGACACAGGTGCCGTCGAGATGGCGCTGTGGTCTCTTCTCGGCGAACGCGGCGTCGACATGGTCGCCTGGGAAAGCTTCGGCTCCGGCTGGGTCACCGACGTGGTCAAGCAGCTGAAACTCGCCGATATCAGAAAGATCGAGGCCGGTTATGGCGCGCTGCCTGATCTGACCAAGATCGATTTCGATCGCGACGTGGTCTTCACTTGGAACGGCACGACCTCGGGCGTGCGCGTGCCGGACGGTGACTTCATTCCCGCCGATCGCAAGGGCCTGACCATTTGCGACGCTACTTCAGCGGCCTTCGCGCAAAGGCTCGACTTCGAGAAGCTCGATGTCGTGACCTTCTCCTGGCAGAAGGTGCTGGGCGGTGAGGGTGCGCATGGCATGCTGATCCTGTCGCCGCGTGCCGTAGCGCGGCTGGAGAGCTACAAGCCTTCATGGCCGTTGCCGAAAATCTTCCGCCTGACCTCGGGCGGCAAGCTGATCGAGGGCATTTTCAAGGGCGAAACCATCAACACGCCGTCGATGCTTTGCGTCGAGGATTATCTCGACGCGTTGAACTGGGCTAAGTCGGTCGGCGGCCTCGATGCGCTGATTGCCAGGGCGGATGCCAATGCCGCCGTGCTCGACCGGTTCGTGGAAAGATCATCCTGGCTCGGCCATCTTGCGGTGGCCCCGGCGACACGCTCGAACACGTCGGTCTGTCTGTCCTTCACCGACCCCGATATCGCGGCGCTCGACGCTGATGGACAGGCGGCGTTTGCCAAGGGCCTGGTCTCGACGCTCGACAAGGAAGGCGTCGCCTACGACATCGGTTCTTATCGCGATGCCCCGCCGGGATTGCGCATCTGGTGCGGCGCAACCGTCGAGACCTCCGATCTCGAAGCGCTGCTGCCTTGGCTCGACTGGGCCTTTGCCAGCCAGAAGGCGTCGCTCAAAGCGGCCGCCTGAGAGTTTCCGTGGCGGCCCCGAGGGCCGTCCGTTCCCGGA
Source organism: Mesorhizobium sp. BR1-1-4 (assembly GCF_020165375.1). Classification (NCBI taxonomy): domain Bacteria; kingdom Pseudomonadati; phylum Pseudomonadota; class Alphaproteobacteria; order Hyphomicrobiales; family Phyllobacteriaceae; genus Mesorhizobium; species Mesorhizobium sp. BR1-1-4. The sequence goes on along the minus strand of NZ_JAIUIB010000001.1, from coordinate 183,527 downwards.
TCAATTTCATTTTCAAGGAGGCCGCCATGGCGCCCCGCGTTCTCGTCTCTGACAAACTCTCTCCCACCGCCGTGCAGATATTCAAGGATCGCGGCGTCGAGGTCGACTATCTGCCCGACCTCGGCAAGGACAAGGAAAAGCTGCTCGAAGTGATCGGCAAGTATGACGGTCTCGCCATCCGTTCGGCGACCAAGGTCACCGAGAAGCTGATCAACGCGGCTACCAATCTCAAGGTTGTCGGTCGCGCCGGCATCGGTGTCGACAATGTCGATATCCCGGCGGCAAGCCGCAAGGGTATCATCGTGATGAACACGCCCTTCGGCAATTCGATCACGACGGCCGAACACGCCGTGGCGATGATCTTCGCGCTCGCCCGCCAGATCCCGGAAGCCAACGCTTCGACCCATGCCGGCAAATGGGAGAAGAACCGCTTCATGGGCGTCGAGATCACCGGCAAGACGCTGGGCGTTATCGGCTGCGGCAATATCGGTTCGATCGTCGCCACACGCGGCGTCGGGCTGAAGATGCACGTCGTCGCCTTTGATCCGTTCCTGTCGGACAAGCGCGCCGAGGAGCTCGGCGTCGACAAGGTGGAACTGGACGAACTCTTCGCCCGCGCCGACTTCATCACGCTGCACACGCCGTTGACCGATAAGACCCGCAACATCATCGATGCGGCGGCGATCGCCAAGATGAAGAATGGCGTGCGTATCATCAACTGCGCGCGTGGCGGGCTGGTGGTCGAGGCCGACCTGGTCGCGGCGCTGAAGAGCGGCAAGGTGGCAGGCGCCGGCATCGATGTGTTCGAGGTCGAACCGGCGGAGCAGAATGCGCTGTTCGGCATGGAGAACGTGGTGGCGACACCACACCTTGGCGCCTCGACGGCGGAAGCGCAGGAGAATGTCGCGCTGCAGGTCGCCGAGCAGATGGCCGACTACCTGATCAAGGGCGCGGTCTCCAACGCCATCAACATGCCCTCGATCACGGCGGAAGAGGCGCCGCGGCTGAAGCCTTTCGTCAAGCTCGCCGAAGTGCTGGGCGCCTTTGTCGGCCAGGTCACCGAGGATCCGATCAGCGAGGTCGAGATCCTGTTCGACGGCTCGACCGCGACGATGAACACGCGGGCGCTGATCAGTGCCGCCCTGGCCGGCCTGATCCGGCCGCAGGTCGCCGACGTCAACATGGTGTCGGCGCCGATCATGGTGAAGGAGCGCGGCATCATCGTCGCCGAAGTCAAGCGCGACAAATCTGGCGTCTTCGACGGTTACATCAAGCTGACCGTCAAGACCGAGCACATGACGCGCTCGATCGCCGGTACCTGCTTTTCGGACGGCAAGCCGCGCTTCATTCAGATCAAGGGCATCAATCTCGACGCCGAGGTCGGCCAGCACATGCTGTATACGACCAATGCCGATGCGCCCGGCATTATCGGCCTGCTCGGCACTGTCTGCGGCGAGAACGACGTCAACATCGCCAACTTCCAGCTCGGCCGCAACCGGCCGGGCGGTGACGCTATCGCACTGCTCTATCTCGACGCCCCGTTCCCCGAGAAGGTGCTGGAGCAGGTGCGCGGCCACAAGTCGATCGATTCGGCAAAGCGGCTGCGGTTCGATGTGGGCGGGATCTAGCTCCCCCACGCCCTCTGAGGTGACAAGCCATACATCAGACGCCCCGTTTGCCGGCATGCATGCGGGGCGTCTCCACGACCGCTGGAGCCGCCCGAGGGCTTGCGTCGTTGCGGGCGCCGCCGCAGGCGTCGCGCCAACGGCGTCCTTGCGTCAAGCTGCTGCAAGATATCCTTTTTAGCCGTCAGTACATTAGCGGATGTAGATAAGCATAAGGTCTGGCCCAATCTAACGATTTTGTGATCTGCTTGACGATCCCGGTTTCTTTCCGCACGCTGCGGTCAATTGATGGATGCGATCTAAACTTAACTGAGTTGGTCATGATTTTGCGCGTAACATCCGGCGCGCCTCTGTTGCTGTCGGGGTGCCTTCGATGGATCATCGCAATACTGTCCGACTGAGCCGGCGTCTTTTTCTGTCTTCGGCTGCGATGTTTACAGTGACGGCAACATCGGCAGGTTTTGCCCGATCCTTGTCCGGCTCGCTGCCCTGGGCGCCGCTGTCTTCCGATCCTCCGGTGCAGGTGGTGTCCGGCGGCTGGCGGTTCTTCACGCCGCAGGAAGCCGCGCTGGTCGAGGCTATCGTCGACCGCATCATCCCCGCCGACGATCTGTCGATGGGCGGCAAGGAGGCCGGCTGCGCCGTCTATATAGACCGTCAGTTGACGGGCGCGTTCGGAACGTCGAGCCGGCTCTACACAAAAGGACCGTTTCTGCCGGGATTGCCCACGCAGGGCTACCAGGGCGAGGCAAACCCCGCCCAGCGCTACCGCTCCGGCCTCGCCGCCATCGACGCTTTCCTGAAGCAGCGCGATGGCAAGACATTCGCCGAACTCCAGCCGGCCGATCAGGATACGTTCCTGGCCGCGATGGAAGCTGGAAAGGTCGACTTGCCCAATGGAGTCAAGGCTGCCGGCTTCTTCGGACTTCTGCTGCAGAACACGATGGAAGGGTTCTTTGCCGATCCGGTGTATGGCGGCAACAAGGACATGGTGTCGTGGCGCATGCTTGGTTTCCCCGGCGCGCGCTATGACTACCGGGATCACGTCAGCAAGCACAATCAGCCCTATCCGCGGCCGCCCGTCTCGATCGAGGGCAGCCCGGAATGGCTCGTAAAAAGGAGCTGACCATGACGACGATACTGCCCCGCAAGGACGTCGTGATCGTCGGCCTCGGCTGGACGGGGTCCATCCTTGCGCATGAACTGACCGATCAGGGCCTGGACGTGCTGGCCATCGAGCGTGGTCCCTGGCGCGACACGGCGACCGATTTCAACATCGGCTATGCGCAGGACGAGTTGCGCTACAGCGTGCGGCGCGACCTGTTCCTGCAGCCAGCAGTCGAAACCATGACGATGCGCAACGACCCTTCGCAGACGGCGCTGCCGATGCGCGATTTCGGCTCGTTCCTGCCCGGCAACGGCGTCGGCGGCGCAGGCGTCCATTGGAACGGCCACACCTGGCGGTTCTGGGACTCCGACTTCCAGATCAAGACCAACCTGACCAAGAAGTATGGCGCGGCGCGGATCGCCGATCTCCAGGTCGAGGACTGGGGCGTGACCGGCGCCGAGATGGAGCCGTATTACGACCAGTTCGAATATCTGGCGGGAATCTCGGGCAAGGCCGGCAATATCAAGGGACAGATACAGGAAGGTGGCAACCCGTTCGAGGATCCGAGGTCCCGGGATTACCCAAATCCGCCAATGGAGATGACCTACGCGCCGACCCTGTTCGCCAATGCCGGCAGGTCTATGGGACTGCACCCGTTCCCGACACCGTCCGCCAACATGTCGCGGCCCTATGTCAATCCGCTCGGCATCACCATGGGGCAGTGCACCTACTGCGGATTCTGCGAGCGGTTCGGCTGCGCCAACTACTCCAAATCCAGCGCCCAGACCACCATCCTTCCCGTGCTGATGAAGAAGGCCAATTTCGAGGTGCGGACCGACAGCGAGGTGCTGCATGTCGATCTCGCCGCCGGCGGCAAGTCCGCGCGAGGTGTCACTTACGTCGATACGTCGGGGCAGGAATTCTTCCAGCCGGCCGATCTCGTGCTTCTGTGCGCCTACGGCCTGCACAATGCCCGGCTGATGATGCTGTCGGGCATCGGCAAGATCTACGATCCCGCTACCGGCGAGGGCACCGTCGGGCGCAATTATTGCTACCAGACCAATGCCGGCGTGCAGGTGTTCTTCGACGACAAGAACTTCAACCCATTCATTGCCGCGGGCGCGCTCGGACAGACGATCGATGACTATAATGGCGACGCTTTCGACCATGGCGGCCTCGATTTCGTCGGCGGCGCGGGCATCAACTGCATTCCTACCAATGGACGTCCGATCGGGACGAGGCCGACGCTGCCCGGCACGCCGAAGTGGGGTAGCGCCTGGAAGAAGGCGACCGTCGCGGGCTACAAAAGCACGCTCGGCTTCTCCTCGCAGGGCAGCAGCTACGCGACGCGCACCAACTACCTCGACCTCGATCCGACCTACAAGGATCGCTTCGGCCGGCCGCTCATGCGCATGACCTTCGATTTTCCCGACAATGATATCCGAATGTCGAATTATCTCTGCGACCGGATGGAGGAGATCGCCAAGACGCTTGGCGGCAAACAGTACAATGTCGGCCGCCGCAAGAAGGGCTGGGACAGCGTCCCTTATCAAAGCACCCATAATACGGGCGGCGCCATCATGGGAACGGACCCTAAGAAGAGTGCAGTCAACAGCTTCCTGCAAAGCTGGGATGTGCCCAACGTCTTCGTCATCGGCGCCTCGGCCTTTCCGCAGAATGCCGGCAAGAATCCGACGGGAACGGTCGGCGCGCTCGCCTACCGCGCCGCTGATGGCATCCGCAATCACTATTTGCGCAATCCCGGCGCCCCCTTGGTGCAGGCATGAGGACGCTCGCCGCCGCCGCCGCCGCCGGCGCCGCTATGCTGGCGATCACCCCGGCGCTCGCCGCCGACCAGGCCGACCAGATCATCCGTGGCCAGTATCAGGCCGTGCTCGGCGATTGCGCGGGCTGTCATACCAGGCCGGGCGGCAAGCCGCTGGCCGGCGGCCTGCCGCTCGAAACGCCTTTCGGCACACTGGTGCCGCCCAACATCACGCCCGACCACGAGACGGGCATCGGCAATTGGTCCGAGGCAGATTTCCGCAACATGATGAAGACCGGCGTCGGCCACAATGGCGTGCGGCTCTATCCCGCCATGCCTTACCCCGCCTATACCAGGATGAACGAGCAGGACATTTCCGACCTGTGGGCCTACATGACCACGGTCGACCCGGTTTCGAACAAGGTCGAAGCCAACCAGCTGCCGTTCCCGCTGAACATCCGGCTGGCGATGTGGGGCTGGAACCTCCTCAACTTCAGCGAGGCAAGCTTCCAGGCCGACCCCTCCAAATCGGCGGAATGGAACCGCGGCGCCTATATCGTACAGGGCGCCGGGCACTGCGGCACCTGCCACACGCCCAAATCGTTCCTTGGAGCGGACCAAGACAGCGGCTTCCTGCAAGGCGCCTCGCTGCAAGGCTGGTTTGCCCCCGACATCACCAACAATGCTCAATCCGGCCTGGGCAAATGGTCGCAAGAAGATGTGGTCGCCTACCTCAGGACCGGCGTCAACGCGCATTCGATCGCATCCGGTCCGATGGCCGAGGCGATCGAGAACTCGACCTCCAAAATGACGGAACCCGACCTCAAGGCCGTGGCCGTCTATCTCAAGAGCCTGGGGCCGGACACCGGCAATGCGCAGGCGCCCAAGCCCGACGAGGCGCGGATGGTGGCGGGCGCGGCGATCTATCATGACAATTGCTCGGCCTGCCATGGCGGCGATGGCGCCGGGGCCGGAGCGCTTTTCCCAGCGCTTATCGGCAACTCGATCGTCGCGCAGGGCAATCCCGAGACCCTGGCCCGCATCGTTCTCGCCGGAAGCCAGGCCGTGCACACGGCCGGCGCGCCGACGACGCCTTCGATGCCCTCATTGGCATGGCGGCTGAAGGACCAGGAAATCGCCGACGTGCTGACCTATGTGCGCGGCAGCTGGGGCAATTCCGCTCCGGCGGTCTCGTCGGACGATATCGCGGCGGTGCGCAAAGAATTGGTGCAGTAATTTTAGGCGCGACCTCAGAAGCCAGACGCCATCTTGCGGCCGCTGTATTCGGCGAGCCCGATGCCGCCCAGAACGAGGACCAGCGCCAGCGCCTGATAGAGCTGGAAGGTCTCGCCGACGATCAGCACCGAAAGCAGCGTGCCGAAGATCGGCACCAGATTGATGAACAGGCCGGCGCGATTGGCGCCGATCAGTTCGTTGCCCCTGATATAGGTTATCTGCGAGATGACCGAAGCGCCGATCGCCGTGTAGACGATGACCGCCCAGCCGCGGGCGTCGGGCACGATCACCTTGCCGACGGCGGCTTCCCACAGGAAGAAGGGCAGTGAGGTGATGAGCGCGGCGAACGACATGGCCAGCATCAGGCTTTGCCAGCGCATCGCCGGCTTTAGCCGTAACCCGACCGAATAGCTGCTGTAGAGAACGACCGCGACGAGCATGATGGCGTCGCCGAAATTGAGCTCCAGCGTCAGCAGCCGGCGCGGATCGCCATGGCAGGCGGTCAGGATGACGCCCAAGACGGTCAGCACCACGCCGGCGATCTGCGCCCAGTTCACGCGCAGGCGGAAGAAAACGAAATTGGCTGTCATGATCAGGATCGGCATCGCCGCCTGTTCGATCGAGACATTGATCGCCGTGGTGTAGTTGAGGGCGGTGTAGAAGATGGTGTTGAACAGGGTGAAGCCGCTGGCGCCAAGCGCCGCCAGCACGAGCCAGTGCCGGCGCACGACGGGCCAATCCTCCTGGATCGTGCGCCAGCCGATCGGCAGCAGGATCGCCACGGCCAGCATCCAGCGCAGGAAGACCAGCGTCATCGGCGAGACGTGGCCGACCGCCAGCTTGCCGGCCACCGAATTGCCGCCCCACAGCAAGGTGGTGAGCAGCAGGAACATGTAGGCGTTTCGATGCATCGCTGGCTTCCGGCCGCGGGATGGGCCGCGGTGTTTGCCGGCCTATTGCCCCGGTCAGCCCAAGTAAATGATGTCAAAGCCGAAAATTGTTGTGCCTCAGGGCATTTTCGGCGGCAAAGAAAGGTCGCACTCGCGAGGTCTTGACGCTATAGAGGCCTGTCGTTTCGAACCATATCCAAGCCGCGCGGCGGCGTCTCAAGGGAAAAGAAACATGGCCAATGTGGTGGTCGTCGGCTCGCAGTGGGGCGACGAAGGCAAGGGCAAGATCGTCGACTGGCTGTCGGAGCGCGCCGATGTCGTGGTGCGTTTCCAGGGCGGCCACAATGCCGGCCACACGCTGGTCGTCGACGGCAAGGTCTACAAGCTGTCGCTGCTGCCTTCGGGCGTCGTGCGGGAAGGCAAGCTGTCCATCATCGGCAATGGCGTGGTCTTCGATCCGCATGCTTTCGTCGCCGAGGTGCAGAAACTGAAAGGCCAGGGCGTGGACGTGACGCCGGATCGCCTGAAAATAGCCGAAAACACGGCGCTTATCCTGTCCGTACACCGGGAGCTGGACGGGTTTCGCGAGGATGCCGCTTCGAATTCCGGAACAAAGATTGGCACGACCCGACGCGGGATCGGCCCCGCCTACGAGGACAAGGTGGGCCGGCGCGCGGTGCGGGTGATGGATCTGGCGGATTTGGAAACTTTGCCCCTGAAGGTCGACAGGCTGCTGACGCACCACAATGCGCTGCGTCGCGGGCTCGGCCATGACGAAGTCACGCATGATGCGATCATGCAGGAATTGACCTCGGTCGCGAACGACATCCTGCCCTACATGGACCGCGTCTGGAAGGTGCTCGACGACAAGCGCCGCGCCGGCGAGCGCATCCTGTTCGAGGGCGCGCAAGGCACGCTGCTCGACATCGACCACGGCACCTATCCGTTCGTCACCTCGTCCAACACGGTCGCCGGCCAGGCCGCCGCCGGCTCCGGCGTCGGCCCGGGCGCCATCGGCTATGTTCTCGGCATCACAAAGGCCTACACGACGCGTGTCGGCGAAGGTCCGTTCCCGACCGAGCAGAAGAACGAGATCGGCGAATTCCTCGGCACGCGCGGCCATGAATTCGGTGTCGTCACCGGGCGCAAGCGCCGCTGCGGCTGGTTCGACGCGGTGCTGGTGCGCCAGGCGGTTGCCGTCAACGGCATCAAAGGCATCGCGCTGACCAAGCTCGACGTGCTCGACGGGTTGGATGAGATCAAGGTCTGCACCGGCTACAGGCTGGACGGCGAGACGATCGACTATCTGCCGGCAAGCCAGGGCGCCCAGGCCCGCGTGGAACCCATCTACGAGACCTTGGAAGGCTGGAAGGGCACCACCGCAGGCGCACGCAGCTGGAATGATCTTCCGGCCCAGGCCGTCAAATATGTCCGATACATAGAGGAGTTGATCGGCGCGCCGGTCGCACTCCTTTCCACCAGCCCGGAACGGGACGACACGATACTTGTGACCGATCCGTTTCAAGACTAGTTTCTGAAGCCTTTCCGGGCATCGCGGCTGATTTGCGGGGGCCGGCGCGGAGGCAAAAAAATACAGGTCGACTGAAGCATGGCAGATTTCGTTGCTGTTCTGAAAAACGCGTTCGAGAAGCACGGCGACGAGACGCCCGAGAAGCGTACGCGCATCTATAACAGCGTGCGCGCCATGCTGGCGAAGAAGCTGGCGGAATATTCGCCGCCGCTGGCTTCCGAGGCCATAGACAAACAGAAACGCGCGCTGGACGACGCCATTGCCGGCGTCGAGCGGGACTATGTCAAGAGTGTGCCCGAGCCGGATCCGCTCGCGGAACTGGAACACATCTTTTCCTCCATCGACCGCAACAAGAACCAGTCGAACCACGTCAAGCAGCCGGCCAAGGCGGAGGCTGCCGCAATTCCTGCTCCGTCTCCGTATCGGCCCGCCCCGGCCACGGTCAGGCCGGAGCCGTACAAGCCGGCACAGCCGGCGGCGAACCCCGAACCCTACCGGCCCGCTCCAGCCGCCAAGGTCGAGCCTGGCTGGCAAAGGCCGGCGCCGGTGCAGCCCGCTCCGGACTTTTCCGAGAAGACCTTGCCGGGGATGGACGCGGATCGGGACGACGATCAGGACGACGTCTTTGCCGATGACGAAGCGCCTGCCGCCACCGACACTTTCGAGCGTTTGCGGCCGGCCGAACGCAAGCGCAGCTATGGCGGGCTGATCGCCGCCGTCGTCGCACTGCTGGTCGTTGCCGGCGGCGGCTACGGCATCTGGCTGAACAAGGATGCCTTCGGCAAGATGCTGGGCCTGGAGAGCAGCAAGGTTGTTGCCAAAACCGAGCCGGTGAAAACGACGCCGGCCAAGCCGGCGACCGATGCCGCGGCCACGCCGCCGGCGCCCGCGACCGGCGCGGAAGGCACGAAGTTCACGCAGCGGCTGACGCCTGAAGGCGGCGAGACCGACCCCGGCCCAGCCGGCGGGCAAAGCGGCGTAGGCGAGGGCGAATCCGTCGCCGCGCTGACGGCACCGCCAACGGCAACGAATGCGCCGGCCACGGCAGCGCCGGCGGTTCCCGCGCCGGCTGCCAATACGCCGGCTGCCAATACGCCTGCTGCCGGTACGCCCGCGGCAGGCGCGCCAGCCGCGACCACGCCCGCGGCGGGCACCCCGCCCGCGACACCGCCCACCAACGGAACCGTGCCCGCGGCCCCGGCCGATGCCGCCGCCACGCCGCCGCCCGCACCGGCAGCCGCAACGCCGCCGGCGGCACCGGCTCCGGCCGTGGCGCCAACCTCGGTTCCGGTCGGCCAGAAGGCGATCTTCTATGAGGAGCGCACCAGCACCGCGCAGGGTTCAGCCGAGCCCGGCAGCATCGTTTGGTCGCTGGTGCAGGAATCGCCCGGCGGCGACCTGCCGCCAGAGCCTGCGATCCGTGCCGAGGCGACCATTCCCGGCAAGGACATCCAGTTGCGCATGACCATCCGTCGCAACACCGACCAGACCCTGCCGGCCAGCCATATCATCGAGATGATCTTCCTGACCCCAGACGGGTTCGAGGGCGGCGGCGTCGACAATATATTGCGCGTTGCCATGAAGAGTTCGGAACAGGACGCCGGCAGCCCGCTGATCGGCATCCCGGCCAAGATCGCCGACGGCTTCTTCCTCGTCGCGCTCAACGACACCAAGGCCGACGAAGACGCCAACATGACCCTGTTGCGCGGCCAGGACTGGATCGACGTGCCGGTCGTCTACAAGACCGGACGGCGGGCACTGCTGACCATGGAAAAGGGCATTCCCGGCGAGAAGGTGTTCGACGAGGCGATCAAGGCCTGGCAGGCCAAGACGGCGGGCTGAGACGGCGGGTTGAGACGGGCGGCGTGACGGTCGCCTCCGTTCAGAATCCTTGGAACAGCATGTCGAGCGCGGCAACGATGTCATCGTGATGCTTCGCCAGGTTCAGCCGACTTTCAACCAATTCGCTTGCGGGAACGGTGGCGATCAGGTGTGTCGCCATGACCAGCTTCCGTCCATTGATCTCGAAGATCGGATGAAGCTTTCGCATTGGCGGCGGCACCGTTGCGACCGGCAGAAGCGGAACGACAACCCGCGTCTTGAAATTGTCGAGCAGGTCGGATTGGACGTCGAGCAAATAGTTGTCTTCAACGCGACCGGCGAAGACATCATAGCGGGGCATCAGAACTGCCGATACTCTTCCAATGGGATGCCGTTCTTGTCGATGTAGTCGTTCCACGCATCCATCGTGGTACGGTTCTCAAGCTTCCACAGCCGCCCCTTTTCAGCTGCCACCGCCTCCGCGATGCCGGCTTCCGCAGCGCGCGAGACATTCACGTTAAGCCCCTTGGCTTCCCGCATGAGGTTCGAGTCGATCGACAGATTTGCTGGCTGACGGATCGCATTCAAGGCAATCTTACGCATAATGGCCTCCGCAACATGCGCATAATGTATGCGCATTCCGATGTGGAGGCAATGCTCAGGCGCAGCAAGGAGCGCCCCACTATGGCTCCGGGCGCTCGTCGCTTCAGTCGACAAATCGTTGTCAATCGATCGGCCTACGGCCGACCGCTCTTCACCCTTCCATCTCCTCGCGCAGCATCTCCAGTTCCAGCCATTCTTCCTCGAGCGCGGCCAGCGTCGCACGCTCCTTGTCGAGGGCGGCGATCGTCTTCTGGAACGAGGCCGGGTCGCGTTCGTAATAGGCCGGGTCGGCGATGTTGTTCTCCAGCCGCGAGATCGACGCGGTCACTGCCTCGATCTTCTTGGGTAGGGACTCCAGCGCGAACTTCTGCTTGAACGACAATTTCTTCGCCGGCCCTTTTGGCGCCGCCAGATCGCTCCTGCCCGGTGCCGGCGCATCGCCGGCTTCCGCCTTGGCGCGCGCCTTGCGGTCGTCAAGCCTGGTGCCGCCGCGCTGCGCCAGCATGTCGGAATAGCCGCCGGCATATTCGACCCAGCGCCCGCCGCCGTCCGGCGCGATCACGCTGGTCACGGTGCGGTCGAGGAAATCGCGGTCGTGGCTGACCAGGATGACGGTGCCGGCAAAGCCGGCGACCAGTTCCTGCAGCAGTTCCAGCGTCTCCATGTCGAGATCGTTGGTCGGCTCATCGAGAACCAGAAGGTTTGCAGGCCGTGCCAGCACGCGCGCCAGGATCAGCCGCGCCCGTTCGCCGCCGGACAGCTCGCGCACCGGCGTGCGGGCCTGTTCCGGCTTGAACAGGAAATCCTTCATATAGGACACGACATGGCGCTGCTCGCCATTGATGACGAGGTTCTCGCCGCGCCCGTCGGTCATATATTGCGCCAGCGTCTCTTGCGGGTCGACCGCCTCGCGCTTCTGGTCGAGCGTGGCGATCTCCAGATTGGTGCCAAGCCGTATCGAACCCGCGTCCGGCGCCAATTCGCCGGTCAGCATCTTCAGAAGTGTCGTCTTGCCGGCGCCGTTCGGCCCGACAAGGCCGACGCGGTCGCCGCGCTGGATGCGGGTCGAGAACCCCTTGACGACGGTGAGGTCGCCAAAGCTCTTCTCGATGTTCTTGGCCTCGATCACCAGCTTGCCGGATTCGGCGGCGTCGCTTGCCACCATTATCGCGGTGCCTTCGGCGCCGCGATGGCCGCGAAAACGCTGGCGCATGGTCTGCAACTCGCCCAGACGCCGCATGTTGCGCTTGCGCCGCGCCGTCACCCCGTAGCGCAGCCAGTGCTCCTCGCGCACGATCTGGCGGCCGAGCTTGTGCTGTTCGCGCTCTTCCTCTTCCAGCACCAGGTCGCGCCATTCCTCGAAATGGCCAAAGCCCTTGTCCAGCCTGCGCGTCTGGCCGCGATCGAGCCAGACTGTGGCGCGCGACACGCGCTCGAGGAAGCGGCGGTCATGCGAGATGACGATGAGCGCCGAGGAGGTCCGGACGAGCTCTTCTTCCAGCCATTCGATGACAGATAAATCAAGATGGTTAGTCGGCTCATCAAGAAGCAGGATGTCGGGCTCCGGCGCCATGACGCGGGCAAGCGCGGCGCGCCTGGCCTCTCCGCCGGACAGGTCGCCAGGCCGTTCTTCGCCCGACAGGCCGAGATGCTCCATCAGATAGCTGGCGCGGTAGGGATCGTCGGCGGGCCCGAGCCCGGCCTCGACATAGGCGCGCACGGTTGCAAAGCCGTCCATGTCGGGCATTTGCGGCAGATAACGCACCGTCGCCGAAGGCTGGCGGAACACCTCGCCGTCCTGTGGTTCGATCAGGCCGGCGGCGATCTTGAGCAGCGTCGACTTGCCGGACCCGTTGCGGCCGACCAGCGCGATCTTGTCGCCGGCCGAAGCGGTCAAGGCGGCGCCGTCGAGCAGCGGCGCGCCGCCGAAGGTCAGTCTTATCCCGTCGAGATTGAGAAGAGGCGGGGCCATGTCAGCTTTCGGGCAATGTATAGGGATGGGCGAGCAGCAGCGCGCGGCCATGGCCGAGCGCTATGTCGAGGCGGCCCCCGGTCTTGCCGAACTTGACCTCGTTGGAAATGGTCAGTGACGAACCGAATGCCACCTCGACCTTGTCGAGCGGCCATTTGGCGCCGGCGACGGTCAGGCCGGAGAGTTCGGAGAAGCCGAGAATCGAGAACAGCGTGCCGTCGGCATAATCGAAGCCGGCCCTGCCGGGCGGCAAGGGAACACCTTCCTGGGCGCCGCTGGTCAGAAGCACATCCATTCCGGCCTCGGCCAGCCGCAGGCCAAGCGCCAGATGCAGGAAGGCGTGATCGGCGCGCTTGCCGCCGAAGGCGCCCGCCAGCACAAGGCGGGTCGTCCCGCGTTCCAGTGCGGCCGCGATCGCCAGTTCTCCGTCGGTCTTGTCCTTTTCCGCCGGGAAGGTTTGCCGCGGCACGGCGGCGAGGTCGGCGGGCAGATCAGCCGGGACCGAGTCGAAATCACCCACCCACAGTTCCGGCACGAGGCCCAGCATCCGCGCATGGCCGATGCCGGCGTCGGCAGCGATGACGCGCGAGCCTTCGACCTGGCGGTCGAGCCGAGGCGTGCGGATGAGGTCGCCGCCAAGCAGGATGGTGAATGTGCTCATATCCCGTCGCCTTACCAGCCCGGCACGGGAAACGGAAGGCGGCAAAGTCCCACTTGCGCGGGTCATCGGCCCGGCCTATGTGTCGAAACGCTCTAACGGGGTGCCGGACGCGAATTTCGCGGGCCGGCTGAGAGGCAGTGTCGCCAACCCGCTGAACCTGATCCGGTTTGTACCGGCGGAGGGATTAGACGTTTCGGACACTCCGACGCCTCAATTCCTTTTCAACGCAAACGAAGGAGGCGCCGATGCGCACGCTTTTATATTCTCTGGTCGCTGCCACGGCAGTGACCCTGTCCGGGCCGGCCTTGGCCAAGGACAAGCTCACCGTCTACACCTATGGGAGCTTCACCGCCGACTGGGGTCCAGGTCCCGTGGTGAAGAAGGAATTCGAGGCAGAATGCGGCTGCGATCTCGAGTTCGTCTCGGTCGCCGATGGCGTGGCGCTGCTCAACCGCGTCAAGCTGGAAGGCGCTTCGACCAAGGCCGACATCGTGCTCGGTCTCGACACCAATCTCACCGCTGATGCCAAGGCCTCGGGCCTGTTCGCGCCACATGGCGCAATAACGGACGTCAAGGTGCCGGGTGGCTGGAGCGACGATACTTTTGTTCCCTTCGACTATGGCTACTTCGCCGTCGTCTACGATACCCAGAAGCTGAAATCGCCGCCGAAAAGCCTGAAGGATTTGGTCGAGGGTAGCGCCGACGACAAGATCGTCATCCAGGACCCGCGCACATCGACGCCCGGTCTTGGCCTGCTGTTGTGGATGAAGTCGGTCTATGGCGACAAGGCGCCGGAGGCCTGGGCCAAGCTCAAGACCAAGGTGCTGACCGTGACGCCGGGCTGGAGCGAAGCCTATGGCCTGTTCACCAAGGGCGAGGCACCGATGGTGCTGTCCTACACCACCTCGCCGGCCTACCACATGGTCGCCGAGAACACCGAGCGCTATCAGGCGGCCTCGTTCGAGGAAGGCGAATATCTGCAGATCGAGGTCGCGGGCATCACCACGACCGGCGCCAAGAATCCGCTGGCGGAAAAGTTCATGGCCTTCATGACCGGGCCGAAATTCCAGGACGCCATCCCCGAGACCAACTGGATGTTCCCGGCCGGCAAGACCAACAAGCCGCTCAACCCCGCCTTCGACAAACTGGTCAAGCCGACCAAAACCTTGCTGTTCAGCCCGGAGGAGGTGGCGGCCAACCGCAAGGCCTGGGTCGATGAATGGCTGGCGGTTATGAGCAAGTAGGTTTTGTGGGCTAATCTCGTGAGATGAACGCTCTACGGCGACGCTCCCTAAGCTTCACCCAATCGTTGATGTGCGGTGTGCAAACCCGCTCTGATCCCCGCATCACAGCCGGCGTGATAGGGCTCGCCGCCATCGCCATTTTGATCGGCGGCGCGTTTGCGGGGCTGCTTGTCGAAGGCGCTCGCGATTTTTCCGGCGCTTGGGCTGCGTTCGATCCCTACCTGTTCCGGGTCGTGCGCTTCACGCTCTGGCAGGCGGCCCTGTCGACGCTGCTCTCGGTCGGGCCGGCCCTGCTCGTGGCGCGGGCGCTGTCGCGGCATCCACGGTTTTTCGGCCGTGCCTTCATCCTGCAGCTCTTCGCCGTGCCGCTGGCGCTGCCGGCGATTGTCGCGGCGCTCGGCATCCTTGCGCTCTATGGCCGCGCCGGATATTTCTCCGGCATTCTCAGCGTCGTCGGCGGCCAGGGTTGGCCGGGCATCTATGGCCTGTCCGGCATTCTCGTCGCCCATGTCTTCTTCAATCTGCCGCTGGCCACCCGCCTGTTCCTCGAGGCGCTGCGGACCATTCCCTCCGACCAGTGGCGGCTGGCGAGCCAGCTCGGCATGGGGGCGCCGCCGGCATTCCGGCTGATCGAGTGGCCGACGCTGCGTGCCGCGCTGCCCGGTGTCGCCGGACTTGTCTTCATGCTGTGCATCACATCCTTCACCATCGTGCTGACGCTCGGCGGCGGGCCGGCCGCGACGACGCTCGAAGTCGGCATCTATCAGGCATTGCGCTTCGATTTCGATCCCGCGAGGGCTGTCGCGCTGACAACGCTGCAGATCGCCTTGACCTTCATCGTGGTGCTGGCGTTGACCCGGCTCGGAGCCGACGTCGTCGGCGACGTCAACCTGCCGGTCGCGCCGCGCCGCTACCTCTCCGTCAACAGGACCGAAGCCTGGCTGAACGCGACGCTCATCGTGTTGGCCTTGCTCTTCGTTGCCGGGCCGATGGCGGCGACCGTGGCGGCCGGACTTGGCGCCGACCTCGGCCGGCTTGCCGGCGAGGCCACTGTCCGTCAGGCGACGCTGACCAGTGCTGTGCTCGCTTTCCTTTCGGCCTTGCTTTCGGTGATGCTTTCGCTGGCATTGACCATGGCGCGCAGGGCGCTAGCGTCGAACCGCCGCTTCGGGGCAAGGACACTGCTCGAACATGCCACCGATACGGGCGCCGGGTTTGTCCTGGTCGTGCCGCCGATCGTCGTCGGCGCCGGCTGGTTCCTGTTGCTGCGCCATGTCGGCGATGTCTTTGCCATCGCGCCGCTCATGGTCGTCACCGTCAACGCTGTCATGGCGATGCCTTTTGCGCTGCGCGCCATCCGTCCCGCCTATGACGCGGCAAGCGAGCGTCACGAGCGGCTTTGCGCGCAGCTCGGAATTTCCGGCTGGTCAAGACTGTGGCTGGTCGACTGGCCGACGTTGCGGCGGCCGCTGGCCACCGCTTTTGCCTTCGCCATGGCACTGTCGCTCGGCGATCTCGGCGTCATCGCCCTGTTCGGCAGTGATTCCGTGCAGACCTTGCCCTACCTTCTCCTGGCGCGCATGGGCAGCTACCGAACCGAGGACGCCGCCGGCTTGGCGCTGCTGCTCGGCCTTGTCTGCCTGGCACTGGTGCTGGCAGCGGACCGGCTGGGAAAGGAGACGGCCCGCAATGTCTGACGGGGCGGCTGGCGGCAAAGGGGTTTCGGTGCGGCTGGACAAGGTTTCGTTCAGCTATGGCGAGGCGTCGTTCGCCTTCGATGCCGAGTTCACGGCGGGGCAAATCACCGCCATCATGGGACCGAGCGGCTCCGGAAAGTCGACGCTGCTCAATCTGGTGGCCGGGTTCGAGCCGCCGCGATCCGGCCGCGTGCTGATCGGCGGGGCCGATGTCAGCACCGCGCCACCGGCGGCGCGGCCAGTGTCGATAGTTTTTCAGGAAAACAACCTTTTCGCGCATCTTTCCGTCGAGCAGAATGTCGGGCTCGGCCGTTCGCCATCGTTGCGGCTGGCCGAAGCCGATCGCGCTGCGATCGCCGATGCGCTTGCGCGCACCGGCCTTGCCGGCAAGGAGAAGCGGCTGCCGCGCGAACTTTCCGGCGGTGAGCGCCAGCGCGTCGCCCTGGCTCGCGTGCTGGTGCGTGATCGCCCGGTGCTGCTGCTCGACGAGCCCTTCGCTTCGCTTGGGCCCGCCTTGCGAGACGATATGCTCGACCTGGTTGCCGGCCTGCATGCCGAGCGTGGAATGACGGTGCTCTTCGTCACGCATCAGCCACAAGATGCGCGCCGTATCGGTCAGAGGCTGGTGTTTATCGAGAACGGCGCGGTCGCCGCTATCGGCACGGCGGATGATTTCTTTGCCGGGGCTGGTCCGGAGGCATTCCGGCGCTATATCGGAGCCGGTGCCGGGGATTCCTTATCACGAGATATTGCCCGGAAGCGGACATAATTTACGCTCAAACCGGCTCGATGCAATGTGGCGCTTGCTTGCCATGACTGGAGTAGTGTGGCTAGGTCCGCTCGATACCGGTCCGGCACAGGCCGTGATTTGCCTACAGCTTCCGCCGCATGCTCCGAGGGGCGCGTGACGGATACTGTAGCAGTTTGTTTTGCGCATGTGGTCATGCGCAGGGACCTGAAAGGAAGCCGTTCTGGCGATCGGCGTTGACAGGCTACGAATGAACCCGCTGGCGCGCTTTCTGGCGCTGGCCGGCTTTGCCGTGGCGCTGGCAAGCTGCCAGATGTTCACGCCTCCGGAAGTCCAGGAATCAGGCTTCCAGCCATCCGACAAGCCGATCACGGTCGACAATGTCGCCGCCAACAACAAGCTCGCGGAACTCGCCAAGGCGCAGCATCCGCGCATCCTGGCGACCTATGGCGGCGAATATTCCGATCCCAAGCTCGAACGCATGGTCGCCAAGGTGGTCGGTAATCTGACCGTCGTGTCGGCGAACCCAACCCAGACCTATCGCATCACCATCCTCAATTCGCCCAACGTCAACGCCTTCGCGCTGCCGGGCGGCTATCTCTACATAACGCGCGGCCTCTTGGCGCTGGCCAATGATTCGTCCGAGCTCGCCGCCGTCATCGCGCATGAGATGGGCCACGTCACCGCCAATCATGGGCTGCAGCGCCAGCAGCTGGAGGCCGAGGAAGGTCTGGCGACCAAGGTCGTTTCCGATGTGCTTGGCGACAGCCCGACCGCCAAGGCTGCACTTATCCGCGGCAAGCTCAGGCTGGCGCAGTTCTCGCGCAACCAGGAGCTTGAGGCTGACGCCATCGGCATCAAGTCGATCGGCGAAGCCGGCTACGATCCCTATGCCGCCGGCCGCTTCCTGCAATCGATGTCGGCCTATACCGATTTCCGCTCGATCAGCGGCGCCACCGACGCCAGCCTCGACTTCCTGGCGACGCACCCCAACACGCCGCAACGCATCGATTTGGCACAGCGGCACGCCCGCCAGTTCGGTGCGCCAGGCTTCGGTACACGCGACCGCGATTCCTTCCTCGCCGGCATAGACGGCCTGCTTTACGGCGACACGCCGGAAGAAGGCTATGTGCGCGGCGAAACCTTCCTGCATCCAGGCTTGGGCGTGTCGTTCACGGTGCCGGACGGTTTCATCATCGACAATTCGGCGGCGGCGGTGACGGCGACCGGTCCCGGCGACATAGCGATCCGCTTCGACGGCGTTTCGATCGACAAGAACCGCGCCCTGACCGACTATATCAGAAGCGGCTGGGTGGCCGGCCTCGACGACAGCACCGTCAAGCAGGAAACCATCAACGGCAATGAGGCGGCGACCGCCCATGCAGGCGCCGAAGGCTGGCAGTTCGATATCGCTGTGATCCGCGCCGGCGGCCAGGTCTACCGATTGCTGACCGCGGCCCCCTCGGCCAGCACCTCGCTTGAAACGGTGGCGCGCTCGGTCAGCGGCTCCTTCCGCATCCTCAGCCCCGCCGAGAAGGCGGCACTGAAGCCACTGCATATTCGTGTGCTCACCGTGCAGCCGGGACAGACCATGGGGTCGCTTGCCGCGCAGATGGTTGGCGTCGACCGCAAGCTCGACCTGTTCCGCGTGCTCAATGCGCTGTCGCCGGGGGCCGCGGTTTCGGCCGGCGACAAGGTCAAGATCGTCACCGACAAATAAAAGTCCGAGCGGGAGATCAGGCGGCGGTCGCCATGAATTCCGGATTCTGCTTCACCAGCGCGACCTTGAGCTTTTCCATGGCGCGCGCCTCGATCTGGCGGACACGTTCCTTGGAGATGCCGAGCGTCTCGCCGAGCGCCTCGAGCGTGGCCCCCTCGTCATTCAGCCGGCGTTCCTCGATGATCCTGAGTTCACGCGCGTTGAGTGCGTGAAGCGCTTCCTTCAGCCAGAGCGAGCGGCGCGCGACATCGATCTTGTCGCCGACAATTTCGTCCGGCAAGGGATCGTCCGAGACCAGGAAATCCATCCGCTCGGTGCCGCCCGCATCGTCGGCCAGCGGCACGTTCAGCGAAGAATCCGGAGCCGACAGCCGTGAATCCATCATCGCCACATCAGCCTC
The DNA here is from genome assembly GCF_020165375.1 of Mesorhizobium sp. BR1-1-4. Lineage (NCBI taxonomy): Bacteria > Pseudomonadati > Pseudomonadota > Alphaproteobacteria > Hyphomicrobiales > Phyllobacteriaceae > Mesorhizobium > Mesorhizobium sp. BR1-1-4. The sequence continues at coordinate 164,506 of NZ_JAIUIB010000001.1, read as the reverse complement.
GGATACACCAAGCGCAACCGAAACCTCGCGGTAGAGATTTGTGTTGGAGAGCGGCTCGGCGCCGTTCGCGAGACGCGCACGCAAGCGTCTGAGATTGAAGAACAGGGCCTTTTGCGCCGAACTGGTGCCACCACGCACGATCGACCAGTTGCGCAGGATGTAGTCCTGCATCGATGCGCGGATCCACCACGTCGCGTAGGTCGAGAACCGCACCTCGCGCTCCGGTTCGAAACGGGCGGCGGCCTCGAGCAGTCCGACATGGCCCTCTTGAACCAGATCGCCGAGCGGCAGTCCGTAATGGCGGAATTTCGAGGCCATGGAAATAACCAGCCGCATGTGGGCGACGGTGATGCTGTGCAGCGCGTTCTGGTCGTTGTCTTCCTTCCAGAGCAATGCCAGCCGATGCTCCTCCTCGCGCTCGAGATAGGGCGCCTTCATTGCCGCGCGGACCATGATCCGTCCTGCCGTGTCTTCCATCATAAGGCGCTCCGTGGCTCGGCGAGGCAAATGGCAGACACCGGCTTGAAATGACGGCGGCGTGCCCTACAACAGCCAAAACTGTCATGCGCGAGAAAGGTTCCGCCGGTGCGGGCAGGGCGAGCGCTAGCGTCCGCGCAGCTGTCTGCAACTTCCGAGCCTGCGAATGAATTCCTTCCGGAGAATTTGATTTCTGGAAGGCCCTCTCTTTGAAATTTCATTCCTTATTTTTTCGACCTGCATCTGTCATTTTCCAGCCCTCACAACATGCCGGGTTACCGGCCAAGGACGGGATCACAGAAAAATGAAATGGCTCAAGTCGCTCATCATCGCCGGAACGTTGCAGGCCCTGGCCGTCGCATCGGGCCACGCCGGCGCCAATCTCGACCAGATCAAGCAGGCCGGAATCATCAAAGTCGGTACGGAGGGCACCTACGCTCCCTTCACCTACCATGACGCTTCCGGCGCGCTGGTTGGCTTCGATGTCGAGATCGCGAAGGCGATCGCCGATAAGCTCGGCGTCAAGGCTGAGTTCCTCGAAGGCAAGTGGGACGGGCTGATCGCCGGCCTCGACGTCAACCGTTATGATGCCGTCATCAACGAAGTCGGCATCACCGACGCCCGCAAGGCCAAGTACGACTTTTCCGATCCCTATATCGCCTCCAAGGCAGTGCTGATCGTGCGCGGCGACAACACCGACATCAAGACCTTCGCCGACCTCAAGGGCAAGAAGTCGGCGCAGTCGCTGACATCCAATTTCGGCAAGCTGGCCGAGTCCAATGGCGCCGAACTGGTCGGCACCGACGGCTTCGACCAGTCGATCCAGCTGCTTTTGACCGGCCGTGCGGACGCTACCATCAATGACAGCCTGTCGTTCCTCGACTTCAAGAAGCACAAGCCCGACGCCAATGTGAAGATCGCCGCCCAGGAAGAGAATGCCGATTACTCCGGCGTCATCGTGCGCAAGGGCGATCCGGAGCTGGTCGCGGCCATCAACAAGGCGCTGGCCGACATCAAGGCGGACGGCACCTACCAGAAGATCGCCGACACCTATTTCGGCCAGGACGTCTCGAAGTAATTCACCAAGCGGGGCCGGCTGTCGCCCTGTGATGTATCCAGCGGCGAGTCGTCTTTGACGGCTCGCCGCTTTTGTCGTGATATGGCTGGCGCATTCGCGCTTCGATGACGTTCCCCGTCCATTCCGGAGGATCTTTCGTGCCGCACTGGCTGCAACTGATGCTGGACTCGCTGCCCTCGCTGCTGTGGGCAGCGTTGATCTTTACCGTGCCGCTGACGTTGCTGTCCTTCGTGCTCGGCCTGACGGTAGGGCTGGGCGCGGCGCTCGGCAGGCTGTTCGGCCCGAAGCCGCTGGTGGCGCTCGTGCGCTTCTATGTCTGGATCTTCCGCGGCACGCCGCTCCTGGTGCAGCTCTTCCTGATCTTCTACGGCCTGCCGTCGGTCGGCATCCTGCTTGACGCCTTCACGGCGGCGCTGATCGGCTTCACGCTCAACATCGGGGCCTACACGTCGGAAATCATCCGGGCGGCCATCGGCTCGGTGCCCAAGGGCCAGTGGGAGGCCGCCTATTCGATCGGGATGACCTGGAGCCAGGCGATGCGGCGCACCATTCTGCCGCAAGCCGGACGGGTGGCGGTACCGCCGCTCTCCAACACCTTCATCTCGCTGGTCAAGGACACGTCGCTGGCCGCCGCCATCACCGTGCCGGAGATGTTCCAGGCGGCGCAACGCATCGTCGCCACCACCTATGAGCCGCTCATCCTCTATGTCGAGGCGGCGATCCTCTATCTGGCGATGAGTTCGGTACTGTCGGCCTTGCAGACGCGACTGGAGGAGCGGCTCAACCGCTATGGCGGCTTCCTGGAGGCACGCTCATGATCAGTCTCACCAACATCGAAAAGCGTTTCGGCGACAATCTCGTGCTGAAGGGGGTGACTGTCGCCATCGCCGAAGGCAGCGTCACCGCGCTTGTCGGCCCTTCCGGCGGGGGGAAAAGCACCCTGCTGCGCTGCATCAACCTGCTGGAGATCCCAACTTCGGGCACGGTGCGGATCGGCGACGAGACGCTTGAGTTCCGCCCGGGCGGGAAGGTGCCGGCGGCGGACATAAGGCGTCTGCGCCTGCAGACCGGCATGGTGTTCCAGAATTTCCAGTTGTTTCCGCATCGCACAGCCATCGAAAATGTCATGGAAGGCTTGGTCACGGTGCTCAAATGGTCGCCGCAGAAGGCACATGAGCGGGCACTCGCGCTGCTGGAGAAGGTCGGCATGGTGCACAAGGCGGATGCCTGGCCGGCGACGTTGTCGGGCGGCCAGCAGCAGCGCGTGGCGATCGCCCGTGCGCTGGCGCCATCGCCGAAGGTACTGCTGTGCGACGAACCGACTTCGGCGCTCGATCCGGAGCTGGCGCAGGAGGTGGTCGATGTGCTGGGTCAGCTCGCCAGCGAGGGAACGACTATGGTGATGGCGACGCATGATTTGCGCCTGGCCTCCAAGATCGCCCAGGAGGCGGTGTTCCTCGATGCTGGCGTGATCGTCGAGCAAGGGCCATCCGCCAAGCTGTTCGGCAATCCGGAGCGCGAACGCACCAAGCGGTTTATCGCCACGCTGAAGCAGGAGGCGGCGGAGAAAGACGGAGGCGCATAGGCGCGACAATCGCGGCCTTCCCCAAAAACAAAAACCCGGCGCGAGGCCGGGTTTTCGTCAACTTGAATGCGAAAAAGCTCAGGCAGCTTCTTCCTGCTCGGCTTCCTCATTGTCGGCCTTGGCGCCACGCTTGGGGCCTTTGTTGAGGTTGACCTCGATCAGGCGCACGGCTTCGGTTTCCGACATGCGGTTGACGGCCGCGATCTCGCGGGCCATGCGGTCGAGTGCCGCCTCGTAGAGCTGGCGTTCGGAATAGGACTGCTCCGGCTGGTTGTCGGCGCGATAGAGGTCGCGCACGACTTCCGAGATCGAGATCAGGTCGCCCGAATTGATCTTGGCATCATATTCCTGGGCGCGGCGCGACCACATGGTGCGCTTGACGCGGGCGCGGCCCTGCACGACCTTCAGCGCGCGCTCGACATAATCCTCTTCCGACAGCTTGCGCATGCCGATCGAGGTCGCCTTGGCGACCGGCACCTTCAGGCGCATCTTGTCCTTCTGGAAGTCGATGACGAACAGTTCCAGCTTGTGGCCGGCCACTTCCTGCTCGTCGATCGAGACGATCTGGCCGACGCCATGCGCCGGATAGACGATGAACTCGCCGGTCTTGAAACCGTGACGTGCAGCTGTGGACTTCTTCTGCGGGGTGATCGTTGCCATTACGCCCTGAACTCCTTGTTGTGGGCCGGCGGCGGTGCCGGCTGAACTCACGTGATCGGGGTCACCGATCATTAGCCGCACAACAGATGAACCCACCGGAAAAGCCGGGACCGGCAAACCGCAACAACTGCGACCGCCTGGCCCAGATCGCTCTGGTCCGGAATGGGATTTTCACCTTTCAGTGATTTGGGGCGTCTGCGCCATAAATCGACGTTGTGTCACCGGCATGTTTCGCTGATGTAACACAAAAAGTCGGAAGAATCAAGGTTTTGCTGCGTAAGCGAAGGCCACAACCAATCGCCGCCTGTCAAGGCGGTTAATCCGGCGTGCCTGTTACGCTGCGTCATACAAGCCTTTACAGCGGTGTTGTCAATCGCCTTCGCCGGGCTCGGCGGAGAAGTATTTCTCGAATTTGCCGGCCTCGCCGTCGAAGCTCTTGGCGTCGGCCGGCGGCTCCTTCTTGGCGGTGATGTTGGGCCATTTATCGGCATATTCGGTGTTGATCTGCAGCCATTTGTCGAGGCCGGACTCGGTGTCGGGCTTGATCGCGTCGGCCGGGCATTCCGGCTCGCAGACGCCGCAGTCGATGCACTCGTCGGGATGGATGACGAGCATGTTCTCGCCTTCGTAGAAACAGTCGACCGGACAGACCTCGATGCAGTCCATGTATTTGCATTTGATGCAGTTGTCGGTCACGACATAGGTCATCGGTCGGCTCCGGGACGTCCCGTTTTTGTTGGCTTTTTCCGTGAGGTAACGCCTTTATGGGCTGCTTGCAAGGGTAGCCATTCCCAGCGGCGCCAGAGTTTGGGAATTGAATTTCAGGTCGGCGGTGCCGCGACGGTCCCGCATCCCTCACCGACGTTGGTTTGCCGTGCAAAATTCCCTTTTAGTTGCCGTTGCCGCGGGAGCGCACATCTGCGTCGATCGGCAGGCTCAATCTTCGTCGCGCAATCGGTCGGTCTGGCGACGCTCTTTTTTGGTGGGGCGGCCGCTGCCTGCCTGGCGCAGCGCCGCGATAGCATCGGGCGGGGCGTCGCCCTTCGGTGCGGGCGGGGGCGACATGTCTTGATAAAGGGTGCGGGCTTCCTCGGACGGGCCGCGCCGCGCGCCAGCGCCGAGCACCTTCCAGACGAAGATACGCCGGTCGAGTGTGATGGTCAGCACGTCGCCTGGCTTGACCAGATCGGAGGCCTGCGCTGCTTTGTCGCGATTGATGCGCACGCGGCCGGCGACCACCAATTTGGCCGCCAGCGAGCGCGATTTCACCGCGCGCGAGAAGAACAGCCATTTGTCGATGCGCTGACGGCCTTCAGCAACCATCGAAGCGAGTTTACTTCTTCAATTGGTCGCGCAAGGCGGCGAGCTTGGCGAAGGGTGAGTCCGGATCGAAACGCACCGGGCGCTCCTCGCGCGGCTTGGGCTGGAAAGCGGGCTTTCCGCCGCGATCGGCACCCTTGCCTTCCGGCCTGCCGCCCTTCCAGTCTGGCCGGCCTTCGCGGCGCTCGGGACGCTCGCCCTGCGGGCGGCCGTCGCGGCGCTCAGCGCCCTCAGCTTGCGGCTTGGGCTTGTACTTCGAGCGGTCGAAGCGCGGCTTTCCGGCGCCGTCGCGGCGCCCTTCGTGCGCGGAACGGTCCGCGGGCGCGGCTGTTGCCTGTTCGCCGCCGGCCGGCGCGTTGCTTCGGCCGCGCGCCTGTCCGTTTTGCGGCCGGTTGTTGCGGCCGTCGCGATGACGCGGACGCTGATCGAAGCGACCTTGGCGCCACAGCAGGATCGGCTTTGGCGCTTCGGCTTCCGGCACGGGTTCGCCGGCGGCTTCCGCCACGGCAGCCGGTTCGGCGGCTTCCGTCGACGCGGAGGCTTCGACGGCGGGCTTCGCCGCTGCGGTTTCCTCCGTGGGCTCGGCAGTTTCAGGTTCGGCCCGCGGCTCAACCGGCGCCGGCTCGGCGGCTTCAACAGCGGCTTCGGCTACAGGTTCCTCGGCAACTTCAGCGATGGCTTCCGCCTGCTCTTGCGCGACAGCTTCCACCGGCGCGTCGGCTGCGACTTCGGCTGGAACCTCCGTCTCCACGGCGGCTGCCGCATCCGGCACCAGTTCGGCTCCCTCGGCGGCCGACTCTTCCGCCGCCTTGGCTTGTTCGGCGCGGGCTGCTTCTTCGGCTGCCTGCCTGGCCGCGGCGGCTTCCCGCGCGGCATTGTCCTGCGCTTCCAGCCGTGCCTTGACTTCCGCGGCCGGCTTCGGCTCGGCGCGATAGCCAAGACCCTTGAGGATCTCTTCCATGTCGTCGGCGGTGGCGCCAAGGATCGACATCATCGGCGGCGTCACCATGAAGGACTGGCCGTCATAGGCGCCGTCCGGACGCTGGCCAAGGCCGGGCTTCCAGTTGGTCGCCGGGCGGATCAGGTCGGCCAGCCGCTCCAGAATGTCGATGCGCACGGCGCGGCGGCCGAGATTGCGGTAGCCAGCGAGCTTGTAGAAGGCCTTGTCGAAGGCCGGGTCGATGACAACAGAGGTGCGGCCCGACGCCAGCGCGTGGACGACGTCGCCGAAGCCTGGCTTGTCCTTGCCGTCGTTCTTCAACGCCCACAGCAGCGTCACCAGCCCGGCGGGTGCCGGCTTGATCAGCGCCGGCACGAACACGTGGTAGGCGCCGAAGCGGACGCCAAGCCGGCGCAGCGCCGCGCGGCCTTCCTGGTCCAAGGATTTCATCTCTTCGGCGATGTCACGACGGTTGATGAGGCCGAAATTCTCGACCAGCTGGAAAGCGATGCCACGGCCGATGCCGGAAATCTGCTCGGCGTTCTTCAGATCGACCAGCGGCTTCAACAACGACTCGATCTGGAAATTGACGAAGCGTTCGGCGCGCGCCGCGACCTTGTCGCGCGCCGGGCCCGTCAGCTGTTCGTCAGCCAGCAACACCAGGCGCGGCTTCAGCGCGTCTTCGCCCGAGACCAGCGTGCCTATCGGCGCGCCGATCCAGCGCAGCGTGCCGTCCGAACCGAGCGCGAGATCGCCATTGGCGCAGGCGCCGAATCGCTCCGCGCGTGCCTCGAACTCGGCGGCAAGCGCCTTTTGCGCGGCAGTGCGCACGGCCTTGGCGTCTTCGCCGCCGGCGGTCTGGTCGGCGGTGAAGCGGAACCCTTGCAACTCGCCGACATGATGGCCTTCGACAAGGACGGTTCCGGTAGGACTGATTTCGGCTTCAGGCATGGTATTTTCTCTAAGGCGCCGCATGAGGACGGAAGTCCTGCGGTCTACGAAGCGTTTCGTCAACCGCTCATGCAGCGCATCCGACAATCTGTCTTCGATTTCGCGCGTCTTTTCCTGCCAGTGTGCCTGATCGGCCAGCCAGCCGGGCCGGTTCGACACGAATGTCCAGGTGCGGATCTGGGCGATGCGGTGCGACAGCGTGTCGATGTCGCCCTCGGTGGTGTCGGCGCGGCGCACCTGTTCGGCCATGTAGTTCTCGTCGACATGGCCCTGCCGGGCGAGGTCCATGTAGATCGAGGCGATGAGGTCGGCATGCTGGGCAGGCGCGATCTTGCGATAGTCGGGCAGGGCGCAGGCTTCCCACAGCAGCGCCACGCGCTTGGCGTTGGTGGCGAGCGCGCGGATGTCTTCGTCGCGGGAGAGATGTTCGAGCGCTTGCGCATCGACGGCCGGCAGCGCGCGTGTCAGGCCCTCGACCGGGGCGTTGGTCTCGATCGAGCGCTTCAGCGCATCGAGGCTGGCGAAATCGAATTGGGCGGTGCGCCACTGCAGCACCTTCACCGGGTCGAAGTCATGGCCCTCGATCTTCTGGACCAGGTCCTCGTCCAGCGGATCGACCTGGCCGGTGACGCCGAACGTGCCATCGCGCAGATGCCGGCCGGCGCGGCCGGCGATCTGGCCGAGTTCGGCCGCCGTCAGATTGCGGTACTGGTAGCCGTCGAACTTGCGGTTCTGGGCGAAGGCGACATGGTCGAGGTCGAGGTTGAGGCCCATGCCAATCGCATCGGTGGCAATGAGATAGTCGACATCGCCCGACTGGAACAGCGCCACCTGAGCATTGCGGGTGCGGGGCGACAGCGCCCCGAGCACGACGGCCGCACCACCCTGCTGGCGGCGGATGAGTTCGGCGATGGCATAGACCTCGTCGGCGGAGAAGGCGACGATCGCGGTGCGCCGTGGCAGGCGGGTCAGTTTCTTGGAGCCGGCATAGGCCAGATGCGACAGCCGCGGCCGCGTCACCACGGAGATGCCTTTCAGCAGCCGCTGGAGAATGCCGTGCATGGTGGCCGCGCCAAGCAGCAGCGTCTCCTGGCGGCCGCGCAGATGCAGGATGCGGTCGGTGAAGATATGGCCGCGCTCGAGGTCGCCGGCCAGCTGTACCTCGTCGATGGCAACAAAGGCGGCGTCGGTTTCACGCGGCATGGCTTCAACGGTGCAGACCGAATATCTGGCGCCCGGCGGCTGGATCTTCTCCTCGCCGGTGATCAGCGCCACCTTGTTGGCACCGACCTTTTCGCAGACGCGCGTGTAGACCTCGCGGGCCAGCAGCCTCAGCGGCAGGCCGATGACACCGGTTTCGTGCGCCACCATCCGCTCGATGGCGAGATGGGTCTTGCCGGTATTGGTCGGCCCAAGCACGGCGGTCACGTCGCGGCCCGACAGGATCAGCGGCTCGTTGTGTTTCGGCTGGATGTTCATCGGCTCGGAAATAAGGCTTTCTGGCCTCTCGTGGTCGGGAGCGTGCCAGGACGGCGCGTATGACAGCCGACACATAGGGATTTCGGGCGCGAAGCGAAAGCAGAATGTTCCGGCAGGGTTCCGGAGACGCCCGCCTCACTCCGCAAATCAGCCCCTGCTTAACAGTTGGAACGAGTCTGGAACGAATCAGCGACGAATCGGCGACTCCGTCAGATTCAGCTTTTGTTCACGGCTAGATATGGATTTCGTGACCACGAGTCTCACCACATGCTGAATCACCGAACTGGCCCGTTTTATGCTGGGCGGGTCCTGCCGTTAACTTTCGCCGGGAACGATGAGGGCGATTCGGTGCGCGCCCTGTTAAGCTTATGAAACTGTTAATCTTTCCTAATTCGGCGTTAAAGAATAGCAGCTTATCGCGGCCATTAATCTTAACATTGGGCTCAAAGCCGGAACGAATCGGCGACAAAGCAGCGCCGGCCGTATTTTCTCTTTTTGTTCCCCCAATATCTTGTGTTGTGAACAGCTTATCCACCGAGAATCCACAGGCTTGATCACAGGGTTCGCACAGACGCGCCTACCGGCATTAAGCTTTGCGTGCCGGATTGGGGCATTGCGTCACAGCGGCGTCTTCCAAGAGTTAGGCGCCATTTGGAAGCGGACCGATTTTCCGGTCCGCTTATCGCAGGGCACGCATGGATCCGCAGCGTTGGACTGCGCGAGCAGACGTCTCAGACGAAGTACTGGCCGCCATTGGCGGTGAGGGTCGAGCCGGTGATGAAGCCGGCATCTTGCGAAGCGAGGAAGACCACGCAGCGCGCGATCTCTTCCGGTTCTCCAAGGCGACCCACGGGGATTTGCGGGATGATGCGCTCGTTGAGCACCTTTTCGTCGATTGCCTTGACCATCTCGGTGGCGATGTAGCCAGGGCAGATGACGTTGACGGTGATGCCCGCGCGGGCGCCTTCCTGGGCGAGCGCCTTCGAGAAGCCGATGTCGCCGGCCTTGGCGGCGGAGTAATTGACCTGACCGGCCTGGCCCTTCTGGCCGTTGATCGAGGAGATGGTGATGACGCGGCCGAACTTGCGGTCGCGCATGCCGCCCCACAACGGATGGGTCATGTTGAAGACACCGGACAGATTGGTATCGATCACCTCTTTCCACTGCTCGCGGGTGATCTTGTGGAACATGGCGTCGCGGGTGATGCCGGCATTGTTGACCAGCACCGAGACAGGGCCGAGGTCGGCCTCGACTTGTTTGATACCGGCCGCGCAAGCGTCATAGTCGGCGACCGACCATTTGTAGACCGGAATGCCGGTCTGCGCCTTGAACTTCGCCGCCGCCTCGTCGTTGCCGGCGTAGTTCGCGGCAACCGAATAGCCGGCGTTCTTCAAAGCGATCGAGATCGCCGCGCCGATGCCACGCGATCCACCCGTGACGATTGCAACCTTGGTCATGCATTTCCCCTTTTTGAAATCGCCCTGTTGTCGGGCTTGGCAGGCACTGGATTTGCTACAGGCACCACATGTGAAACGGGCGGCTTGCGCCGCCCGTCCAAAGTCTATCAGAAAGCCTCCACGCACATGGCGACGCCCATGCCGCCGCCGATGCATAGGGTGGCCAGTCCCTTCTTGGCGCCGCGCCGGCGCATTTCGAAAACCAGCGTGTTGAAGATGCGGGCGCCCGAGGCGCCGATCGGGTGGCCGATGGCGATGGCGCCGCCATTGACGTTGACGATCGAGGGGTCCCAGCCCATGTCCTTGTTGACGGCGCAGGCCTGTGCGGCGAACGCCTCGTTGGCCTCGACAAGGTCGAGATCCCCTGCCGACCAACCGGCCCGTTCCAAGGCCTTGCGTGAAGCGGGAATGGGTCCGGTGCCCATGATCGCCGGATCGACGCCGGCGGTCGCCCAGGAGGCGATGCGCGCCAGCGGGGTGATGCCACGCCTTGCGGCTTCCGCTTCGCTCATCAGCAGCGCGCCGGCGGCACCGTCATTGATGCCGGAGGCATTGGCGGCGGTCACCGTGCCATCCTTGTCGAAGGCCGGCTTCAGCTTGGTCATGGCATCGATCGTGGCGCCGTGGCGGATGTATTCGTCCTGATCGACAACCGTATCGCCCTTCTTGCCCTTGATGGTGAAGGCGACGATCTCGTCCTTGAACTTGCCCGCCTTCTGCGCGGCCTCGGCCTTGTTCTGGGAGGCCAGTGCGAACTGGTCCTGGTCGTCGCGGGTGATCTGGAACTGGCGGGCGACGTTCTCGGCGGTGTTGCCCATGTGGTAGCCATTGAAGGCGTCCCACAGCCCGTCCTTGATCATGGTGTCGATCATCTTGTAGTCGCCCATCTTGACGCCGGCGCGCAGGTGCTCGGCGTGCGGCGACAGCGACATCGATTCCTGGCCGCCGGCAATGATCACCTTGGCGTCGCCGGTGGCGATCTGCTGCATGCCGAGCGCGATGGCGCGCAGGCCCGAACCGCAAACCTGGTTGAGGCCCCAGGCGGTGGTCTCCTTGGGCAGTCCGGCAAGGATCGAGGCCTGGCGGGCCGGGTTCTGGCCTTGCGCCGCGGTCAGCACCTGGCCGAGGATGACCTCGTCGATCTCGGCCGGTTCGACCCCGGCACGCGCCAAAAGTTCCTGCACGACGACGGCGCCGAGCTCATGCGCGGGCGTGGCGGCGAAGGCGCCGTTGAAGGAGCCTACAGCCGTGCGCGCGGCGCTGGCAATGACAATGGAAGCGGACATTTTCTTCTCCAGACTTCAAGGGTGTTGTTGTGCCGTTGAGGACTTTTTTGCCCTTTCCCAACCCCAAGTCAAACCGGAAATCGGCATGGCGCCGATGCGCCGCAAGCGGGCCGCGCATCGTGGTGTCGGCGGTCCGGTCGCTGCCGCGCAGCATATTTTGCCTGCTATGCAGCATTATATGATCCCGCAGTGCACAAACTGCTTGGAATTGTAGGGCTTTTGCGCATATCCTCAAAAAGGGCGCAATCGTTACCGGCTGCTTACTCAGGCGTGCCGGTGTCCGGGGAGGATGCAGATGGCCGCAAAAGACGACCCTATCATTATCAAGAAATACGCCAATCGCCGCCTCTATAATACGGGGACGAGTACGTATGTGACGCTCGAGGATCTGGCCGAGATGGTCAAGAAGGGCGAGGAGTTCACCGTCCAGGACGCCAAGACCGGCGACGACATCACGCATCCGGTGCTGACCCAGATCATCTTCGAGCTGGAGAACAAGGATGGGCAGAACATGCTGCCGATCCCGTTCCTGCGCCAGCTGATCGCCTTCTACGGCGACCAGATGCAAATGATCGTGCCGAGTTTCCTCGAGCAATCGATGATCGCGTTTTCCAAGGAACAAGAGCGGTTCCGCGAGCAGATGAAGGGCGCCATCGGCAAGTCGCCACTGGACGTTATGAAAATGGCGACACCGATCAAGGCGCTGGAAGAACAGACGCGCCGAAACATGGAAATGTTCCAGAACGCGATGCGGCTGTTCACGCCTTTTCCGCCCGCCGGCTCGGCACCGGCAGCGGCCCCCGCCGAGCCGGCCAGGAAGGAAGCGCCGGAGAAGTCCGACGATCTGCAGCAGTTGAAGGACCAGATCGCGGCCATGCAGCGCAAGCTCGATACGATGTCGTGAGCGCATAGCGCTCACGCGATTTACGGCAGCAATCCCTCATAGCGGCCGCGCGGCCGGATGATGCTGCCGCTCACGATCTGTTCAACCAGATGTGCCGCCCAGCCGACGCTGCGTCCAAGCGCGAAGAGGTGGAACGGTGCAACGAGCGGCAAGCCAAGGCTGCGCGCCAGCACGGCCAGGGCAAAATCGATATTCGGTTGGGCGCCGGTCGCCGCCATGGCGGCGGTTTCCAGCGACCGCAATGTTTCATCGGTGTTGTCGAAGGCCGCCAGAAGCGCCGTGGCCCGGGGATCGCCCTCGGGATAGAGCTGGTGGCCGAATCCCGGCAGTGGCCGGTCGTGGCCAAGCCAGCGCCGGATCGCGGCATCGGCACCATGCCGTCCCGCGTCTTCGGCGAGTTGCATTACCGCTTCGCCGGCGCCGCCGTGGCGGGGACCTGACAGTGTCGCCAGGCCGGCCAGCAGACAAGCGGCGGGCGAGGCTCCGGTCGAGGCGGCGACGCGGGCCGCGAAGGTCGACGCATTGAGTTCGTGATCGGCAAGCAGCACAAGCGCACGCCGGATCGCATCCGCGCCTTCATCGTCCACCGACCAGCCCCGCGCCAATCGCTGGTGCACCGGTTCCGGCCCCGCCTCGGCACCGAGAGCGCTGGCCAGCACGCCGATCGCGTGTGCGGCATCAGTGCACAGCGAGGCAGCATTTCGTCCAAGCGAAGACCGCGCCTGGCCGGCAAGCAAAGCGAGTTGCACGAACGCCTGGGCGCGGCCGGTCGGGCGCGGCGCATCTGGTGGCGATGCTTCGAAATGGACCGGGCCGGACAGAGCCCAGAGCAGTCCAGCGGTTTCTTCCAGCGTGGCATGGTCGGACAGCGCAACGGCATCCCGGCCCCGATAGATGAGGTTGCCGTGCCAGACGGTCGAAATCGCGGTGACGAGCGACGGCTCCCCCCAGGCGATCGCGCTTTCGGCGATGGCCGAGGGGCTGCGCCCGCGCGCCCTTCGCGTAGCCAGCGCCGCGATATCGTCGGCGCGGTACTGGCTGCGGCGCGGATCGGCCCGATCCGGGCGCATGCCGATGCGGCCGCGGCTGACATAGGCATAGAGCGTCTGCGGCCTCACCCGGAGCCTTTCCAGCGCCTCTTCCCGCGACAACCATTCGGACATATCGAGCTCGGATATTGATTCTATTGATCAAGATTGATGCTTATGGCGCCCATCCTTATCTCCCACCAGGAAAAGCTTCAAGGAGACAAGGCCATGGCGAACGGGCTCGATGATGTGGTGGCGGCCGAAACCGTGCTGTCCGACGTGGATGGCCTGGGCGGCCACCTGACGATCCGAGGCTATTCGCTTGGGGACTTGGCTGGACGATGGAGTTACGCCCGGGTCGTCCGCCTGCTGCTGGACGGCTTCTTCGACGATCTGCCCGGTGACGCCGAACTGGCGGCAAGGTTAGGCGGGGCACGCACCGAGGTCTTCGACCGGCTCGCGCCTTCGCTGCGCCTGCTGGCGCCGCTCGAAATCTACAGCGCCATGCGCGCCGGCATGGCCTTGCTGCCGGATGGCGAAACGCTGGCGGACGCCTTGCGGCTGATCGCTGCGCCGGCGGTGCTGACGCCGGCCTTGCTGCGCCTGCGGCGCGGCGAGCAGCCGATCGCACCCGACGGCAAGGCGGATCATGCCACCGACATGTTGCGGATGCTCAGGGGATCGGTCCCGTCGCCGGCATTGGCAAACGCGCTCGACACGTATCTGGTGACCGTTTGCGATCATGGCCTCAATGCCTCGACCTTCGCCACCCGCGTCGTCGCTTCGACCCTGGCGGGCCTGACATCGTCGGTGCTAGCCGGGCTTGGAGCGCTCAAGGGGCCGCTGCATGGCGGCGCGCCCGGCCCGGTCATCGAGATGCTCGACGCCATCGCCGCGCATGGCGATGCGGCCACCTGGCTGCGCGACGAGATCGCGCATGGCGAACGCATCATGGGCTTCGGTCACCGCATCTACCGCGTGCGCGATCCGCGTGCCGATGTCCTGAAAGCGGTGGTGCGCAAGCTTGGCGGTGAGGGCGACACCGGCAGGCGGCTGGCTTTCGCCGAGACGGTCGAGCAAACCGCGCTCGACGTGCTCCGGGTCGCCAAGCCGCAGCGTTCGCTGCAGACCAATGTCGAATTCTACACCGCACTGGTGCTGGAAGCGGCAGGGTTTCCGCCCGAGGCGTTCAGCAATGTCTTCGCAGCCGGACGCGTCGCCGGGTGGGTCGCGCACGCGCGCGAGCAGCAGACCACCGGACGGCTGATCCGTCCGCAGTCACGCTATATCGGGCCTGTGCCGGACCTCGTCGCCTAGCGCCCATTTGCCTGGCTTCATGTCTGTTTCGAAAGCCGCGGTCTCTCCGCATGCAGCGATTGGCTTTCGCATGACCGAAATTTCATGTGATCACGCGAGCGTGTTCGTGTTCTTGCCTTGGCCCATCCTTATATGCTGCACTGCAACATAAGCTGGCGATAGCTGCTTCCTTCGAATGACGTGGGGGGCGGGCTGGCGTATCAGGATGACAGGAACGCCATGACGAAGAACGGCAAGGCGGAGGAAAAGAAGAAGATCAACATCGCTCTCCAGGGTGGCGGCTCGCATGGCGCCTTTTCCTGGGGCGTGCTCGACCGGCTGCTGGAGGATGGCAGGCTGGAGATATCGGCGGTGTCCGGTACCAGTGCCGGCGCGATGAACGCGGTGGCGCTGGCTGACGGTTTTGTCAGAGGCGGGGTCGAGGGCGCGCGCAAGAAGCTGGACGATTTCTGGCGCGCGGTGGCGGCGAAGGGACGGTTCAGCCCGGTGCAACGCATGCCGTGGGATGTCGCCTGGGGCAATTGGTCGATCGAGAACACGCCGGGCTATGTCTTCTTCGACACCATGTCGCGGGTATTCTCGCCCTATGTCGCCAACCCGCTCGGCCTCAATCCGCTGCGCGACGTCGTCGCGCAGGAGATCGATTTCGGGAATGTCCATGCCTGCAAGCCGATGGAACTGTTCATCTCCGCCACCAATGTCGAGACAGGGCAGTTGCGAGTGTTTTCCGATGGCGAGATCGATCTCGACACAGTGATGGCCTCGGCCTGCCTGCCGCAATTGTTCCGTGCTGTCGAGATCAAGGGCGTGCCCTATTGGGATGGTGGCTATGGCGGCAATCCGGCGCTCTATCCATTCTTCAAGACGGCGGCGACCGAGGACGTGCTTCTGGTGCAGATCAACCCGGTGGTGCGCGAGGGAACACCGAGAAGCGCCAACGAGATCCAGAACCGCATCGACGAGATCACCTTCAATGCCGGGCTGCTGCGCGAATTCCGCTCGATCGCCTTCGTCAAGGAACTGATCGCCGCCGGGCGTCTGCCGCATGGCGAATACCGGGACATCCGCATGCACCGCATCGATGCCGACGAGGCGTTCAAGGATCTGTCGGCATCCTCGAAGGTCAATGCCGAATGGGCCTTCCTGACCTATCTGCGCGACCTCGGCCGCACCGCCGCCAGCGACTGGCTTGAAGAGAATTACGCTGCCGTCGGCAAGCATGCCACGCTCGATCTCTCGGGCGAACTCGACGACGGTTTCAAGCCGGTCCGCGGTCCAGCACCGGGCCGTCGCGTGAAGGAGTTTCTCGCCGTTCGCAAGAATCCGGAGGCAGAGCGCCGTCGGGCCTGAGCCCGCCGGCGGCATGGCGGGGTCTCCGCAGCAGCGCGTAGTCCAGCGCTGCTGGCGTGACAGCAACCTTGGCGTGCGGAAGAGCCGTCATCATGCTGACGCCTGTTGCCACCAACGGTCAGATGACGCCGGGCGGAAGACGTCCGAAGGGATCGGGCGCAATGCTCGACCCGAATTGCGAATGGGACGAAACACACCCGGTGTTCCCGCACCTGTCTCGTGCCGAGCCCTATGTCGCGCGTGTCGCGACGCGATGGTCCAAGGCGTAAGAATGCGGGCGCGTTGAGTTTTTCAGCATCAGGTTCGACCTCGGGGCCTTGGCGGCGGCAAACCTGACCTGAAAGGTTGCCGTGCCTTTTTTTCGAACAATTCCAGCCCTTTAATCGAGTGTTATGGTGTCTCGATCATTGCCCCTCGCCGATCACACTGACGCGGATCGTCGGTTTGTGCCTGCACTTCGATCGGCGACGCAATGCGGATCGCGGCTATATTTCGGAGACGGCCGGACGGGCCTGTGGCGAGCCGCGCTGGTCTCCGGTGGACGATGTTTCAGAGCCGGATCGTGAGCCGGCGGCCGGCTTCACCAAGTAGCCTGGCAAGTGACGAAGTACCGTTTCATGGCGGCCACACCTTGTTCGGCTACGCAATGCTGCTGCAACTTTGGGGCTATATTGCGATGCAACTTTGATGTAGAAGCGCGCTCGCCGATCACGGCAATTTGAACACGGTCGAGCGCGCACCCATATCGGCGACGCGCACGCGTCATCAGACGCGGTGCTGGCCGAACCCGCAGTGGAAAAATGACGATGCCTAAAATCAGGTTTCACAAGCTTGCAGCCATTGTTGTGCTCATCGGTTTCGCGGCGTGGATGGCGACAGGCGAGTTCTCGTCGGTCGGCAGCGTAGCGGCGAACAAGGCCAAGGCAGCCGAAGCCGAGCAGGGCAAGACGCCGGACGCGAGCAAGCCGAAGACGGCGGAAGCCGAACCGAAAGCCCCGCTGCGTACCGTCGCTGTGGTGACGCCGCCGCGAAAGACCTATGCGCGCGCCATCCGCATTTCCGGGCTGACCGAAGCCGACAAGCGCGCGGTGCTGGCAACCCGCGTCGCCGGCGTCATCGACAAGCTGCCGGTCAAGCAGGGCGACCACGTCAAGACCGGCGACCTGGTGCTGATGCTCGCCGCCGAGGAAAAGATCTCGATGGTCGACAACGCCAAGCAGCTTGTGGCGCAGCGCAAGGCCGAACTCGACGCCGCCGAGCGTCTGGCCAAGACAGGCAATTTGCCGAAGCTGCAGCTCGACACCGCCCGCTCCAACCTGACCCAGGCGCAATCGCAGCTGGACACCGCACAGGCCGAGCTCGACCGCAACGAAGTGAAGGCGCCGTTCGACGGCGTCATCGACCGGGTGCCGGTGGAACTCGGCAGCTCCGTCATGCAGGGCGGCGAGGTGGCGACGATCCTCAAGCTCGATCCGGTGATCGCGCGCGGCGAAATCAGCGAGCGCGACCTCGGCTATCTCAAGATCGGCGACAAGGCCAGCGTTCGGCTGGTCAGCGGCCAGACCGTCGAAGGCACCGTGCGCTATATCAGCCGCGACGCCTCGCCGGCGACCCGCACCTTCCGTGTCGAGATTGCCATCCCCAATGCCGATGGCTCGGTGCCGGCCGGCATGACGGCCGAAATCCAGCTCAGCGCGCTGCCGACCGACGCGGTGCTTTTGCCGCGCTCGGTGGTGACGCTCGGCGACAAGGGCGACCTCGGCATCCGCGCCGTCGGAAAGGACAACAAGGTGGCGTTCTTCCCGATCGATTTGGTCGACGATACGCCGACCGGTCTCGTGCTTGGCGGCATCCCGGCCGATGCGCGCATCATCGTTGCCGGCCAGGAACTGGTGAAGGAAGGCGACGAGGTCCATCCGGTCGAGGCCGACCAGGCGACCATCAAAAAACTGATCGGCGAAGCCACCGCTGGGACGCAGTAGCGCATGGGCGCCGGCGCCGGGCCTTGTCCGGCGACAGCATGTCCGTTCGCCACTCCCGAAAGCAACAGCAGGCATAAGTCATGGATATCGTCAGACTCGCAATCAACAATGCCCGCCTGACCATCTCGGTCCTGGTCTTCCTGCTGATTGCAGGCTGGGTCGCCTATCAATCGACACCGAAGGAAGCGGAACCCGACGTTCCGATTCCGATGATGTATGTCAGCCTGATCTATCAAGGCATTTCGCCGGAGGATTCCGAGCGTCTTCTGCTGCGGCCGATGGAAAGCAAGTTGAAAAGCCTGAAGGGCCTCAAGGAGATGCGCTCGGCCGCCTTCCAGGGCGGCGGCTACGTTCTGGTCGAGTTCCAGCCGCAGACGAACCTGGCGACGGCACTGCAGGACACACGCTCCAAGGTGCAGGACGGCAAGGCGGACCTGCCGCAGGCGGCCGAGGAGCCTGTCGTCACGGAGGTCAACATTTCCGAATTTCCGGTGCTCGTCGTCACGCTGTCCGGCGAATTGCCTGAACGCGTGCTGGCTGCCGCGGCGCGCGAACTGCGTGATCGCATCGAGGAAGTGCCCGGCGTGCTCGAAGGCTCGTTGCAGGGCTCGCGCGACGATCTGGTCGAGGTCGTCATCGATCCGATGAAGCTGTCGTCCTATGGCCTGCAGCTCGACCAGCTGATCGGCGCGATCGGTGCTTCCAACAGCCTGGTCGCCGCCGGCAACATCGAGGGCTCGGAAGGCAAATATGCCGTCAAGGTGCCGTCGCTGATCGAGACACCCGAGGATGTGGCGGCACTTCCCGTGGTCGCCGGGCCCAATGCCGTGGTGCAGGCCAAGGACATCGCGACGATACGCTCGACCTTCGCCGACGCGACGACAATCACGCGCCTCAACGGCAAGCCGGCCATCGCCATCGAAGTCAAAAAGCGCATCGGCGCCAATCTGATCGATACGCTGACCAAGGTCAGGGAGGTGTCGGATGCCTTCGTCAAGACCATGCCCGAGGGCATGCACGTCACCTACACGCAGGACAAGTCGGTCTTCGTCAACCAGCTGCTGGGGGACTTGCAGAACCATGTGATGATCGCCGTCATCCTGGTGTTCATCGTCATTCTCTACGCGCTGTCCGGCCGTGCCTCGCTGCTGATTGGCCTGGCCATTCCGTCGTCCTTCCTAATCGGTATCCTGCTGCTTGCCATGATGGGCTACACGATCAACATGATCGTGCTGTTCAGCCTCATCCTGGCGGTCGGCATGCTGGTCGACGACGCCATCATCGTCACCGAGTTCGCCGAACGAAGGATGAGCGAAGGCATGCCGAAGCAGGAAGCCTTCGCGCTTGCCGCCAAGCGCATGGCCGGCCCGGTCATCGCCGCGACGATGACGCGTATCGCCGCCTTCTCGCCGCTGTTGTTCTGGCCCGGCATCATCGGCGATTTCATGAAGTACATGCCGATCACGCTGATCGTCACGCTGTCGGCCTCGATGCTCTATGCGCTGGTCTTCGCGCCGACGCTGGGCGCTATATTCGCCAAGGCGCCGCAGCATCACGAGGATGGCAATCGCGACGGCTGGTACATGGCTGTCGTCAAGCAGGCGGTGCGCTTTCCCATCACCGTGATGGTGCTCACCGTCGTCTTGCTGACCGGTATTTTCGTTGGCTATTCAAAGTACGGTGCCGGCGTCGAGTTTTTCCCGAGCGTCGAACCCGACTACGGCCTGCTTTACGTGCATGCCCGCGGCAACCTTTCGCTGGCCGAAATGGATACGGCGACCAAGATCGCCGAGAGCCGGTTGCTCGGGTGGCCTGGCGTGAAGTCGGTCTACACCCGCGTCGGCAAGACGCAGGGCGGCGGCCAGGATGTGCCCGAGGACGTCGTCGGCGTGATCCAGTACGAATTCATCGACTGGCGCGAACGCAAGTCCGCCAACCAGATCCTAAGCGATCTGCGCGGCGTGATGGCCGGCATTCCCGGGGTCGACGTGGAGGTGCGCGTGCCGGAAGCCGGTCCGCCGACCGGCAAACCGATCCAGATCAGGCTATCGGCCGTCGATCCAGCCGGCCTCGACGACAAGGCGCGCGCCGTCGCGGCGCGTATCGCCAAGGTGCCGGGCGTCATCGATATTTCCGATGGCCTGCCGCCGCCCGGCGTCGACTGGGCTCTCGAGGTCGACCGCGCCAAGGCCGCGCAATACGGCATCAGCCCGACTTCGGTCGGCACCGTGGTGCAGCTGGTGACGAACGGACTGAAGCTCTCCGAATACCGGCCTGCTGGTGCCGATGACGCCGTCGACATCCGCCTGCGTCTTCCGGAAGACCGGCGCACGCTGTCGACGCTGGACGAGCTCAGGGTGCAGACCTCGCAAGGGTCGGTGCCGATCTCAAACTTCGTCGTGCGCAAACCCGAGCCGACGGTCGGCATCCTCAACCGCATCGACGGTGCCCGAACCGTGGTGGTGCAGGCCAATGTTGCCGCCGGCCAACAGGTCGCGGCAGTCCAGCAGCAGGTCACTCAGGCCGTCACCGATATGAATCTGGGCAGCGGAATACGCTGGAAGCTCGCCGGATCGAACGAGGACAGCGCGGAAGCCAGCGCCTTCCTCAGCAAGGCCTTCGGCGCGGCGATCTTCCTGATCTTCCTGGTGCTGCTGGCGCAGTTCAACAAGTTCACCAGCGTATGGCTGGTGCTGTCCTGCGTGGTCATGGCGACAATCGGCGTGTTCCTTGGACTGCTGATCACGGGCGAGACGTTCGGCATCGTCATGTCGGGCATTGGCGTCATCGCGCTGGCCGGCGTGGTGGTGAACAACAACATCGTGTTGATCGACACCTACGACCGGTTGCGTGAGGAGGGCTGGGACAAGATGGACGCGGTGCTGCAGACCTGCCGCGAGCGTGCGCGACCGGTTGTGCTGACGGCGGTGTCGGCGATTCTCGGCGTGCTGCCGATCGCCTTCGGCCTTGGGCTCGAAATCTTCCATCACGAGACGACGATCAATGCGCCGTCGACGCAATGGTGGATTTCGCTGTCCTCGGCGATCGTCTTCGGCCTGTCCTTCGCCACCATTCTGACGCTGGTCGTGACGCCGTCGATGCTGATGGTGTTCACCCGCGCCAAGATCAAACCCGGCGCGCGACGCGGCTTAATCAGCCGTCTCTTCCGGCGCGGCAAGGGCGAGATCTCGTCCCAAGGGCCTCTGGCAGATGTCGGCGCCGAGCCGGCAGTCAGCTTCCCGAAGGCGGCGGAATAGAGCATTTCGCAGGCCAAGCAACAAAGGCCGTCCGGGAACAACCGGGCGGCCTTTTGCATTGTTCCCTCGAATGCAACCAGACGGCGAGGGCTCAAAATGACGATCAGCACACTTCTCGTTATCATCCTGATCCTGATCCTGATCGGCGCTGTGCCGGCATGGCCGCATTCGCGCTCCTGGGGCTACGGACCATCGGGCATTGTCGGCGTCATCCTGGTCGTGGTGCTGATCCTGCTTGTGCTGGGCAGGATCTGACCGGCAACGATCCGCCGCCGGACCTTACCGAGCGCAGCCGTTCTCACCTGCCAGCAAGCTCGATCAGGCGGCCTGGCGACGGGGGGGCGCGACGGCGATCCCGATATCCTGCAAGGCTTCGTTCACCGCCTGATCAAGCGGCGTATGTGGGATTTCTCCGATGATGCCTGCCAGCCGCGTCGAGGCCAGCCGGTGCGGCTCGAAGCGCAGGTATGACATCGAGACGATCTCTCGCCACATCGCCACGAACGGGCTGCCGGCGCGCAGCACCCACCAAGGCATGGAAGTCATCTTGAGTTGATGGCCGATGGCGTTCTCGGCGGCCACCTTGATCTCGAGATCGGTGACGGCATGGCCCGGAAAGTTCAGCGCCTCATAGAAGCCGAGCTTGTCGAGATTGCGGGCCAGCGCGACGAAACCGACGGCGAAATCCGGCAAATAGGCCCATTCATGCACGAGGTCGGCCGGACCGGGCGCGGTGTAGATGCCCTTGTTGATCTTGGCGGCGACGATCAGGTCAAACCAGGAGCCGCTGCCGGTGCCGCCGAAGAAATCGCCGGCCCGCAGAACAATGGTGCGCACCCGTCTGGCCTCGGCCTCACGGCGGAACAGATCCTCCATGGCACAGCGGATGCGGCCCTTCTCGGTCGTCGGATGGAACGGCGTGTCTTCCGTGATCACCGCCGGCATGGGCGAGCCGTAATTGTAGACGGTGCCGGGGAAGAGATGCTGCGCATCGTTGGCATGGCAGGCGGCCATGACATTTTCGGCCATTGGCAGGCATTTGCCCCAGTCGGTGTAGATCGGGTTGAGGCCGTTGAAGATGATGTCGACACCCTCGGTGGCCTGGATCAGCGATTGACGGTCCAGCGCATCGCCGGCAACCGCCGTGGCGCCCTCAAGCTCGGCCGGCACCATGCCGGTACGGGTGACGGCGCGGACGTCGAAGCCGGCGTCGATGAAGGCCTTGGCAACCACGCGACCGAGCCGGCCATTGGCGCCGAGAATTGCGATCTTGGTCATTCTTCGTCTCCTTATTCGTTTTCAAGTGCGGGGTTTGCCTAGAAGCGACGGGACAAGCCCGCCGCTTCTGGATTTTCGAGGGCCGCCGTTCAGCGGCTGCCGAAGAGGTCGCGGTTGCTGCCCTGGACGGCTGGCTTCTGATTGGTCGCCTCGGATTTGCTGATCGACGTGGTGGTCACATTGTCGGTGGTGACGACGGTTGGCTGGCTGGCATTGTCCGAGCCGAACTTGTCGCTGCCGGCGAAAGCCGTGTTGGCGGCGATGAGGAGGGCGGCGGTTGCGATTGCGATCTTGGTCATTGGATTACTCCTGATTGGTTGTTGCAGTCGGTATCGGTGTTTGCAGGGTGAATATGATTGCTTCATCAATGAATTAAAATTGACTACGAATGCAGTTTTGATATTCATTATTGAATGGAAGACATTGACTGGAACCTGATCAAGAGCTTTGTCACCGTGGCGGAAACCGGCAGCCTGTCGGCCGCGGCGCGAAAACTGTCGGCAAGCCAGCCGACGCTTGGCCGTCACATCGGGGAGTTGGAACAGGCGCTCGGCGTCACGCTTTTCCGGCGCGGCCGAAGCGGCTATGCGCTGACCGAAGCGGGAGCCACGCTGTTCGAGCGCGGCAAGACGGTGAGCGAGCAGGCAAGCGCCTTTTCACGGCTCGCGCTGGGTTCGGTCGAGGCGATCGAAGGCACGGTGCGCATCGCGGCCAGTGAGGTGGTAGCGGCCTATGTGCTGCCCGACATGATGGCGCGGCTCGGCGTCGACGAGCCCGGCATCGAGGTCGAGATCGTTGCCTCGAACCAGGTCGAAAACCTGCTGCGCAGGGATGCCGACATTGCCATCCGCATGGTCAAGCCGGCGCAGAACGAACTGGTGGCGCGCAAGGTCTGCGATATCGCGCTCTGCGCCTGCGCTGCCATATCCTATCTCGACAGGCGCGGGCGCCCGCTGGGGCCGGCCGACCTCGTCAATCACGCCCTGATCGGCTTCGATCGCAGCGACGAAATGATCCGGGCTTTTTCCCAGTATGGCATCCCGGTCACCCGAAACAGCTTTCGTTTCAGGGCCGACAATCAGATCGTGCTCTGGGAAGCGGTGCGGGCGGGAAACGGCGTTGGTCTTGGCCAGGAGCCGCTGGCAGACCGCGATCCGCTGGTGGAGAAGGTGTTGCCCGGCCTGCCCTTGCCTGCCCTGCCGGTATGGCTGGCCATGCATCGCGACGTGCGCACCAGCGTGCGCATCCGGCGCGTGGCGGATTTTCTCCACGAGGAATTGAAACGTTATTCGGCGGGGGCGGCATCCGGAGCGAATTCGGCGCGGTGAGCCAATCCGGCCATCAGCAAGACGACGATTAGCAGAGCCGACATGGCGATGAAGATCGGGCCGAAGCTGGAATGCTCGGCGACGAAGCCGATCGCCGACGGCGCCACCAGAATGCCGGAATAGCCCATGGTGGTGACGACGCTCATGCCGGTGCCCGAGGACATGCCCTCCTGGTTGCCGCCGGCGGAAAAGATGATCGGCACCATGTTGGCGATGCCGAAGCCGCAAAGCGCAAAGGCTGATATGGCGAGCCAAGGCGAAGGCGACAGGCCGGCGATCAGCATGCCGGCGGCCGCGACGATGGCCGAACCGCGCAGTGTCATCACTGCGCCGAAGCGGTTGCGGACGCCATCGCCGAAAAAGCGCATGATCGCCATGACGCCGGAGAAGGCGGCATAGGCAAGACCGGCGACGGCGAGGTCGGCGCCGAGTTCCTGCCGCAGATACAGCGCCGCCCAATCGAGCACCGCGCCCTCTGAAATCATCGTCAACAGGGCCATCAGGCCGATGAGGTAGACCAATGGGTTTGCCGGCAGAGCGAATTTATGATGCTCGACCGCCTGCGGTTTGTTTTCGGCCACGATGTGGGGCACCGCCGCCGCGATTGCCGCGAAGGCAAGCACGGTCACCACCGCGGCATGGGCGAGGTGGCCATAGGTCTGGATGGCGAAGCCGCCGAGGGCGCCGCCGGCGAAACCGCCGAGGCTCCAGAAGCCGTGCGACGAGGACATGATGGCACGCCCCAGCCGCCGTTCCACCACCACCGCATTGGCATTCATGGCGACATCCATGCCGCCGATCGAGCCGCCGAATATGAACATGGCGATGGCCGCCAGCGGCACGTCGGGTGCCAGCGCCACGACCAGCAGGCCGAGGCTGCCGCACAGGCCGAACCAGCGCAGCACGGTGCGCGAGCCGTGTTTGGAGATCAGGTGGCCGCACCATGTCATGGCGGTGACCGCGCCGGCGCCGAACAAAAGGATCAGCAGGCCGAGCGTGAATTTCGAGATGTCCAGCCGGGTCAGGAAGACAGGAATCTGCGGCGCCCAGCTGCCGGTCAGGAAACCATTGGCGAGGAAAATGGCCGCCACGGCCCATCGCCCACGAATGGCAGTCTGCATGGCGTTCGAAGCGTTCATGGCACGAATCCGGTCAGAAAATGGCTTTGCGCGGCAAATTAGATCGATTCAATTTTCAGTCAAGCGCTGTTGTGGGAAAGCATTTGGACTAAACGGGCTCAGTGATCCTTGGGGCGCCGTGCTTCGAATTCCGCCTTCTTGGCGTCCGAAGCCTCTATCTGGTTGAGCGCCTGCCATTGCGCATAGGGCATGCCGTAGACGATCTCGCGCGATTGCTCTTTGCCAAGATCGACGCCTTCGGCATTGGCTGCTTCGCGGTACCAGTTCGACAGGCAGTTGCGGCAGAAGCCGGCGAGGTTCATCAGATCGATGTTCTGCACGTCGCCCCGTTCACGCAAGTGCTCGATCAGCCGCCGAAAAGCGGCGGCCTCGAAGTCGCGCTTCTGTTCGTCGCTGAGTTCGGTCATCGAAACCTCCGTCATAGCGGCCCGGTGCGCGAGCCGAACATCTTTACCGCATGTATATCGGGACGGCGGTCGATCGCGTCAACGATCGGTGCGAGCCGCCCGGCCCAGGCGAGAATGCCCTTCTGGTCCGCTATCAGATCCTGGCGGATTTCGATCAGCGCGTGGGCATAGCCATTGACGATGGCGTGCCTGAACATGGTGTCGCCGCGCAACGCGCCATCATACGGTTCGTTGTCGCCAACGACGAGTTGTTTGTCCTCAGCCAGCATATCGATCAGCGGTCGCGCCACCCGGTCGTCCTCGTCCCACAGAATACCGACATGCCACGGACGTTGCTTGCCCTGCATGGCAGGGGTGAAGGAATGCACCGAGAAGATGAAAGGCGCTTGCCCTGAAGCCTGCGCGACTGACGCAATCATGGCGCCGACCGCGTCGTGATAAGGGCGGTAGAAGCGATCGAGCCGCCTTTCGCGTTCCTCCTGCGCCAGGGGATAATTTCCGGGAATGATGGTGCCGTCGTAAAGCTGGCGAATGAGTGTTGGATCGTCCTCGCCTCGGTTGGGGTCGATCAGCAGCCGCGAGAAATTGGCGAGCACCGCCGGCGCATCGAGCAGGGCCGCCAGTTCGCGCGTCACCGCTTCGGCGCCAATGTCATAGGCGATATGGCGGTCGAATTCGGCCGCCGGCAGCCCCAGGCTGCCATATTCTTCCGGCAGGTCGCGGCGGGCATGATCGGCCAGAAGCACGATGCCTCGCTTGCGGTCGCCCTCGACGATGTCGAAGGGCGCGAAAACTGTGGATCGGGTCATTGGCGGAAAATGGTCGTTCGCTGGCCTTCGGGGAGGATGCTATCGTCATTCCACGAAGACGACGTGTACGCAATGCCGTTGTTTAGCCAAGGTTTCCCGGGAAATCTGGCACGGGGCGACGGTCGTGCGCCGGGAGCCTTCCTAAATCGATTGGAATTGGTCAAAACGGCGCGTTGACATGCGCCCGGACTTTTCCGAAAAGGGGCGCAGAGAGATGCTGATGTGGTTCTTGAGGGGTTTTAGGATGGGTTCCGACGGCGGGCAGCGCGCGCGCTTTGCCTTAGCCATGCCGCTCCTGACGCTCGCCGTGGGACTGTCAGCGATGGTCACAGCTTCACCGGCGCGCGCCGACTTCCGCGTCTGCAACGCCACGCAGAACCTGGTCGGCGTCGGAATCGGCTATCGGGCCAAGGCCGGCTGGATCACCGAGGGCTGGTGGCACATCGAGGGATCGAGTTGCAAGACGTTGATCGAAGGGCCGCTGTCATCAAGGTTTTACTATCTTTATGCAGAAGACGCCGAGCGCGGTGGGCGCTGGGACGGCCCGATCAACATGTGCGTGGCTGAAAAAGAGTTCAAGATTGCCGGCGTAAGCGACTGCGTCGCCAGGGGCTTCCAGCGCGCCGGATTCCAGGAATATGACACGGGCGAGCAGGCAAGCTGGATGGTCCAGCTCACCGACGAGCCCGCAACGGGAGGCGCTCCAGCCGCCCCGGGAACGAATAGTCAATGAGACGTAGCCGCAAGGTCAAGATCCTAGCCACAATCGGTCCGGCATCTTCCTCCGAGGAGATGCTGAAAAAGCTGTTCGAAGCCGGCGCCGATGTGTTCCGCATCAATATGAGCCATACCGATCATGAGCTGATGCGCACGCTGGTCGCCCGCATCCGCGCGGTCGAGGAAAAAGTTGGCAGGCCGATCGGCATCCTGGCCGACCTGCAGGGCCCGAAGCTGCGCGTCGGCAAGTTCGCCAATGGCAAGGAAGTCTTGACGCTGGGCCAGACCTTCACGCTCGACGACAATCCCGAGCCCGGCACCTCGACAAGGGTCTACCTGCCGCATCCTGAAATCCTGAGCTCGGTCGAGGCTGGCCATCGCCTCCTGATCGACGACGGCAAGCTCGAACTGAAGGCGGTAAAGAGCGACGGCAAGTCGATCGTCTGCACCGTTATTGCCGGCACCACCATTTCCGACAAGAAGGGCGTCAGCCTGCCAGATACCGACCTGCCGGTCGGCGCGCTGACCGAGAAGGACCGCAAGGACCTCGACGCGGTGCTCGCCACGGGCGTCGACTGGGTCGCGCTGTCCTTCGTGCAGCGGCCGGAAGATCTGGCCGAGGCGCGCAAGATCGCCCGTGGCCGGGCGCTGATCATGGCCAAGATCGAAAAACCGCAGGCCGTGGCCCGGCTGGCCGAGATCATCGAACTGTCCGACGCGCTGATGGTCGCCCGCGGCGATCTCGGCGTCGAAATGCCGTTGGAGGCGGTGCCCGGCATCCAGAAGCAGATCACGCGCGCCGCGCGCCGTGCCGGCAAGCCGGTGGTGGTCGCCACGCAGATGCTGGAATCGATGATCACCGCCCCTGTGCCGACCCGCGCCGAAGTGTCCGACGTTTCGATCGCCGTCTTCGAAGGCGCCGACGCGATCATGCTGTCGGCGGAATCGGCGGCGGGCGCCTATCCGGTCGAAGCGGTGGCGATGATGAACCGCATCGCCGCCAAGGTCGAAACCGATCCGACGTATGCCGGCATCATCAACGCACAGCGTTCGGAGCCGGAAGCGACCGGCGCCGATGCCATTTCGCTGGCCGCCCGCGAGATCGCCGAGACGCTGAAACTGTCGGCGATCATCACCTACACGGCATCGGGCACCACCGGCCTGCGCGCCGCGCGCGAGCGTCCGCAGGTGCCGATCATCGCGCTGTCGCCGATCCTCAACACGGCGCGACGGCTGTCGCTTTTGTGGGGCACGCATTGCGTCGTCTCGCCCGATGCCACCGATCTCGACGACATGGTCAACCGCGCCTGCCGCATCGCGCTGGAAGAAGACTTCGGCAAGCCGGGCGACCGGGTCATCATCACCGCAGGCGTGCCGCTGCGGACTCCGGGATCGACCAACATGCTGCGCATCGCCTATGTCGGATCGGAAACAGCCGGCCGGTAGTCGGCCGCCAGCGTCGTTGCAGTCCCCAGCGCTCTTACCGCGGCTTCCGCGTGGTTTCTTCGCTGGAGGAACCGTCGCGCGCGAGGAATGGGGTCATGCAGATACTGATCCGGGCCGAGCATCTTTCGCCGGTTGAGTTCGGTCTTATCGAGCAGATCGAAATCCACTTTCGCAATCGTGTAACGCCATCCGGCGTTGCGCGAAGCCCAGCTTCTTTCATGGTGTTCGAGCAACCGCTCTCGGGCGCAATAGCCATGATAGTCGAAAGCGATCCAGGCCGTTCGTCACATAGATATGGTTTCCTGAAAAACCTTCGTCAGGAATGATCCGTTCGCCGTAAAATCCCTCCAAAGGCGGATGCTTGAGGAAGGTGCCGGCGAGAATGGCGCATGCGCCGTGACCGAAGAAGATGCGATCCGGCAGCGCCCATCGCCTTTCCGGATTTCTCTTTATGCCGTGTTTCAGGACGTACATGCCGCTCTGATCCCAATGGCGGGCTGCGGTGGCCGTCTTCGGATGGCACGCATCAGGTCGGCGCGAGCTCCGCTTCAGGTTCTTTGATGTCGGCGCATTTGCCCGTGCCATATGTGTCGCCGGCAATCCGTGCCTCCACCGTCCTGGCGATTGCTTCCAGATCGATATCCTTGCCGCCGACTTTCTCGATGGCGCCGACGACGAGGTCGGAAGCGATCCAGTCCGGCTTATGACCGAGATTATGCACCCAGACGAGCTCGGCACCCGGGATGTCGCGCACCAGGCCGACGGAGTGGATCCGGGCATAGACGACCTTGTCGCGGTCGCCGGAGATGACCGCGGTCGGGGCCGTGATCTCTTTGTAGTGCGGTGCGGCGGCGAGCGCATAGCGATAGAGGCCGGCAACGTCGGTGGCGTTGGCGCGAAAGGCCGACGGCCTCAGCACCAGCGGGATCGAGGTTGCGGCGAGATAATTGTCGGGCACCTTGTTGGGTGAGAAGACGCAGGTCGTGGCGTCCGCCATCCACAGCGTCCCGGCAGGATAGGTCAGCGTCTCGGAAAACAGCCGGCCGATCACCGGGATGGTGGTCAGGTCGTAGTACCAGGACGTCGCGCCGCCCGGCCAGGGATGGGTCGCCGGCGCCAGGAAGACCAGCCCGAGCGTCTTGTCCGCATGCTCGCGGCCGAAAGCCGCCGTCACCACGCCGCCGAAGGAATGGCCGACGATGATTGCCTTCTTGATGCCGAGACGGTCCATCAGGGCGGCGATGGTTGCGGCTTGCGCCGATGGGTCCTCATTGTTGCCTGGACCGCGGCCGGACCAGCCAAAACTAGGCCGGTCGAAGAACAGCATTTCGGCGCGGCCTTCAAGCAGCGGCCTGAGTGGCAGCATCTGGTCTTTCAAATTGGCGCTGGCGCCATGGATGAAGACGATCGGCGGCAGATCCGCACTGGCTGGGGCGGGGAGGTGGACGTAGTGGATGCGGGCACCGTCGATGTCGGCGAACGCCCCGACCGAAGGACCGCGGCGCTCGATCAGCCACGAGCCGGCGCGGGTGACGCCGACCAGGGCAAGGACAAGCGCCATCAGGAAGGCGAGCGCGGCATAGATCAGGTTCATGCAGGGATATACGGGGATGGAGGGGGATAAGTTGTGGGGTAGGCAGTAGGGCTGGCTCCAGCGCCAGCGCCTAATGGCTATTTCCTGATCTATCAAATGCCTTCGCCGGCAAGCTCTTCCGACAGGGTCGCGACCTGGTTCTGGGCGCTGCGCATCATCGGGTAGATGGCCAGCACCTTCTGCCAGGCCTCGAGCGCCGATTGCTTGTGGCCGGTCTCGGCCATGATCTGGGCCAGGCCCGACAGCGCGCCAAAATGGCGTGGCTCGAGCTGCAGCGTGCGGTCGATGTCGGCCATCGACTTGCCGTAGTTCTTCATCATGAAATGCACGGTGGCGCGACGGTTCCAGCCTTCGGCGTAGCTAGGCTGCAAGGTCACCACCTGGTCCAGGAAATCGAGCGCGACGTCGAATTTCTGATCATTCATCGCTTTTTGCGACCACTGCATCATCAGGTCGATCGAGGCGCTGCCGGACTGGAACCATTCGTTCCAGATGCTGCCGGCAATGCGCTCGGCGGCCTTTTCGTTGCGCTCGCGCTTCAGGTCGGAGAACAATTTGTCGAGCCGGGCCTGTTTCGTCATGGGCGTAACCGGAGTGTCCGGAGCCGCTGGCTGGGCATCGGCGGGCGCCGGCTGACCATCCGCGGCCGCCACCGCGATCGGCCGATCACCGGCTTGGGCCGGCAGGGAGACGACGCCGGAAACCAGCAAAGTCGTCAAGGATACAAAAAGAATCCGCATCGCCCGAGTTTAATCCCGGGCGGCGGAACATCAAAGTGATTTTAGCGTGGGAAGGTCGGCTGGCCGACAAGCATCAGTGGGCGGAGACGAAAAAGCCTCCGGCCGAAAACTCAACCCTGGCGCGCCTTGTAGCGCGGGGCGGTTTTGTTGATGATGTAAACGCGGCCCTTGCGGCGAACCAGCTGGTTGTCGCGGTGACGCGCCTTCAACGCCTTGAGCGAATTCTTGATCTTCATGGTCTTGCCTGTCGGTCTGGACCCGGTTCGGGGTCGAATTTTTAAGGCGCGCCAGAAGACGCGCCTTTTGAACGGTGGGTGGCTCATAAACGAGGAGACTTGCCCATGTCAACCGTAAGTCAACCGCAAGCGCGCTCCGCGTCCCGATATCATCAAATATCCGCCATGTCGGCCCCGTGGCATTGCGCGGCCATGAGCCGGCTGGGATGATGTCGTTTATCTCAAGCGATTTGGGGACAAAGATGCGCCGAATACTCCTCTCCTCTCTCGTCGTCCTGGCGGCGAGCTCGGCTGCCCGAGGGCAGGAATGCGACCGCTCCGACGACAGTCAGCAGATGATGAATATCTGTGCCGGCGAGGATTATCAGGCGGCCGACGCCAGGCTCAATGCGGCCTATCAGGCGCTGATCGGCTCCGATGATGCCGATGGCAAGAGATTGCTTCAGGTGGCACAACGCGCCTGGATCAGCTTCCGGGATGCCGAATGCGCGCATAACACCGCCGCCAGCCAGGGCGGGTCCATCCATGCGATGGAGGTCTCGCAATGCCTGACCAGGCTGACCAATGATCGCATCAAGCAGCTCGCCGCCTCCGCCAATTGCGAGGAAGGCGATGCAAGTTGCGCCAGCCCCGACGCGGACAGCGACGAGGTGCAATAGGCGTGTCTGGTATCAGCCGCGGCGGCTGATGCGGGTGAAATGACCCATCTTGCGACCGGGCCGGGCCTCGGCCTTGCCGTAGAGGTGCAGCATCAGGTCGGGCTCGGCGAGCAAGGCGGGAACGCGCAGCACGTCGTCGCCGATCAGGTTCTCCATCACGCAATCGGAATGACGGTTCGAGCTTCCCAATGGCAGGCCGGCAATGGCGCGGATATGCTGCTCGAACTGCGAAACGATGCAGGCGGCTTCGGTCCAATGGCCGGAATTGTGGACGCGGGGCGCGATCTCGTTGGCCAGCAGGGAGCCGTCGGCCAGTACGAAGAACTCGACACCGATGACGCCGACATAGTCGAGCGCCGACAGGATTTTCGTCGCCGCGTCTTTCGCGTCCCGCGCGGTCGCCTGCGCAACGCCGGCCGGCAAGGTCGATGTGTGCAGAATACCGTCGCGGTGCACATTCCAGGCTGGATCGTAGGCGGCGACAGTGCCGTCCAGCCCTCGCGCGGCGATGACGGAAATCTCGCGCTCGAACTGCACGAAGCTTTCCAGGATCAGCGGCACATTGCCCATCGCCTCGCAGGTGCCGGCGAAACCGCCGGCTTCCATGTTGCGGAAGACGCGCTGGCCCTTGCCGTCGTAACCCATTCGCCGCGTCTTGAGGATGCCGCTGCCGCCGAAGGCCTTCAGCGCCGCCGCCAGCTCGTCGTCGGTGTCGACTTGATGGAACGCGGCGGTGGCGATGCCGATGCCGTTGAGGAATGTCTTTTCGCTCACCCGGTCCTGCGCCACGTCAAGCGCGCGCGGCGGCGGATAGACCGGCACTTTGGCGGCAAGCGCGGTTGCGGCGGCGACCGGCACGTTCTCGAACTCATAGGTGACGACGGCGCTTGCAGCCGCCAGTTCGGCAAGTGCTGCCGGATCGTCATAGGCGGCCGTAATCTGCCGGTTGGCGACCTGGGCCGCCGGGCAATCCGGTTGAGGCTCCAGCACGATGGTGCGGTAGCCGAGCCGGGCGGCGGCCATTGCCAGCATGCGGCCAAGCTGGCCGCCGCCAATGATGCCGATGGTCGATCCGGCGGGCAGGCTCACGGCGTATCCGTCGGTTCGGCCGCGACCTTGGCGGTCTGCGAGGCGCGCCATGCATCGAGGCGCTGGGCAAGCTTGTCGTCGTTGAGCGCCAGCACGGCGGCGGCCAGCAGGGCCGCGTTGGCCGCACCAGCCTTGCCGATGGCCAGCGTTCCCACAGGAATGCCGGCCGGCATCTGGACGATCGACAGCAGCGAATCCTGGCCCGACAGCGCCTTCGATTCCACCGGCACGCCGAACACCGGCAGTGGCGTCATCGCCGCCGTCATGCCGGGCAGATGCGCGGCGCCGCCGGCGCCGGCGATGATGACCTTGTAGCCGGCGGCCTTGGCGCCCTTGGCGAACTCATAGAGCCGGTCGGGCGTGCGGTGCGCCGAAATGATCAGCCGTTTGTGGGGAACACCAAGCGCCTCCAGCGTCTCCGCTGCCTGGCGCATCGTCGCCCAGTCGGATTGGCTGCCCATGATGATGGCGACATCGGCGCGTTGATCGTCCAAGCTTCTGCTCCCCGGCGACAAAGGCGCGCCTTAGCGGAATTCGCGCGGGGCCGCAAGGATTTCAGGCCATCGGCGAGATGCCGACGGCCACATTCCGGCTCATGCCGCCGCCTTGCGGAAGCGAGCAACGAAGTCGTCGAGCTCGGGGCGCTCCATGTCGGAGATCGCCCAATAGGAGAAGGCGCCGTCGCTCCAGTGCACCATCGAAAAGCCGCCGGAGGAAAGATCGTCCGGCTGGGTGGTCTTGCCGCCCTGCTGCGGTTCGGCGACCAACGTGATCAGGTGCTCGCGGTGGCGGTAGACCAGTGCCGGTACCGGCCGGCCTGATATCACCTCGACCCGGCCGCCGATGAGGGCGAAGCCCTCCTGGGCAAGGTCCGGCGCCGGCGGCGAGACGCCGATGCGGGCGTCGAGCCACGGTTTGACCGTATGGCGGTCGGAGGAGACGATGTCGATCGGGCTCGCGGCGAGCAGGCTGCGGCGATGGCCGCTGGCGACGGCTGCGGCCAAGCCGTCTTCGGCGCCGTTGAACATTACCCATTGCGTCGCGCCGCTGGCCAGCACCGCGCTGATCATGATCGATGCCGCCATGGCGCGCCAGTCGAACCCGAAGCGGCTTGCCCTCGGCGATCTCCGCGCCAGCGAAGGACGCGTCCCGGCTTCACGCCGCTGGCCGGCGCCAGCGCCGGCAATCAAGCCCGGCAGCGCCGACGGCGTGCCGCGCTGCGGCTCTGCTGCCTCGGCTGTCGCCGGCTGCTCGGTGCTGGCCATGCCGATCGCCGCGATGCGGGCCCGAAAGGCGTCGCTCACGTCGGGGCGCGGCAAGCGGCTGACCGCGCCTCGCAAGGCAAGGATGCGGGCATGTTCGGCGGCAAGCCGGGGATCGGCGGCGATGCGACGCTCCACCGCAAGGGCCGCCGCCGCATCAAGCTCGCCATCAACAAGGGCGTGGATCATCAGTCTGACACCTTCGGGATCATTGGGCAGTCCATCGTCATGGCCGGTCATGGCGCTCTCCCCAGTTCGGACGCCAGCAGGCCGCGGGCGCGGGCCAGCCTAGACATCACCGTACCCATCGGCACGTCGAGCATGGCCGCTATCTCGCGATAGCTGAGGCCGTTAATGTCGCGCAGCACCAGCGTTTCGCGAAACGGCTGCGGCAGGGCAGCGATCGCAGCCTCCAGTGCCGCCGTGTCGGCCCTGGCGATCAGGCTCGCTTCCGGACCGTCCTCGTCCGGCAGGCTGGTGCCATGGGCGGCCGCCATGTCGTCGAGATCGCCGAGGTCGCCGACGGCCATCATGCCGCGCGGCCGGTTGCGCGCCATCCAGGTGTAGGAGGTGTTGCGCACGATGGTCAGCAGCCAGGCGCGGGCGTTGCCGCCGGCGTAGCCTGATATGCCCGCATGCGCCTTGATGCAGGCGTCCTGAACGACATCCTCGGCGTCGGCGGCATTGCCGGTCAGCCAGCGGGCAAGCGCCAGCGCGTCGCCAAGATGCGGCAGCACTACGTCGTTGAAACGCTCTGCCAGGGCCCTGTCGCTCAAAGCAGCACCATAATCCTCTCCGGAGCGGACAGGCCGTGCCGCCTCAAGATGCGACAGCGATTTTGCCTGGCTTGCAGGAGCAAAGCCCCCGGAAACGGGCAAAGTCGTCTGCCTTGCTGAAAGTGAATTCATCTGCGTCACCAGTGTCAAGCGCTATGAAAGGAGGGGCGCTATGAAAAGGAGGGGCGCCATGGAGAAGGGACTGATGACGATAATGCTCGGCAGCGCATGACGGCGGCTGACGCCGCAGCCGTGTTCGCTGTGCTCGCGATGATGGGGCATGCCAGTCTCCTCAACGCCAGCCGTGGCGTATGTCGAGGAGACTTGTTGAAGAGAGGATTTATTCCCGCGTGGGCAAATTCCGGCTGTTCACAGTCGCGTGATCAGCCGATGCCTTCGGCATGGTCGGTTTAGCGATCAATCCGGCCAGCGCAAGACGCCTGACGAATCCTTGCGGGCGACCTTCATCGCGTCGGCCGGGCGCTCCTTCGCCGTCAGCACGGCGCGCAGACGTTCGGCGACAATCTCCGCCTCGCCGGGGTGAAGGTTGCAGGGGTCGAGGAAGAAATGGCCGCGCTCGACCTCGTGGTTGCGCACGATGATCGGCGGCGAGCCGGCGGCAAGGGCCGAGGCAAGACCGGCGGCGGTGAAGCGGCTCTCCGGCGTGACGAATATCTGCAGCCGGTCGAGCGGATTGGCGGTGGGGTCGGGAATGATGATGGCGGCGATGCCGGGCAGTCCCTGCAGCGCGTCCTTCCACAGGTTCAGTGCTGCTTCCTCGCGCCGGCGGATGCCGGCATGGTCGCGCTTCTCCCAGGCTTCGAGTGCCGCCATGGTGCCGGCGATGCTTTCCTTGCCGACCTTCATGGCGCGCGCAACGCCGCGGTTCTGCAGATAGGCGGCCCGCACCAGATCCTTGCGGCCGGTGACGATGCCGCTGGTCGGCCCGCTCAGGAATTTATGGCCGCTGTAGATGACGACATCGGCGCCGCGCGCCAGAAAACCGCGCAGATCGTACTCGGACGCGGCGTCGACGATCACCGGCACGCCCTTGGCGTGGCAGATATCGCAGAATTCCTCCAGCGACAGCATGCCGTATTGCACCGTGTGGTGGGCCACGACGTAGAGGGCCGCCGCCGTGCGCTCGTTGATCGCCTCGCTTACATGATAGTCCTGGGTCACGCTGACCGTGCCGGCGGGCACCACCCTGGCGCCGGCGACGCGGACCGACTGGTCGATCGGGGCGCCGTAATTGACGATGTGGCCGAGCTGGATGACGACCTCCGACTTGAGGTCGCCAGTGTCGTCGGGCAGGCGCTCGATGGCGAGCAGGCTGGTTCCGGTCATCGCACCGGCGATCGCCATGGTGATGCCGCTGGCGCAGCAGGCGGTGATGAAGCCGGCCTCGCCGCCGGTGAGGCGTGCGACGACCGTGCTCGCGGCGCGCTGCAGATCGTCCATTTCCACCCATTGCGAGGCCATTTCAGCCATGGCGGAGATCGCTTCCGGGACGATGATCGAGGCGCCGAGCGCGGTCATGGTGCCCGAGACGTTGATGATCGGCCGCAATCCCAGCCGTTCGCGGATGGTGGTGTTGGAGCCGGTGTCGGAAGAGGTTTTCATGTGAGCTAATCCCGTGGGTGGCAGGTCAGGCGGCGATCTCGACGACCGCTTCGATTTCGACGGTGATGTTTCCAGGCAGCGAGCCGACGCCGATCGCCGAGCGGGCATGGCCGCCGATCTTGTCGAAGACATCGGCGAACAGGTCCGAGCAGCCATTGACCACTTTCGGGTGGTCGCTGAAGGTCGGCGTCGCGTTGACGAAGCCGAGCAGCTTGACGACGCGTACGATACGGCCGAGATCGCCGGCGGCGGCATGCATGACGGCAAGCAGGTTGAGCCCGGTCAGCCGGGCATGCTGATAGGCCTGCTCGACCGTCACGTCCTCGCCCACCTTGCCGGTGCAGAGCGTGCCGTCGGCGCGCAGGGGCCCCTGGCCGGAGAGGAAGATCAGCCGCCCGCTCTCGGCATGGGTGACGAAGTTGGCGATCGGCGTCGGCGGCTCGGGCAACGTCAGGCCGAGTTCGGCGAGCCTGATATAAGGCGTCATGGATGAAGGCTCCTTGGGCGGCTTTGGCCGCCTGAGTTTAGAAATGCGAGGCTCGGAAGCGCGCCAGGAAAGTGCGGAGGCGTTCGTTGCTGGTCTCCGCCGCGAGGATCTCCTTCGGCGGCCCGACGGCGCTGACGCCGCCATCGGCCATGAAGACGATGCGGCTAGAAGCGTCGCGGGCAAAGGCCATTTCGTGGGTTACCATCAGCATGGTCATGCCATCCTCGGCGAGGCTGCGCACCACTGCCAGCACCTCGCCGACGAGTTCGGGATCGAGCGCGGAGGTGATCTCGTCGAGCAGCAGGATCTTCGGTTCCATGGCCACGGCGCGGGCTATGCCGACGCGCTGCTGCTGGCCGCCGGAGAGTTCGGCCGGCAGGCTGTCGGCCTTGTGGCCAAGGCCGACGCGCCCGAGCCAGTGCTCGGCGATCGATCGCGCCTCGGCGTCCTTTTTTCCGCGCACCTTGGTCAGACCCAGCATGATGTTGCCGGCCGCCGTCAGGTGAGGGAAGAGGTTGAAGCTTTGGAACACCATGCCGGTCTCGGCGCGCATGGCGGCAAGATCGCGCTCGCTACAGCGCTGACGCGTTCCGGCCTCGCGAAAACCGACCTCCTTGCCGTCGATGCGGATCGAGCCGCTGTCGTAACTCTCCAGGAAGTTGACGCAGCGCAGCAGCGTGGTCTTGCCGCTGCCGGAAGGGCCGATGACGGTCACCACCTCGCCGCGCTTCACCTGAAGGCTGACGGAGCGCAACACCTCGACGGCACCGAAGGCCTTGGAGACATCGCGCACGTCGAGCAGCGCGGGACCGGCGTTTAGGGCTTCGGACATCGTTGCTATTCCCGGATAAAGGAGAAACGCCGCTCGAGCCGCCGGCTGGCGAGCGAGAGTGCGTAGTTGACCGCGAAATAGAGGAGCGCTCCCAATATATAGAGCGGCATCGCTTCATAGGTGCGGCCGATGACCTGGTTGATGGCCTGCATCAAATCGGTGATGCCGAGCAGCGACACCAGCGCGCTGCCCTTGACCGCGTCGGTGACGCCATTGATCCAGGGCGGCAGGAAGCGCCTGAAGGCCTGCGGAAAGATGACGTAGGTGAGCCTCTGGCGAAAGGTCAACCCGATCGCCATCGCGGCTTCGGACTGTCCCTTCGGAATCGAGCCGACCGCGCCCCTGAGGTATTCGATGACCTGCGCCGTCTTGAACAGGGTGAGCGCGGACACCGCGGCCCAGAACGATGGCAGATGCAGCCCGATTGCAGGCAGGCCGTAATAGACGAAGAACATCAGCACCAGGATCGGAATACCGCGAATGGTGTCCGAGAAGATGCGCACCGCCCAGCGCAAAGGGGCGGGACCATAGACCAGGCCGACGCCCAGCAGGACGCCGGCGATAAGCGACAGCACCACCACCAGCAGCGAGACCCACAAGGTCACGGCGAAGCCCTGGGCAAGGAAGGGCAGTGCGTAGAGGATCTGGCTCAGCATGTCAGCGCGCCGCCCTGAACCGGCGCTCGACGAGCCGCAGCCCGAAAAGCAGCGCATAGCCGGTTACCAGATACATCGCCGTCGTGACCAGGTAGACCTCGACGATGCGGAATGTGTTGAAGTTGATCCATTGGGCGCCGAAGGTGAGTTCGGGCACCGAGATGACCGAGGCGATCGAGGTGTCCTTGAACAGCGAGATGAAGGTGTTGGAGAGCGCCGGCAGCGTGATGCGCAGCATTGTAGGCAGGCGCACGTGCAACAGCCTCTGCCATGGCGTTAGGCCGATCGCCTTGCCGGCATCGAGCTGGCCGCGCGGGACAGCCTCGAGCCCGGAGCGAAACACCTCGACCAGATAGGCGCCGCTATAGACCGACAGGGTCAATACAAACGAGGTTGGTGCACTGTAGGCCAGGTCGACCACGGTCGGCAGGCCGTAGAAGACGAGATAAACCAGCAGGATCAGCGGCACATTGCGGATGAATTCGACATAGGCGGCGATCACCGCCCGCACCACGCGTCCGGCCGAGACGTACCAGACAGCGAGCACCAGCCCGATGACAACGCCGATGGCGATCGAGATCACGGCAAGCTCGAGGCTGAGCAGCAGGCCGCCCCAGAGCTTGTCGAAATGCCGCCAGATCAGGTTGAAATTGAGGGCATAGCCCATGCATCCGCCTCGGTGTGAAGGACGTCGAGTCGATAACGGAAGGGCGACAACGCCACCCTTCCGCAATCCGGGATCAGATGACCGGGAAGCCGGGGTGACGCGCCGGCGGCTCCTGGCCGAAATAGTCCTTGAAGGCGGCGTCGTAGAGCGCCGATTCATGGCCGAACATGGCGATGGTGAAAGTCTGGTTGACGAAGGTCAGCCAGTCCAAATCGCCTTGCCGCAGTGCGGCGCCGTAAAGCATCGAATACCAGCTCTTGCCGGCATCGAAATACTTGTCGGGATTGCGCGAGGCGAGCCAGCGCACGGTGGACAGGTCGACCGCGGCGGCGTCGGCGCGCTTGGACTCCAACGCCTGCAGCACGTTCGCCTGGGTGTCGATCTGCAACACCTGGGCCTGCGGCAGAGCGTAGTGGACGGAACTTTCGGCGTCGACATTCTGCAGGATGGAAATGCGTGTCGCCGAACCACCGGCCAGCAGCTTGTCGAAGGTCTTGTTCTCGGCGGTCGGCAGGGTCAGCAAGGCAACGCCTTCGACATAGTAGGGCCGGGAGAAATTGATCAGTTGCGAGCGCTGCGCCGTCATGGTCATGAACTGAATGGTGATGTCGACCTTGTTGGTGGTCACGTTGGGAATGCGCTGGGCCGGATCCTGCATGACGAACTCGACCTTGGTCGGGTCGTCGAAAAGGCCCTTGGCGAGAATGCGGCCCATGGTGATATCCATGCCGACCAGTTCGCCGGCATCGTTCTCGAAATGCCAGGGCGCGTTGGTGCTGCCGGTCCCGACAATCAGCTTGCCTCTGTCGAGCACGGTGCGCAGCAGGCTGTCGGATGCGGCCTGTGCGGCGGCCTTCTGCGCATCGACGGCTGCCAGCACGCCGGCCGTGGCAAGTCCCGCCATTCCCAATTTCAGAAAATCACGTCTTCCGGATGTGTCGTTCACGGCGACCTCCTTTCGTGTTGTGTTCCCCTATGCACAGCCCATACACGCGGCAGTGATTATCAAAGATTGTCTCTTACAAGAGACGCATGTATCCTGTACAAGACAGATACTAGCACCGGGAATCGACAATGCAAGATGGTAGTGTTTTGGCTGCTTCGGCCGACGAGAAGGCGCCGGGGTCCCGTGAAAAGGGCCTCAACCGGGTCCTGGAGATCCTGGAGTTCCTTCACATGACGCAGCGTGCGATCGGGATTGGCGATCTCGCCAAGGGCGTCAATGCGCCGCGTTCGACCACCTACACGCTGGTGCGGTCGCTGGTCGACGCCGGCCTTCTGGAAATGGCCGGCGACGGCAATCGCGTCTATTTCGGCAAGAAGCTCTACCTCTACGGGATGGACTATGTGCGCGGCAACGACCTGTTGCGGCGCGGGCGACAGGAGGTCGACCATCTGTCGCGCGAGACGGGCGAGACCTCGGAATTGTGCATGCTGCAGAGCGGCCGCTACACGATCGTCCATTCCAGCCCTGGTAGCAGGCCGTTCCGCATCAGTTCGGCCACCGGCCTGCAGATACCGCTGCCCTGGACCGCGTCTGGACGGCTATTGCTTGCGGGGCTGGATAGAGCCGCGATCGAAGCCATGGTGTCTGATGACGATCTCGTGCTGCCTGACGGGCGCAAGCTGCGGCTCGACGATTTCATCGCGGACATCGCAAAGGCAGGGGTGACCGGCTACTGCGTCACCTCGGGCCTGGTCGACGCTT
Organism: Mesorhizobium sp. BR1-1-4; assembly: GCF_020165375.1. Taxonomy (NCBI): domain Bacteria; kingdom Pseudomonadati; phylum Pseudomonadota; class Alphaproteobacteria; order Hyphomicrobiales; family Phyllobacteriaceae; genus Mesorhizobium; species Mesorhizobium sp. BR1-1-4. Next base: position 123,982 of record NZ_JAIUIB010000001.1, on the reverse strand, counting down.
ACACGAAATGCCTTGCCGTGCCGGTCTTTTCAGCGCCAGGCAAGGTCGAGGCGACGATGTGCCTGGTGGTTCCGATCGATACGTCGGAGGAGCGGACCGCCGATCTCATCGGCCTGCTGCGCGGCCGCGCCGCCGGGCTCTCGATCGGCGCATAGGCGGAAAGTGCCGGCGGCGCGATTCCGTCTCAGGCGATGATGTCTGGAATGATCCTGTCTTCCAGCTTCATCAGCCGGTCCTTGAGGAACAGCTTCTTCTTTTTCATGCGCTGGATCTGCAGCGGGTCGCAATTCATGGCGATCATCGCGTTGATCGCGGCATCGAAATCGGCGTGTTCCTGCTTCAGCCGGGAAAATTCGAGGCGAGTATCGGCCTGTTCCTGATCGGACATTCTCTACCGTCTGCACGTCTGCGGCGCCCAAAACTGGGCCTGGTTGGGCGGGGGCGGCAATTTCTGCCACCGGCGCGCAGCCCATATCACATTTCACGTTGTCGTGGAATGCTACCACGCAGCATTCGACATCGCTGCTCGATGGTGGCACACTGTCATTGTGCCGTCACAGATACGACCTGCGGTGGACGTGCCTTGGCGGCTGCAATCGAGGAAACCATGAAAGGGAGAACCAATCATGTCTCTTGCATCCCATCTTGATGAGTTGCAGCGGAAACACGGCGACATCGAACGCGAAATCGATGACGCGATGAATCACCCGTCGGTTGATGACCTCGAAATCGGGAATCTCAAGCGACGCAAGCTGGCACTCAAGGATGCGATTGAGAAACTGAGGGCGCAACCAACCACGCATTGATCCTCACCTGACATAGCCGCTCACCACTGGCGGTCTTCCTTGCCGGCGGCGCCAGCCGCCGGTGCAGTGATTGCGATTTTCAGCGCTGCACCATAAGCGGAAACTAATATCCTTCGGACCCATCTTGCCCGCTTGGCCGCTGCCAGCTCGTGTGCTGTTTCAGGTCCCGGCCGGGACCAATTGCTGCCAGTGGCGACCTGTCGCCATTGACAAGCCATCTTTGCTCCTCCACCTCATGCCGGACTTCAACGCATCGGCCCCGGCTTGTGCGTCCAGGTGGACGCACGCGCTTCAGAGAGACGCATAGCGCTCCAGAGACAAAAGGCTGCCGGCATGACCGGATATTTTTCTTCTCCCTTCCCCCGCCGCACCTCGGTCGGCGTCGATGTCGGCGGCGTGGTCGTCGGCGGCGGCGCGCCGGTGGTCGTTCAGTCGATGACCAACACCGACACGGCCGATGTCGACCAGACAGTCGCGCAGGTCGCGGCGCTGCACCGCGCCGGCTCCGAGATCGTGCGCATCACCGTCGACCGTGATGAAAGTGCCGCCGCCGTGCCGCGCATTCATGAACGGCTGCAGCGGCTTGGCATCAACGTGCCGCTGGTCGGCGATTTCCACTATATCGGACATAAGCTCCTGGCCGATCATCCGGCTTGCGCCGAGGCGCTGGCCAAGTACCGCATCAATCCCGGCAATGTCGGCTTCAAGGATAAGAAGGACCGGCAGTTCGCGGCGATCGTCGAGATGGCGATCAAACATGACAAACCGGTGCGCATCGGCGTCAACTGGGGCTCGCTTGACCAGGAGCTTCTGACGCGGCTGATGGACGACAACCAGGACAAGGGTTTCCCGCTGACGGCGCAGGAAGTGACGCGCGAGGCAATCGTGCAGTCGGCGATCCTGTCGGCCGAGATGGCCGAGGAAATTGGTCTTGGCCGCGAAAAAATCATCCTGTCGGCCAAGGTCAGCGGCGTGCAGGACCTGATCGCCGTCTACACCGAGCTTGCGACCCGTTCCAACCATGCGCTGCATCTCGGCCTCACCGAGGCCGGGATGGGCTCCAAAGGCATCGTCGCGTCTTCCGCGGCCATGGGCATCCTCTTGCAGCAAGGCATTGGCGATACCATCCGCATCTCGCTGACGCCGGAGCCCAATGGCGATCGCACCCGCGAGGTGCAGGTGTCGCAGGAACTGCTGCAGACCATGGGTTTTCGGCAGTTCGTGCCGATCGTCGCGGCCTGCCCGGGCTGCGGCCGCACCACCTCCACCGTGTTCCAGGAACTGGCGCAGAACATCCAGGCGGACCTGCGCAAGAACATGCCGGTGTGGCGGGAGAAATACCCGGGCGTCGAGAACCTCAAGGTCGCGGTGATGGGCTGCATCGTCAACGGTCCCGGTGAATCCAAGCATGCCGATATCGGCATTTCGCTGCCCGGCACCGGAGAAACGCCGACCGCGCCGGTCTTCGTCGACGGCAAGAAGGCGGCGACGCTGCGCGGGCCGTCGATCGCGGCGGATTTCGAGAAAATGGTCGCCGACTATATTGACCAGCGCTTCGGTCGGGGCGGCAAGGCCGCGGCAGAGTAAGCCAGATGCGGCGTTTCCCGTGGGTGGCGCTGATTTTCCTGTGTGGCATGGGCTGGTCGACGCTTGCCCAGGCGGATCCACCGCAATCGGCCAAGCAGCGGCTGATCGACAAGGTCTGTAACCTGATCCAGGCGCATGCCGATCAGAACGGCCTGCCTCGGGATTTCTTCGCCCGCCTGATCTGGAAGGAAAGCCGGTTCGATCCCAACGCCGTGAGCCCTGTCGGCGCCGAAGGCATTGCCCAGTTCATGCCGGGCACCGCCAAGATGCGGGGGCTTGAAAATTCCTTCGACATCAACCAGGCGATTCCGGCGTCGGCTAGATATCTCGCCGAAATGAAGGCCGGTTATGGCAATCTCGGTTTGGCGGCCGCTGCCTACAATGCCGGCGAGAGCCGGGTGTCGCGCTGGCTGAATTCCGGTGGCTTCCTGCCGATGGAGACGGAAAGCTATGTCTTCGACGTGATGGGCGAGCCGGTCGACAAGTTCACCGACCGGGCCTATGCCGGCAAAGTCGAGCCACTCGACGCCAAGCTGGATTTCGCGGTCGCCTGCCGCAAGCTGCCGGTGATCATGTCCAGAACCGTGGCGATGGCCTCAATCAACGTCAAGCCATGGGGCATTCAGGTGGCGGGCAATTTCCGCCGCAGCGCCGCGATCAGCCAATGGCTCAGGGTACGGGGCCGTTTTCCGGCCCTGCTTGCCGGGCATGATCCGGTGGTCAGCCGAGTGCGTACGCCGATCGGCCGGCGCGGCATCTACGCGGTCCGGATCGGCGTCGACGACCGCGCCGCCGCCAATGTCATCTGCCAGAAACTGCAAAGCATCGGTGGCGCCTGCGTGGTGGTGCGCAACCGGTAGCCGAGGAGGGTTGGGCTGCACGGGGCACACGCCGTTGGAATGTGCCCATCGTATCCAGCAACGATTTCAGCTATAGCGGCGCCGGACCGGTGGGCTGGTCCGCCTTCGGCAGCTACAGGGACAGCGATGTTCGACGCGTACATTATCTGCGGCACGCCCAGAACCGGCAGCACCTTGCTGTGCAAACTGCTGGCGGCCACCAGAACGACCGGCGATCCACACTCATTCTATCGGCGGCAGGATGTGTCGGAGTGGGCCGAAGAATGGAACCTGCCGCCTCGCGACACGATGGGCGAGCTTGAATTCCAGCTTGCCTATCTCAATGCGGCGATCGATGCCGGCAAGGGTGGTACGGAAATCTTCGGTCTTCGCCTGATGCGAGAAAACCTGGACGAGCTTTCAGCGATCCTCGACCGGATTTTTCCGGGGCTTGTGTCGGACAAAGCGCGTTTCGAAAGGGCTTTCGGTCGCGTTCTCTACGTGCATCTGTCGCGTGAGAACAAGCTTGCGCAGGCTGTCTCCCTGGTCAAGGCGGAGCAGACCGGCCTTTGGCACGTCGCTCCCGATGGAACGGAGATCGAAAGGGTCGGATCGCCAGGAGAACCGCGGTACGATTTCCAGCGTATCAGGGACGAAGTCGCCGAGCTTGAGGCCTATGACGCAGCGTGGAACACATGGTTCGCCGAGCGAGACATAACGCCACTGCGGATTGGCTACGAGCGGCTTTCAAGCAGCCCGGCGGCGACACTGATTTCCATCTGTCAGGCCTTGGGCGTACAGTCGCCGAACGCCGGGGATGTGAAACCGGGTGTCGCGAAGCTCGCCGACGCGACAAGCCGCGACTGGATGCGCCGCTACCATCTGGACGCAACCGTCTGACGCCGGACGGAGTTCAGGCCGTCTTGGCCACCACCGTTTCGCTGAGCCAGGTGCCGATCTTGGCGCCGAGGCGATCGGGCGAAACGGGCTTGGGCAGATAGTCGTCCATGCCGGCCTCGATGCACTTGTCGCGGTCGCCCTTCAGCGCATGCGCGGTGACGCCGATGATCGGAATGTGGCCACCCGACGACGCCTCGATCGCCCGAATGGCGCGTGTCGCCTCGTAGCCGTTCATTTCCGGCATCGAGACGTCCATCAGAACCAACCTCGGATGCAGCGACCGGTACATCTCGACCGCGGTGCGGCCATTGCCTGCGATGCGGTAGCTCAAGCCCAGCCCATTGAGGATCTGGCCGAACACCATCTGGTTCACGTCATTGTCCTCGGCGATGAGGATGTCGATCGGGCTGTTCGGCGCGGCATTCGATTCCGGCACTGCCGCGATCGGCATGGCGGGGCCGCGGATAACCGTGAAGGCCGGCGGAGCCGGCTGAGGCATCGGTTGGATCGGTTCGCGAATGAAGTGCGCCTTGCCGACCTGCGAGCGCGCCTTCTGGATGACCGAGATGACGGTGCCGAGCAGAACCGCCGAGCGCGCCGGCTTGGTCAGATGCGCCGATATACCGAAGTCGATGATCATCTTGCCGAAATCGACCTGGTCGACCGAGGTCAGGATAACGACCGGGATGGTGGACAGCCGGCTGTCGGCGGCGATGGCCCGGGCGACATCGGCGCCGTTCATGCCGGGCATCTGATAATCGAGGATGATGCAGTCGACGCTGGCGCCGAGCTGGCAGGCGCGATCGAGGAAGGCGAGGCCAACCGCGCCGCTTTCGGCGGCGGCGCAGTCGAAGCTCCAGCTTCTGAGCTGTTCGAGCAGGATCTCGCGGTTGACCGGATTGTCGTCGATGACCAGCACACGCGCGCCGGTGACGTCGACCGGCACGATGGCGTCGCGCGCCTCGGCACGGTGGACCGGCAGCGGCACGGCGAACCAGAAGACGGAGCCGCGGCCGATCTCGCTCTCGACGCCGATCTTGCCGGCCATCAGGTCGACGAGGCGGGCGGCGATGGCGAGCCCAAGGCCGGTACCTTCGTGACGGCGGGTCGAGGAGCCATCGACCTGAGCGAACTTCTCGAACACGTTCTGCAATTTCTCGGCCGGGATGCCGATGCCGGTGTCCTCGACGCGCAACTTGAGCTGGACGACATCGTTGACGGTTTCGCCGCCGACATCGATCAGCACATGGCCCTTCTCGGTGAATTTCACCGCATTGCCGACAAGGTTGGTGACGATCTGCCGGAAGCGGCCGGCGTCGCCGACGACATAGGCCGGCAGCCTGGGGTCGACGCGCACGATGAGTTCCAGGTTCTTCTCGGCGACGCGCGCCGAGACAAGCGTCGCCACGTCCTCCACCGCTTCCGAGAGGCGGAAGGGGGCGGGGTCGAGCGTCAATTGCCCGGCATTGATCTTCGAGAAGTCGAGGATGTCGTTGATGATGGTGAGCAGCGCGTTGCCCGACTTGACGATAACGTCGGTGAACGTCTTCTGGCGCGGGTTGAGCTCGGTCTTGGCCAGCAATTCGGCCATGCCGAGCACGCCGTTCATCGGTGTGCGGATCTCGTGGCTCATATTGGCCAGGAATTCCGACTTGGCACGGTCGGCGGCCTCTGCCTTGAACAAGGATTCGGCCGACTGGGCAAAGGCGCGACGGATCGCCTGTTCCATCGGGCGGAAGATCCAGAAAGCGACGATGCCCAGGACGGCAAACAACAAGCCGCTTGCCCACAAAAGCAGCCGGTCGCTGGACGCGTCCGCCTGATGGCGTTCGTCGTCCATCGCGGTGCGGACACGCACCAGCATGGGCTGAACGAACAGGTCGTTCTGGTTGCGGATCTCGCGAGTGCTCCATTCATCGGTCTTTTGCGCCACCGACATCAGGTTGAAGTTGCGAACCATGTCACGCGGCGACCAGAACAGGTCGCCATTGACCGAAGCGGCTGCGAGCTCGCTGACGGTCTTGGCCGACAGGCGCGGGCGGATCGCGGCGAGCTGGGCGGTCAGGGTCTCGATCTCGCCGGTCAGCCGCTCGGAATGGTCGCGCGCCGAAGCCGTCAGCGCATCGCGCGTCTCGATCCGCCAGGCGGAACTGGTTGTCTCGGCGAAGCTGGTGGCGTTGCGCAGATCGCGGGTGAAAATGACGAGATTGCTGCTCAGCGCATCGATTTCATGGCGCAAGGAATTGACGCGATTGAGCGCAACCATGATGGCGGCTGAAGCCAGCGCGAAAACCAACAATCCTGAAAGATAACGTATCCGGACGGACCGGATGAAGGAAGAATATTCCGGCATGCGCAACCCCAACACATACGCATCATTCTAAGGATTGGGATTACGCTTCATTTACATTAAGATTTCGTTGGTGGACCGCAGGTGCACTGCTCAATGGTATGAGCCTGCCGTCAGCTGTTACGGGTTGCGACGAAGATCGCCGCGGCTTTCAGCAGGGCAGCTTTTTCGCCATAGGGTTCGAGCAGCGCGTGCGCCTGGCCGACGAGGCCGTCGAGCTGCTTGCGTGCCCAATCCGCGCCGTGCAGGGCCACCAGCGTACCCTTGCCCGCGGCGGCATCCTTGCCGGTCGCCTTGCCCATCTGCTTGGCGTCGGCCGTCAGATCCAGCAGGTCGTCGGCGAGCTGGAAGGCCAGGCCGATCGCCGAACCGAACTCGGCAAGCCTTTCCAGGTCATCCGACTGTGCGCCGGCCAGGATCGCACCCGCCTCGCAGGCGAAGCGGATCAGCGCGCCGGTCTTCATCGCCTGCAGCGTTATGATGCCGGCCTCGTCCGGTCGCACTTGCTCGGCTTCGAGGTCTAGCTTCTGGCCGCCGACCATCCCACCGGCCCCGGCGGCGCGGGCGAGCGCCAGCACCAGGGCTGCGCGCCGTTCGGCCGGCAGCGCCGTCGCTTCGCCGGCGATGATGTCGAAGGCCAGAGTCAGCAAGGCGTCGCCCGCCAGGATGGCAGTGGCTTCGTCAAAGGCCTTGTGCACGGTCGGCTGGCCGCGGCGCAGGTCATCGTCGTCCATCGCCGGCAGGTCATCGTGGATCAGCGAATAGCAATGCACGCATTCGAGCGCCGCCGCGACGCGCAACGCCGCTTCGCCATCGGCGGAAAACAGGGCGGCGCTTTCCATGACCAGGAAGGGGCGCAGGCGCTTGCCGCCGTTCAACACGCCATGGCGCATCGCCGCCATCAGACGATCGGGCCGAGCGATCTCACCCGAAAGCGGTCGGTCGTCGAGCAAGCGACGCAGCATCACCTCGACGGCGGCCGCGCGCCTGATGAGCGCCATTTCGAACGCCATTTCGTCGTCATTCGTCATGGCCGGGACCGGTAGCCGACACTCAGACGTTGCGCAAGAAGGCAAGCGCCATTATGCCGGGGCGGTAAGAGCCCGTTTGGAAACTCATCTCCTGCGGTCATCTGAAGGCGTTTTCCGCGCTTCCGGTGTTCACGTACTCGAATGTACGCTCCGCTCCGGTTCTCGAAAACACCCTCACATGACTCCCAGGAGGCAGTTTCAAAGCGAGTTCTCTGGCATGGGTTGGGCGGCTTGGCGGAACCGATCGTCGATCATGAGACCGAAAAGCTGGACATGGCGACGAGATCGCGAGGCGTGAGCCGCCGCAGTCTCAAGCGCTGGGTCCGGCGCGGCATCGTCGTGGCCGCCGTGCTGGCGCTCATCCCGGTGGTGCTGACCTTTCTCTACCTGCCGTCCTTCGTGCATCCAGTGTCGACGCTGATGCTGAAGGATCTCGCGACATTCTCCGGCTACGACCGGCGCTGGGTGTCGATCGATGATGTCGCGCCTGTGCTCGCCCATTCCGTCATCATGTCGGAGGACGGGCAGTTCTGCTTTCATCGCGGCGTCGATCTCGGCGAGCTCAGGGGGGTCGTCGACGATGCGCTGGCCGGCGAGGCGACGCGTGGTGCCTCGACCATCACCATGCAGACGGTGAAGAACCTCTTCCTGTGGTCGCGGCCGCTGGGCTCGGTGCGCAAGGTCGTCGAACTGCCGCTGGCCGTCTATTTCGACGCGGTGATGTCGAAGCGGCGCATTATGGAGATCTATCTCAACATCGCCGAGTGGGGGCCTGGCATCTACGGCATCGAGGCTGCGGCGCGGCACCATTTCGGCATTTCGGCAAAGCAGCTGTCCAGACGGCAGGCGGCCCTTCTCGCCGTCACGCTGCCCAATCCGATCGCCCGCAATCCGGCAAAACCAGGGCCGGGCTTGAGAAGGCTCGCCAATCTGATCGAGCGGCGCGCCGGCCGCTCCGGCGCCTATGTCGGTTGCCTGGACTAGCCGGATAAAAAAGATTCACCGCGGTGCTGGCCAAAACGGTGTCAGGCGTGTATAGGCACCCGACTTTCTCAGATTTAGGCCCCGACATGGCCCTTTCACGAGGGCGGGCGGGGCTTTTGACCATGTAGTGGAGCATATCCATGGCCGTTCCGAAACGCAAAACCTCTCCGTCCAAGCGCGGCATGCGCCGCTCGGCCGACGCCCTCAAGGCCCCGACCTATGTCGAGGACAAGAATTCCGGCGAAATGCGCCGCCCGCACCACATCGACCTGAAGACCGGCATGTATCGCGGTCGCCAGGTGCTGACGCCCAAGGAAAGCTGAGACCAGCTTTTCCCAAGCAACCGAGTTACAAAAGACCGGCTTCTGGCCGGTCTTTTTTGCGTTTGGCCTTGCCGTGCGCGCCGGCTACTTCAAGCGCTGAGCTTTCGTCTCTCGATTTTCATGTTGGCCGGGCAACCGGCTGACATGGTTGTTGCATCCGGTATTCGACCGTGTTTGCGGCCGCGCACGAAAAATCTTGACGCCGTGCCTGTGGGGCATTCTACAGAAGGTGCCCCCATATGGAGACGCCAGATGTTCGGTGCCGTCCCGCTTTTGATCGTGCCTTTCGTGCTCTACAATCTCGGCCTGCTCGGTATATTCGGCGGCGGTGACGATCCGTGGGCGAGCGAGATGTTCTCGTTCCGCATGATGTCGGGCGGGGTGTTCTCGATGACGCTCGGCGACCTGATCGTGCTGATCGGGCTGATTTTTCTGTTCCTTGAAATGGTGAAGTCGGCGCGCACGACCACCGCCTCGATCATGGACCATCTGTTGTCGACGCTTGTCTTCGTTGCTTTCCTGGTCGAGTTCCTGCTGGTGAAGGGTGCCGCGCACTCCATCTTCTTCACGCTGCTGATCATCGCGCTGTTCGACGTGCTGGCCGGGTTCGCGGTGTCGATGCGGTCGGCCAGCCGCGACATCAATTTGAATTAGACCGGAACCTCAGCCCGGATCGGCGGCGAAGCCGGCGGCTTCGATGCCGGCAATCGCGGCCGCCTCGTCATTGTCAGACGTGTCGCCGGAAATGCCGACAGCGCCGATGACACTGCCTGCCTTGTCGCGGATCAGCACGCCGCCGACGACCGGCAGCACGCGTCCACCCGACACGTCGGAAATGCCGGCAACCAGATGCGGGCGCTCCTTGGCGAGGCCTCGACCCTGCGCGAGCCGATGCCGATCGCCAGCGCGCCATAAGCCTTGCCGGCCGACATTTGCGGGCGCAGGAACGAGGCGCCGTCCTGGCGCTGGAAGGCGACCAGGTGCCCGCCGGCGTCGAGCACCGAGACGCCGAGCGGCTTGAGCTTGAGATCGGCGCCCCTGGCGAAGGCGGCATTGATGATCTCTACGGCTTTTTCGAGCGACAGCGCGGTCATGGCAATCTCCTGTTGAACAGCCCAATCATCGCCGGCCAGCCGGACCAGGCAATCCCGCTTTCGGTTGAAATTGCTTCCCGCGAAGCAGCGGGACGAAGGCGTGCCTGTCGGATGCGTTACGACCGCTCGATCCAGGACGAGGCATTGGCGGAGAGAGGGGGCTATTTTTTCTTGGCGCGGGCCGGCTTCTTGGCAGGTGCGGCAGGCGCGTTGGCTAGATCTTCGGCTTCCTTGGCCAGCCGCAGCGCCCGCAGCTTGTCGGTCTTGGCCTTGCGGGCATCGCTCTCGGCGACGTATTCGGCCATGGCTTTCTGCCGGACCGTCGCCGCCTCTTCCTGCTTCTTGAAGCGCAGATCGGCACGCGCGCGGGCAGTGTCCCTAGAGTTCTCAACCAAGAGCGTATCCAATCCCGTGAAGTGTGATTTCCGTCCTTTGTAGCAGAGCCGGCCTTTCAACGGGGAAAATAGTTGGTCAGACGGCCGGGCTGGCGTTGCGGGGCTTTTCAGCAACCACCGCTTCATAGGCGGCTTGCAGCGTCGCGCGGACAGAGGAGCCGGGCGCTGTGTCGAGGGGGGTGCCGAGATGCTCATGGCGCAATTCGTCCATGAATTTCTCCCACATTGGAGGTCCGCCCTTTTCCAGGAGTTCGGCGCGGATCGAGAGTTCCTCGCTTGTCGGCAGCCAGACGCGGCCCCAGGCGCCGAGATGGGCCAGGATGGGCACCAGCGTGATGGCCATCTCGGTCAGGCTGTAGATCGCCTTCTGCTTATGACTGGGGTCGTCCGCCTTGGTCAGCATGCCGAGCTCCATCAGCCGCTTCAAACGGTCGGCGAGGATGTTGGAGGCGATACCCTCCATCGAGCCGTTGAGCAGCTCGCGAAAATGGCGCCTGCCGCCGAAAATCATGTCGCGCAGGATGATCAGGCTCCAGCGGTCGCCGAACACCTCGAGTGAAAGGTTGATCGGGCAGCCGGACCGGCGATCGAGGGTCATTCCATTTTCTCCGCAAAACCGGTTGCATTATCGTATCGGTTTTATTATCGTGCAACCGATTGCAAAATGCAAGCAGATGAGGAGGCCATGAGATGACGAGCAAAGACCGTCCCGAGATCGTATCCGAAGCGTTTGGCGATCCGGCGGATCCGCTGCTGCTGATCATGGGCGCGATGGCCTCGATGCTGTGGTGGCCGGAGGCGTTTTGCCGGAAGCTCGCGGACGCCGGCCTTTACGTGATCCGCTACGACAATCGCGATACCGGCCGGTCGACCAAATATCTGGTGGGACAGCCGCCCTACACTTTCGACGACATGGCTGACGACGCGATAGCCGTTCTCGACAGTTACGGCATCGGCAAGGCGCATGTCGCGGGCATGTCGATGGGCGGCATGATCGCGCAGCTCGTCGCGCTCCGGCACCCTTCGCGCGTCGCTTCGCTGACCGTGATCAGCAGTTCGCCCGTGGGGACCGACACGTCGCATCTGCCGCAAACGACCGACGCCTATATGGAGCATTCGGCCGATGGGGCCAAAGTCGACTGGGCGGACCGCCGCCAGGTCATCGACTTCATGGTCAGCGATGCACGCGCGATCGCCAGCACCGCGCATCCGTTCGACGAGGCCGGGATGAGGGCGTTCATCGAGCGGGATTATACCAGGTCCGGCGGCTTGCTCAGCGCCACCAATCATTTCATGCTCAAGGGCAATGACCAATGGAAGGGTCGCCTGCACAAACTGGCGGTGCCGCTTCTGGTCATCCACGGCACGTCGGATCCGATCTTTCCGGTCGAGCATGGCGAAGCCTTGGCCCAAGCAGTTGCCGGCGCGAAACTCCTTCGTGTCGAAGGCGGCGGTCACGAACTGCATCCGGATGACTGGCCTGATATAGAAGCCGCCATTGTCGAGCATGTCCGATCCAGCTGAGACTTCGTGGGCGAGCCTTGACGAGCGAGGCCTGCCGCAATAGTTAAGTAAATGCTTCAGTGTTTCCACAGAGCAGATGAGCACAAGAATGTCCCTGACGCTGCATTTCCATCCGCTGGCCTCCTTTTGCTGGAAGCCGCTGATCGCGCTCTACGAGAACGCCACGCCTTTTGCGCCTGTCATCGTCGATCTGGGCGACGAGCAATCGCGCGCGGCCTTTCTGAAGATATCGCCGACCGGCAAGATGCCGGCGCTGCGCGACGACGCGCGTGACCGGACGGTGCTGGAATCGACCATCGTCGTGGAATATCTGGCCATGCACTATCCGGGACCGGCCGAACTCATTCCAGCCGACATCGACCTGGCGCTGGCTGTCCGCCAGGCCGACCGCTTCTATGATTTCTATGTGCAGGAGCCGATGCAGAAGATCGTCGGCGACAGGTTGCGGCCGCAGGACAAGACCGATCCATTCGGTGTCGAGCAGGCGCGGAGCCAGCTGCGCAATTCCTACGCCATCATCGAACGGGAGATGCTGTCGAGGGAATGGGCTGTGGGCGATATCTTCACCATGGCCGATTGCGCGGCGTCTCCGGCGCTCTTCTATGCCAACAAGGTCGAGCCGTTCGGCGACAGCTATCCCGCCGTGAAGCGCTATCACGACCGCCTGCTGCAGCGCGCCGCCTTCACCAGGGTGATCGAGGAGGCGCAGCCTTACTTCAAGTTCTTTCCCTACAACAACGGCTGATCGCGATGCTGCACGATCCCGCCCAACTCGACCTGATGTTCCAGGCGCTCGCCGATCCGGCGCGGCGGCAGATGGTCGACCGGCTATCACGCGGCCCGGCGTCGGTGAGCCAGTTGGCCGAGCCGCTGGCGATGTCGCTATCGGCGGTCGTCCAGCACCTCAATCTCCTGGAGGCGAGCGGCCTCGTGCGCACGCAAAAGGTCGGACGGGTGCGCACCTGTCAGATCGAGCCGAAGGCGCTGCGCGCGGCCGAACACTGGATCAATGAGCGGCGCCTCTCATGGGAACGCCGGCTGGATCGGCTCGGCGATTTTCTTGCGGAGAACTGAAGAGGAGCATGCCATGTCAAAGAGAAAATCCGATCTGGTCCGCGGCTATTTCGCGGCCTTTCAGGCCGGCGACCGCGCCGTCATGGAGGCGACCCTTGCCGACGATTTCACCTTCACCAGCCCCTATGACGACGCCATCGATCGCACGACCTATTTCGAGCGCTGCTGGCCGAATGGCAAGCTGTTCCGGTCGATGACGATCGAGCGGATTTGCGAAGACGGGGCTGCCGCCTTCGTTCTGTATGGCTGCGAAACGGTGGACGGAAAATCCTTCCGCAACACCGAGCTACACGTGTTTCGCGGCGGCCGGCTGCGTAGTGTCGAGGTCTATTTCGGCGCTGCCTATCGCAACGGTGTCTTCATTCCGCCGAACCAATCGAGTTGACCAGCGAGGACCCAAGCCATGACCGAACGTTCCGTCGTCCACTCCACCTTCGTTATCGAGCGCCTCTATCCGGCGGCGCCATCGAAGGTCTTTTTCGCGCTCAGCAATCCGGACGCCAAGCGGCACTGGTTCACCGATCCGAGCAACCCGATGCCCAGCCGATACGAACTGGACTTTCGCGTCGGCGGCAAGGAGATCAATGCCGGAGGGCCGAAGGATGGGCCGATCCACGTCTACACCGCCACTTACTGGGATATCGTGCCCGACCAGCGCATCGTCTACAGCTACGACATGCTGTTTGGCGATATCAGAATTTCGGTGTCGCTGGCCACGATCGAACTTTTTGCCGAAGACAAGAGCACGCGCCTGGTGCTGACCGAGCAGGGCGCTTTCCTGGATGGCCATGACACGTCCGGCACACGCGAGCATGGGACCGGGGTGTTGCTCGATCTTCTCGGCAAGTTTTTGCGGATGGAAACCTGATCGTTGTGGCTGCTGACCGAAGAGGATCAGGCTTCCCAGAATTGATCGAGCCAGATGTTGAGTCTGAGGAAGCCGGCATTGCTCACCGTATAGACACGCCGCGTCCCTTCAGCCTTGGCATTGACCAGTCCGGCGTCGAGCAACACTTTCAGATGCTGTGATACCGCCGGGCGGGAGACTGGCAGCCCGGCCGCCAATTCGTTGACGGTCTTCGGACCGCGTCGAAGTTCTTCCAGAAGATGGCGCCGATTGGGATCGGCGATCGCCATGAAGGCGTCGGAAAACATCATGCCTCATTTGTGAGGCAAAGTTTTTCAAATCTCAACTGTTTGCTTCTGCTTTTCTTCTCGGATCGAGCCGCAATGCTTCGGGGGTCACCGAACGGTCGGCCGGCTGCGTCTTGAAGGCATCGCGATTTCCGATCGGCACCGGCGCGCGGCGGCTGATGCGTAGCAGCGTGTAGCCGGCCAGCGACAGATGCGCGAAGGCTGTCGCCAGGAACAGGCCCTCCGGGCGCATCCAGCCCATCAGCGCTGCCGCCAGCAAGGGGCCGATCATGGTGCCGAAGCCATAAAGCAGCAGCAGGCCGCCCGAGACCTTGACGAAATCCTCGGCACTGGCGTGGTCGTTGGCATGCGCCACGGCGATCGAATAGAGCGTGTAGGCGAAAGCGCCGTAGGCGGCGGTGAAGACGAGGACGAAGACCGCCGAGCGCGGCTCGAACAGGAAGATGAGCAGCGCAAACAGCGCCGCGCCGAAGGCGGCACCGGCCAGCACGAAACGCCGGTCGGTCTTGTCGGAGAGGCGCCCGGCCGGAAGTTGCATGGCGGCGCCGGCGACGACCACCAGGCTCATCATCAAGGCGATCTCGGCGGTGGAGATTCCGATGCGGGCGCCGTAGACGGCGCCGAGCGTGCCCCAGGCGCCGTTGGCGATGCCGATCAAAAGGCAAGCGATCGCCGAGACCGGCGAGTTGGCGTAGAGTCCCTTGACGTCGAGCTTGACGTCCTGCAGCGGCTTGGGATGCGAGGCGGTCGACACGGCCGTCGGGATCAGTGACAGGCAAAACAGGATGCCGGTGATCATGAACAACGACGCCGATTTCACGTCGCCGCCGGCGACGATCATCTGGCCGCCCATGATCGAGGCATAGGTGACCATCATGTAAAGGCCGAAGACGGTGCCGCGGTTCTCGTTGGTGGCTTTCTCGTTCAGCCAGCTTTCGATGACCATGAAGGCGCCGGCCATGGTGAAGCCGGTAAAGGCACGCAGCAGGATCCAGACATACTCGTCGATGATCAGACCGGTGAGCAGTGCCACGATCGCGCCGGACGCGGCAAAGGCGCCGAAGGCGCGCACATGTCCGGCGCGGCGCACGATGCGCGGCGCAAAGAAACAGCCGGTGACGAAGCCGCCGGCCCAAGCCGTGCCCATCAGACCGAGCGAAGCGGTCGAGAACCCTTCCACCTGGCCGCGCAAGGGCAGCAGCAGCCCGTGCAATCCCGATGCCGCCAGAAGAAAGGCGGTGCCGCGAAGCAGGGAAAGGATCGGTCTGTAGGCTGCGAGCATTTTTTGATCCGACTGGGGGACTGGGCGGGGACGCGGGTTTGAAGACAGTCGCATTCGGGCTTTTCGGCGGCGGGCGATTGCCCCAGCGATTTATCCGCGGCGGAACAGCGCCTCGGCAGCCGATTTGGTGGTGTCCTTGGTCTTGAGTTCGGCCTCCAGCCGGGCGATCTCGTCGCGCAGGATACCGATGCGCTCTGACAGTTCACCGACGGAAAGCAGCGACAGGTCTTGCCCGATCTCGTGCGGACGTGCCTTCTTCTTGGGTTCGTCGTCGAAGATCGCCATGGCTGCTCCTCCTCCGCCAGACCAGATTGGCCATTTGCCTGATTTGCCAATGAGCATACATAGGGCAAGGGCGTCGATGCAAACAGCCGGTAAGAGTGCGGCGAGGAAAGACGGAAAACTTCATGGCGAGCGGACAGAAAATTCCGGCACGGATGACGGCGATCGCTATCTCGGAGCCGGGTGGCCCAAGGGTGCTGAAACCGGAAACGCGCGACGTACCGCAGCCCGGCCCCGGCGAAATCCTGATCAAGGTGCATGCCGCCGGCGTCAACCGGCCGGACGTGCAGCAGCGCAAGGGGGCCTACCCGCCTCCGCCCGGTGCATCGGACCTGCCGGGCCTCGAGGTGTCGGGAGAAGTGGCCGCTCTTGGCGACCAGATATCGCGCTGGCGCATCGGGGACAGGGTCTGCGCGCTCACGCCCGGCGGCGGCTATGCCGAATATGTCAGGGTTCATGCAGGCAGCGTTCTGCCACTGCCGGCGGGCTTCACCCACACGGAAGCGGCGGCGGTGCCGGAAAACTATTTCACCGTCTGGCACAATGTGTTCGAACGCGGCGGCCTGAAGAAGGGTGAGACACTGCTCGTCCATGGCGGCTCGTCCGGCATCGGCACCACGGCGATCCAGCTCGCCTCGGCCTTCGGCGCTTATGTGATCACCACCGCCGGATCCCAGGAGAAATGCGACGCCTGCCTGAAGATCGGAGCCGACCGTGCGATCAATTACCGTGAGCAGGATTTCGTCACCGCGGTCAAGGAGGTGACCGAAGGCCGAGGCGCCAACGTCATCCTCGACATGGTCGGCGGCGACTATGTCCAGCGAAACTACGAGGCCGCCGCTGTCGAGGGCCGGATCGTGCAGATCGCGGTTCAGGCAGGCGCTGTCGCCAGTGCCGATTTTTCCAAGGTCATGGTCAAGCGGCTGACCCATACGGGCTCGACGCTCAGGCCGCGCACAGTCGAATTCAAGGCGGCGATCGCGGCGGCGCTGGAGGCACAGGTGTGGCCTCTGCTGGGCACGCGCAAGGTGGCACCGGTGATGGACATGATCTACCCGCTTACCGACGCATGGCGCGCGCATGAGCGGATGGAGGAGGGCGAGCATATCGGCAAGATCGTGCTCGACGTCGGCTAGGACGCCAGCATTTTCGGCTCGGCCCGACCGGATCTCGACACGGTCTGGCCAGCGTCCTTCGCCCCTGCCTACAAGATGAACAGAAGCTTAATGGTGCAATGCAGCATTTGCATCATTGCTATGCAAAATCGGCTGTTCAAGTCCCGCCCGATGATCACTATTTGAGCATCATCGAAACGAACCCAATTCAGGAGGACTACCATGAACCCGATCCGTGCTTTCCGTAACTGGCGCATGTACAACGAGACCGTTCGCGAACTGAACCGCCTCAACGCCCGTCAGCTCAGCGACCTCGGCATCAACCGCGGCGACATCGAGCGGATCGCCCGTCAGGCGATCTGATTGCAAGCGCGACCCGCCGCAAGGCAGGGTCGCAATGCAGAGCCGCCGCAGACGCTTGTCGTCGCCGGTTCCAAACCCGCTGGACCCTGTCCGGCGGGTTTTGTCTTTTGGGGGGATTGGATTCATCTCGGCTTCGGCGTGATATGCCATGGCGATCCGCGGCAAATGCGGCGGCAGGGTTTGGACCGCCGTGGCAAACGTTAGCCGTCACCGCGCGCCTTGGTTGGCCACGTCGTTCCCAGCTCTTCCAAAAACGTTGCGAAACGACCTGAGAGCAGTTATACAGGCCGCGAATTTCCCATTTTGGTGGCTCTAAACCACCGCCCGCGCGGGAACGCGGGCGAACGAGAAGGATTTGCACATGGCCAATACGCTGCTTATGCCCAAGGCGACCGCCGTCTGGCTGGTCGACAACACCGCGCTTTCCTTTGAGCAGATCGCGCAGTTCTGCGGGCTGCATCCGCTTGAGGTCAAGGCGATCGCCGACGGAGAATCAGCGCAAGGCATCAAGGGCATGGATCCGATCATGACCGGCCAGCTGACCCGCGACGAGATCGCGCGCGCCGAGAAGGATCCGAACCAGCGCCTGAAGCTTTCCGATCCCAAGGTGCGGGTACCCGAATCCAAGCGCAAGGGCCCGCGCTATACGCCGCTGTCGAAACGTCAGGACCGGCCGAACGCCATCCTGTGGCTGGTGCGCAATCATCCCGAACTGAAGGACGCGCAGATTTCGCGCCTCGTCGGCACCACCAAGTCGACGATCGAGCAGATCCGCGAACGCAAGCACTGGAATTCGGCCAATCTGCAGCCGATGGACCCGGTGACGCTGGGTCTCGCCTCGCAGATCGACCTCGACATGGAAGTCAACCGCGCCTCGCGCGGCCGCGAGCAGGCGCAGCCGGTCGGCGACACGCTGCTGCCGGCGGCATTGACCGAGCGGTTGGTGCCTGCACCGGAGAAGCCGAAGGACGAGGACGCGGAGCTCGATGCAAACGCCGTCTTCGCCAAGCTGTCGGCGCTGAAGTCGAAGGACACCGATACGGACGACGAGGAATAGGCTTTTCGCGAACGGAACAAAATAGCCCGCTTCGAGCGGGCTATTTTGTGCGGCCAGCAAGTCTCAGCTTCGCGCCGCGCGGTCGGGCGCCATGCCGTAGTCCTCGCTGCGCTCCACCGCCCGGTAGAAATCGGCAAGCTGCTTGCCGCGCTCCGGCTTGAAGATTCGGCCGGCGATGACCACGGAGGCAATGCGGTCGATGCGGAAGGCGCGGAAATCATCGCGCATCTCGCACCAGGCGACCAGTGTCCACACCTTGCCCCAGAACCACAGGCCTAGCGGCCTGATATCGCGCGCGGTGCCGCGGCCGGCTTCGTCCGAGTAGTCGATGGTCAGCACCTGGCGCTTTTCGACCGCGCGCTCGATCAGGTCGATCGCCTCGCGGGCGGCATCGCTGACCACCCACATCGGCGTGTGGATCTCGGTGCGGGCGATGCGGTCCTTCTCGGCATCGGGCAGCACGGCACCGATCTTGACCAGTGCCTCGTCGGCGGCCCGCGCCATGGCGGCGCCGCCAAAGGCGCGCACCATGCGGGCGCCGGCCACCAGCGCCACGATCTCGTCACGCGTGAACATCAGCGGCGGAAGGTCGAAACCCTCCCTCATCATGTAGCCAACGCCAGCCTCGCCGTCGATCGGCACCCCAGTCGACTGCAGGTCGGCTATGTCGCGGTAAATGGTTCGCTCGGAAACCTCGAGCCATGTGCCGAGCTTCTGGGCGGTGACAAGGCGGCCACCACGCAGATGCTGCACGATCTGAAAGAGCCTGTCGGCGCGGCGCATCGTTTGCTTCCCCAGTGTTTTTCCCATGCATGCCGTGGCTCCCTGACCGGATCCACTTCCACATGACATGCATTACGGCTTCAGCCCTTCGCGCTTGCGCTGCGCGGCGACGAATTCCGCGCCGAAGGACAGTTTCCTCGTTGTCGGCGTCTTCGCATCGAGAACGCGCCAGAAGGGAGCGACGTCGCTGAGCGTCATGCCGCGCTCGAGATCCTCCTTGGCAGCCTCGGCGACCGTACGCGGATGATAGCCCATGGTGACCGGGCATGTCACTTCGGCGCCATGCTCGATGGCAAGGGCCGTGCGCAGCGCGCGAACGTCCATATCGACGCCTTCGGGGATGGAGCGGATGAAATCGTCGACCTGGCGCGCGGTCGGCACCAGCATGGGCTGGCCTTCGATAACGTCCCCTACCGTGCGCGGCGTTGGCTTCACGCCGTTGATGCCAGGCGCGTTCAGCCTGTCGTTCCAGTGTTTCATCGATCGTCCTTGGCCGGCCATGCGCATTGTCCCACCATCGCACGCACCTCCTGACAGCATGCTGTCAGGAGGCTTCAGCATACTCCTTGGCGAACAGCGTCCGCATCTGCGCGAGTTCGCTGCCTTTTTCCGGGTAGAGCGTCTGCAGGAAGGCAAGGGCGAAAGTGCCGGGCGCCGAACCTGGCGCGGACACGATTTTGCCGTCGGCCACGGCATGTGGCACATCCTGATAATTGCCATCGCCGGCATAGCCGGACTCGTGACGGCTAATCCAGTCACGGCCATTGCTGGTATGCCTCGCGTTCTCGAACATGCCGGCTCGGGCCAGCGCCAGCGTTCCCGCACAGATGCCACCAACGATACCGCCGCGCGATGCGACAGCCATCAGCAGTTCGGCAGCATCCGGCGGCGCCTTGTCCGCCCAGTGGTCGGAACCGATGACCGCCACGGCATCGAGATCGGTATTCTCATTGATGCTGGCCGAGCGGTCTGGCATCAGCTTAAAACCGCTGATTCCGGTCACCGGCTTGCCGTCGGGCGTCAGCGACACGGCGCGAGCGCCGAACCATTCGACCGCCGAGGCCGCCAGCAGCCCATATTCCCAGTCGGCAAAACCTTCGATGAACAGAAAGCCGATTGTCTTCTGATCGGGCATGAGCTCGCTCCATCCCTCGCGCGCCGGACTTGATATCTGGGTGCTGACGCGTGAGCATCCAACCGCTGCGTTGAAAATTTCGTCTCAATTGCCGTGATGGCGACGCTCGGCATACATGTCCGGCCAGCCGATATCCTTGCGAATGTCTGCGGGCAGCGCGTTCATGAACCGCTGGGTCCGGATCTCGTTGCGCATCGTGCGGATCTTGCCGACATAATGCTGCATGCCGCGCAGAATGGTAAAACCGTTCATGACCAATCTCCTCTCTCTAACCGGAGACACTATCGCACACCCCTCCTGACAGCAGTCTGTCAGGAGGATGGCGGGTCGTGTGGCGACTGTTCCGTTCTTGTCGTGACGGGTCACGCGAGCGGATTGTTCACTAAGGCAGGGCTAATCGAGGCAGTATTGTTCATAGCTTGGCGACGGACTGTCGGGACAGGCGGCCTTCAGCGAAGTGACCGGAGTTCTGATATGAAAGGAGAAAATTCTTCCCCAAAAACAGGGAGACCACCATGAGCTTGCAACTGACAGGAATTCACCACCTGACCGCCATCACCGCCAATGCGCCCGGCAATCTTCACTTCTACACGAAGGTGCTGGGGCTGCGGCTGGTCAAGAAGACAGTGAACCAGGACGATACCTCGGCCTACCACCTCTTTTATGCCGACGGCGAGGCAACGCCGGGTACCGACCTCACCTTCTTCGACTGGCCGATCGGCCGCGAACGGCGCGGCACACACAGCATCGCGCGGACCAGCCTCAGGGTCGGCAGCCAGGAGAGCCTTGGCTGGTGGAAGCAGCACCTTGCCAGCGAGGGCATTGTGACAGGAGAGATTGCCGATATCGGCGGCTACAAGTCACTGGATTTCGAGGACCCCGAAGGCCAGCGCCTGCGGCTCGTCAGCGATGGCGGCAAGGGCGGCAGCCATCCCTGGGCGCAAAGCCCGGTGCCGGCCGAGCATCAGATCCGCGGACTGGGGCCGATCGTTATCAGTGTTCCCGACATCACCAACACCGAGGCGGTGCTGGCCGGGGTGATGAACATGCGCAAGGTCCGCGACTATGCCTCGCCTGACGGCGAGGGCCAGGTCCACGTCTTCGAAATGGGCGCGGGCGGGCCGGCGGCGGAGCTTCATGTGGCCGTGCAGCCCGGGCTGGCACCCGCGAGGCAAGGCGCCGGTGCGGTTCACCATGTCGCCTTCAGGGCGCCGGACGAGGAGACGCTGCATCAGTGGACGGCGCGCCTGGCCGAATTCCGGCTGCCGTCAAGCGGCGAGGTCGAGCGCTACTACTTCCGCTCGCTCTATTTCCGTGAGCCGAACGGCATCCTGTTCGAGATTGCCACCGACGGGCCAGGGTTCACAGCCGACGAGCCGCTGGAGACGCTGGGCGAAAGCCTTGCCCTGCCCCCGTTCCTGGAGGCAAAACGCGCATCGATCGAGGCTGGCCTCAAGCCGCTGAAGTAGATTGCTGCGCGGTCAAGGCGTGCGTCGCGTTCCGCTTCGGGTTCGCGGCGCCTTTTCTTCCCCGGAGACCGAACGAACCGCTTTGACAGGCGCAAGCGTTGCTGGTCAAAGGCAGCATGACGAAACTCCTCGCCCTTGTCATCGTCGGGTTCATGGTCATCCAGCTCATCAAGCCGCTCGGCTGGCCGGGGCTCAGGCGCCGCGGCGATTTCTGGAAATTGGCATTGCTCGCCATGGCGGCGATCTCACTGGCGGCCGTGCTCGGGCACCTGACATAAGGCCTGGCGACAGCTGCGGTCGCTCTTCAGCCGGCAAGCACTGGGCCGACGAGATGTTCCGCCCAGGCCCGGTAGCCGGCCTCCGAGGCATGAAACCCGTCGGAAGCAAAACCGGCCTCGGGGTTGGTGATCGGCAGGCGCGGCGCCGGCACCGCGCCGCGCTCCAGGCAGAGGCGCTCGCCCATCCGGTTCATCGCGGTGGCGCGGATCTCGAGGATCTTGCCGAGCAGCGATGGCATGGCCGGTGCACGCGTGAACTCCAGCACCGGCGACCATACCACGCGCGCCTCCGGCCATTTGGCGCGCAGCGCGTAGAGGAGGCCGCCGAACTCCTTCTTGAAGCGCGGCACGGAATGAAAATTCTTGGTGTCGTTGGTGCCGATGGCGAGCACGATATGCGTCCACGGATCAGCCGACAGATTGGGCAGGACATGGTCGCGGATCTGACCAGATGTCGCCGAATTGAAGCCGGCGGCACGCCAGCGCACAGCGCCGCCGGTGCGCTGCGCAATCATGACGGCAAGCTGCGCGGCAAGCCCGTTTTCGGAATTGCCGATGCCGACCGAGGCGGCGGAGGAATCGCCCAGCACCAACAGCGAGATCGCCGGAGCCTGGCCCGAGATCTCGTGCATGACCGGTCCCTGCGCCGGCAGCATGCGCGAGGTGCGGCGGCGGACACCCAATCCCTGCCAGACATAGATCGGGAAGGCGAGCCAGGTGAGGAAGGTCGGAAAGCGTCGCATCGCTGGTCCATTGAACTGGTTTGCGACCAGCATCTAACGCATGTCGCGAGAGAGGTGAACGAGCATTTCCGGCGAAAACAGGATCGCCTCGAACGCTCTACCCCTTTGTTTTACGCAATTCCGAAGGGGCTCCGCACTTTTGCTGGTCAGCCATCGTGGCAATCGCGCTCCGCTTGCGGCTCGCCTGCATATTCGTCATGCAGCCGCACCCAATCCATCAGGTTGCGGTAGAGGCCGGTCTCACCCCGGCCCTTCGGCGTCAGGTCCAGATAGTGGTAGGCGCCGATCAGTTGTTCGCCGCCGCGGGCACGCGAAACGAAGGTCAGGAAAATGTCGCCGTTCTCGTCCCTGTAGAAAACGCTGGCGCCCGGAAGCTCCTTCGATGTCCGGGCTCGGGTCTCGAAATTGTATGTGGTGTCGCCAGCCGCGATCTGCCTGTCGGTGAAGGAAACCTGCATGTCGAAGTTGAAATCAGACGCATAGGACGACACCCAGTCGAACTTCCAGCCCATGCGCTGCCTGTAGGCTACAAGCTCGTCCAGCGGCGCGCGCGAGATCACGACCAGCGATACGTCGTGGTGCATGAGGTGCTGGTTGGCACCGTCGATATGATCGGCAAGAAAGGAGCAGCCTTCGCAATGATTGACGCAGCCCGGCCCGAACATGAAATGGTAGACGATCAGCTGGCTGTTGGCGCCAAACAGATCGGCAAGTTTCTTCGGCCCCCGTTCGGTCTCGAAGACGTAGTCCTTGCGAATTTTCAACCAGGGGAGTTCGCGCCGCTCGGCCGCGACGCGCTCGCGAAGCCGCGTCAGTTCCTTCTCGCGGGCCAGATGTGCCTTATGAGCCTCGAACCATTCTTCGCGCGAAACGACCTTGTTGCGATGCATGAACTTCTCCCTGTCTGCACCCCAAGGACGTACGGGATGGGCTCGCCCCGACATCGCCGCTGTCAGGGATGCCCAGAGAAAATAAGAATTCGAATGCCTTGACCCAAGGCCGGTGCGCCAAAACAAAACCCGGGCATGTCGGCCCGGGTTCGAAGGGAAGGATAGCAGGGGCTTCAGGCAGCCTGTTCCAGGCTCGCCTTCCATTTCCCAAGTGCCGCCAGGTGGTTCATGTGGGCGCGGTGGGTGAAGGCGGCCTGGCCGGCGGCGACGTTCGAGGCCTTGCCGCTCCATGCCTTCTGCGGGGCGGCCTGCAGCGCGCGGCCATAGGAGAAGGTCAGCTTCCACGGATGCGGGCCGATGGCGTTGATGGCATTGAGGTTGGCGGTCGCCTCCTCGTCCTCCTGACCGCCGGAGAGGAAGGCAATGCCCGGCACCGCGGCCGGCACCGTCTCGCGGAACAGCTTTATCGTTTTCTCCGCGACTTGCTCAGGACTGTCCACCGTGCCCGACTTCTTG
Source organism: Mesorhizobium sp. BR1-1-4 (assembly GCF_020165375.1). Lineage (NCBI taxonomy): Bacteria > Pseudomonadati > Pseudomonadota > Alphaproteobacteria > Hyphomicrobiales > Phyllobacteriaceae > Mesorhizobium > Mesorhizobium sp. BR1-1-4. Next base: position 100,007 of record NZ_JAIUIB010000001.1, on the reverse strand, counting down.
CCAGAAAGCACCATGTTGGGCTTCAGGATCGTGCCTTCGAGGACAACACCGGCAGCGTGGAGCTCGTCATAGAGTTTTATCAGCGTCGCCTTGGAGACCTCAAAACAAGTGTCGATGTCGTGAGCGCCGTCCATCAGCACTTCGGGCTCGACGATCGGCACGATGCCGGCCTCCTGGCAAAGTGCGGCATAGCGGGCAAGCGCATGGGTGTTCGAGTTGATCGAATTGACCGAAGGCACGCCCTTGCCGGTGTCGATGTCGATCACCGCGCGCCATTTGGCAAAACGGGCGCCGAGCTTGTAATAGTCGGCAAGCCGCTCGCGCAGGCCGTCGAGGCCTTCGGTGATGGTGTCGCCGGGAAAGCCGGCCAGCGGCTTGGCGCCGGCATCGACCTTGATGCCTGGAATGGCGCCCGCCGCCTTGATGATGTCGACCAGCGGCGTGCCGTCGGCGGCCTTCTGGCGAATGGTCTCGTCATAGAGGATGACGCCGGAAATGTATTTGGCCATCGCGTCCTTGGCGCGGAACATCATCTCGCGGTAGTCGCGGCGGCTGTCGGGGGTAGATTCGACGCCGATGACGTCGAAGCGCTTCTTGATCGTGCCGGAGCTTTCATCGGCGGCCAGCAGGCCCTTGCCGTTGGCCACAATCGCGGCGGCAATGTCTTCGAGACGTTCGCTCATCATGCTTCTCCTAACCGGTTGGTATCGGCCAGCAGGACACTACCGCCAAAGGAATGACGCCGGAAAGCTCGAATCGAGCGAAAGTGGCCGGCGCTGCCGCCAGCTCCCTTCGAGTTGATCGAATTGCCGGTGAGCCGTGTGCCCTCAGCGCTTCAGCACGTCCACGCCGGGCAATGGCTTGCCTTCCATCCATTCCAGGAAGGCGCCGCCGGCGGTCGAGACATAGGTGAAGTCGTCGGCGACACCGGCGTGGTTCAATGCAGCCACGGTATCGCCGCCGCCGGCAACCGAAACCAGCTTGCCCGCCTTTGTGCGCGCCGCCGCATGCTTGGCCGCCGCCACCGTGGCGTGATCGAACGGCTCGATCTCGAAGGCGCCGAGCGGTCCGTTCCAGACCAGCGTCGCGGCGCGGTCGATCCACTCGCCGATCGTCGTCACGGTCTTGGCGCCGACATCGAGGATCATGCCATCGGCCGGCACGTCGGAGATGGCGATGGTCTCGCAGGCCGCACCCGCCCTGAATTCCTTGGCCACGACGCCGTCGACCGGCAGGATGATGGCGCAGCCGGCCTCCGCCGCTTCGATCATGATCTGCTTGGCGGTCGGAGCCAGGTCGTGCTCGCACAGCGACTTGCCGACGTCGGTGCCGCGCGCGGCGAGGAAGGTGTTGGCCATGCCGCCGCCGATGACGAGAGCATCGACCTTCTTCACCAGGTTCATCAACAGGTCGATCTTCGTCGAGACCTTGGCGCCGCCGACGATGGCAACGACCGGACGGACCGGGTTGCCCAGGCCCTTCTCCAGCGCCTCGAGTTCGGCCTGCATGGTGCGGCCGGCGAAGGAGGGCAAGAGGTGCGCCAGCCCTTCAGTCGACGAATGGGCGCGGTGGGCGGCGGAAAAGGCATCGTTGACGAAGATGTCGCCATTGGCGGCGAGCCGTTCGGTAAAAGCGGGATCGTTCTTCTCTTCGGCCTTGTAGAAGCGGGTGTTTTCCAGGAGCAGCACGTCGCCCTTGTCCATTGCGGCGACAGCGCTGCCTGCCGTGTCGCCGATGCAGTCGGAGGCGAATCCAACGGGACGGCCGAGCACCTCAGCCGTCGCGCTGGCGATCGGCTCCAGCGAGAATTCGGGCGAGGGACCATCCTTGGGCCGACCGAAATGGGCGAGCAGGATGACCTTGGCGCCCTTGCCGGACAATTCGGCGATGGTCGGCCCGATGCGTTCGATGCGGGTGGTGTCGGTGACCTTGCCCTCAGCGACGGGAACGTTGAGGTCGACGCGCACCAGCACGCGCTTGCCGCTGATGTTGCCGATATCGTCCAGTGTCTTGAAGACAGCCATGCCGGTTCCCTTTCGTCTGAAATCGCCGGGACCATACCTCGCATCAATGACGATGCAAGGCTTGGCTGGGGCCGGGTGCGAAATTTTGAGGCGGACGGGGACATAGTCCGTGAAGACCGCCCGGCCTATGTCAGCGGGCAAACGGTCGCCCGCCTCAGCTTTCGGCCGACGCTTTCTCGACCGGGGGCTCAGGGGCGTCATCCGCCTGTGTTGCCCCCCGCGCCTCAGCCGGCTTGCGCCAGCTGCGGATAAAGGCGGCGAGACGGTCGCCGATCTCGCCGGCGCTCAGGAAGACAGGCACGCGCGCCACCGGCGCGGTCGGCTCGAAGGACAGGCCGAGCCCGGTGATTTTGCCCTTGTCGTCGACGTCGCGCACAATCAGCTCGATCGGACCAAGCAGCACGCGGTCGGCATATTCGGCATGGCCGCCGAGCCGCGCCGTGACCAGCGCACCGACGGTCTGTTTCTGCTCGGCCTCGCTGAGACCGGGCGCATAGGCGGCTTCCAGTTCGGCGGCGGAACGCGCTGGATCGACGGCGAAGGCGCCGAAGAAATCGGCATCCTCGGGATCGACGACGGCGCGGCTGGCGAACAGCTTGTCGAGCAGGCGGGGATAGCGATCGGGCACGAAGATGTAGACTTGATCGCCGGCGGCGAGCCGGCCCATGTCCTGGAAACGCATCGAGCGGCCGTCACGCAGCACCAGCGAGGGCCGCGCCCATCGCGGGATGCGTTCGCCGCGCGCCACCGGACTGCCCGGCGCCACACGATAGGCAAGGAGTTCGTGATGCGCGGAGCCGGGCAGTTCCAGTTCGACCTTGTCCAGCGGTCCGAGCCGGGCCGGCACGATCAGGCCGAGGCGCCGCGCCAGCGGGCCGACGGTCCAGCCCTGGATGACCAGGGACACCAGAACGATGATGAAGGCGGCGTTGAAGATGGTGCGGCCGTTTTCCAGCCCGCCGAGCAGCGGTGTGATGGCGAGCAGGATGGACACGGCGCCGCGCAGGCCGACCCAGGAGACGAAGGCGACTTCGGGACGCGGCAGGCGGAACGGGACCAGGCAGAGCCAGACCGCGACAGGACGGGCGACGAACATCAGGAACAGGCCAAGCGCTATCGCAGGCACCATGATCGCCGGGAACTGCGAGGGCGTCGCGAACAGGCCGAGGATGAGGAACATGATGATCTGCGCCAGCCACGACATGCCGTCCTGGAAGCGCTTGAGGATGGTGACAGCGCGGATGTCGGAATTGCCGGCGATGAGCCCGGCGATATAGACCGCCAGGAAGCCGGAGCCGCCGATGGCACCGGCGGCGGCAAAGACCATCAAGGACAGGGTCAGCACGAAGATCGGCAGCAGGCCATGGTCGAGGTTGAGCCGGTCGACAAGGCGCACGATGGCGAGGCCGCCGAGCACGCCGACGATCGCGCCAAGCCCCATGTTGATGAGGAAGCCGAGGATGAGATTGGTGACCAGGACATTGGCTTCGGGGTTGGCGTGGGCGGCGATGATCTCGACCAGCGTGATGGTCAGGAAGATGGCGATCGGATCATTGGTGCCCGATTCCACCTCAAGCGTGGAGCGCACGCGCTCGCGCAGATTGATCTCGCCGGCGCGCAGCAGGAAGAACACCGCCGCCGCGTCGGTCGAGGCGACGGCTGCGCCAAGCAGGAAGGATTCCAGCCAGCTGAGGTCGAGCAGGTAGTAGGCGGCGGCGCCGAACAGGCCGGTGGTGAGAAGGACGCCGAAGGTCGCCAGCGACAGGGCTGGTCCTGCCGCCTGCCGCAGGGCGTTGAGCGGCGTGCCGAAACCGGAATCGAACAGGATGACGGCGAGCGCCAGTGAGCCGGCAAAATAAGCGATGCGGGCATTGTCAAACTGAATGCCGAGCCCGTCGGTTCCGGTGGCGAGCCCGATGCACAGAAACAGGAGCAGGAGCGGAGCGCCGAAGCGAAAGGCGATCAGGCTCGAAAACGCCGCGGCGACAACAAGCGCCGTGCCGACCAGCGTAACGAGATAGATCGCATGCTCCATCCGTGATTTGCCCCTCGAATTCCTCTGCCTCCTGGCTTCACGGCAGAGTGGGGCGAAGGCGTGACCAGTGCAAGGCGGGAGGGTGGTTTTTTGCCCGGCGCCGCCGATTTTCGCGTTGCTGCTCCGGCAAATGAAAACGCCCGGACGAGGCCGGGCGTTTCGAGTGTCGGGAAGATCGATCTTCGATCAGGCGATGGTCTTGCCGAAAGCGACCGCGGTGTCGCCCATGCGGTTGGAAAAGCCCCATTCATTGTCGTACCAGGACAGCACCGAAACGAAGTTGCCGTCCATCACCTTGGTCTGGTCGAGCGCCATGATCGAGGAGCGCGGATCGTGGTTGAAGTCGATCGACACGTTCGGGTGATGGGTGACGCCGAGGATGCCCTTCAGCTTGCCGTTGGAGGCGGCGATGACCGCCTCGTTGATTTCCTGCACCGTCGTCGAGCGCTTGGCGATGAACTTGAAGTCGACGACCGAGACGTTCGGCGTCGGCACGCGGATCGAGATGCCGTCGAGCTTGCCCTTGAGGTCGGGCAGGACGAGGCCGATCGCCTTGGCGGCACCGGTCGAGGTCGGGATCTGCGACAGGGCGGCGGCGCGGGCGCGGTAGAGATCCTTGTGCATGGTGTCCAGCGTCGGCTGGTCGCCCGTGTAGGAATGGATCGTCGTCATCATTCCCTTTTCGATGCCGACCGTCTCATGCAGGACGGCCGCCAGCGGCGCCAGGCAGTTGGTGGTGCAGGACGCATTCGAGATGACGATGTGGTCCTTGGTCAGCTTGTCGTGGTTGATGCCGTAGACGACGGTCAAGTCAGCGCCGTCGGCGGGCGCCGAGACCAGCACGCGCTTGGCGCCGGCGGTCAGGTGCGCGGCGGCCTTGTCGCGGGCGGTGAAGATGCCGGTGCATTCGAGCGCAATGTCGATGCCGAGTTCCTTCCACGGCAGCTGCGTCGGATCCTTGATCGCGGTGACCTTGAACTTCTCCTTGCCGACGCTGATCTGGTCGCCGTCGACCGACACTTCATGCGGAAAGCGGCCGTGCACGCTGTCAAAGCGCAGCAGGTGGGCGTTGGTCTCGACCGGACCGAGATCGTTGACGGCGACGACATCGATATCCTTGCGGCCGGACTCATGGATGGCGCGCAGGATGTTGCGGCCGATGCGGCCAAATCCGTTGATGGCAACTCTGACAGTCATTTTTCTCTCCCGGGGAGCTGGAGGGCAGACGATTGATCCGCAGCTTCATAGCGGCGGACGGGCAAAGAATCCAGCCGCAGCGGGCTGGATTTAAATCGATTAGGTTGGGCCAGCCTGGCAAAACCGCTTTTCACGCGATCTCGCCGGGTATTTTGTTTCGTGCATGTCGTTATCTCAAGACCGCGACACACTTTTGGGCGACATGCCGGGGCCTCATCCGCCGTGCAGGCGGGCTTCCGCCGCCTTGGCGGCCGCCTCGGCGGTGATGCCGAAATGCGGATAAAGCTGTTCGATCGTACCGCTCGCACCGAAGCCGGTCATGCCGATGAAGATGCCGTCCGAGCCAATGAGATGATCCCAGCCCTGGCGGATGCCGGCCTCGATCGCCATCTTGATCGGTGCGTCGCCGATCGTCTTCTTGCGATAGGCGTCGGTCTGCTTGTCGAACAGTTCGAAGCAAGGCACCGAGACGACACGGGTCGGATGGCCATGTTTTTCCAGAAGGTCGCGTGCGCCAAGCGCGATCTCGACCTCGGAACCGGTGGCGAAGATCGTCACGGCGGCCTCGCCGCTGGCGGCGGCGAGCTCATAGGCCCCTTGGCTGCTCAGGTTCTTTTCTGTGAACTCGGTGCGCACCGTCGGCAGGTTCTGGCGGGTCAGCGCCAGGGTCGACGGCGTCTTTTCGGATTCGAGCGCGATCTGCCAGCATTCGGCGGTTTCCACCGCGTCGGCCGGACGGAACACATTGTGGTTGGGAATGGCGCGCAGGGCCGCCATGTGCTCGACCGGCTGGTGGGTCGGCCCGTCTTCGCCCAGACCGATGGAATCATGGGTCATGACGAAGATCGAGCGGATGCCCATCAGCGAGGCAAGCCGCATCGAGGGGCGGGCGTAGTCGGAGAAGCACAGGAAGGTGCCGCCATAGGCGATAAGGCCGCCATGCAGCGTCAGGCCGTTGATCGCGGCAGCCATGCCGTGTTCGCGGATGCCGTAATGGACATAGCGCTGGCCGTAATCGTCCGGCGTGATGTTCTTGGTCTGGCTGGTCTTGGTGTTATTGGAGCCGGTCAGGTCGGCCGAGCCGCCGATGGTTTCCGGCACCGCGCCATTGATGACTTCCAGCGCCATTTCCGACGATTTGCGGGTCGCGACCTTCGGCTTGTCGGCTGAAAGCTTCTTCTTGTAGTCGGCGATGACGGCGTCGAAATTCGCCGGCAGCTTGCCACTGGTGCGGCGCTCGAACTCGGCCTTCAGCTTCGGATCGGCCTTGGCCAGACGGCCTTCCCAATCCGTGCGCGCCTTGACGCCGGCCTTGCCGGCGGTGCGCCAGGCATCGAGAATGTCAGCCGGGATCTCGAAGGGCGGCGAGTCCCAGTTGAAGAACTTGCGCGCGCCAGCGATCTCGTCTGGGCCGAGCGGCGAGCCGTGCGCCTTGTTGGTGCCGGCCTTGGTCGGAGCACCGAAGCCGATGGTCGTCTTGCAGGCGATCATCGTCGGCTTGTCGGAATGGCGGGCGGCCTCGATGGCATAGGCGATCGCTTCCGGATCGGTGCCGTCGATGTGGCTGGCGTTCCAGCCGGAGGCCTGGAAGCGCGCGACCTGGTCGGTGTTGTCGGCGAGCGACACCGGACCGTCGATCGAGATGTTGTTGTTGTCCCAGAAGACAATCAGCTTGTTGAGCTTGAGGTGACCGGCAAGGGCGATGGCTTCCTGGGAAACACCTTCCATCAGGCAGCCGTCGCCGGCCAGCACATAGGTGTAGTGGTCGACAAGGTCGTTGCCGAACGCGGCGTTCATGATGCGCTCGCCGAGCGCGAAGCCGACCGAATTGGCGAGGCCCTGGCCCAGCGGGCCGGTCGTGGTCTCGATGCCGGTGGCGTGGCCATATTCGGGGTGGCCGGCGGTTTTCGAGCCCAACTGGCGGAAGTGCTTGATCTGGTCGATGGTCATGTCTTCGTAGCCGGTCAGGTGCAGCAACGAATAGAGCAGCATCGAACCATGGCCCGCCGACAGGATGAAGCGGTCACGGTCGGCCCAATGCGGGGCCTTGGGATCGTATTTCAGGAAGCGGGTGAACAGCACCGTGGCAATGTCGGCGCAGCCCATGGGCAGGCCGGGATGGCCGGAATTCGCCTTCTCGACGGCATCCATGGAGAGAAAACGGATCGCATTGGCCATCCGGTCATGTTGTTCACGCGACGTCATGGTACCTCCAGGGTGGGGGTTTGGGGGCTTGGGAGAGCCCTTGAAAAGGGTGCGCGACACATAGCAGGCGCGGGCTTTTAGTCAACAAATCGGGTGCAGATTTGCCGGTCTTGTGATGTCGGCGGTGGACCCACTTTAGCGTTAGCGGGGGACAGTCGCGAGAGCTTTATTGACGTTGCCTTCACCCGGTGCCTAATGTTTCCGGGATAACGCGTTCTGAACGCGAACGATTCGGTGATGGGCAGGGCACAGGACGAAGCCATGACCGGGGAAACCACGCTCAAGGAAGTGATCGCCAGGCTGAGCAAGGCCATCGAAGGGCTGGAAAACGCCGTCGCGGCCAAGCTCGAGCATGAACGCGACTATTCGGAAGCCGAGGCCGAAGTACAGCGGATGAATGCCGACCGCTCGCGGTTGGCGCAGGAACTCGACAATTCCGAAGCGCGCGCCGAACGGCTGGAAGACGCCAACAAGGAAGTGTCGCGACGGCTGGTGACCGCGATGGAAACCATCCGCGCCGTGTTGGACAGATAGGAGCTGGCCCGATGGCACAGGTCACGGTTTCAATCGACGGCAAGCAGTACCGCATGGCCTGCGACGAGGGTCAGGAAGAGCATCTGATCGATCTCGCCGAGCGTTTCGACCGCTATGTCTCGCACTTGAAGGATTCCTTCGGCGAGATCGGCGACCAGCGGCTGACCGTCATGGCCGGCATCATGGTGATGGACGAGCTTTCCGAGCTGCAGAAGCGCGTCAAGGGCATGGAAAGCGAAGTGCTGACCTTGCGCAAGACGCGCGACGAGGCGTTGATCAAGGCCGACAAGAGCGACAGCGTGCTGACCAGCGCGCTCGGCGCCCTGGCGCAGCGGATGGAAGATTTGACGGCGACGCTGGCAATCAACAAGGCCTGAGGCGTTTGCTGATCCCTGCCCTTCGTCTCATGCCCGATATCACGTCGTATTTTTGGCCTTGATCCCGTGTGTAGGGAAAAATTTTCGCCTATCGAGTGAATGGCCGTCATCTCCAGCGTTTAATCAGTCGCGCTGCGGTGCTACGATCAGGTGCCGGGCGCCGGGCGGCGAAGATCCGGCCACATTCACAAGGGGTAGGGATAGGTCATGAGTCTTCGTATCAACGATATCGCGCCGGACTTCACCGCCGAGACCACGCAGGGAGCCATCAAATTCCATGACTGGATCGGCGACGGCTGGGCGATCCTATTCAGCCATCCGAAGAATTTCACGCCGGTCTGCACGACCGAGCTTGGCACGATGGCCGGGCTCGAGGGCGAGTTCAAGAAGCGCAACGTCAAGATCATCGGCATTTCGGTCGACCCGGTCGAAAGCCATGGCAAATGGCAGGACGACATCAAGACGGCGACCGGCCATTCGGTGCATTACCCGCTGATCGGCGACAAGGACCTCAAGGTCGCCAAGCTTTATGACATGCTGCCAGGCGGTGCCGGCGAAACTTCGGAAGGCCGCACACCCGCCGACAACGCCACCGTGCGCTCGGTCTACGTCATCGGGCCGGACAAGAAGATCAAGCTGGTGCTTACCTACCCGATGACCACGGGGCGCAACTTCGACGAGATCCTGCGGGCGGTCGATTCCATGCAGCTCACCGCCAAGCATCAGGTGGCGACGCCGGCGAACTGGAAACAAGGTGAGGACGTCATCATCACCGCCGCCGTTTCCAACGAGGATGCGATCAAGCGCTTCGGCGCCTACGAGACCATCCTGCCCTATCTCCGGAAGACCAAGCAGCCCTCCGCCTGAGCCAGAACGCCGGAATGGTTTCCGGCGTTTTCCGCTCCTGCGACCCAAGTCATGCTTGACTGGTTCGTCGGGGCGGACAACCATGCTCACGGTGGGTTCCGGCGGAGAAAATCGTTCCTGCCGGCTAGGTCTGGGGAAGCCGGACGTGCAGATAACTTTGGCGAAGCCGCTGGTCAGCGGTTTTTATGACAAGCCGACCGGGGCCATCCAGTATGTCGTCGCAGACCCGGCGACGAAGCGATGCGCCATTATCGATCCGATCCTCGACTTCGATGAGAAATCCGGCGCGACGAGTACGAAGAGCGCGGATGGCTTGCTCGATTTCATTGGGGAAAACGGGCTGGAGCTCGAGTGGATCCTCGATACCCATCCCCACGCCGACCATTTCTCGGCGGCGCATTACCTGAAACAGAGGACCGGAGCGCCGATGGCCATCGGCGACAGGGTCGTCGACGTCCAGGCACTGTGGAAGGTGATCTATAACTGGCCGGACTTTCGGGCTGACGGCTCACAGTGGGACAGGCTGTTCGCCGAGGGCGAGACCTTCCGGATCGGAACCCTTCCGGTCAAGGTGCTGTTCTCGCCTGGACATACATTGGCATCGATCACCTATGTGATCGGCGACGGCGCCTTCATCCACGACACCCTGTTCATGCCCGACAGCGGCACGGCAAGGACGGATTTTCCCGGTGGAAGCGCCGCGCGGTTGTGGCGCTCGATCCAAGGCATCCTGGCCTTGCCGGAGGAAACCCGGCTGTTCGTCGGCCATGATTACCAGGCCGGCGGGCGCGAACCGATGTGGGAAAGCACGGTCGCGGCGCAGAAGGCGACCAACATCCATCTTGTCGCCGCGCGTACAGAGGCCGAGTTCGTCGCGCTACGCGAGGCGCGCGATCGCACATTGCCGATGCCGCGGCTGATCCTGCATGCGCTGCAGGTCAACATCAATGGGGGGCGGCTGCCGGAGCCGGAAGCCAATGGCCGGCGCTACCTCAAATTTCCGCTGGATTCGCTTTGAGGCAACGGTCGTCCCGGCTGCGGCGTACAAAAAAAGGCGGCGCCAGTTTCCTGACGCCGCCCTGCTACTTCCTGCGCGAAGCCGGCTTTAAGCCGCCGGCTGTGCCTCGATGGTGCGTAGCGCCTGCATCTGGCGCTTGGCGGCGGCCTTGACCGCATCCTGCACCTTCTCGAAGGCGCGCACCTCGATCTGCCGCACGCGCTCGCGGCTGATGTCGAACTCGGCCGACAGTTCCTCGAGCGTCAGCGGCTCCTCGGCGAGGCGGCGCGCCTCGAAGATGCGCCGCTCGCGATCGTTGAGCACGGCCAGAGCGCCCGACAGCATGCCGCGCCGGTTTTCCAGCTCGTCCTGCTCGATCAGCATCTCTTCCTGGCTTTCGTGGTCGTCGACTAGCCAGTCCTGCCATTCGCCGGACTCGCCTTCCGTCGCCCGGATCGGCGCGTTGAGTGACGCGTCGCCGGACAGACGGCGGTTCATCGACACCACTTCGGCCTCGGAAACGTTCAGCCGCGTGGCGATCTCGGCGATCTGGTCGGGCTTGAGGTCGCCATCGTCCAGCGCCTGGATCTTGCCCTTCACCTTGCGGAGATTGAAGAACAGACGCTTCTGGTTGGCGGTCGTGCCCATCTTGACCAGGCTCCACGAGCGCAGGATGTATTCCTGGATCGAGGCCTTGATCCACCACATGGCGTAGGTGGCGAGGCGGAAACCGCGCTCGGGTTCGAATTTCTTGACGGCCTGCATGAGGCCGACATTGCCTTCCGAGATCACTTCGCCGATCGGCAGGCCATAGCCGCGATAGCCCATGGCGATCTTGGCGACGAGCCTCAAATGGCTGGTGACGAGCTTGTGCGCGGCCGTGGTGTCTTCATGCTCGGCGTAACGCTTGGCGAGCATGTACTCTTCCTGCGGCTGAAGCATGGGAAAGCGGCGGATTTCTTCCAGATAGCGGCTGAGGCCGCCTTCACCGGAAACGATACTGGGTAATGACTGGGCCATGATAGCGCCCCCTCTCTATTGGAGTGATGCCCCCGAAACGCGGCAGGCATGTGACGCGAACACCAAAAGGCTCGCTCGCGACAACAGATCTTATACAGGAACAAAACCAGAAAAGACAGGCATTTGTTCAACACGAAACAGTGTGTCACGCTGAAGTGAACAATGCCACTCAGGTTTTTTGATGGCAGGTTCACAGCTTGCGAAAGCCGCCGACGAGTTCCTCCATGTCGCCCGGTAACGGCGCCTCGAACCTCATCGTTAGATGGGTAGTCGGGTGCCGAAATGCAAGGAGCCATGCATGCAAAGCTTGCCGGGAAAATGCCTCGACCTGGCGTTTCAGCGGTTCGGGCAGCCGATTGGCCTTGGTGCGGAAGGCTAGCCCGTAGTCCGGGTCGCCAATCACGGGATGGCCGATATGGGCCATGTGGACGCGGATCTGGTGGGTGCGACCGGTTTCCAGCCGGCATTCGACGAGGCTAGCGGCAGCGAATTCCCGCTGGCCCTCGCCGAAACGCTCCTGCACGGCAAAACGGGTGACCGCGTGGCGTGCGTCGTCGCGGCCTTCCGGCACCACGGCGCGGCGAACCCGGTCGGAGGCGCGGCCAAGCGGTGCATCGATCGTTCCGGTCGGCCTCTGCGGTATGCCCCAGACCAGCGCCAGGTAGGCGCGCTCGAGATCGCCGGTCAGGCCGTGGTCGGCGAACGCCTCCGACAGAGCCTTGTGGGCACGGTCGGTCTTGGCGACCACCATGACGCCGCTGGTCTCCTTGTCGAGGCGATGGACGATGCCCGGGCGGCGCACCCCGCCAATGCCTGACAGGCTGTCGCCGCAATGATGAATCAGCGCATTGACCAGCGTGCCGGTCCAGTTGCCGGCGCCGGGGTGCACGACGAGCCCCGCCGGCTTGTTGATGACGATCAACTCGTCGTCTTCGTAGAGCACGTCGAGCGCAATGTTCTCGCCCTGCGGCTGCGCCGGCTCCGGTTCCGGCATGGCTACGGACACATTTTCGCCCGCGCGCATCTTGCGCTTGGTTTCGGCGACCGGCTTGCCGTCGATGACGACGGCGCCTTGCCTGATCAGCATCTGCACGCGACTGCGTGACATGTCCGGGCCAAGGGCTGCCGCCAGCCACTGATCGAGCCGTTGGCCGGCCGCATCCGCGCCGGCGACCAGCAAGGTGGGCGCGGCCTCTATCAACAGGTCCTCTATCAATTCGGGGGCCTCTTCGCTATGAGCGCTCATCGAAAAACCATTCCGGAATGTTTGCCATGGCCCGGCCCGATGCCGATGAAGAGCAGGAAAAGCCGCTCGCCCCCGAAGTCGACAAGCTGCGCGGCAAGCTCATCCGCTTCATGGCCATCAATCTCGGCCTGCTCTTTCTGGCTCTTATGGTGGTGATCGCGGCGATTGTCTACAAATCACGCAAAGCAACGCCGGTGAGCCCGCCGCTGGCCGGCGACGTCCAGGTGCCCGCCGGCGAACCGCTCAGCGGGGACATCGTGCTGCCGGTTGGCGCCAAGGTGGTCGGTCAGTCACTGTCGGGCAGCCGCCTTTCGATCGACGCCGAGCTTGCCGACGGCAGCCGTGCGATCTTCGTCTACGATATCGCCGAGCGCCGCCTGATTGGCCGTTTTGCGATCCGCAACAAATAGGCAGGCGCCAATGCGGCAAACACATTTGCCACGGACATGACCGGCTTCGCCGAACATCGTCGTGTCGCGACAGTGGCGCTGGTCGTCGCCAGCTATGACGAGGCGATCGCCTGGTATGTCGAGCGGCTGGGTTTTACGCTGACGGAGGATATCGATCTCGGCGGCGGCAAGCGGTGGGTCACGGTCGCGCCGTCAGACGGGCAGGGCGCCAGGCTGCTGCTGGCCGAGGCGTCCGACGAGACGCAGAGGAAAAGCATCGGCAACCAGACCGGCGGCCGGGTTTTTCTCTTCCTCGAAACCGACGATTTTGCCGGCGACCATGCAGCGATGCTGGACAAGGGCGTCGAATTCCGCGAGGCGCCGCGTCACGAAGCCTATGGCACGGTGGCGGTTTTCGCCGATCTGCATGGCAATCTGTGGGACCTGATCCAGCCGAAACGGTAACGCGGGGGCGGCTTTTCATTCGATGCGGCAAAGCCGCCGAACCCCAGTTGCTTTTTCCCGGCCGTCAGCCTATATCGCCCCTTCTTGAGCGCGCCCATCGTCTAGCGGTCAGGACACCGCCCTCTCACGGCGGGAACAGGGGTTCGATTCCCCTTGGGCGTACCAGGCAACGGTCCTGTCGTTGACCTCCAGACAATCCTGCAGTTTCGGACCCGTCCCGCATGGGCTCCGCATACATCGAAAGAGCACGCAAAGCCTGCGAGAGCCCGGGCTTCCCATACCCCGAATCCACCCAATTTAAGTCAAGCCGCGACGCTTGAAAGCACTGCGATCCCTGATACTTGCGGTGCGGGAATAGCTTTCGCGGCAACGCGGGTTTCGGGTCGGGTAGAGTTTGGAATGGCCTCTGTTGGGACGACATGCACGCACTGCCATGGCGGTGGAAAGGTTTTCGACTGCTCGAGATGGCGTACCTCAAAAGGGTATTGCTGCCCGCACGGGACACATCAAAGCGGTTGCCCGGGAAAGACCATGATATGCGCGCAGTGTGCCGGGCTTGGAACGATACCAGAAACCGAGTTCAGGGCCGTCGCGTAGGCCGTCATATCGCGACAATCATGGAGTTCGCGGCCATCTATTCCTAGCCTTGCGGGTGGGGACGGCAGGCAGGTTAAGGTTTGGTTTACCAATAGCCTGTCTACTGGGGACAATTCGCTTTCAGCCTGCGACCACGGATGTACTGGCGCAGTTGTCGAGGCGGAAAGGAAAGGTCGGCTCCGTGCCGGCCTTTTTGCTTTTTCGGGCTACATGGCTCGCATCGGCCAGGCGCCAGGGCGGCTTCGCAGTCGGCTTTCTTCGAACAACTTTTTGGCAAGGGATATTGTCATTGCCCATGTCGGCTCTACCATCGATCACAGCAGTCCGGCGGGTTGCCGGACCGTCGTGACGATGAGGGCTTGCGATGAAACGTGCTGCAAAACTGGCGATTGCGGGTGTGATGTCGGCAGGTGTCGTATGCGCATCTGCCGCAACGCTCAACACTATGGACGATGTCGGGACCGCGATCCAGTCCTGCTGGACACCGCCTGCCGGTGCCGGAGATTCGACTGTAACCCTGAGTTTCAGTTTCAAGCGCGACGGTACTCTGATAGGGCCGCCGCGACCAACCGCCGCCAAGGTGGCTGGCGACGACAAGGCACGTAAGGCGTTCATCGATGCGGCAATAGCGGCGGTGAAGAATTGCACGCCGCTGAGTTTATCGCCGGAGCTGTCGCAAGGGATTGCCGGCAACGTGTTCACGCAGCAATTCGTTTCGCCCAAGCAATAGCGGTAGCGCCCAAAGAACGCCTGCCATGGAGCGGGCATCGGCACGGGTGTTCGTCGAACCGGAGAACCGGGTCGGGTGTCGTTTCCCCCGATCGCCGCAGATCAATGGCTCAGGCGCCGTGCTTCGGCATGCCGTGCCAGATCCGGGGTCTCGAAGACGTAGTCGCTCCAGGCCGATTCCGGAATCTGCCCGGCCAGATAGCACTCCAGCAACAGGTTTTGCTCTGGGTTGAGCGGCCGTGGGGCACGCCCGTGATCCAGCCCGAGGGAGTGAAAAAGGTTTCTTGTCAGCTCCGATACGGTGAAATGCATCGACATCGCGCGTTCTCCTTTGCGCCTCAACGCAGCAGTACGGGCAAAGGTTTCAGTGCCGGACACCGGTAACGCCTGATTGATCGCAGGCTCGACGCATCGGCCCGCCGACGGCCGCCCAGCTCCAGTCGATCGAGGCCGGCCAGCGGACGGTGCGTGTGGTCGGCCCCGCCTTTTTCCCGGCTGAATGACCCCACGAGCATTCTCGCGGAAACGGCAGTCTTCGGAACAGGGCCCGCTTCCCGGCGTTGTGGTCGATATCAGGCAGGGAGAAGCGCCATGGCCACGTTCAGGGAAATGCGGGTACTGGAGATCGTCGAAGACGGCTCCCTGACTACCGACCAGAAGATCGCCGAATTGCGCAAGATCGAGTCCGAGGCGCGCGGGCTGCAACGGGCGGCGTCGGAGAGCCCGATGGGCGACGATGACGGCTGGCAGGACGATCTGCGCCAGGTTCGGCTTGCTCTCGACAAGCTCGGCGCCAACGAACCGAGGAAGGGCGCGGCAACGCTATAGAGCCGAACCGTTCCAAAGCACGTCGCGTCGAAGCGGATTCAGGCGCCGCGCTTTAGGTCTTTGTTTTTATGCATTAGTCGCAAACCATGCGAACTCTTTGGCCGGGAGCGCTTACGTTCCTGCATGCCAATTGTTTTTCGGGGCCCGATGACGGAGGAGAGGGCGGTGACGCCCTGGTCTGAGACCGTCTGTGAGGCGCTGGCTTAACGACCCTGCGCTCGTAAAACTGCCCAGGAGGCTGGGGTGGACCCGGAAAGGCGCTGTTGTCGACCTGCGGCTGGTAGTCGACATTGGGCGGCGGCCGGTCCCAGATTCGCCTGGCGTCGAGCGGCCGCGGAATAACCACCGTGCCGTCATAGCTGCGAGAGCAGCCGCCGCCGAAAAGCAGCGCCACGCCCAGCAAGAAAGGCCCTATCCGTCCGTACATTAGCAACACCCCTGTGCATGCTTATAGCGCGGCCTTGCTCCGCACCACAACCGGACGGAATAACGCAGCAGGAACAGGCCGGTTGCGCCGTTAAGGTTAGCGGATCGTTAATGCTTCTGCGGCACATTCCGCCGACGGACCGCGGAGGGAGGGTTCGGCCTTGATTTTCGGGGTGGGGACAGCATGGCGGAATCGGACGAAGCAATCGGCGTGCGCGGCAAGCGCAAGCCCGGCAAGGCAGCCGCGCCTGGCGGCGATGGGCCATCCGGCGTCGACATGGATTGCGCCGACGCGCTGCGCCAACTCGTCGAAGCGGGCTCGGACTGGATTTGGGAAACCGACGCGGAATTGCGCTTTTCCTGGCTTTCCCAAGATTACCAGGCGGCAACCGGTATCGATCCGGCAATGGTGCTTGGCCGGTTCCGCTTCGATTTTCTCAATCAGGTCCTGAAGGGCAACCGCGGTGCGGCGGCGCATCTGGAGGATTTGCAGGCGCACCGGCCGTTCCGCGACTTCGTCTACGAACTGAAGGGGGGCCGCCCCGACTGCAGCTGGGTGCTGACGTCAGGCTTCCCGCGTTTCGACAGCGAAGGAAAATTCGTCGGCTATCGCGGCCTGGGCCGCAACGTCACCGCGCTGGCCAGCGCCTTCGAGGCCATGCAGCCGGCGGCTGGCGGCGATGCCGTCCAGCATCTCGCCGATCTCGAGCGGACGATGGATGCCATGCATATGGGCGTCGTGCTTCTGGACGCCAGGCTCGATACGCTCATCGTCAACAAGGCCTACCGCGATCTCTCCAGGATTCCGGACGGGGCCGTGACGGTAGGCGCGCCGTTCAGCCTGCTGATGGAACTCAATCGCCGCAACGGCATCTATGGCGACATCGACGAAGAGCAATGGCAGCGCTACCTCGCCACGCGCATCGAAGAGATCAAGGCCGGCACCGTCGCACCTCGGGAGTTTGCCCACACCGACGGGCGCACCATGATGTTCTCCGTCACGGCTCTGTCGGGAGGCAAACGCCTGCTGACCTACTATGAGGTCACCGAGGTCAAGCGGCGGGACGCCGAAATCGAGAATGCCAACGCCAAGATAGCCGAGACTTTCGCCAATCTCCGCACCATGGTCGATCAGATGCCGATCGGTGTTCTTGTCCTCGATGCCGACATGCGTGCCGAGGTCATCAACCGCGCCTTTTACGATTTCTGGCAGATCGACGCCCGGCGCGCCGAGACCGGCTGCAGCTTCCTCGATCTGATGGAAGCCAGCCGCGACATCGACCCGTATGGTTCGGACGACGCGACATGGCACCGGCATGTCGCCGAACGCGAGGCTGAAATCAGAGCCGGCACAGCTGGAGCGAGGCAGTTCCCGCGCAATGACGGCAGGACGCTGATCTCGTCGATGGCGCCGCTGGCCGGCGGCAAGCGGTTCATTTCCTATGTCGATGTCACCGACATGAAGGATCGCGAGGCCGAACTTGCCGAAGCGCTGGAAAAGGCGCGGCTGGCGGAAGCAGTAATCAACGGGGTCAAGGATCCGATCTTCGTCAAGGACGACAATCTGCGCTTCGTCTTTGTCAACGAGGCCTTCGCGGCGCTGTTCAAGCAGGCGCCGCAAGCCATGCTTGGCAGGCCGGGAAGCGATTTCCTCGGGCCGGACGAGGTCGCGCTGTTCGAAAGCAGCGAACGCGAGGTGCTGGCCGGCGGACAGCAATACGAAGTGGAAGAAAGCTTCGAGGCCGGCGGCGGCAC
Source organism: Mesorhizobium sp. BR1-1-4 (assembly GCF_020165375.1). NCBI lineage: Bacteria > Pseudomonadati > Pseudomonadota > Alphaproteobacteria > Hyphomicrobiales > Phyllobacteriaceae > Mesorhizobium > Mesorhizobium sp. BR1-1-4. The sequence goes on along the minus strand of NZ_JAIUIB010000001.1, from coordinate 82,316 downwards.
CCGTTCGCGTATCGTCAGGAAGAACCGCGTCCGCATGGCAAGCGGCCGCGACTATGTCGCCGGCTTTCTGTTCGACATCTCCGACATGAAACGGCGCGAGACCGAAGCCGAAGATGCGCGCAAGCATCTCGCCAGCGTGTTGGAATCGCTGCCGGCGGGGGTCATCATCTACGACCGCGACGACAAGTTCGTCTTCGCCAACCACAGGCTGCAGGATACGTTGCCGGCGCTGAAGCCTTTCTGGCAGCCCGGCCGCACCTTCCGCGAAGCGCTGGAGTTCGGCCATTCGGTGGGTTATTTCCGTTCGAGCGGCGATCCTGGGATCGACAGCCTGTACGTAGGCGATTCCGAACGCTGGCTTGACGGCATCCTGGCGCGTTACCGTCTGCCGAATTCCTCCTATGAGCGCCTCAATGCCGATGGCCGCTGGTACCAGGTCTACGACATGCGCACAGGCGACGGCACGTTCATCGGGGTGCGCGTCGACATCACCGACCTCAAGAGCCGCGAGGCGGCGCTTCATGACTCGATGCGCCAGATCGATCTCTTCCGCCATGTCATGGACGAGTTGCCGGTAGCCGCCTTCATCAAGGCGCAGGACCTGAGCATCGAATTCGTCAACAAGGCCTGGTGCGCGCTGACCGGTCTCGCCAAGGACGACGTCATCGGCCGGACCGACCGTCAGCTGTTCAACGGCGAGGAAGCGGAGGGCTTCAGCCAGGACGACACCGATGTCGTGACGAACGGCAATGTGCGCGAGGTCGAGGAGCCCGTCACTCATCGTGACGGAACGGTGCGGCAGTTGATGACGCGCAAGAGCCGCCTGGTGGCCACGGACGGATCGGTGCATCTGGTCGGATCCAGCACCGACATCACCGATGTCAAGGCGCGCGAGCAAGCTCTGGAAGAGAGCATGCGCGAGAACGAGGTGTTCCGCAGCCTGATCGACAACGTGCCGGTGTCGATCTACGCCAAGCGCTCCGATCTCAGGCAATTCTATGTCAACAAGGGCTGGTGCGATCTCACCGGCTTCAGCAAGCAGGAGGCGATCGGCAAGACCGACGTCGAGATCTTCGGGCCGGATGGCGAGGCCTTCGTGGCCAGCGATCTCGCCGTGCTGCGTACAGGCGAAACCCAGGAGATCGAGGAGACGGTGCGCCTTCCAGACGGCAGCGTCAGGCATCAGTTCGCCCGCAAGGGCGCAATGATCGCCTCCGACGGTTCGCTCTACCTGATCGGTTCGACCACCGATATCACGGAACTCAAGCAGCGCGAGGCGGAGCTCAGCGAGGCGCGCCGGCGCGCCGTGCTCGCCGACCGCGCCAAGTCGGAATTCCTCGCCAATATGAGCCACGAGATCCGCACGCCGATGAACGGCGTACTGGGCATGGCTGAACTCCTGGCCAAATCCAATCTCGATCCGAAGCAGAAGACATTCACCGACATCATCGTCAAATCGGGCAACGCGCTCTTGACCATCATCAACGACATCCTGGATTTCTCCAAGATCGATGCCGGCCAGCTGGTGCTCGACCCGGCGCCCTTCAATCTCGCCGAGGCGATCGAGGACGTGGCGACGCTGGTGTCGACACGGGCCAAGGAAAAGGATCTCGAGCTCATCGTGCGCATCGAGCCGCGGCTCGAAAGCCTGTTCATCGGCGATGTCGGCCGCATCCGGCAAATCGTCACCAACCTGCTCGGCAATGCGGTGAAGTTCACCGATGAAGGCCACGTGCTGGTCGACGTGACCGGCGAACGGGTTCCAACGGGAACCAGGCTGACGATCTCGGTCACCGATACCGGCATAGGCATCCCCGAGGAAAAACTGAAACTGGTGTTCGAGAAATTCAGCCAGGTCGATACGTCCTCGACAAGGCGCCACGAGGGCACCGGGCTTGGCCTTGCCATCACCTCGCGGCTGGTCGACCTGATGGGCGGCGACATTGGCGTCGAGAGCGCCGAAGGCAAGGGGTCGACCTTCTGGTTCACCGTAACGTTGCCAGGGGCCGGGCAGCAGAGCGGGCAGCGCATCACGCCGGTGGACGTGACGGGCGCACGCGTGCTGATCGTCGATGACAACGCCGTCAACCGCGCCATCCTGACCGAGCAGATGACCTCGTGGACGTTCGATTCCTGCGCGGCCGAAAGCGGCGCCGAAGGTCTCAAGGTGCTGATCGCCGCGGCAGCTTATGGCGTGGCGGTCGACTGCGTCGTGCTCGACTACCAGATGCCTGAAATGAGCGGCGCCGAAATGGCGCGTATCGTGCGCAACACCGAGGGCCTCGCGGACACGCCGATCATCATGCTGACATCGGTCGACCAGTCGCTTGCCAACACCAGCTACCGCGATCTTGGCATCGACGCCCAGCTGATCAAGCCGGCGCGCTCCTCGGTGCTCCTGGAAACGCTAGTCGCGACCATCCAGCGCCATCGCCACGCCACCAGCGGCCACGCCGTTCAACCGCTCGCGGGCGAGGCGCCCGAGGCGTCCCGGCCGCCGCCCCTGGCACCATCCGAGCAGCGCGCACAATTGCAGCCGCCACAGGTTCGCCCCAGGCTGCCCGCGACGGCCGGCGGGCACAGGCTGGATATCCTGGTAGCCGAGGACAATGAGGTGAACCAGATGGTGTTCACGCAAATCCTCGGCGAGACCGGCTATGGTTTCGAGATCGTCGGCAATGGCCGCAAGGCGCTCGACGCCTTCGGCACGCTCAATCCGTGCATGATCCTGATGGACGTCTCGATGCCGGAGATGAGCGGTCTCGAAGCGACGGCCGCGATCCGCCTGCTGGAGCAGGAGACCGGCACGCATGTGCCGATCGTCGGCGTCACCGCGCACGCGCTCAAGGGCGACCGCGAGCGCTGCCTGGAGGCGGGCATGGACGACTATCTGCCCAAGCCGATCAGTCCCAGGGCCCTGCTCGAGAAGGTAGAGCGCTGGGTCGGCGCCGGCCGTCAGGTCCACCGCAACGCGGGATAGAGCCCGCGTCGCCTGGATTGCGGGATCAGCGGGAGATTCGCTGCTACCGCTGCGTGCAATGACTATGGTGCGATCGCGCCATATCAAAGGCGGCGTCCAGCCGGAACAATAGCGAAATCGAATTCCGCTCTTCTCAGTTACGGGCGGGAGCAGCGACCGCCTGCAAGAAACAGTGTCACTCTACCCCAACGGACCTGTTTTTGGCGATGGCCCGGCCATGACACGCTCTGGCTGCGAGCAACGCGCTCCCGTCCGGATTTTCTTCATTTGGGAAAAGCCTGGTCGAGTCCGTGGTGATTCCAGCCGTCGGACGGCTCAAGCCCCTGATTCCGGCGGCAAACTCGGACCGCGCCGCGAGCGCCCGAGACCGGCGTCTTTCGCGTTGCCGGCAACGCGTTACCGGGCTGACATGAAACTGTCATGCGACTGTTATAATCGAAGGCTATTGGCCTCAGCGGGCGCCGGCAAGAAGTGGCGCCGAGAGACCATCTTCCGAACAGGAGCAGGCCACATGAGACATTTCATCCGCTCGGCGGCCGTTGCGATTGCAATGGCTGCGGCGTCCACCCTCACCCTTTCCGCAGCAATGGCAGCTGACCTTTCCGGCGCCGGCTCGACCTTCATCTATCCGGTGTTCGCCAAATGGGCCGACACCTACAAGAAGGACACCGGCATCGGCCTCAACTATCAGTCGATCGGTTCGGGCGGCGGTATCAAGCAGGTCATCGCCAAGACCGTGACCTTCGGCGCCACCGACAAGCCGATGTCCGACGCCGATCTGGAAAAGAACGGCCTCGTGCAGTTCCCGATGGTGATGGGCGGCATCGTGCCGATCGTCAACCTCACGGGCATCAAGCCGGGCGAACTCGTCCTCGACGGCAAGACGCTGGCCCAGATCTATCTCGGCGCGATCACCACCTGGGACGATGCCGCGATCAAGGCCCTGAACCCGAACCTTAAGCTGCCGTCGACCGCTATCGCCGTCGTTCATCGTTCGGACGGCTCGGGCACGACCTTCAACTTCACTGACTACCTCGTGAAGCTCTCGCCCGACTGGAAGGACAAGGTCGGCTCGGATACGGCCGTCGAATGGCCGACCGGCGTCGGCGCCAAGGGCAGCGAAGGCGTTGCCAACACCGTCAAGCAGACCGACGGCGGCATCGGCTATGTCGAATATGCCTATGCCAAGCAGAACAATCTCTCCTACTCCAAGATGCTGAACGCCGCCGGCAAGGTCGTCGAGCCGTCGCTCGAATCCTTCGGCGCGGCTGCTTCGAACGCCGACTTCAAGGGCGCCAAGAACTTCAACGTCATCATCACCAACGAGCCGGGCGACGCCACCTGGCCGATCGCTGCCTCGACCTGGGTGCTGATCCACAAGACCCCGGACGATGCCGCAGCCACCGGCGAAGCGCTCAAGTTCTTTGCCTGGGCCTACAAGGACGGCAAGGAAACCGCCAAGGCGCTCGACTATGTGTCGATCCCCGATAGCGTCGTCGACCTGATCAAGGCTTCGTGGAAGGCCGACATCAAGGCCGACGGCAAGCCCGTCTACGCCGGCGAGTAATATCTTTCTGGAGGAGCGCCGCCCCGCGGCGCTCCTTTTCAATCAACACAAAGAGCCGAGCTTGACATGAGCGCTGCCCACGAAGCCTTGCCAGCCATTCGAGGTTCACGCGACGCCACCGTCAGACGGTTCGCGTTGACCGATTCGATCTTCCATGGGCTGACCCGCGCCGCCGCCATTCTCGTGCTGGTGCTGCTCGGCGGCGTCGCCATCTCGCTGTTCGCCGGTTCCTGGCAGGCACTGTCGACCTTCGGCTTCTCCTTTCTGACCACCGAGAGCTGGAATCCCGTCACCGAGAAATTCGGCGCCCTGGCGCCGATCTATGGCACCATCATCACTTCGGCCATCGCCATCCTGATCGCTGTGCCGCTCGGCATCGGCATCGCCATTTTTCTTACCGAGCTTTGCCCGCGTCCGCTTCGGCGCCCGATCGGCATGGCGGTGGAACTGCTGGCCGGCATTCCTTCGATCATCTACGGCATCTGGGGCCTGTTCGTGCTGGCACCGTTCCTGCAGACGACAGTGCAACCTTTCATCATCAACGTGTTCCACGGCATTCCCGGCCTTAACAGCCTGTTTGCCGGGCCTCCTTATGGCATCGGCCTGCTGACCTCGGCGATGATCCTGGCCATCATGATCCTGCCTTTCATCACCTCGATCACCAAGGATGTGTTCGATACGGTGCCGCCGGTGCTGAAGGAGTCCGCCTACGGCATTGGCTGCACGACCTGGGAGGTAACACGCCGGGTCGTCGTCCCCTACACCCGCATCGGCATCATGGGCGGCGTCATGCTTGCGCTCGGCCGTGCACTCGGTGAAACCATGGCGGTCACCTTCGTCATCGGCAACGCCCACCGGATCAGCGCCTCGCTGTTCGCGCCGGCAACGACGATCTCGGCAACCATCGCCAACGAATTCACCGAAGCCGTCGGCGATCTCTACACTTCCTCGTTGGTGGCGCTCGGCCTGATCCTGTTCGTCATCACCTTCCTCATCCTTGCCATCGCCCGCTACATGCTGATGCGCATCGATGCCCGTACCGGAGTCTGACCGATGTCGACAGCCGCATCGCTTCACCAGAGCCGCAAGCGCAAGAACGGCGTGATGATGACGCTCTGCGTCGTCGCCGCCGGCATCGGCCTTGCCTGGCTGGCGCTGATCCTCGGCGCGCTGCTCTATAAGGGCCTGTCGGGCGTTTCGCTCTCAGTGTTCACGGAAATGACCCCGCCGCCCGGTGATGCCGGTGGCCTGCTCAACGCCATCTACGGCAGCATCGTGATGACTATTATCGGCATCGTCGTCGGCACGCCGATCGGCGTGCTGGCCGGCACCTACATGGCCGAATATGGCCGCTTTTCGAAGCTCACCACCGTGGTGCGCTTTATCAACGACATCCTGCTGTCGGCGCCCTCAATCATCATCGGCCTGTTCGTCTACGAATTGATGGTACGGCCGATGGGGCATTTCTCGGCCATCGCCGGTGCCGTGGCACTGGCCATCCTGGTCATTCCCGTCGTGGTGCGTACCACCGAGGACATGCTCAACCTTGTGCCGAACGCTTTGCGCGAGGCCGGCACGGCGATTGGCGCGCCGCGCTGGGTGGTGATCCGTTCGGTGGCCTACCGCGCGGCGATGTCCGGCATCGTCACCGGCATATTGTTGGCCATTGCCCGCATTTCCGGCGAGACGGCGCCGCTACTCTTCACAGCGCTCAACAACCAGTTCTGGTCGAGCAATCTCAATGCGCCGATGGCCAGCCTGCCGGTGACCATCTTCCAGTTCGCTCTCAGCCCTTACGAGGAGTGGCAGCAACTGGCGTGGACCGGCGCACTCATAATCACATTGACGGTTCTCGCGCTCAGCATCTTTGCGCGCAGCCTGACCGGACGCAGAGAGGACAAATGAGCCAGATGTTGTCTCCAGACATGACGATTGCGACAGAGGCAGCCGCCAAGGCGAAGATCGAGGTCAAGAACCTCAATTTCTACTACGGCCAGTCGAAGGCGCTGAAAGACATCACCTTGTCGCTGCCCGAGCGCAGCGTGACGGCCTTCATCGGACCGTCGGGTTGCGGAAAGTCGACGCTGCTGCGCGTCTTCAACCGCATCTACGAGCTCTACCCCAAGCAGACCGCCGAGGGTCAGGTGCTGCTCGACGGCCAGAACGTTCTCGACCGCTCGCAGGACCTCAACCTGTTGCGCACCAAGATCGGCATGGTGTTCCAGAAGCCGACGCCGTTCCCGATGTCGATCTATGAGAACATCGCCTTCGGCGTCCGCCTCTACGAGAAGATCGGCAAGGCCGAGATGGACGGCCGTGTCGAGCAGGCGTTGAAACGCGCCGCGCTGTGGAACGAAGTCAAGGACAAGCTCAACGCCAGCGGCCTCAGCCTGTCGGGCGGCCAGCAGCAGCGGCTTTGCATCGCCCGCACCGTGGCGGTCAAGCCGGAGGTCATCCTGCTCGACGAGCCGGCCTCGGCGCTCGACCCATTGTCGACCGCCAAGATCGAGGAATTGATCGACGAGTTGCAGGCCGACTACACGATCGTCATCGTCACCCACAACATGCAGCAGGCCGCGCGCGTCTCGAAGCAGACGGCTTTCATGTATCTGGGCGAGCTGGTCGAATTCGACAAGACCGAGAAGATCTTCACGTCGCCTCGCGAGAAGCGCACGCAGGACTACATCACCGGCCGCTTCGGCTGATCTCACGCATACGAGGACCAGGATCATGGCCGAACACACAGTCGCAGCCTTCGACGAGGATCTCGGACAGATCAGCAAGCTGATCAGCGACATGGGCGATCTCGCCGGCACGATGGTCGGCGGCGCCACCAAGGCGCTGCTGAATTCCGACAACGCGCTGGCACAGCGCGTCGTCTCCGACGACGCCATCATGGACGCGCGCCAGCGCGAACTCGATGATCGCGCCATCACCCTGATCGCCAAGCGCCAGCCGATGGCCGACGATCTGCGTCATGTCGTCGGCTCGATCCGCATGGCGGGCGATCTCGAACGCATCGGCGACCTTGCCAAGAACATCGCCAAGCGCGTCGGCTCGGTCGGCCTCACCGCCACGCCGCGCGACTTGTCGCATTCCATCGACTCCATGGCGCAGCTGGTGCTGATCCAGGTGCAGGGCGTCGTCGAGGAATATGCGGCCGGCGATGCCGCCGCCCTCGCCAAGCTCAGGAATGACGACGAACGCATCGACGTCAAATACACTTCGGTCTTCCGCGAACTCCTGACTTACATGATGGAGGATCCCCGCAACATCACGGCTTGCACGCATCTTTTGTTCTGCGCCAAGAATCTCGAACGCATCGGCGACCATGTGACCAACATCGCCGAGAATGCGTATTATGTGCTGACCGGCACGCAACTGCCCGCCAACCGTCCGAAGCAGGACGAGACGGCGATGTCGGTGCCGGCGGCTTGACGGCAGGGATGATCGATCGATGATCGCGCCACGCATCATGGTGGTGGAGGACGAGGAGCCGCTAGGCGTGCTCCTCCGCTACAACCTGGAGTCCGAGGGTTACCAGGTCGAGGTGGTGACACGCGGCGACGAAGCCGAGATACGCCTCCAGGAAAACGTGCCCGACCTGCTGGTGCTCGACTGGATGGTGCCGGCGGTTTCCGGCATCGAACTCTGTCGGCGCCTGCGCATGCGGCCCGAGACGGAGCGATTGCCGATCATCATGCTGACGGCGCGCGGCGAGGAGAGCGATCGCGTGCGCGGCCTCTCGACCGGCGCCGACGACTATCTGGTCAAGCCGTTCTCGACGCCGGAATTCATGGCCCGGGTCAAGGCGCTGCTGCGCCGCGCCAAACCGGAAGTGCTGTCCAGCGTGCTCAAGGTCGGCGACATCGTGCTCGACCGCGAATCGCACCGGGTCTATCGCAAGAAGAGCGAGATCCGGCTCGGACCGACCGAGTTCAGGCTGCTCGAATTCATGATGCGCCATCCTGGCCGCGTGTTCTCGCGCAGCCAGTTGCTCGACAATGTCTGGGGCGAGACGATCTACATCGACGAGCGCACCGTGGATGTGCATGTCGGGCGCCTTCGCAAGGCGGTCAACAATGGCCGCATGCCCGATGTGATACGCACCATCCGTGGCGCAGGCTACGCGATTCGCGAGGACTGAGATCAGGCCACGTTCTTGCCGGATCTCACCTGCACACCCGGCGCGAAGATCTCCTGGTCGACGAAGGTGAGCGCGCGCATGGCGCAGCCCTCGCGGATCAGCGGCAATTCGTTCGGCTCTGTATCGAAGGAAATCGACGTCGAATGCTGGCCGCCGGCGGTCTGGGCGATGGCCTCGCGCAAGGCCGGCTCGATCAGATCGAAGGCGGCGGCGCTGACGCCGACCATCGCAACGGGCGCCGGATCGATCAGCGCGAACAAGCTGCCAAGGCCATAGCCCAGCGCCTCGCCGGCCTTGCGATAGGCCTCGCGCTCCGGTCCGTCTCTTTCGCGCGCCGTGGCCGCCAATGCGCGCATGTCGGCGTCGCTGACGTCGACCGGTTTGGCGTCCTCACCCATCTGTCCTGCATTACGCCAGATGGCATAGTTGCCGGCATAGGCCTCGACGCAGCCGCGCCGCCCGCAGCGGCAGAGCGCGCCGCCCGGGCGATGGATCATGTGGCCGAACTCGCCGCCGGAGGAATGGGTGCCGGTGAACAGCTCGCCCTTCAGCACCAGGCCCATGCCGATGCCGTGCGAGAGCAGGATGGCGATGAAGTCGTCGCGGTAGCGCTCGGGGTCGCGCCAGCGCAGCGCCACAGCCATCATGTTGCAGTCGTTCTCCATGGTGGCGGGGATGCCGAATTCGGCTTCGAGTATATCGGCGAAGGCAATGTCCGTCTGCGGCGTGATCGGCGACCACAGCATGGCGCGCGCCTCGGTGTCTGTGATGCCCTGGATCGCCAGCGCGATGCGGGCAATGCTGGCGACATCGAGGTCGGGATCCTCGAGGCGGCGCCGGACGATGGCCACGCATTCGCCGATCAGCGCCTCGCGCGACATGGTCAGCGTGTCCAGCCGGCGCTGCTCCTCCGATATCACCTGGCCGGCGTAGTCGATGACGGCGACGGAGAGGAAATTCAGCGACAGCACCACGGTCATGACCGCCGCGGCCTCGGGGTTGAGACAAAGGCCCACCTGCGGCCGGCCGCGTTTCAGTGAGCCGGCCTCGTTCGGCTTGCCTTCGCTCAGGATACCTTCGCCGATCAGGTCGGCTGATATCGCCGATATGGTCGAGTGGCTGAGGGCGGTAGTAGCGGCGATCTCGGTGCGCGAGGGCTGGCCACCCCGGCGCACGGCTCCAATCACCATTGCGCGGTTGCGCCGGCGCAGATCGTCGTGGCGGATTCCGACCGACATCATTCCCTCCCCGTCGCCGTGGTTCTTGACGCCCCCTCGAACACCTCCGGCAACGGGTCGAATACTGGCAGAAGCGGCTGGGGCTGTCATTTATTTATTGCGGGGCTCGAAAAAAGGCTTCTGGCACCTCAAAATGCGTCAGAATCAATGTTGACAGTGCTCAGGCGATGGACCAGTGTTTTTTCGAGGCTCGAAAAAATAGGGCCTTTGTGCCGGCCTTAGGGCCAGTTTGGTCGCGCCACACGCGGGCGCAGGGAGGATATCATGAAGAGATTCACAGTCGCCATTCTGGCGGGTGTCGCCATGTCGCTGACGCTGGCGTCGGTCGCGCAGGCGAAGGGCAAGGTCATCGGCGTGTCGTGGTCCAACTTCCAGGAGGAGCGCTGGAAGACCGACGAGGCGGCCATGAAGAAGGCGATCGAGGCCGCGGGCGACAAGTACATTTCCGCCGATGCGCAGTCCAATCCCGGCAAGCAGCTGACCGATGTCGAGAGCCTGATTTCGCAGGGTGCCAATTCGCTGATCATCCTGGCGCAGGACGCGTCGGCCATCGGCCCGGCGGTACAGAAGGCGCTCGACGAGGGCATTCCGGTCGTCGGCTATGACCGGCTGATCGAGAACAAGGACGTCTTCTACCTGACCTTCGACAACAAGGAAGTCGGCCGCATGCAGGCCCGCGAAGTGTTCAAGGTGAAGCCTGAGGGCAATTACGTCTTCATCAAGGGCTCGGGCGCCGATCCGAATGCCGACTTCCTGTTCTCGGGCTCGATGGAAGTGCTGAAAGCGGCCATAGACAGCGGCAAGATCAAGAATGTCGGCGAAGCCTATACAGACGGCTGGCTGCCCGCCAACGCCCAGAAGAACATGGAACAGTTCCTCACCGCCAACGACAATAAGGTCGACGCCGTGGTCGCCGCCAATGACGGCACCGCCGGCGGCGTCGTCGCGGCGCTGACGGCGCAGGGGCTCGCCGGCACCGTGCCGGTCTCCGGCCAGGACGGCGACCACGCCGCGCTCAACCGCATCGCGCTCGGCACCCAGACCGTATCCGTGTGGAAGGACGCGCGCGAACTCGGCAAGAACGCCGCCGAGATCGCCTCGCAACTCGCCGACGGCAAGAAGATGACCGACATCGCCGGCGTGAAGGACTTCACGACGCCTGGCGGCAACACCGTAAAGTCGCTGTTCTTGACCCCGGTGGCCATCACCAAGGACAATCTCAACCTCGTCATCGACGCCGGCTGGATCAAGAAGGACGAAGTCTGCACGGGCGTTGCCGCGGGCAGCGTCGCGGCCTGCAACTGAGCTTGATCGCCTGAAAAATCGGAAACGCCGCGGCGTGGAACGGTCAGTGTTCTGAACACTGGCCGTTCCAATTTCCTTGTCTTCGCAATTCCGGACAAAAACCCTTACGCACTTTTCCTGGAATTGCTTCCAAGCCGCGGCGTTTTCCCGACAAGATTTGTGTTTCCGCCGCTGGCGGCTAACTTCTGGGCTCTGGTCCGGCTCCGCGTCAGACGGCAAGCCGCTGGGAGGACATCATGACCGACACGACCTCAACCTCGCAGGCCGATACGGCGCGTGCGTCGGAACTCGGCGCGGTCGCGCGTTTCCTGAAGGCGACCGAGATCGATACCCGCATGCTCGGCATGATCGGCGCGCTGCTGCTGATCTGGGTCGCGCTGCATGTGATTTCGAGCCTGCGTCTTGGTGTCAATCCGCTCGATTTCGACAGCCGCACGTTCCTCACGCCACGCAATCTGTGGAACCTGTCGGTGCAGACGTCCGCGGTCGCCATCATGGCCTGCGGCATGGTGCTGGTCATCGTCATGCGCAACATCGACCTGTCCGTCGGTTCCGCCGAGGGCTTGATCGGCATGGTCATGGGCTTTGCGCAGGTACATTTCCTGGTTCGGTTCGTAGGACTTGAACTCGGCAACCCATGGATCTGGGTCCTGGCACTGGTGATCGGTCTGGCGCTCGGGCTTTTGATCGGCGCCTTCCAGGGCTTCGTCATCGCCTATCTCGAAGTGCCGGCCTTCATCGTCACGCTGGGTGGCCTGCTGGTCTGGCGCGGCGCCGCCTGGTGGGTCACGTCAGGCCAGACGGTGGCACCGCTCGACGCCACGTTCCAGCTTATGGGCGGCGGACCGGCCGGATCGATCGGCGCCACCTGGAGCTGGGTCGTCGGCATCGTCGCCTGCCTGGCCGTCGTGTTCGCGCTGTTCAACGGGCGGGTCCAGCGCAAGCGCTTCCGCTTCCCCCTGCGGCCGATCTGGGCCGAGACGCTGCTCGGCGTCGTCACCTGCGCCGTCATCATGGGCGCGGTCTGGCTAGCCAACTCCTATCCATGGCCGATCGGGATCGTGAACCGGTACGCGGCCGCCAACAACATCACCGTGCCGGAGGGCGGGCTGTTCATCGCCCACGGCATCGCCATACCGGTGCTGATGGCGGTCGCCGTCGGTCTGGTCATGACCTTCATCACCAACCGCACCCGTTTCGGCCGTTATGTCTTTGCTATCGGCGGCAATCCGGAAGCGGCCAATCTCGCCGGCATCAACACGCGCTGGATCACCATGAAGGTGTTCATGATCATGGGCGTGCTGGCCACGATCGCCGCCGCCATTTCGTCGGCCCGGCAGAACTCGTCCACCAATGTGCTGGGAACATTGGATGAGCTGCTGGTCATTGCCGCGGCCGTCATCGGCGGCACCTCGCTTGCCGGCGGCTCGGGAACCATCATCGGCGCCATGCTCGGTGCATTGCTGATGCAGTCGCTGCAGTCGGGCATGGTGCTGCTCGGTGTCGATTCGCCGTTGCAGAGCATCGTCGTCGGCGCCGTGCTGGTCATCGCCGTCTGGCTCGACACCGTCTATCGCAAGCGGGTTTAGGGATACGACCATGGCTGACAAAACCGCTCCCGTAAGGGCCCTCACAACTGCGCCCACTGGCACGCCGCTGGTCGACATGCGCAACATCTCGATCGCCTTCGGCGGCATCCGCGCCGTCGACGACGCCTCGATCGATCTTTTCCCCGGCGAGGTCGTGGCACTGCTCGGCCACAACGGCGCCGGCAAGTCGACGCTGATCAAGATCCTGTCCGGCGCCTACAAACGCGATGCGGGCCAGATCTTCGTCAATGGCGAGGAGGCAGCGATTTCCAACCCGCGCGACGCCAAGAAATACGGTATCGAGACGATCTACCAGACGCTGGCGCTGGCCGACAATGTCGATGCCGCCGCCAACCTGTTCCTCGGCCGCGAACTGATGACCGCCTGGGGCACGCTCGACGACGTCGCCATGGAGGCCGAGGCGCGCAAGGTGATGGGGCGGCTCAATCCCCGCTTCCAGCGCTTCAAGGAGCCGGTGATCAAGCTGTCAGGCGGTCAGCGGCAATCGGTGGCGATCGCCCGCGCGATCCTGTTCAATGCCCGCATCCTGATCATGGACGAGCCGACGGCGGCACTTGGGCCCCAGGAAACCGCCCAGGTCGGCGAGTTGGTCAGGCAGCTCAAATCCGATGGCATCGGCATCTTCCTGATCAGCCACGACATCCACGACGTGTTCGAGCTGGCCGACCGTGTCTGCGTGATGAAGAATGGCCAGGTGGTCGGTACCGCCCGCACGACTGACGTCACGCAGGACGAGGTGCTTGGGATGATCATCCTGGGCAAATGTCCTCCAGGTGCCATACCGGGGCCGGGCGCGCTGAAGATCGCCGCCTGAGGCCGGTCAGGCCGCTTCGGGCACGCCCCGTTGCCGGTCACGTGATATGCCAGTGATCACGATGGTGTGGCCTGACCATTGTGTTGGCCCGGCGACTTGCCCATAAAAGGTCCTGTTTTGCTCATGGACCGCATCATCCGTTGAAGAAGCTTTTTCCAATCGTCGCGTTCATTGCCGTTGCACTGATCAGCATGACCATGGCGGGGTTCGCTTATTTCGCGACGCAGGAAGCCGCCCGCATCAAGTTCGAAGGGGCGGCCGATGACGCCCTCAACCGGATCGAGAGCCGCATCGACCTGCACCTGTCGCTGCTGCGCTCGACACAGGCCCTGTTCGACGCACGCAACGGCGATATTTCCCAGAACGAGTTCAAGGCATTCTTCAAGGCGCTGGATGTCGACAACAATTTCGCCGGCCTGCGAGGCATCGGCTTCCTGCGGCTGGTCAGGACGGGCGACGAGGCAGCGGTGGAACGCGACACCCTCCACGATTTCGGCGCCAGTCATCCGGTCTATCCGGATACGACGCAGGCCTGGCGCACGCCGATCGCGCTTTTCGAGCCGCTCGATCCGTCCAACCAGACCATCATCGGCTATGACATGTTCAGCGAGCCGGTGCGGCGTGCGGCGATCGAAAAAGCCATGGCCGATGACCAGCAGCATGCGAGCGGGCTGGTGCAACTCGGCCAGGGCACGGGCGTGGCGCAGACTTTCACGGGCTTCCTGGTCTATGTGCGGCTCAATGTGGAAACCGCACCGGAGGTCATCAACGCATCGCGGTCCTCGACCGCCGGCTTTCTCTATGCGGCCTTTCGGGCCCGGGACCTGTTCCAGATCGCGCTCAGCCGTGCGCCGCTGCTGCCGGTCAACACCGAGATCTATGATGGAGCGGTGAACGGCGACAACCTGTTGTTCCGCTCGGAGACGCCACCGGCCTCATCCCTGGGAGACCGGCTGCTGGTCACCCGCAAGATGACCGTGGCGGGACGCCCTTGGACGGTATTGTTCAGGCCAACCAGCGCCTTCTCGCAACCCTCTTCGCGCGCCATCCCCGTGATGCTGGGGCTGTTCGGCCTGCTCCTGGCAGGCGCCATCGCGCTGGTGGCGCGCTATCAGGAGCGAGCCTATGACGCGGTGTCGGCCTTGCACGAGACGACGGAAAAAAGCCTGCTCGAAAAGGACCTGATGCTGCAGGAGATGAAGCATCGCATCAAGAACTCCATCACCAGGGTGCTGGCGATCGCGCGGCAGACGGCTTCGCGGGCAACCGACGTCAATGAGTTTTCCGCTTCCTTCTCGGCCAGGCTGCAGGCGATGGCCGCCTCGCAGGATATGTTGACGCGCTCGCGCTGGCAGAAAGCCGACCTTGCCGATCTGCTGCGCATCGAGCTTGGCCAGGTGTTCGGCAAGGAATTGCCGGACGGGCTCCTGTCAGGCCCGGAGGTGCTGCTCGATGAAACAACGACGCAGGCGCTTGGGCTGACCTTTCATGAACTCGCCACCAACGCGCTGAAATACGGCGAAGCCGGCAATTTCGTTGGCGCTCTCAAGGTGAACTGGTCGCTGGAAGGGCGGGGGCGCGAGCGGACGCTGGCGCTGAACTGGCGGGAGGCGGGGAAGAAGAGGGTAGAGGCGCCATCGCGGACGGGATTCGGCACCAAGCTGATCGATCTCAATGTCACGCGCGAGCTGCGCGGCACGATCAGACGCGATTTTCAGGCCGATGGCCTCAAGGTGGAAATCAAAATTCCACTGGCCGGCTGAAACCCACCCGTCAGCGGCCCTAGCGGCCGACCCCCAGCCACGAAAATCCGGAGGCCCCTGGGCCTCCGGATTTTGACTTGTTATCGCTGAATCAGTTGCAGCGGGCCGTGTAGATCCGGCCGCGATGGTCGCGATACTGGCAGTAGCCGTTGCGCAGGTTGCGAACCAGCAGGCCGGAACCGGCACCGACGGCCGCGCCGATCAGGGCACCCTTGCCGCCGCCGACCAACCCACCCACGCCCGCGCCGATCAAGCCGCCGCCGACGACGTCCTGCTCGGTCGAGGTACAGCCGCTGACGGCAACCACCGCAACCATGGCAATAAGTATTTTCCGCATAGAGTCACTCCTCACTTGTGTCCACACTTTGGTAAGCTCCAACCGCCATTTAGCACGAAACGACGGCCTTTGCTGCTGCAATTTACTGTTGGCTAAGGTCGTCTTTTTCTGGGCGGTTCGTGTTCAATGCCATGACGACGTTGGATACGGCCAACGAAGCGTCAAGACTACCATCTGGCCGCACCTTCCAGACAATCTGATCGTAGTCGTCCTCCAAGGCGGGATCGACCGCGAGGCATTTGGCGACGACATGCTGCGCCTGCCCCTGCACGTCGCCCATCGCGAAGGGGCGCTCAGCGGTGCATTCGTCAGCAGTCGCAAAAACACTGACAGGGACCTGCAATTCCCGACATTCGGCCATTGTGTTCGAGCAACCGATCACCAGCAGCAACGCGGCTATATGTTCCATGACAGATGTTCCTCTGGCCGCATTAACGGCCGGCATCGTCAAAAAGTTCCTGTCATTCCAACGGCGTTACGCGAATAGTTCGGAGAAAACCGCGGCTCCTCACGCTGCGGCGTTGGCCTGCCCGGCGACTTCAATTGGCGCGACGGAGAGGAGAGCAGATTTAGTCAGGTCAACTGCCAGAAAATGGCCAGCACCATGATCGCGGCCGCGGCAAGAACGATCCCCTTCATCAACCCCCTACCTGCTTCAGGGAGTGCCTCCATGGAGGGTTCGGATTCCAGAAATTCGCCCATCGAAATACGGGCGGCTTGTTCCAATCTGTTCATGTCGGCAATCGTCAAGACATTCCTCCCGTACCGTGCTTCGAGCCTGCCAACAATCTCCGAAGGCGGGGCAGGTTCCGACGGTATCTGGGAAAAACAGCATCCGCGCTTATGGTGAACAGCCGGTTAAGGATTGTTGTTTGCCAGGCTCTCACTGCGTCTCGAAATTGCTGTGCGGCACGACAAGGCGATATTCGAGGTGGCCCTCGCCGATATCCAGGTTCGCGGTTCCGTTCAGGGATGCCGGCACCACCCGCTCCAACGCGACGCTGCCGAATCGCCGTTGACCGCCACCACCGCGATTGGCTTCTATCGTTTCGGCCCATGTCAGCGACAGCGCAACCTCCCCCGTGGCAGCAGCGTCGAGTTGGGCGGTAACCTCGACGAAGCCATCCGGCCGGGACAGGGCGCCGTAGCTCAACGAGTTGACGGCAAGTTCATGCATCGCCAGCCCGATATGCAGTGCGGCGTTGGGATTGAGGTAAGGATTGGCGCCACGAAAACGGAGGCTGTGCGACGGGTTCGCGCCATAGCGGCCGACCTGGCCCGCCACCAGTTCATGAAGGGCTGCCCCTCGCCAATTGGAGGATGTCACCAGATCCTGGGAGGAGGCCAGCGACTGCAGCCGGCCGCGGAAGCGCGTCAGGAAATCGCCGATGCCGTCGGAATAGCGACCGGTCTGGGTCGCGATGCTCTGGATGATCGCCAGGAGGTTCTTCGAGCGATGGCTGACTTCCCGCAGCAGCGTCGTCAACGTCTGTTCACGCCGCTTTTGCTCGGTCGTCTCGACCATGGTGGTGACGACGCCCTGTACATCGCCATCGTCGCCTCGGTCGGCATCGACCCAAATCTGAAACCAGCGAACGCCATTCTCGACCGGGACACTGATTTCAAGGCGCTGGGGATTGCCGGTCGCGATCACATCGCGCTTGGCGGCGCCGATGCGGTCGGTCTGCGCCGTCGGCAAAATGCCGTTGCCATCGACATCGTCGGAGGCCCACGGGGCGCGCATGTTGCGGGCCCATACGGTCTTCATCTCGCGATCCTGATAGAGGACGGAAATGCCGGCATTGTGGAGCGCGTGGAGAAGAGCCCGGCCAAGCTGCATGCCGCTCTCCGCGGGATGCAAGGCGATCACTTCATCGCCCCGTGCGCCTTCCTCTCTATCTGAAGTCCTAGAGCGCATCGGTCAACCTGTCCACCCCAACTCAGACTGAACCGCTCACCTGCCACATCGGTTCCAAATGAATCGGGATAACCACCCTTCCTAAAGCGGTCCGCCGGACGGCGTCCAGTAAAGGACACCGCCCGGCGGTGGCTGGAAACCGTTTGAGGGGTGCGGCTTCCAGTGTTCCTCTATTCAGTCGCCAGGCTCACGCCCGTCTGAAAAGGCCGGCCAAAAGCGAAATGACCAGGAATGCGAGGAAGATGAAGAACAATATCTGCGCGATACCGGCGGATGTGCCGGCGATGCCGCCGAAACCAAGCGCGCCGGCAATAATCGCCACGACGAGAAATACGAGCGCCCAGTAAAGCATGGTTCATCTCCTTCCAATGATACGGTGAAAACGTGGGTAAATGCGGTTTGTTCCACCATTCGCCGAAAAAGCCGATGCTTGCAAACCGTTCCAGGCAGCGCGGGCTGGAAATTCGCTGGCGGCCGATCCGGCTTGTCAAGAAGGCCACCGAATGCATCGCACCCAGTGGCCTTTATGTCCTTGTCCGGCTCGCGGAGGCCGCGATTTATGCAGCGGCCTTGGCCTGCCGATCGAAGAAGAGCGCCTGGCTGATCAGCGCCTTCACCATGTCGGGATTGAACGGCTTGGTCACGAGGAAGGCAGGCTCCGGACGCTCTCCGGTCAGCAGACGCTCGGGAAAAGCGGTGATGAAGATTACCGGCACCGATGTCGACGAGAGGATTTCGTTCACCGCCTCGATGCCCGAGCTGCCGTCGGCGAGCTGGATGTCGGCCAGCACCATCTTCGGTCGGGTCTTGCCGAACATCGTCACCGCTTCGGCATGGGTGCGCGCCGTGCCCACCACCCGATGGCCGAGGCTCTCGACCATCTCCTCTATATCCATGGCAATGAGCGGCTCATCCTCGATGATCAGCACGTCGGTCGCCACCTGACGGGAAATCTCGTTGCTTGCCTGGGCAAGCAGCTCGGAGAACTGCTGGTCGCCGACATCGAGGATCTCGGCCGCCTCGTCCTCGCTGAAACCTTCGACGGCAACCAGCAGGAAGGCCTGGCGGGGAAGCGGCGCGATCGCATTGAGATTGGCGGCCGCGCGCTGTTCCCAGCCCGCCTGTGTCTGCTCTTGCGGAACGCGGATGGCAACCGATGTGAAGAGCTTGGCGAAAACCTTGTATAGTGCGATCCGGTCACTCGACGCCTCGGGGAAGATGTCGACATCGGCAATGATCGCCTCAAGCATCGCGGCGACCAGCGCGTCGCCGCTCTCCTGCGATCCCGAGACGGCACGCGAAAAGCGCCGCAGGAACGGCAGATGCGGAGCGATGGTGGCGGACAAGCTCATAATAGACGTCTCCCTCAGATGACGCGTTGAACGGATTCCAGGCTATGCCGATTGCAAGCCCCGTGGGAAACAACGCCGCTTTTCTGAAAAAGTTCCGCCGATATGGAACGAATCACCGGCAATGGCGTTTTAGTGCCGGGATGGGCAACCAGACGAGGGTGCCGCTTGCCTTGTGTTGTGTTGTGAGCGGCTTGAGTTCTGGGAAATAAAGGGCGAAATGAAGGACATGACCAAAGATATTCTGGCTGGCGTCACGGGCAGGCGCCGGAATGGCGACGGCGATCCGTTAGGGCCGAATTCCGAAATCGGACGCAAACTCAAACAATATTACGACGAGCTGGTCTCCGACAATGTGCCGGATCGCTTCGCCCAGTTGCTCAGCCAACTGGAACAGGCCGAACCCGCACAGAAGAAGGACTAGGGACATGGCAGCGGTCTCCCAAGGCTTCAAGACCGATCTGCTTGGGGCGATCCCGAGCTTGCGGGCCTTTGCCGTGTCGCTGACGCAGAATGCCGACAAGGCCGATGACCTCGTTCAGGAAACGTTGGTCAAGGCCTGGGACAAGCATGAAAGCTTCCAGCCCGGCACCAACCTCAAGGCATGGCTTTTCACGATACTGCGCAATGAATTCTATTCGCAAATGCGCAAGCGCGGTCGCGAGGTGCAGGACAGCGACGGCATCATGACGGCCCGGCTTGCAGTGCACCCGGCCCAGCACGGCCAGCTCGACCTCAAGGATTTTCGCGGGGCACTCGAGCAATTGCCGGAGGACCAGCGCGAAGCCATCATCCTGATCGGTGCATCGGGCTTCTCCTACGAGGAGGCCGCCGAAATCTGCGGTTGCGCGGTCGGTACGATCAAAAGCCGCGTCAGCAGGGCCCGCACGCGCCTGCAGGAAATCCTGAAAATCTCAGGTGAGGACGAGTATGGCCCCGACGCGATTTCGGCTCAGGTCACGGGAACGGCCGCGCATTGAAATGCGGGGCCGCATAACGGCGATTCGGACGTTGTCGCGTCAGTCTCAGCCAGGGGAGCCGCGACCATAGGCCAGCGCCACGGCCTCGACGAGGTCTTCGCCCGAATAGGGCTTGGTGACCAGCCTCACCCCCGGGAAAGACGCCTTGATCTCATCCGCATCCGAATAACCAGACGCAAACACGAACGGGACGCCGGTCTCACGAAGGCCCGCGGCAAATTCGAGCGTCGAGGCGCCACCCAGCATCAGGTCGACAATGGCCGCGTCGAAATCCTTCGCGACCTTCCGGCCATCGACCTCGGCCAAATCGCGGGCAACCACCACCTCGCCTGCACCGTGGTCACGGCAGAGTTGCTCGACATCCATGGCGATGAGGAACTCATCCTCCAGGACAAGAATGCGCAATCCATCAAGTAATTGGGGCACAGGCAATTGCTCCTTGAAACGCCGGGAGTCATGATCGCAATTTGGTGTGTTGTCATTTAAAAAAGACATCCGCCGACAGGCCGATCTCGGCAACACGCAAAAACAGACCTGCTCACGGCAGGCATTCGCAAGGGGGTCGAAATGCCGAGCCAGACCGGGCGCTCTTCCTCAAGCCGTCAATACCCCTGCGAGCAATGCCCGTTGCGGTCCCTGCCGGTGTTCCGGGAGTTCCAGAAGCCGGAGCTGGCCTTCATCAGCAAGTTCAAGAAGGGAGAACTCGCGGTCGACAAGGGTGCCACGGTTCTCGTGGAAGGAAGCCACAGCGCGCATCTCTACACTGTGCTGTCCGGCTGGGCGTTCCGCTACAAGCTGCTGCAGGACGGCCGCCGGCAGATCCTCAATTACCTCATGCCCGGCGATCTCATCGGTCTGCAAGGCAGCGTCATGGGGGAAATGCAGCATTCCGTCGAGGCGCTGTCGCCAATGCTGCTTTGCGTGTTCGAACGCGACAATCTGCTCGAGATCTACCGCAACCATCCGGGCCTCGCCTACGACATCACCTGGATCGCTTCGCGTGAAGAGCGGATGCTGGACGAGAACCTGCTCAGTGTCGGCCGCCGCAGCGCAATCGAACGCGCCGCCTATCTTGTCGCCTTCATCGCCAGCCGCGCCAAGGTCGTGGGCCTGAACGGCACGCAGTCCATCCAGATACCGATCACGCAGCAGCACATCGCCGATACGCTTGGCTTGTCGTTGGTTCACACCAACAAGACAATCCGCAAGCTGATGGACCGTCAGCTGATCGTCTGGCGCGACGGCGGTTGCGGTGTCGTCGACATTGAAGGTCTGAAACAGCTCGCCGGCTGGGAGGGGCTGTCCGAGGGCCGCCGGCCGCTGATCTGACCGACACCTTGCCGGGGCGGATCGGGTGCGCGTGACCGGGTTTTCGGGTAGTTTGTCCCGACATCGGAACCTTGAGACGCAAGGCGCGTTTGAAATCGAGCAATCACAAGGAGTTAAGCAATGGCCACCGTCGCAGGGAAGACAGCCAACGAAGCGCGGACGAATCCGGATCTGGAAGCCGACATCAGGCAGTTGAAGGCCGATATCGACAAGCTCACCAAGCAATTGGCCAAGACCGGTGAACACGGCTACGGCACGGCGCGGCGCGCGGCGGCCGAAGGCGTCGAACAGTTGCGCGCCCAAGGGGAGGCCGCCTTCGACAGCTTGCGCGGTAATGCCAGGGATATCGAGGCGCAGATGGTGGCAAGCGTACGCGAAAAGCCGGTGACGTCGCTGGCTATCGCCGCGGGCGTCGGCTTCCTGTTCGCGCTGCTCACGCGTCGCTAGTTCCGCCGAGATGGGACTGCTGGCATCGTTGCTCTCGGGTTTCGCCTCGGGCGAAACCGTGGCCGCCATACGTCGAGCACGGACGGCGGCCATCGTCTATATGCTTGCCGCGCTGGCGGTGTTTTGCGGTATCGGCTTCCTAGTCGGCGCGGCCTATATCTGGGCATCGGCCCGCTATGGATCGCTGGCGGCGGCGATTGGTTTCGGTGTCGGCTTTCTGGTCATCGCAGGCCTTGTTCTTTTGACCCATCGGCTGATGTCGGGCACGCGGATGCGCCGCGAGGCTAGGCGGCGCAAGACCGACATGAAAGCGATCGGCATTACGGCCGCGCTCGCTGTGCTTCCGGCATTGCTCAAAGGTGGGCTCAAAGGTGGGCTCAAGGGAAAAGGTGGGCTCGGGGTTATTCTTGGTCCGGCCGTGGCACTCGCGGCCTATGCCATCTACCGCGAGAATGTGAAGTCCGACACCGACCACCACCCGGATGCCGGCGAGGGGTAGTCGCGCCGGCGGCCATGCTCACGTCATCTCGACAGATCTTCCAGCGGCATCGATATTTCGGCGAAGACCCCATCGCGCCGGAATTCATGGGTTACTTCGCTCGAAATGACCTTGGCCAGGCTGCGCCGGATGAGGATCGAGCCGAAGCCTTGCCGCTCGGGCGGCGCGACTTCAGGACCGCCGCTTTCGCGCCAGGTGAACACCAGGCGCCTGTCACCATTCTTGCCTTGGGCTTTCCAGTCGAGATCAACCTTGCCTGATGCAACCGACAGTGACCCATACTGCAGCGCGTTGCTGGCCAGTTCGTGCAAGATCAGCCCGAGGCCGACGGCCTGATCGGGCGACAGCAGCAGATCGGCGCCCGAGATTGCCAGCCGCGGCTGGGCGGCGTTGTCGAAAGGCCTGATCTCGATCTGGACGAGTTCGCGGATGCCGATACCGCGCCACTCGCGGTCGGACAGCAGGCCATGGGCGATACCCAGGGCTTGAAGCCGGGCGCTGAAGGCTTTGAGGAATTCGCTCGGCTGGCGGGCATGGCGCACGGTCTGCGTCGCCAGCGCCTGGACCGTCGCCAGCGTGTTCTTGACCCGGTGGTTGAGTTCACGCAGCAGGAGCCGTTGCCGTTCGTCACCGAGCTTGCGTTCCGAAATGTCGTAGTTGACGCCGAAAATCAGCGTCGGCTTGCCTTCGTCATCGCGCTCGATGACACGGCCGCGCGTGGCCACCCATCGCGGTGGATGGAAGCCATTCACCCGGTATTCGCCAAAATAGTCGTCACTGCCGGTCAAGGCATCACGAAAGCTGGTTTCGGTCTGGTGGACGTCGCGTGGATCGATGGCTGTCAGAACATCGCGGGCCCGCAACCTTGTCGAGCGCGGCAGGTTGAACAATTCCGGCAATCGGACGTCGCAGTCGATGACGTCGGTGCGGACGTCCCAGGCCCAACTTGCCAGCGAAGCAGCATCGAGGGCGACGGCGCGCCGCTTTTCCTCGCGCGCGAGCGCGGCTTCGGCGACAGCGCCGGTGCGGGTCGCGTGCTTCAGGGTGAACAGGCTGCCGGCGAGGCCGGCGAGCGTTTTCAACTGGTCGAGCCTGGAGCGGGACGGGTGGGCACCCGGCTTGCGGTGCATGACGCACAGGGTTCCGATCCGCGCTCCCGCGACAATGATCGGGACGCCGGCATAGAAGCGCACATGATGCTTGCCGGTCACCAGCGGATTGGCATGGAAACGCTGGTCGGCTGCTGCATCCGTCACCACCATCGGCTCATCGCCAGCGGCGATGGCGTGCGCACAGAAGGAGATGGCTGTCGTAATCTGTGTTTCTTCCATGCCAGAACAGGATTTGAACCATTGCCGATCGAGGTCGACAAGTGTGACCAGCGCGATCGGCGCGCGCATCACGGCGGCGGCAAAGCCGCCGATGCGGTCGAAATCCGGGTCGGGCGCCGTATCAAGCATCTCAAGCCAGTGCAACACGGCCAGCCGGTGCTCGTCCTGCACGGCGCGCGCAACCTCGGCCGGCAGACCGGCTGCTGTTTCCACCCTGCTATTCAAACCAAGTTCCCGTGGCTTGCCTTGATGTCCTCACCGTCGCCGGCCCGGGACAGCCCTGCAGCCGGAACCATCCTTGCGAGGGACCGTTACCCGAGCGTGATTTGCCGATCGCGTCAGCCGACGCGAAACCAGACGAGGACCCGCCATGGCCAGGAACATTCCCGAAAACAAAGCGCGTCAGGGGCGGTGGGGCTGGCATGGGTTCCGAATCCTGATCGCCGGACTGCTCCTGGTGCTCGTCGCCTGGGGCGTCGCCGAGATCTACGGCGTGTTGATCAAGGCGCCGAACAGCGACGAGCAACATGTCCCCACGCCGCCGAGCACCAGTCCGGCGCCCTCCGGCTGAAGTCAGTCCCTTGATGACTTCACACAGCATCAGGCGGCCTTCACCTGGGCGACGCTGGCCGGCACCAGCACATTGAGCGCTCCAGGTTTGATTTCGATCGTCGTCTCACGATCGAGCCTGACCAGTTCGCCGTCCATGACGGCGCGGAATTTCCTGCCGCCGGAATGGATTTTGAGGGTCACCCTGTCGGCCTGGTGGATTTCGACATGTTCGTTGTCACGCCACTTGCCGCGCGCCACGTTGAACAAAAACTTGACCAGTTCGGCGCGCTGCTGCGCTACCGTGACGTAAATGCCGAGCACGCCACCGGCCGGATTGTCGGCATAGGGCAGGTGACCTTCGCCGAAGAGATTGTTGGTCACGCCGAGGCCGGATATGCGGGCAGTCATCTCCGCTTCACCGATGCCGAGCGTGACCTTCATTGCCGGCGGGTTCTTGATCGTTGCCCAGGCTGCCTTGGCTGAAGCGCCGATCTTGCCCAGGCGTGAGCCGAATTCCATGCCCTGGCGCAGTTGCACCATCTTGGCATGCATGCCGATCGAGAACTGATGAACGAAAGGCTGGCCATTGGCCGTTGCCATGTCGACCGCGATGATTTCGCCGTCGGCAAAGGATTTCAGCGCCGCATCGAGCGACTGCGGAATACCAAGGCCGCGCGCGAACAGGTTCATGGTGCCGGCCGGCAATATGGCGAGCGCCTTTTTCCTGCCCATCAGCCTGGCGGCCGCGGCCGAGATGGTGCCGTCACCGCCTCCGGCGAGCACGACGTCGACGGTGTGGCGCGACGCAGCGCTGTCGAGAGTGTCCACGACGTCCTTGCCGGCAACGATGTCGATGCTGAGAGAGTGGCCCGCCGATTCCAGCGTCTGACGCATCCGGTCCGAAAAGGCGGCGAGATCGGTGGTGCGCAAGGTGCCGCCGTCCCGGTTCAGCACCGCCGCGAATTTCATGCCCCGCTCCGCTGATCACCTCAAACCCGACCGGGGTACCCCAGCCAGCGGCTGAAACGCGTCAAACCAGGAATAGTTCCGGCAGGGCGGAAACTCCGGCCAGACCCAGGTTTTCGGCAATGGGCAGTCAGATCCGCTTCTTGGGTTTTGGCTTCGGCCATCGCGGTTTTTGTCGGAACAACGGCATGGTCACGACGTTGTGAACCTGCAGAGATGTCGCGTCCGATCCCCAGCGAGGGGTTCAACCGGGCGCGGCATGTACGAAATCAGGCACGAGGAGAGACCATCATGATCCGCACCCTTTTAGCGACGACCGCCCTTGCGACAATGGTTGCAACCGGCGCCTTCGCGCAGAGCGCTGCAACCCCAGCCCCAGCGAACCAGCCCGCCGCCCAGGAGCCGGCCGCGACGGCGCCGGTGCCGCGCGCTGAAGGCAGCATCGTCACCAACATCATCGGCGAAACCGTCTACAATGGCACTGGCGACAATGCCGAGAATATCGGCAAGGTCACTGACGTGGTCTTCGACAAGGACGGCATGGCGAAATCCGTCGTCATCGGCGTCGGCGGTTTCCTTGGCGTGGGAACCAAGAATGTCGCCTTCGACTACGACAAGCTGCAATGGGCCGAGAAGAACGGCGATCGCTGGCTGGTGGCGCAGACCACCAAGGACGAACTGAAGGCGCATCCGGAGTTCGACAGTAAGGCTTACGCGCCGGCCCCGGCCCCAGCGACGACCGCACAGGCGCCGGCCACATCGACCGACACCGCACAGCAGTCCACGAACGCCGAGCCGGTCAAACAGGCTGATGGCAACCTGGCCACAAACATCATCGGTGAAAATGTCTACAACGGCACCGGCGATGACGCCCAGAAGATCGGCGATGTGAACGACATCGTGCTGACCAAGGAAGGCAAGGCGCAGTCGCTGATTATCGGCGTCGGCGGGTTCCTGGGCATGGGCGAAAAGAACGTGGCTTATGATTTCGCCAAGGCGCAGTGGGCACAGAAGAACGGCGACCGCTGGCTGGTGGCGCAGACCACCAAGGAAGAGCTGCAGGCGCAGCCGGATTTCAACCGCAAGGCCTATGATCCGGCACCGGCAACGACGGCATCCAATGAACCGGCGCCAACCGCGCCCGCCGCGACAGCTCCCGCCGCCGCTCCGGCGGACAAGACCGCGGCTGCGCCGGCTGACGCCACGGCTCCTGACCAGACACAGACCGCGGCCATCGACAAGTCCAAGCTTACCGAGATGCCGGTTGGAGAGATCAGGGGCGACGACCTGAAGGGCACGACGGTCTATGGCGCCAATGACGCCAAGGTCGGTGAGATCGGCGATGTGGTGCTGACCCCCGACAAGAAACCCGACGCCGTGATCGTCGATGTCGGCGGCTTCCTCGGCATTGGCGAGAAGGAGGTCGCGGTCGGCATGGATAATTTGAAGTTCATGACCGACAAGGACGGCAAGAAGTACCTTTATACGACCTTCACCAAGGAGCAGCTCGAGAAGCAAGCGGCTTACGATAAAGGCTCCTACGCCCAGAAGCGCGACGAGCAGCGTCTGATCGTTCGGTAGGCAAGGATACTTCGATAGGGAAGGATACTCCGATAGGCAAGGATACAGGGCGGTAGGGTAATCCCTACCGCCCTGTTTGCGACCTGGAATATCCAGCCACTCCGTTTTCCGTCAGTTCCAAGAGGGCAAGCGACTGGTCGAGGTGTTCGGCCCGCCAGGCGAGCAGCCTTTCGGCGAATTCCAGCCGGGTCGACCGATGTACCGGGCTGCCGGCGAGGTTCTTCAATTCGCCGGGGTCTTCCTCCATATCGAAAAGCAGCGGCGGCAGGCCGCCGCCAAAATGCACGTATTTGAATTTCTTCGTGCGGATGACAGCGAGGTTGCACTGGCGCGAGGTGATGCCGAAGTGCCGTTCGGCTTCACCGCCGGCGATCGAGCGAAAGTCGAACTCCCAGTGCGCGGCGTCGCGCCAAATGGCGGGCGTTCCACCGCTCAGGAAGGGTTTCAGCGAGCATCCGTCAAGGTGCGGTTCGGGAGCCACGCCGAGCAGGTCGATGAGCGTAGGCAAAATGTCTACCGCTTCGGTGAAGCGATCGACAGCGCCGCCGGCAGCCTTGCGGTGGCGTGGATCGCGGATGATCAGCGGGATATGGTAGCTGCCGTCGAAATAGCCGCCCTTGCCCAGCATGAAGTGGTCGCCCATCATTTCAGCATGGTCGGAGGTGAGCACGATGATGGTGTTGTCCCACGCGGCTTCGGTCTTCAGCGCTTGCCACAGGCGGCCGAGCTGCGCGTCCACCTCCGAGATCATGCCGTAATAGATCGCTCGGATGCGGCGGAAATCATCCTCGCTCCAGTCGTGCACCTTGCCCGTGGCGCCGGGGCGGAACTTCGCTCGTTTTTGGCGATCGAGATCATAGGCGACGTAGGGGTGGCCCTGAGATTCGGCGCGCCAACTTTCCGCGCGGTGAAAAGCGGGGCCGTCCGCGGGATCGTATTGAGTGTTGTACGGTTCCGGTACGATGAAGGGCGGATGCGGGCTGATAAAGGAGAGATGCGCAAACCACGGCGTGGCCTCGTCCTGCTCGCCCAGCCAGCGGATGAACTCGCCGGCAAGGAAGGCCGTCGGCGTCTGGTCCCTGGAGTAGACGGGTGGCGCTTCGGTCACCGCACCGTCGACCTCGCCCACCGGACGATGAATGTCAGGACTTCCAGCGCCGGCATCGATGCCTTGCTGCTTCAGCCAAGACAGCCACTGCTTCTGATGTTCGGGCAGCAATTGGCGCGCCGTGAAGCCGGGCAGAACACCCTCATAGCTGTGCAACCGCGGATCGGCCGGTGCAAGCTGGCGCGGATCGAGCGACACATCGGTATAGCCGAACAAGGTCGGATCGTAACCGACGCTGCGCGCGGCGAGCGCAATATTGCCATGGCGGGCGTCGAGCGGCGTGCCGTTGCGGCAGACACGATTGTTCATCTGATAGAGGCCGGTGTAGAGGCAGGCACGGGCCGGTGAGCAAGGCGCCGCGCCGCCATAATGGCGCTTGAACAGCACGCCGTCGGCGGCCAGCGCATCGGCATTCGGCGTCTTCACCTGGGGATGGCCGACAGCCGACAGGCAATCGCCGCGCCACTGGTCGCAAGTGATGAGAAGGACATTTGGCCGCCTGCCTTTTCCAGTCACTTGCGCTTACCCCTCTCCAGCACGTCGAATGCGCACATGGAACCGATTCCATCCAACGCGCAAGACCAGGGCTGTTTGCTAAACGGTGAACAAGGATCTTGGGATTGTTCACTTTTAAGGCACAGTCCATCCTGTGTTTGCAGCCTTTGCCATACTCGCTCGTATCCTCATATTGGCCAGGAGAGCGGCGAGGGCCGCACAAGCACCAAGGGAAGGAGCAGAGACCATGCTCGACCAGATCAAGGGCCTGCATCACGTCACCTCGATGGCCAGGGATGCACGGCAGAACAATGATTTCTTCACCCACAAGCTCGGCCTGCGCCGGGTCAAGAAGACGGTCAATTTCGACGCGCCCGACGTCTACCATCTCTATTATGGCGACGAGGCCGGCACACCCGGTTCGGTGATGACCTATTTCCCGTTTCCCAACATCGGCAAGGGCCGTCCTGGTGTCGGCGAAGTCGGCACCACGGTCTATTCCGTGCCGGAAGGCGCGCTCGCCTCTTGGGAAAAACGCTTCACCGACGAAGGCGTAACCAATGTCGCCCGCGAGGAAAGCTTTGGCGAGAAGCGGCTCGCATTTGCCGGCCCGGACGGCGATGGCTTTGCACTGGTCGAGGACAAGGCCGACGGCAGAGCGCCCTGGGTGAAGGGCGGTATTGCCGCGGACGAGGCGATCCGCGGCTTTCACTCGGTTTCGCTGAGACTGAAGGATGGCGGCGCCACCGAGGAGCTGTTGAAGTTCATGGGTTACGAGGAGGTCGACAAGTCAGGCAATGTCAGGCGGCTCGCCGTCAAGAACGGCAATGGCGCCGATTTCGTCGATATCGAAACGCTGCCGACCGCACCCTTCGCCGATCTCGGCGCCGGCTCCGTTCATCATGTCGCCTTCGCCGTCGAGAATCGCGCCAAGCAGCTCGAAGTGCGCAAGGCGCTGATGGATACGGGTTATGGGGTGACGCCGGTGATCGACCGCGATTATTTCTGGGCGATCTATTTCCGCACGCCGGGCGGCGTGCTGTTCGAAGTCGCCACCAATGAGCCGGGTTTCGACAAGGACGAGGACACCGCCCATCTCGGCGAGGCGCTGAAGCTGCCGACGCAGCATCAGCATCTGCGGCCATATCTCGAACAGCATCTGCAGAAGCTGGAGGGCTGAGACGATGAGCAAGGACGCTTACGCCCATAGGGTGCTGCCTGGTTCGCCGGGTGGTCCGCTGCTTTTCGTTTTCCATGGCACTGGCGGCGACGAGAGCCAGCTTGTCTCGCTGGGGCGCGATCTCGCGCCCCAGGCCACCATTGTCTCGCCGCGGGGCGATGTGTCGGAGCAAGGTGCCGCGCGCTTCTTCCGCCGCACCGGCGAGGGCGTCTATGACATGGACGACCTGGCGCGGGCCACGGCCAAGATGGCGGGCTTCATCCAGGCCCATGTCGAGGCGGCGAAGCCATCGGCCGTGCTCGGCCTCGGCTATTCCAATGGCGCCAACGTCCTGGCTTCGCTGGTGTTCGAAACCCCTGACCTGTTCGACGCCACGGTGCTGATGCATCCGCTGATCCCGTTCGAGCCGCAGGTGAAGGGCAGCCTTGCCGGTCGTCACATCCTGGTGACCGCCGGCAGGCGCGATCCGATCTGCCCGCCGAACCTGACGGCGCGGCTCGAAGCCTATTTGCGCGCCGACGGAGCCGATGTCACAGTGGAGTGGCACGAAGGCGGGCACGAGGTGCGGCCAAACGAAATCGAAGCGGCGCGGCGGCTTTTCGCCACCATCGCCCAAGGAGTGTAGAGATGCCCGATCAATTGCCAGAGATCGAACTTGAAGATCGCGGCTCCAAGGGTCGCTACGTCCTGCGCGGTGCAGGCGGCGCCGAGGCGGAGATGACCTTCACCAAGATCGGCGAGCACCAGCTGATCATCGATCACACCGAAGTGCCGGACGCCTTTCGCGGCCAGGGCGCCGGGCTTCGGCTCGTCACCCGCGCCGTCGAGGACGCGCGGGCGGCAGGCAAGAAGATCATCCCGCTCTGCCCGTTCGCCAACGCCCAGTTCCGCCGTCACCCGGAATGGGCGGATGTGCTGAAGCAGTAGCCCCGCAAGCACAAAGCGGATGTGCAGGAACAGAGCTAAACGGGCGGCCATTGCCGTCCCGTTGGCTTTGTAATTTGCCCCGGCGGCACATCTTGCCTAGATATGATATATCGCCCTGCCGACAAACAGACCGAATGATCCCCCATATGACCGAAACAGACCTCGTCCCCGTCTTTGACGGCCACAACGACACGCTGCTGCGTTTGCACCAGGCGAAAGACGCGGACGTCGAAAAGCTGTTCATCGAAGGGAAATCGGGCGGCCATATCGACTTGCCGCGCGCCAGGGCCGGCGGATTCGCCGGCGGCATGTTCGCCATCTTCCCGCCGCCGGTCGAGAAAGCGCGGCGCAGCGCCGTGCCTTCGGCGCCGAGCGACAGCGAACCGCTGCCGCCCGAGGTGCCGCGCGCCGATGCGCTCAACTCGACGATCGCGATGGCGTCCATCCTGTTCCGGCTGGAGCGTGCCGGTGCATTGGCGATCTGCCGCAGCGCCGACGATGTGCGCAATGCCATGGCGCAAGGCACGATTGCCGCGGTGTTCCACATCGAAGGCGTCGAGGCCATCGATCCCGAACTCACCATGCTCGACGTGCTGCATGCCGCGGGCCTGCGCTCGCTCGGCATCGTCTGGAGCCGGCCCAATGCGTTCGGTCACGGCGTGCCGTTTCGCTTTCCGTCCTCGCCGGACACCGGTCCGGGCCTGACCGATGCCGGCAAGGCGCTGGTCAAGGCCTGCAATGAACTGAGGATCATGATCGATCTCTCGCATCTCAACGAGAAGGGTTTTCGCGACGTCGCAGCGCTTAGCGATGCGCCGCTGGTCGCCACCCATTCCAACGTGCATGCGATCTGCGGCCATTCGCGCAACCTCACCGACTGGCAGCTCGGCGCGATCCGCGACTCCGGCGGCATGGTCGGGTTGAACTTCGCCACCGGCTTCCTGCGCGAGGACGGCCGCATGAATGCCGACACCAGCCTCGACATCATGGTGCGTCATATCGATTCCCTGCTGCAGGCCTTGGGTGAGGATGGCGTCGGTCTCGGTTCGGATTTCGACGGCGCCATGATCCCGGCGGTCATCGGCGACGTCGCCGGCCTGCCGAAACTCATCGATGCGCTGGCGGCGCGCGGTTTTGGCCGGGCGCTGATCGAAAAGATTGCCTACCGCAACTGGCTAAGCATGCTGGAAAGAACGATAGGTTAGGACGCCTTATTCGAAGCCCATGCGCTTCAGCCAGTCCTTGCCGACGCCGCGATCGCGAATGATCGGCAGCGGGTTTTCCGCATCGAGCCGAGCGCAAATGCGATAGACCTCCAGCGTCTCGGCGCTCATCTCGCCGCGCTTGTAGAAGAACATGGCGGCGGCATAGCGCGTGCGGCCAGACCATTTCTCGCCGAGCGGCGTGTTGACCAGCTCCCACTGTTCGGCGGCTTCACCTTCTTCCTGTTGCTTGCCCGCTTCCTCGGTCATGGTCAGAAATCCGCCGGCGGATTGGCGGTACGGCGGTCGAGCTTGATGAAGGGTCGCGCCACCACCTTGGCCCGTTTCATCAGCTTCTGGTACCGCAGCTCGCGCATGGCGTAGATCTCGACCCAGAGGTCTTCCACGACGGTATCGCCATAGGGCCGCGCCAGCGAGGCGATGGCGATGTTGCGCTTGGCCATCGGCGACCACATGGCGGCGCTGACCAGGCCGACCTCCTGGCTCTTCCCGTGATAGACGATCGCGTGTTCGGCCGGGATGTTGCCTTCAATCTCCAGTCCGACGAGGACATGCCGAAGCTTGCGTTTGGCGCGGGCCTCGAGGATGGCGCGGCGGCCATTGAAATGGCCCTTGTCCAGATCGACCATGAAGCCGAGCCCGATCTCGTCGGGCATGCGCAACCGGTCGGCGCGGATGGCATGTTCGGCGGTGGTGAAATCGGCGTTGGCGACGATCAGCCCAGCCTCGATACGGGCACGGTTGAGGGCGGTGTAGCCGATTGCCCTGATGCCGCGCAGTTCCCCAGCTGTCATCAGCCGATCCCACAGGCTCAGCGCCTTTTCGGCCGGAACGAACAGTTCGTAACCGAGATCGCCGGTAAAGCCGGTGCGTGAAATTATGGCCGTGCCGCCGTCGTGCGGGAATTCGGCAAGGTCGAATATTTTCAGCCTCTCGACACCGGCAAAACCGGCGTCGCGCAGCACAGCGAAGGATGTGGGCCCCTGCAAGGCGAGCCCGGCGACGGCCTCGGTCTCTTCCTCGACGATGACGTCGAAACCAAGGGCGCTGTCCAGCAGCCACGGCAGATGCCGCTCCTGCGAACACAGCCGGAAGCGGGTCGGCGAAAGTCGGAACAGCGTCCCGTCGTCCAGCACAAAACCCTCGTCGTCACACCAAGCGGTGTAATGAACGCGGCCGGTCCTGAGCTTGGTGACATCGCGCAAGGTGACGCGGTCGAGGAAGGCCTGGGCATCCGGTCCTTCGATCCGGTATTTGGTCATCGGCGAGATGTCGAAGAGTGCTGCCTGACTGCGGATGGCGAAATATTCGAGCTCCTCGTCCCAAAGCGAATGCGGCGCGCGGTAGCCGGCCCAATTGTACCAGTCCTGGGTCTTGGCCAGCGCGTCGAGGCGCGGCTGGAACGGCGTGCCGAGGCGCAGCGTGCGGAAGTGGGATTGGGCTGCGATGCGGGCTGTCAACGGAATGGAGGCTTGATGGGTCATGATGGCGCCATGGAGTGCAGCGTCGGCCAGTTGAGACATCAAGTCACCCCTTCATCGCAATGACGCGCCGCGCGGCATTCAATCCTGGCGCACCGGAAACTCCACCACCAGGATGCGAACCCGCGCCGGCCAGGAACAGCCCGTCGAGCGGCGTGTCGTAGCCCGACCAGCCGGACACGGGACGCGAGATCAGCATCTGATCGGCCTGCAATTCACCGTGGTGCCAGTGGCCACCCGGCATGCGGTAGCGCTTCTCGATGTCCGCAGGGGTGAGCAGTTCGGCATGAATCACCGTCTTGCCGATGCCAGGCGCATAGGCTTCCAACTGGGCCATGATTGCCTCGAGGAATTTCGGCTTGCCGGCATCCCAGCTCTCTTTCAACCGATAGGGCGCGTATTGCACCACGGCGGACAGCACGCAGGCGCCGTCGGGCGCGAGCGACGGATCGGCGAGACTGGGCAGCGTGATTTCCATCACCGGCTCGGGCGAGAACTCGCCATATTTGGATGGATTGAAGGCACGTTCGACGTGGTCGGGAGAGGACGCGATCACCAGTCGGCCCTTATGGCCGGCGGCGTCGACACCGGCAAACCGCGGCGGCCGGTCGAGCGCCAGATGGAGCTTGGCGGCATCGCCCCTCATGCGGATGTTTTTCACTTTGCGCACGAAGCCGGTGTCGATCTCGCGCGGTCCGACGAGATCGAGGAAGGTGGTCGTCGGATTGATGGCCGAGACGATCGTTCGGGCGCGAAGCTCCTCGCCATTGTCGAGGGCAACGCCGACGGCGCGGCCTTTCTCGACAATGATCCTGGCGACGGGCACCGATGCGCGGATCGTGACGCCAGCCTTTTCGGCAGCCGTGCGGATGGCGGCGACCACCGCGCCCATGCCGCCCTTTGGCAGCAATTGCGCTCCGGCAACACCGCCGCTCTCTCCGGTCAGACGATAATAGAGGCCGAGCAGCGAGGTCGGCGAGCGCGGGCCGAGATGGCTGCCGAGCGTGGCGTCGAAGGCGAGCAGCCCCTTCAGCCTGATATCGGCGAGTTGTTCGTCAAGCAAGTCGGCAACGTTCATCAAAAGCACGCGCAGGAAGTCGCGCATGTCTTCCTTGCCAAGTTTCTTCAGCGCCACCGCGGTGTGGCCGAGCGAAGCGGCCTCCAGCAGCGACATGCCGCCGAGATCGGGCGGCCGGCGCGACAGGAAGGGTTTCAGGATGCCGGCATAGCGCAGCAGTTGTGCGCGTAGTTCCTTCCAGGCGGACTGTTCCGACGAACTGGCGCCGGTCAGCACCTCGCCATAAGCGCCATGCAGGACAAGCGGCGGTCCATCTTTCGACAATGCGACCGACGGCAGGAAGTCGGCGCGAGCGATCTGCAGCCCGTGCTTTTCCAGTTCCAGCGTTTTCACCACATCGGGATGCAGCCGGTTCAACACATGCGCGATGGACGAAGCGCGAAAACCGGGCGCAAATTCCTCGGTCCGCGCGGCGCCGCCGGGTTCGGCTCCTGCTTCCAGCACCAGCACCTTGCGGCCGGCCTTCGCCAGCGTGGCGGCAGCGACAAGCCCATTGTGGCCGCCGCCGATGACGATGGCATCAGATGACGTCATGGGCCGGGCTCATATGCGAGGTGGATTTTGCGAGATCGCGCAGGATTTCGGCGGCTGCGTTGCGGCCGGGCGCACCCATGACGCCGCCGCCGGGATGGGTCGAGGAGCCGCACATATAGAGGCCGCCGACCGGCGACCAATATTGTGCATAACCGGGCACCGGACGGTTGAACAGCAACTGGTCGAAGGTCAGCTCGCCCTGAAAGATGTTGCCTTCGGTGAGGCCGACCTCGGCCTCGATCTCGCGTGGCGTGCGCACCTCCATATGGACGATGCGGTCGCGGAACCCGGGTGAATAATCCGATATCTGCGCAATCACGCTTTCAGCAAAACCGTCACGATCGGCGTCCGTCCACTCGCGACCAGCGATCTTGGGCGGAGCGTACTGAACGAAGCAGCTCATGAAATGCTTCCCTGGCGGCGCCATGGTCGGGTCGAGCGTCGTCGGGATGACCATGTCGAGGAACGGATCGGCGGACCAGCGGCCGGCCTTCCAGTCGTCATAGGCGCGCTCCATGCGCTCCATCGAATCGGTGAAATGCATGTCGCCGCGATAGACCGGCGAGTCCTTCGGCAGCGCCGGGAATTCCGGCAGCGAATCGAGTGCTATGTTAACCTTTCCGGAGGATCCGCGAATCTTGAAGTTCTTCACCCGGCGAAGGAAGATGTCGGGCAGTTCCTTCTCCTCGACCAGCTTCAGGAAAGTGCGCTTCACGTCGGCATTGGAGACGACCAGCTTGCCGTAAACCTCCTCGCCGCCGGCCAGCACGACGCCCCTGGCTTTGCCACGGCTCACCAGCACATGGTCGACCTCGGCGCCGGTGCGTATGGTTCCACCCGAGGCCTTGAACGAGGCGGCCAGCGCCTTGGTCACGGCGCCCATGCCGCCGCGCGCATAGCCCCAGGCGCCGACCGATCCGTCGACCTCGCCCATATAGTGGTGCAGCAGCACGTAAGCGGTGCCGGGCGACATCGGCCCGAGTGCCGTGCCGATGATGCCAGACAGGGCGAAGTTCGCCTTGATGACGTCGGTCTCAAAATATTCGTCGAGGAACTCAGAGATAGACATGGTCCAGAAGCGCAGCGTCAGTGCCATTTCCTCGGCGGAGAGACCCGCGAATTTCTTGCCGAGATAGAGCAGTTCGCCGAGGTCGCGCGGGCGCAGGCTGGTTGGGTCCGGCGCGGTGCGCATCAACAGCGGCTGGATGAAGCGGCACTGCCGCGTCACGTCGCGGGCGTAGCGGTCATAGGCCTCGGCATCCCTTTTGGAGAAACGAGCGAATTCCCGCCGGTGCGCGTCGTGGTCGCGATAATTGGCGAGATAGTCGCCATCCCGGGTGAACACCGCGCCGCCCTCATAGGAGATGACTTGCAGGCCGAAGCGGGGGAGCTCCAGATCGCGCATGATCTCGGGTCGGAACAGCGAGCAGACGTAGGAGCAGTTGGAGTAGAGGAAGCCCGGCGTCAGCTCGCGGCTGGTGGCCGCACCCCCGACCCAGTCGTTCTTTTCCACAACCAGCACGTCGAGACCCGCGCGCTGCAGGTAACAGGCGTTGACCAGGCCATTGTGTCCGCCGCCGATGATGATCGCATCCCAAGCTTTCATTGTGGCCCAGTGCTCATCTGCGTCCCGCTCTTCATTTTCTGCGTGATCTGTCCCCTAATGCGTGGAATTTGGCACGGCACCAGCCATTGTGTCCAGCCATTCTGAATGAATGTTCAACAAATGATGTTGCGTTTTTCCGGACATGAGTTACGCTTTGCCGACGTTCGAACCCAGTAATCCGTCTATTGGGAACCGAGGCTGATGATTTGAATGGCAGACGCCACCCCGGAATATGACGAGGCCGCCATCATGAGCTGGGAGGCCATGCAGAAGGTGCTTGACAGTGCGAGCACCGTCCCACTCATCTTCGCGGGTGGAAGCCGGATGCAAAGGGCTAGCCGGCGATGCTGGAGACCATCACACGCATGAAAACGGCAGACGCCAGGGACGCGCTTCTTGAACCGGCGCGGAAAGCCGAATCCGAGAAGCGCGGACGCAAGGCCTCGAAGGAGGTCAGGCAGCTTCAGCTCATCGAGGCGACGATCGATTCGCTCGCCAAGCGCGGCTATTCGGAAACGACGATGGCCGATGTCGCCGACGGCGCCGGCCTGTCGCGCGGCATCGTCAATTTCCATTTCGAGAGCAAGGAAAAGCTGCTCGTCGCGACGCTGCAATATATGTACGACGAGTATTCCGCGCACTGGCGCAATGCCTTGCAAAAGGCAGGAGACGATCCCGCGCGTCAACTCCAGGTTCTCGTCGCGGCCGATTTCGACCGCTCCATCTGCAACAAGCGCAAGCTTGCCGCATGGTGCGCCTTCTGGGGAGAGGCCAAGTCGCGGCCGACCTACCAGGCGCTGAGCAGCGCGCGGGATGCCGTTTACCAGAATATATTCATCGACCTGTGCGCGGCTCTGAAACAGAGCGGCGGCTACGCCTATGAGCCGCAGGTCATGGCGCTGGCGCTCAGCGCCATGCTGGAAGGCTTGTGGCTGCGGTTGATGATGGGAACCGAGGACACCACGCGGGAGACCTCCTTGCAGGCGGCCAATGAATTCCTGTCGGCGGCTTTTCCGAAACACTACCCGCTGAAGGCCGCCAGCCCAACGAGATCATAAGAAGAGACGAACCATAAGAAACCGCAGAGGATGGAACAGCAATGAAGACACTGACAAGGCGCCTGACGCTGACGCTCGCGCTGGCGGGAACACTGGCGGCTTCGGCCGCGGCGCTGGCGATCGCGGCCGACAAGGATCTGATCGTGTTCGACTGGTCAGGTTATGAGGATCCGAGCTTCCACCCGAAATATGTCGAGAAAAACGGCGATTCGCCGACCTTTGCCTTCTTCGGCGATGAGGACGAGGCGTTCGAAAAGGTCCGTTCCGGCTTCAAGGCCGACCTTGGCCATCCCTGCTCGCAGAGCGTGACGAAGTGGCGCGAGGCGGGCCTGCTGCAACCGCTCGATACCTCGAAGATCACGGGCTGGAAGGATCTCAATCCCGGCATCATGGCGATGAAAAATCTCGCCACGACGGAGGACGGGAAAGCCTGGTTCATGCCCTGGGACTGGGGCAACACGCAGCTTACCTACAACTCCTCCAAGATCGACGAAAAGGACGTGCAGTCGCTGAAGGCGTTCGCCGATCCGAAGTTCAAGGGCCGCGTTTCGATCGGCGACAATGTCGACGATGCCTATGCGCTGGCGAGCCTCGCCATCGGCCTGAAGGACTGGACCAAGATGACCGACGACCAGTTCAAGCAGGCCTCCGACTTCCTGCGCCAGGTGCACAAGAACGTGCGCTCCTACTG
The DNA here is from genome assembly GCF_020165375.1 of Mesorhizobium sp. BR1-1-4. Lineage (NCBI taxonomy): Bacteria > Pseudomonadati > Pseudomonadota > Alphaproteobacteria > Hyphomicrobiales > Phyllobacteriaceae > Mesorhizobium > Mesorhizobium sp. BR1-1-4. Next base: position 44,222 of record NZ_JAIUIB010000001.1, on the reverse strand, counting down.
GACTGATACCACCGACGTCGTCCAGCTTCTGAGCGGTGGCGAAGTCGATCTCGCCTGGGCCTGGAACGATGCGACCGTACAGTCGGTCGCTGCCGGCGTGCCGATCAAGTCTAAGAAGGACACGGCGGAAGGCATCTCGACCTGGGTGTGCGGCTACGTGCTGTTCAAGGATGCGCCCGGCAATACCGACAAGGCTTATGACTATCTCAACGCGGTCAACGATCCGGAGACCGCCAAGGTGCTGGTCAAGGACTGGGGCTACGGCCAGGCCAACGCCAAGGGCATGGCCGGCGTCGATCAGGCCATCCTGAAGGAAAAGGGCTATGACGACGTGCAGAAATTCGTCGACAAGACGCTGTTCCAGCAGCCGCTCCCGTCAGATCTCAAGCTCAAGATGATCGCCGAGTTCGAGAAGATCAAGGCTGGCTATTGAACGACAAGACAGAAAGAACCGACGTCGTCATCGTCGGCGCCGGCTTCACCGGGCTGTCGGCGGCGCTCGAGCTGAAGAGGGCCGGCGTCGGCTTCCTGCTGCTCGAGGCACGCGACCGCGTCGGTGGGCGGGTCGAGGCTATGTGGAACGGGCTTGGCGAGCGCATCGACAGCGGCGGCCAGTTCCTGTGCGAGGACATGCCGCAGCTGATGGAACTGGCCCAGGCTCGCGGCAAGACCTTCGTCGAGACTTATGTCGAGGGCGATTTCATCACTTGCCCGTCAATGTCGGTCGGCCGGGCCGAGCGGACCTATCACGCCTCGATGGCGATCCGCGAACGCATGAACAGCATCGAGCCCAACGATCCCGCCATTGCGGGATTGACCGTTGCCGAGTGGCTGGAGCGGCAGGATGACGTGGGCGAGGTCAAGGCGGCCTTCCGGTCGATGATCGAGGGCCTGTGGTGCCTGGCATTGGAGAGGGTGCCGCTCTGGTATCTGATCGACAATGACCGGCGTATCACCAATGAGGTGCCGGAGCTGCAATATTCCCTACGCGAGACCATGCAGTCGTTGGCCGATGATCTGGCGGAGGACCTCGGCGACCGGGTGAGGCTCGGCGAACCTGTCACCCGCATCGAATACGGTCCGCCAGGGGTTCGTGTCGTCTCGAGCAATAGCGTGATCGAAGCGCGAGAAGTTCTGGTCGCCGTGCCGCCGGCGACAGCCGCGAAGCTCGATTTTACGCCCGCCTTGCCGGCAGCCCTGGAAGCGGCGCTCGGCGCCTGGGAAAGCGGCGCGGTGATCAAGGTCCTGGTGCGCTATCCCAAGCCATTTTGGCGCGAGCGGGATTTGAGCGGGATGATGATGTGGCGCGATCTGCCGGGGCTGTTTGCCTGCGACGCCAGCAGGGATCCCGATCATGCGGTGCTTGTCGTCTTCGTTGGCGGACCGCTGGCGCTGCGCTGGCACGAACTCGGCGAGTCGGATCTGCGGACACAGGTGACGACGAAGCTTGTGGAGGCGCTGGGTCCGGAGGCGGCGGATGTTCTCGATTTCAGCCGCCGTGACTGGACGCATGATCGCTGGAGCGGCGGTGCCTATAGCGACCTGATCGTCGATGTGTCGGCCAGGGATGCCGAGGCCACCATTCTTGCCGGCGCACCGCCGATGCATTTCGCGTCGTCGGAATTGTCGCCGTCATTCCCGGGCTATGTCGAGGGCGCGATCGTGGCCGGGCGTATCGCGGCGCGCAGGATCATCGCCGGAGTTCAGTCGGCCATCGCGACCAGCGCTTCCGGATCATAGGCGAGGCGAATCGAGGTGCCGACTGGAATATCATCGGCGCCGAAATCGTTGGTCTCGGTCACCGAGAGCGGCTTCTCCAGGCCAGGGATTTCGACGATCAGATGGGTGATCTCGCCGAAATAGTGGCGTTCCACCACCTTGCCGGCGACCTCGAACTTGGCCGTCGCATTGTCCCACAGCACGCGCAGGCGCTCCGGTCGGATGCCGAGCGTCGCGCCGCCGCCATTGCGCACGAAAGCCTTCGGCTTGTCGGTCTTGATACGGCCGAAACCCAGCGTGTCGACGATCAGCGAGGCGCCGTTCTCCTCGACGATCTCGGCCTTGACGAAATTCATGCCGCCAAGGAAGTCGGCGACCTGGCGGTTTACCGGGCGCTGGTAGATTTCCTTCGGGGAGGCGACCTGCGCGATCTTGCCGCCGAACATCACGGCGATGCGGTCGGACATTGCGAGCGCTTCATACTGATCGTGGGTGACCAGGACGAAGGTAATGCCGACGGCCTGCTGCAGGCGGCGCAGTTCGACCTGCATCTGCTCGCGCAGCTTCTTGTCGAGCGCCGACAGCGGCTCGTCGAGCAACAGCACCTTAGGTCGCATCACCAGGGCGCGGGCGAGCGCGACGCGCTGCCGCTGGCCGCCGGAAAGCTCCGTGGCAAGCCGCTTGCCGAGGCCGGTGAGCGAGACCTGCGCAAGCGCCTCCTCGACCCGGCGCTTCTCTTCGCCACCCTGCAGCTTCAACCGCTTCAGTCCGTAGGCGACATTCTGCTCGACATTGAGGTGCGGGAAGATCGCGTAGCTCTGGAACACCATGTTTGTCGGCCGGCGATTGGCCGGTATGCCTTCCATGGGCTGGCCGCCAACCGCGATCGAGCCGCTGGTCGGATTGTCGAAGCCGGCGATCATGCGCAAGAGCGTGGTCTTGCCGCAGCCCGACGGCCCGAGCAGCGAGAAGAACTCGCCTTCCCTGATGGTCAGGGAGGCGTCGTCCAGCGCCTTGAACGCCCCATAGCTGCGGGTGACATTGCGGATCTCGATCATCGCTCTTTCGGATTGGATCCCGTCCGCGTGAGGGCGCTCGATCCGCGGCTGCTCAGGCATAGAGGCCTCCCTCGTTCTGGGTGCGTCTGGCCGCGCGGCGACGCAGGATTTCGGCGATTGTCATCAACAGGAAAGAGGCAACCAAAAGCAGCGTGCCGAGCGCCAGTACGCCGGGCAGTTTCGAGGCGAAACGCAACTGGCCCCAGATGTAGATCGGCAGCGTCGCCTCGGTGCCGGTGAGGAAGAAGGCGATGATGAATTCGTCCAGCGAGATGGTGAAGCAGACCAGCAGGCTGGAAATGATCGCCGGCGCCACCATCGGCAGCGTCACGCGCCGGAAAGTGCCGAAGGCGCTTTCGCCGAGATCGGCGGAGGCTTCCTCGAGACTGCGGTCGAAACCCTCGAAGCCGGAAGTCAGCACCGTCATCGAATAGGGAATGCAGACCAGGACGTGGCCGAGCACGACGGTGAACAGCGAAAGACCGAGGCCCAACTGCAGCATCACCAGCAGCATCGAGATGGCGACGATCACTTCGGGCAGCACAAGCGGCGCCATGATCAGACCGTTGATGGCGCGGCGGCCGGGATAGCGGTAGCGGGTGATCGAGCGGGCGGCGAGGATGCCGAGTACGGTGGAGAGGATGGCCGCCGAGACGCCGACGATCAGGCTGTTCCAGGCGGCATCGAGCAGCGCCGGCGTGCGCGGCAGGTCTTCGTACCATTGCAGGGTGAAGCCGGTCAGCGGGAATTTCGGCGTCGCCGCCGTGTTGACCGAGAAGATCGGCAGGAAGATGACGGGCAGATAGAGGAAGACGATATAGAGGAACGCATAGGCCGACAGCCAGCCGCCCGGCAGGAAGCGCCGCGCCTTCATCGCGCCATCCTTTGCAAGCCGCGGATGATCAGCACCGTGCCGCCGGCCATCAGAGAGACGATCAGCATGGTGGTGACGGAAAGTGCGGCACCGAGCGGCCAGTTGGCGGCTTTGCCGAACTGCGCTTGGATGGCATTGGCGATCATGACGCCATCCTTGCCGCCGACGAGCTTTGGCGTGACATAGTCGCCGACAGTCGGGATCATGACGATCAGCGCCGCGGAAATGATGCCTGGCGCCGACAGCGGCAAGGTCACGCGCAGGAACGACCGGAAGGGTCCATCGCCAAGGTCGGTGGCCGCTTCGACCAGCGTGCGGTCGACCTTCTCCAGGGACACGAAAATCGGCAGGATGGCGAAGGCCGCCCAGGCATGGGTGAGCGTGATGATGACGGCGCTCGAATTGTAGAGCAGGGCGGTCGACGGTTCGTCGATGATGCCCAGACCCATCAGGCCGGAATTCAAGACGCCGTTATAGCCCAGGATGACCTTCCACGACATCACGCGCAAGAGATAGCTGGTCCAGAACGGGATGGTTATGAGGAACAGCCACAGGCTCTTGTGACGGCCGCCATGGAAGGAAATGAAATAGGCGATCGGGTAGGCGAGGACGACGGTGAACAGGCTGACCGTCAGCGAGATGTAGAGCGAGCGCCACAACAGATCGCGGTAGATCGGCTCGGTCAGTGCGACGCGATAGTTTTCCAGCGTGAAGGTGCGGTCGATGGTCAGGTAGTGCTGCGTCCAGAAGGAATGGGCGATGACCACCAGGATCGGCAGGACCAGAAGGATGAGAGCGTAGAGAAAGGTCGGGCTGATCAGGGCAAAGCCTTGTACAGGCTCGGATTGCAGAAGGGCATTTCGTCTGGCCCGCGTCAGGCCCAACGGGGGCGACCCTTCCGCAGCCACCGTCATTGCCAGACTCCGGGGGGACGGGCTCCGGGTGTGATCTCGATTGCTGGCCTGGACTGTCCCGCCATACGGCATCCCATTGGGCTGGCGCCGGCTATTGTTCCCCTTGCCGGCTTTCTTTCATCATGCGCGCATCCGCGGATTGAAATCAAGCGCTAATTCTGCAATATTGATTGAACGGACATTCAAAATCATGCGAGCGGGGCGGCGATTTCGGCCGTGGCGAACCGGATTGATGCCCGGAAAATTCGGGGATGATGTGGAGGCGATAATGGCGGCTGTGAGGGATCTGAAGGCACGCGAAACGGCTGGTTCTGGCGGCGACGATGCGGTCGAGCTGGCCAGGCGTCATCTCATCCAGCCCTGGCCCTACGCCGGCTCCGTCGGTTCGGAGGCGCGCGCGCTGATCGGCGAGGGCGATGGCATCTACATTACCGACAGCACCGGCAAGCGGCTGATCGACGGCCCGGCCGGCATGTGGTGCGTCAATGTCGGGCATCGTCGCGAGGAACTCGCCAAGGTGATGTACGACCAGGCGATGGCGCTGTCCTACAACACGCCCTGGTACACGATGAACGCGCCGTCGGCGGAGCTTGCCAAGCGCATCGCCGGCCATGCCCCAGGCGACCTCAGCCACGTCTTCTACACCACGGGCGGTTCCTCGGCGGTCGAGACGGCGCTGCGCTTCATGCAGTTTTACAACAATGTGCGCGGCCGGCCGGAAAAGAAGCTGATCCTAAGCCGTGGCGGCGCCTATCATGGCTCAACCTATCTCTCGGCCTCGCTCAACGGCCGCCCGCGCGACCGCGACTGGATGGATGGCGCCGACGAACTGGTGGTCAAGCTCGCCTCCCCCGACCCGTTCCGCCGGCCGAAAGGCATGAGCATCGCCGCCTTCACCGATTTCCTTGTCGACCAGTTCCGCGACACGGTCGCGCGTGTCGGCGCCGACAGAATAGGCGCGTTCGTCGGCGAACCCATACAGGCGTCCGGTGGCGTCATCATTCCGCCGGACGGCTACCTCAGGCGCATCCGCGAGATCTGCCGCGCCAAGGATATTCTTTATATCTCCGACGAGGTGGTGACGGGCTTCGGACGTCTGGGCCATGTCTTTGCCTCGGGCGACGTGTTCGGCATCGACCCCGACATGATCACTTTCGCGAAGGGCGTCACCTCGGGTTATTTCCCGCTTGGCGGCGTCATCATCTCGGAGCGGCTGCTGGAGGAATTACGCCGTTCCAACCATCCCGACGCGATGTTCGGCCATGGCCTGACCTACACCAGCCATCCGGTCGGCTGTGCCGTGGCCTTGAAGAATCTCGACCTGCTGGAAGAGAGCGTGCTTGCTCACACGCAGGCGGTCGCGCCCTATTTCCAGGCGCAATTGAAGACGCTGGAAGAGCTGCCGCTGGTCGGCGAAGTGCGCGGCGTCGGGCTGATGGGCTGTGTCGAATGCGTCGCCGATCGCGAAAGCAAGGATCCGCTGCAGCTCGACAAGGATGTCGGCAAACGCATCGACGCCCACTGCCACGAGCTTGGCCTGCTGGTGCGGCCGCTGATCAACATGTGCGTTATGTCGCCGCCGCTCGTCATCACGCGCGAGCAGATCGACGACATGGTCGGCATCCTGCGCGAGGGTATTTCACGCACGATGGAAGATCTCAGGAAAGAGGGTGTGTGGCAGGGGTGAGTTTCTCCTTCTCCCCGTTTTTACGGGGAGAAGGTGCTCGAAGGCGGATGAGGAGCAGCGCTGACGGGGAGAGGGGCGCTGTCATCGGCGGCTTCGCCAATCAGCAGGGTTGTTACGCCCGGCTCCGCAGCGCGTCGTTCAAATTCCACATGTCCTTTTCTTCCGGCGCTGTTTCCAGGCCGAGCACCGGAACCTGCTGGCGCAGGTGGTCGTGGTGGGTGCGCACGCCATATTCGAGGTCGGAGAGATAAAAGCCCTCGAAAGCCTCGGACAGCATGGATTCGTTCGACCAGACCGAGAGCTGCACATCTTCCGACATGGTGTCGCGATCGATGCGGAAGGAGAGGTAGCGGGCGGCGGCCTGCTCTCGGCTCTCGTCGCGGTAGCGATAGATGGCGCCGCGCAGCAGCGTCTCACCCGTCGACAGCGGGAACTCCTGATAGAACTGCACTGATTCCGGCATCACCGACAGAACGGCGTTGGGGAAGATGCCGTAATAGACCCAGGCCTTCCTGAGATGGTCAGGCAGATGCGTCGGCTCCGGCGCGATCTTGACGTAGTTCTTCACGCTCCAGCGGCGGCCGGCATGCGGGTTGTAGGTGGCGAAGGAGCGTGAGACGCCGTTGACGAAGGGCTCGTCGAAATAGGTGGCGCCATAGAGATCCTGCAAGGCCGGATGCGCCATGGCGACATGATAGCCTTCATTGTCGACGTCGCGCACCGACTTCCAGTTGACCGGCGTCTTCTGGGTCCAAATGCCCCAGGAAGGCACCATGTCGGCGGCCTTGTAATGCGCGAATTCGGGTTCGATTGGCCTCAGCAGCTCGGCGACGGAGGGCTGTGGCCCGCCATTGCGGAAGCGGATGAAGATGAAGCCCATCCAGATTTCGAGGTCGAGCGGCATCAGGCCGAACTCGGTCTTGTCGAGGTCGGGGAAGGAGCGCGGGCGGGCGGCGCCGCGCAGCGTGCCGTCGAGATTGTAGACCCAGCCGTGAAACGGACAGATCAGCGCGTTCTTGCAATTGCCCTGGCTGTCGGCGACGACGCGGCTGCCGCGATGGCGGCACATGTTGTTGAAACCGCGTACCACGCCGTCCTTGCCGCGCACGATCAGGGCGCGTTCGCCAATGACATCCATGGTGAGGTAATCGCCGGCGTCAGGGATGTCGCAGACATGCCCGACGATTTGCCAATGATTGCGGAACACATGCTCCTTCTCCAGTTCGAGAAGGGCGTCGGAATGGTAGCTCCAGCCCGGCAGTCCCCGCCGGTCCCAATCGTTCGGGATTGCCACGTCACGGAGGTGCGGGTTCATAAAACGTCTCTTCTTTTATTGAATATGCATTCAATATAATCATATTTTGCATTGAAATGCAATGGCTTGTGGAAATGTGACTGTTCCGCAGCGAAAATGTCGGCGCTGGTTCCATGGGAATCCCGCGCCGTTGCGGGCTTCGAAAACCCCGGAAAATCCGGATCTTAGCCAGAGTTCCGTAACTGCCCCCGATCGCTGGCTCGCGCCGCCAATCGTTCACGCGGCTACCGGTCGTGCACGTCTTGCAACCGCCACCCCCCGGGCCAAAACAGCCAATGACCGACCCTGCCCGGTTTTGCCCGTATCGATGTTTCAATCCGGTTACATTGCCAAGCTCTCGTCACCTTTGCACCGTTACAAGGCGCGATTAAATTCGTTTAATCGCAAAAAGAAAATCAACGAAGGGGATGATGATGCATGCGAAAGTCCAGATCACCAGCGGCAACCGCTTTCAAGCTCCAGAGCGCGCTGGCCGCCGCCCGAAGCTGGCCCTTCGCCAGCGCGCCAGCGACCACCCGATGGGAATGTTCATGGCGCTGGCTGCTTGCGCCTTCGCCGGCATGGCGTTCACGCCGACGGTCGGCCCAGCCTTCGCTTCGTTGAACCCGCCCGCCAACGTCATCGAAGGCGCGCCGACCACGACCACGACCGCCCGCCTGCCTATGCCGACAATCGATTTCGCCTGCAGGGGGCAGGCCTGGGGCGCCGAGAGCGTGGATTGCCTGCGCGCCATTGCCGAGGAGTCCGGAACGCACAAGACCCGCGCGATCCGCATGATCGCCAACGCCGCGCCACTGACCAGCACGCCCAACATCTTCTGATTTCTGCCTCTGCGTTTCTGCCGGGGCATGATCCCGAAACCGGTTCCCGTTTGGGGATCATGCCCTACCTCCCCGAGCGCTTCTCGCGCTCGCTTCGGCTCCCGCCGCGATGTCGGCCGGGAGCCTTTTTTATGCTTTCAACGCGGCCTGCTCGGCGATGGTCGAAAGCACGCTGCGTACATCCAGCGTGCTGAACGGTTTTTCGAGGATCTGTGGCCGCTGCTGCGCCGGCAAGGCTTCGACTTCCGCCTTCGCGCCGATCAGGTCGCCGGTGACGAGCACGAAACGCTGCGCCAGGTCGGGCCGTTCGGCGAGCAGTTCGCGGTAGATCGAAATGCCTGATATGCCGGGCATGCGCAGATCCGAAAAGACGATATCGGGGGGCATGTGGCCACCCAAGGTGGCGGCGCCCGATTCCCAGAGCGGCGCGATCCGCGACTTGATGCCCATCAGTTCGAGAATATCGGACAGGGAACCGGCGACGTCAGGCTCGTCATCGATGATCAGCGCATGGCGCAGGCCGCTCGATCGTGGCTGGCTTTCGCCGGCGGCGGCGATGCCCGCAGAGATCGCCGGCAACTGGACGACGAAACGCGCGCCTCTCGGCAACACCTCCTCGAACCAGACATTGCCGTTGTGTCGTTCGATGATCGATTTCGAGATCGACAGGCCAATGCCGGTGCCGACGCCGACCGGCTTGGTGGTGAAATAGGATTCGAAAATGCGCGAACGGATGGCTTCGGGAATGCCGGGCCCGTTGTCCTCGACCGAGAAGCCGGGATTGCCCCGATCGCTGCGGAAGCTCCGCACCTTGATCAGGCGGTCGCCGGCGACGCCGGCCAGGGCATGCTGGCTGTTGATGAGGAAATTGGCCGCCACCTGTGTCACGTGGTCGGCATCGGCCATGGCGAGCAGCGGACCTGGCGCGAAATCGGTATCGATGACGATGCCGCTCGAGCGCGCGCCGTAGGCGGTCACTTCGAGAGCGGCGCGGATCACCTGGTTGAGATCGGTCTCGGCATGTGCCGCCGGATGGAGGCGGACCATCGACAGGAAGCTTTTGACGATGCGCCCGCAGCGCTCGGCGGCGGCACGCACCTTTTCGGCACGGACCTTGGTCTGCGGATCCGAGGCGAATTCATGCAGCAGCGTCGACTGGGCCACGACGACCGCCAGCGGATTGTTGAGTTCGTGCGAGACGCCGGCAAGCAGCGAGCCCATCGCCGCCATTTTCTCGTTCTGGTGCAGCTTCTCGCGCTGCCGGTTGATCTCTTCCTCGGCGCGCAGCCTGTCGCGCAGGTCGCGGATCGAGCCAAAGATCAGGCGGCGGTCGGCGACCCGCATCTCGGTCGCCGTCAGTTCGATCGGAAACACCTCGCCGGCGGCATTCTGCGTCACGGTCTCGAGCCGCTGGCCGACCATCGGGGCGCCACGGCCGGACATGTAGTCGGCGCCCGAGGCGTAGCCCTTGCGGTAATATTCAGGAACGACCGTGTCGAGCAGGTCCTTGCCGAGAATATCGCTGCGCAGGAAGCCGAACATCTTCTCGGCGGCCGGATTGAATTCGATGATCGACCCTGCCTCGTCGATGACGATAATGGCGTCGAGCGAGGCCTGCAGCATGGTGCGGCGGATCACTTCGCTGGCATGTGCGTCGGAGGGGGAGTGTTCGATGGCGTCGCCGATGGCGAGGGCGACGATGTGCAGCGTCGCCTCCTCCTCGTCGGTCCATTCCCGCTCTTCGACGCAGTCATTGACGGCCAGCGTGCCCCACAGATGGCCGTGCGCGAAGACCGACACCGACAGGAACGACTTGATGTTCTGCTTCTCGAAATCGGCCCTCAGGAATCCTTCGAGATCGCGCGTATGGCCAGCGAAAATCTTGCCCTGCCGCTCATCCTCGGCCAGCCGCTCAAGCAGCGGATCCGAATTGACGATCGATTGCATGATGACGGTCGGTGAGGCCAGTTCGCCGCCGAAGTCGGGATCGATCCAGTAGGCAGCGACCGACTGGGCGAAACCCTGGCCGGGCAATTCGCGCAGGCGGAACAGGATGCCGCGCTGGCACTCCATGGCGTGGCATAGCGTCTCCAGTATGCCGTCCATTTCGCGCTGCCAGTCGCCGGCCTCGCGCAGCCGGCGCACGACACGCACGGCGGCCATCGCCGCGCCCTGCCTGAAACCCTGCATGTCCGTGCTTGCCGTGTCGCCCATCATTGTCAGCCATTAGTCCAGAGTCACGCCAATCGATCGGCTGGCAACGGCTGCGGAGCGGACTTCCTCGGTCTGACGCTCAGCTGCCGTCGCCGGCCGGCAGCGAGAAAATATAGCCTTCGCCACGCACCGTGCGCAGGAATTTCGGGTTGGCCGGGTCCGTCTCGATCTTCTTGCGCAGGCGCATGATGCGGATATCGACGGCGCGCGACGATTCCGGATCCTCGGTGAAGCCGATCGCCTCGGAGATCGCGGCCCTGGTCAGCAGCCGGTTGGCGCGGGTCAGGAAAACCTCCAGCACGTCGAATTCGCTCTTGGCCATGTCGATCACCGTGCCGTTGGCGCCGGTGACCATCCTGCCGTCGAGATCGGCCTGGAAGGGGCCGAAAGCGACGGAGCGACGATCCGTGCTGGCTTTCCTGTCCCGCGGCTCCGTCGGCTGGGGAACACGGCGCAGCACGCTGCGCACCCTGGCCAGCACCTCGCGCAGTTCATACGGCTTGACGATATAGTCGTCGGCGCCGAGTTCCAGTCCGACGATGCGGTCGAGCGCGGTGCCGGCGGCGGTCGCATAGATGATCCCGATCGGCATTTTCGAGCGCAGCCAGCGGCCGAGCGACAAGCCATCCTCGCCCGGCATGGCGATGTCGAGGATGGCCAGATGGAAGGACTGCGTCTCGATCAGGCCGCGCGCGGCGGCCGCGGTTTCAGCGGTCGAAACATCATAGCCGGCGGCGCCGAGATATTCGGCGACCGCGTCCCTCAGGTCGAGCTCATCCTCGACGATGACAATTCTTGCCCGCACGATGCTCTCGCTCCCACTTTCAGTGGAAAGTAGATTGGGTATAAACATGATGTCCAGCACTCATATCCGGTTGCCAGGGAACGGTTGGAAAACATGGCCGCACGAGCCGTCATTGCGCTTGTTTCCGTCGCCGAGGTCGTCGCGAGCGAGCTTGCCGACCATCTCGAGCGGCGCGGCCACGACGTGCGCCGGGCGCGGCAGCCCTGGGAGGCGGAATCGCTGCTGTCGGGCGGCGGCATCGACGTTGTCGTTGTCGGGGACAGCCTCAGCCAGGCGGAAGGGCGGGATCTGCTCAGGCGTTTTGGCGGCCAAGCTGGGGGTGGGGAGCATGGACCGGATTTCATCCTGATATGCCGGCCCGCCGATCTCCTCGACAAGGTGTTGGCGCTCGAGCTCGGCGCCGCCGACGTCGTCGAAAGTCCGCTCAATGTCAGGGAACTCGCCGCGCGTGTCGGTGGCCTGCTTTCGCGGCGCGGCAGGGGTACCCAGGAGCTGATCGTGCTGGAGAACGCAACCGTCGACCTGAGATCGGCGATGGTCATGCATCGCTCCGGTACGCAGGAGCAGCTCTCGCCCGGCCAGGTGGCGCTCCTCAGGCTGTTCCTGGCGAGCCCGCGCAAGGTACTGACGCGGGACGACATTATCGCAGCCGCGCCGGCCGAGAATGCCGACGCCTTCGATCGCTCGATCGACTCGCGCATCGTGCGACTGCGCCGCAAGCTCGACACCGAGACCATCACCACCATACGCGGCGCCGGCTACAGGTTCGATCCGCCACGGCAATTCGCCGACTGACGGCTGTGTTTTCCTGCTGGTTCGTCGGATGAGCATCGGACTTTCCATTTTCCCGCGCCGATGCCCGCGAGGTTCAGCGCACCACCAGCAATGACGGGCCCGAGGCCATTTCGCCGCCGACGGCGAACTCGCTTGCGTGAGCGCGTTCCTTGAGCAGCACGCTGGCGAGTGCGGCAAAGCCGAGCAGGCCCTGCGCATAGAGCAGTGCGGAAAGCACGGAAGCCGCGAATTTTGTCTTCATGATCTGAATTCCCCAAAAAGATGACTGTGTAGCGGGTCGCTTCAGGAACTCCCGAAGTGCCCGCGCCGCCCACGGAGCCCCCCGTCGCGGCGCGGGCCTTCGGTCCTCTCGGCAGCAAGTTGCCGGAGGGGCCGCGCAATGCCAGCAGCCGAAGGCCAACCCGCCAGAGGGCCTTCAACTGGGCGATGCGCAGGCTGGAAACGATCCAGACCGTGGCGCAGACAGGGCGACGTGCAGGGTTGAAATGTCGCTCGAACTCATCGCCGCCAGCCGCGCACGGGGCCGCCGGCAATGGTGCCGCCGCCGACAGCCGCCGCCGTGATGCTGGTCCTGGAGAGCCAGGAGCGTATGTTCGTTTTCGTTCCCTTGGTCGTTGCCGTCTGCTTTCGTTGCGTCAACTTTTGCATCCGGTCGGTATCCGGATCATGCCGCCCAAAACCGCACTTTGTTGCAGATTGGTTTCGGATTGAGACAAACTCTTTCATGTAGGAGACAACTCGAACTTTCGTTCGGGGTGAATGCCTGTGTCCTTCATCCTTGGCCCCGTGTCCGGAATGGAGCGCCATCAAACAGGGTGATTGTCCTGTTAATCAGCGGAAACAGATTCGAAACACAAACGAGCATTTAGCGAAGTCTTTCCGAAACATGCCGCTGGGATAAGCCGCGTCATCAAATTGGAGCCGGCCGGGCCGGCAGAGAGAGGGGACATCATGCACACCACCATTTCCGCAAAGTTCATCAACATCACCGCCGCCGCGCTCATGGGCAGTGCACTTCTGTTCGGCGCCAACGCCGCCCATGCCGCCAACAGCATCGTTGCCCGCGTTTCGCTGTCGCAGCAGGTCATGGAAGTCTCGGTCGACGGCCGGCCGACTTTCGCCTGGAAGGTTTCCACTGGCGACAGGGCGCACGTGACGCCGACCGGCTCGTTCAAGCCGACGCGCATGCATGAGATGTGGTATTCGAAGAAATACGACAACGCGCCGATGCCACATTCGGTGTTTTTCAGCGGCGGCTACGCGGTCCACGCCACCTATGCCATCAAGCGCCTCGGCCAGCCCGCCTCGCATGGCTGCGTACGGCTGCACCCGGACAACGCCGCCGATTTCTACCAGCTCGTCGAGACGTTCGGAGCGGCCAACACCAGCATCGTCATCGTCAAGTAGCAGGAAGGTCGCCGCATTCGGCCATGTGCCGGAGTTGCTGGAGCGATCGCCAAAAAAAGGCCGGAGAAATCCCGGCCTCTTTTTGTGTCTTGCGCCCCGTGCCTCAGCTCGGCAGCGCCGGCATCAGCTTGGGATCCGGCTTTTCCGCCAGATGCGGCAGGTCCTTGCTGGCGATGAAAGTATAGAACATCGGCACGACGAAGAGTGTGAACATGGTGCCGACCAGAATGCCGGTGAAGATGACCAGGCCCATCGAATAGCGGGCCGCGGCACCGGCGCCGCTGGAAACGATCAGCGGCACCACGCCCAGCGCCATCGCCGCCGTCGTCATCAGGATCGGCCGCAGGCGCACCTTGGCCGAGGCGATGATGGCGTCACGCCGCCGCATGCCATGCAGTTCTCGCTGCTGGTTGGCGAATTCGACCAGCAGGATGCCGTGCTTGGTGATCAGGCCGATCAGCGTGATCAGTCCGACCTGGGTATAGATGTTGAGCGTGCCGAGGCCCAGATTGAGCGGCACGATCGCGCCGAAGATCGACAGTGGCACCGCCATCATGATGATCAGCGGATCGCGGAAGCTTTCGAACTGCGCCGCCAGCACCAGGTAGATGACGATGACGGCCGCGCCGAAAGCGATCAGGATCGTGTTGCCCTGTTCCTTCTCCTGCCGGGACTGGCCGGAATAATCGATGAAGAAAGTGTCGGGCAGGCTCTCCCTGGCGATGTCCTCGAGCACTTTCAAACCGTCGCCCGTGGTGACGCCGGGCAGCGGCAGCGCCGAGATCGTCGACGAATTCAGCTGGTTGAACTGCTCGATCGCCGCCGGCGACGCATTGTTCGAAATCGTCACCACGGCCGACAGCGGCACCATCTCGCCCGTCACGCTGCGCACGAAGTATTCGCCGAGCTTTTCAGGGTTGTCGCGGAATTCCTGCGGCACCTGCGGGATGATGTCGTAGGAGTTGGAGTCGCGGTCGAATTGCGCCACTTCGGCACCGCCGACCAGCAGCGTCAGCGTCCGGCCGATATCGGCGATCGGCAGGTTGAGCGCGGCGGCGCGGTCGCGATCGATGGTCACCGTCACCTGCGGCGCGTCATAGGCCATCGAATTCTGCACGACGATGAAGCGGCCCGAGGCCTGCGCCTTGTTCTTGATTTTCTCGGCTTCCTCGTAGACCTGAGCGGAATCGCCGGTCGAGCGGACCACCATGGAAATCGGCAAGCCGCCGCCGGAGCCCGGCAGAGTCGGCGGCGCGAAGACGAAGGCCTGGACACCCGCCACCTTGGCGATACGAGCCGTAATGTCGGCCTGCAGCTCCTTCGAATTGCGCTTCCGCTCCGCCCAATCCTTGAAGGCAAAACCGACGAAGGCGCTGTTGGTCGTGCCGCCGAAGGCGACGGCCGAGAACTGCGCCCGGGTCTCGGGAATGTCCTTCACCAGGCCCAGGATCTGATTGACGTAAGTCTCGGTGTAATCGGAGGTCGCATAGCGCGGCCCCGTCACCAGCGAGAGCAGGAAGCCCTGATCCTCTTCCGGCGCCAGTTCCGTCGAGGTCTTGGTGAACATGAAGCCGGTCACACCGACAAGCGCCAGCACGATGAGCAGCGTCAGCGGGCGATAGTTCAGAGATCCGGTGACGGCGCGCTCGTAGACATGCTCGACGCGCGCGAAAGTGCCGTCGACGATGCGCTGGAAACGGCCGGCATTGCCGGGCTTCAGGAGGCGCGCCGACATCATCGGCGTGATGGTGATAGCAATGATGCCAGACAGCACCACCGATCCGGCGAGCGTCACCGCGAATTCGCGGAACAGGGCGCCGGTCAGGCCGCCGGTGAAGGCCAGCGGCGCGAACACGGCGGCCAGCGTCATGGTCATGGCGACGATGGCCGACGCGATCTCGCGCATGCCGCTGAAGGCTGCCTGCATGGGCGGCATGTGATCCTCTTCCATGTGACGGTGGATATTTTCCACCACCACGATGGCGTCGTCGACCACAAGGCCGATCGCCAGCACCATGGCCAGCAGCGACAGAAGGTTGATCGAATAGCCTACCGCGAACAAAAGGAAGCAGACGCCGATCAGCGACAGCGGGATGGTGATGATCGGCATCAGCACCGAGCGGAACGAACCGAGGAAGAGGAGGATGACGACGACGACGATGGCGACCGCCTCGCCGATGGTCTTGAACACCTCGTCGATCGAGGCGCTGATCTGTCCGGTCGCGTCGTAGACGACTTCGATCGTCATGCCCTTCGGCAGCGTCTCCTGAATCTGCGGGACCAGCTTGGTGAGTGCCGCCGCCGTTGTCAGCGGATTGGCTGCCGGGGTCGGGAAGATGGCGAGGAAGGTGCCGGGCTTGCCGTTGAAGGAAACCCTGGTGTCGGTGTTCGCGGCGGCCAGTTCGACGCGGGCGACGTCGCGCAGGCGCACGACATTGCCGTCGGTCGAGCGCAATGGCAGTGCGGCGAAGGCTTCCGGTGTCTGCAGCGTCGAGCGCACGGTGATCGACGAGACGACATATTCGTTCTGGGTGTTGCCGGGCGCCGACAGGAAGTTGGAATTGTTGATCGCCGCCAGCACTTCGGCCGCCGTCACGCCGCGCGCGGCAAGCCTGACCGGGTCGATCCAGACGCGCATCGAGTATTCCTGGGCGCCGAAGATCTGCACGTCGGCGACGCCTTCGACCGTCGACATGCGGGGCCTGATGACGCGCTCGATATACTCGGTCAGCTGCTCCTTGGTCATGTTCGGATTCTGCATCGAGATGTACATCATCGCGAACTGCTGACCCGTACCCTTGACGATGACCGGGTCCTTGGAGGCGTCCGGCAAGGTGCCGCGTACGCCCTGAACCTTGGACAGCACTTCGGTCAACGCGACGTCTGGGTTGGAACCGAGCTTCATCTGCACCGTCACGGTGCTGGAGGACGGACGGCTGGACGAGGTTACGTAGTCGATGTTCTCGGTCGAGGCGACGGCGCGCGCGATCGGGGCGGAAATGAAGCCCTGGATCAGGTCGGCGCTGGCGCCCGGATAGGCTGTCGTGATCGTGATCGCGGTCTCGTCGACCTTCGGATACTGCCGGATCGACAGGTTGAAGATGCCCTGGAAACCGAGCAGCAGGATCATGCAGGCAAGAACCGTCGAAAGGACGGGCCGGCGGATGAAGAGATCGGAAAAGCTCATTGCTGGTCGGCCTGCTTGTTCGCCGATTTGGTCGGGTCGATCGTGTTGTCGACGTTGACGGTCATGCCGTTGAAGAGGCGGTTCTGGCCCGCGGTGACGACCTCGTCGCCGGCCTTCAGCCCTTCGACGATCTCGACCATGCCTTGATTGCGGCGGCCCGGCTTGACGAAGACCTGTGACAGCACAAGCGCCGGTTTGTCGCCTTCCGCCGCCGGCTTGGCCGGATCGGCCGCTGCTGGCTTGGCGGCATCGGCAGCGGCCTTGTCCGCTGGCTTGGCTGCGTCAGCGGCCGGCTTCATGGCATCGGCGGCGGGCTTCATTGCGTCGGCCGGCTTGGCGTCTGCCGCCTTGGCATCCGCAGGCTTGGCATCCGCGGGCTTGTCGGTGGCCGCCGCCGGCTTTTCGTCCGGCTTGGCTGGCTGCGCCGGGGCTGCCCCGGCGGGCTTCGCCGGCTGCACCACGAATATGTAGTCGCCATAGAGGCTGGTGGTCAGTGCCGTCTGCGGCAGTGACAGCACGTTCTGCTCCTCGGGCAGTTCGACACGCACCTGCACGAACTGACCTGGGGTCAATTTGCCTTCGGGATTGGCAACTTCCGCCCGGATGTTCACCAGCCGGCTGGAGGGGTCGATCTTGGGGTCGATGCCGCGAATGGCGCCGGCAAAGGGCATGTCGTCGCTGCCGCCAAGGCCCAGGCGGACCGTCTGGCCAATCTTGAGCAGCGGCAGCTGCTGTTCGGGAACCGAGAAGTCGACCCGCATCGTGTCGAGGTCCTGCAGCGTCACCACCGCGGTGCCGGGTGCCAGATACTGGCCGAGGTCGATCCTCGGAATGCCGACCGTGCCGGCGAAAGGTGCGGTAAGCTGCTTCTGTTCGAGCACGGCCTGCAGCCTGGTCACCTGGGACGCCGAAGCGGAGGCCGCCGCACGCGCCGTGTCCAGCGTCGAGTCGGAGCCAACACCACGCCTTGTCAGTTCGACGGCGCGGGTCAGCGTGGTCTGATCGAGTGCCGCCTGCGCCTTCTGCGCATCGAGATCAGCGCGCTCGACGGCGTCGTCGAGTTGCAGCAGCACTGCGTTGGCCGCCACCTTCTGGTTGGCATGGAAGGCGATTTCCTTGACGATGCCGGCGGTCTCGACCGTCAGGTCGACACCGCGCACGGCCCGCACCGTACCGATCGCCTCGACGCCCGGTGTCCAGTTCGACGGCTTGGCGATGGTTGTCGACACGGTCGCCGCCGGCGGCTTCATGGTGGCGAAATACTGCTTGATGCCGTTGTCGCGCAGGAAGTTGAAACCGACTATCCCGCCGACCACGATGACGAGCACGGCAAGGACCACAATAACGATAAAGACACGGAGTATGCGCTTGAACAAGGAAGTCCCCTCAGTCGAAAATCCGGCGCGAAGCGCGGACATCGGGACACATATCGACTGCGGGTCCCGATTTCAAATAGTGGCGGTCTTACTGTACCGTCTGGACGGTCTTGTCAATTGGGCCTAAGCTTGCGATGGGAGGCGCCATGAGAGCCCAACGACCGAACTCGCGCGAGAAGATTCTCGCCGCGGCGGCTGATGTTGCCCGGGAATCCGGGCCCGGCAGCCTGTCGCTCGATGCCGTTGCCAACCGCGCCGGCGTGTCGAAGGGCGGGCTGCTCTACAACTTCCCCACCAAGGCGAAATTGATGCAAGGCCTGGTCGAAGGCTATCTGCGCGATTTCGAGCAAGCGCTGGAATCCGCCAACAGGAACGACAAGGGCAAAAATCCCCTCGCCGTCTATATCAGGCTGTCAGCCGAGGATTGCGAGGAGAAGCAGCCATCGGCATCCTGGATATTCTCGGCGATCGCCGAGGATCCCGATTTCATGATGCCGATCAAGACATTCAAGCGGCAGCTTTTCGAGCGGTTGAAGGGCGAGGCGCCGGACCTCAAATCGCTTCTGGTCTGCTATCTCGCCATCGAAGGACTGCGCAGCATGAACCTGTTCGATTCCGACGTGCTGTCAAAGGACGAACGGGACCTGCTGGTGTCGTCACTTCTCGATATCGCCAAATAGGCTTGCCTGCGCGCGAGGAGGACGACGCTGCCGCGATCGTTCAATCGACGGCGCTTACAGGGCCTTGCCCGTCGAAGGATCGAACAAGCGAAGCGCGGCCTCGTCGAAGGCGAGGTTGCGCTGTTCGCCCTTGGCGAATTGGGCGCGCGGCGGCAAGCTGGCCGTCAGCCGTTGCGTGCCGATCCGCGCCGTGGTGACCAGCTCGGGGCCGGTCAGTTCGACGACCTCGATCTCGACGGGCAGTGACAGCTCCGCGGCGGCTCCGGTCGCCGCACGCAGCGCTTCCGGCCTGATGCCGACGACCATTTGTGCACCCTCACGTGCCGCATTCGCATAGCGTGCCGGCACGGGGATCCATACATCGGATCCGGCAATGGCCAGCTTGCCGTCGGTGACGGTGGCCTGCAGCATGTTCATCGACGGCGCGCCGACAAAGCCGGCGACGTAGAGTGTCGCCGGGTCGTTGTAGATCTCCTCGGGGGTGCCGAGCTGCTCGATCCTGCCGTCGCGCATGACGGCGATGCGGCTGGCCAGCGTCATCGCCTCGATCTGGTCATGGGTGACGTAGACGACGGTCGTCCGCAGCATTTGGTGCAGGCGCTTCAATTCGGTGCGCATTTCCAGGCGCAGTTTGGCGTCGAGATTGGACAGCGGCTCGTCGAACAGGAAGACCTGCGGCTTGCGCACCAGGGCCCTGCCGATGGCGACGCGCTGGCGCTGGCCGCCGGAAAGCTGACTCGGCTTGCGATCGAGCAGAGCCTCGATCTGCAGCAGCCTTGCCGCTTCGTTCACCGCCCTGTCGCGCTCGTCGGCCGCGACGCCGCGCATCTCCAGTCCAAAGCCGATGTTGCGGCGCACGGTCAGGTTCGGATAGAGCGCGTAGGACTGGAAGACCATGGCGATATCGCGGTTCTTGGGGTGGACGCCGAGGATCGAGCGGCCACCGATCAGGACGTCGCCGCTGGTCGCCTCGGCAAGGCCGGCGATGATGTTGAGAAGCGTCGATTTTCCGCAACCCGACGAGCCGAGCAGCACCAGGAATTCACCGCTCTGCAGCGCGATGTCGATACCTTTCAGCGTCTCGACGCTGCCGTAGCTCTTGCGGATGCCGCGGATTTCAAGCGCGCTCATGCATGGGACCCTCAAACTGCACTGGCCCGCCATAGTTGCGGGGCAAGGTGGAAATGGCGCGCGAGGCGACGTGCGTAGCGGCGCGGAGGCAAGCGGACAGCGGCCGTTCCTGTGCCAATGCGGCCAAGAAGGCGGCATTGAAGACGTCGCCGGCACCGATCGTGTCGACCACCCTGACGTCGGGCGCGGCGGCTTCGACGAGAGTGCCGTCCGGGCTGATGGCGATGGCGCCGCGTGGCCCGCGCTTGACGACGAAGGTCGCGCCTTGCCTCATGCTGGATCGGATTTCACGCGCCGCTTCCGCCGGACTTGGCAACCCCGCCAGGGTCACCGTCTCAACCTCGTTGAACAGCGCCAGCGCGCAGCGCGACAGCCATGTCCTCGTCGCGGCGCAATTGGCCGCGGTCCAGCCATCGATCGGCCAGCCTGTATCGAGTGCCACGGCAACGCCGTGGCTGTCGGCCCAGTCGAAAAAAGCATTGTAGTCGCGCGTGAGGTCTTCCGTCAGGAAGGAGCCGCAGAGCAGGGCGTAGCCACCGGAGAGTACGGGGCCGTCGAGAACCGACAAGACATCGGCGAGGCCGAAGCGTGGCAAGTGCCCGCGTGTGGTGAAGAAGGTCCGTTCGCCATCGGGGTGGGTCATCCCGACCGACAATGTCGTGCCTTCGGGCCGGATAGCCCATTTCGCGGCGCGGACGCCAAAAGCCTCACCAAGCCAGCGGCCGAACTGGTCGTCACCGACATTGGCGGCAATCGCAAAGTCGACGCCCAGCGCTTGCCAGGCGAGCCCGGTGTTGCCGGCCTGGCCGCCGACGCGCAATTCGTCATGGTCGACGACGGTCTCGGTTCCCGCCTTCGGCCATGGCGCGACCGGGCCGACGATCAGGTCGACATTGACGTTGCCGATCACCGCGAGCGGGCGCATCACTCGCTCCTGGTGATCTTGGTGGTGCGCACCGGCGTGCCCGCATTGTCGACGCGACCGTCCGCGAAGGCGATCATCAGGCGCTGTGCCACCGGCAGCATTGCGAGGATAGCGGCCATCCCCGCGGCTGGTTTGAACGTGAGCGTGACGGCCCCGGCGACCGGCGCTTGTCCGGACGCGTCAAAGATGACCAGCGGCGCGCCGGTTTCGACCACCGAAAGTGCCATCGCGGTCACCAGCTCCGAAGTCGGGTCGGCGCCGCGAAACAGGACAACACCGATCTGCGGGCCAAGCATCTCCATCGGCCCGTGCCGCAACTGGCCGCCTTCGAGCGAAAAGCAGGGCAGCCGCGACAGTTCGGTCAAGCCAAGCGCCAGGGCTTCGGCCACGCCCTGCAGGCGGCGGCCGGAGGTGACGATCGTATCCACCTTGCCAATCGCGGCGAGTGCTTGGGCGATATCGCAATCCTGCGGAGCTTCGAGCATGGCAAGGGCAGGGGCCGGATCCTCCCCCAGAGCCGCCAGGATGGCCAGGTGCAGGGCCAGGGTCACGGTCAGGCTGCGGGTTGCGGCGAAAGCCAGCTCCGTGCCGCCGGCGCCGACCAGGCAAGGCGCGGTGCGGGCGAGAAATGAACCGCCTTCGAGCGTCAGGCCGAAAACGTCCGAGCTGCCGCCGGCCTGCGCAAACCATCTGACGACTTCGGCGCTCTCGCCGGATTGCGAAGTCACAAGCACCGTCCGGTCCGCCAGCGGCAATGGTTGGCCGAGCTGCTCGGACAGTGGCAGCGCCAGCGCATCGATGCCGAGTGCACGATAGAGCGGCTCGACGGCACGGCCGACCGCGTGCGAGCCGCCCATGCCAAGCAGAAGCAGGCGGCCGCTCTTCCTGATCGAAGCGGCGACGTCTGCCGCCATGGCAGCGTTGTTCTCGAACGAAGCACGCGCATCGGCGTGCTGGCGCGCCATTTCGCGGTCGATGGCGGTCAGTCCGGCCGGCCGTTCTTTATCTGCAGTCATGTTCATCCTTTCACACCGCCGCTGGTCAGGCCCGAGATCAGCGCCCGCTGCATGACGAGGCCGATCAGCACCGGCGGCAAGGCGGCCAGCACGCCAGCCGTGGCAATCAATCCGTAGTCGGAAACACGGCCGCCGGCCAAATCGGCGATGGCGACGGTGAGCGTCTTGGCGCGCTGGTCGGAGGTAAACAGCAACGCATAGAAGAATTCGTCCCAGGCCAGCAGCACGGCGAACAGTGCCGATGTCGCCATCACGGGCGCGGCCAGCGGCAAGGTGATGATGCGCAATGTCTGGAACAGGCCGGCGCCGTCGATCATCGCCGCGGCCTCGATCTCGCGCGGGATGGAATCGAAGCCGGATTTCATCAGCCAGGTGGTGAAGGGCGCCAGTATGGTGAGATACACAAGCGTCAGGCCGAAGACATTGTTGAGCAGGCCAAGATGCGACAGGCCCATATAGAGCGGCACGGCGAGCGCCACCGGCGGCAGCATGTAGGTGGCGATGACCATCGACAGCGACCAGCCGATCGACGGTGTGCGCGAAACCGCCCAGCCGGCGGGGATGGCCAAGGCGAGTGCCGCCAGCGTCGCCATGGCGGCGATCTCAAGACTGTTGCGCAGCGACGAGGTGAAGGCGGCGCCGGCGCTGTTTTCGGCCGTCGACAGCAATTGCTGGTAGCGGGAGAAGTCGGCTGCCTGCGGCCACCAGCGCAGCGGCTTGGCGGCGAGATCGGCGGCCGGCGAAATGCTCATGATGAACAGCCAGGCGATAGGCGCCAGGATGATCGCGGCAAGCAGCAGCGCGCAGGCATAAATGAAGACGGTGAAGGCGAGGCTCTTGCGCTCCATCAGGCGGCGCTCCCGGCAGTCTTTCGCACCAGGGCGGCGTAGGCGACGGCGAGCAGTGTGACGAGCAAGGTGACGATCAGCGCCAGCGACGCGCCCGAGCCGGCGCGCTGGAAGGAGAACGCTTCCTGGTAGACGAGGATCGAGAGTGTTCGCGTGGTGTTTGCCGGACCGCCGCGTGTCATCACCCAAATGATATCGAAGACCTTGAAGGCCTCGATGGTGCGCAGCACCAGCGCCACCATCAGCGGGCCGGCGAGATAGGGCAGGATGACGAAGCGGAAACGGTTGAACGGTCCCGCTCCATCGACGAGCGAGGCGGCGGTGATGTCACGCGGCACCGCTTGGAGGGCGGCGAGCGCGATCAGCGCCACCAGCGGAAAGTTCTTCCAGCAGTCCGCAACGATGAGGGCAGCCAGCGCCGTTCCCGGCTCGCCGAGCCAGGACCGATAGGCGTCGATGAGGTGCAACTGCGTCAAGGCGGCATTCAGCGCACCATATTCGGGATTGTAGATCAGCCGCCACAGCGTGGCGTTGACCACCGTGGGCAATGCCCAGGGCAGGATCATCAGGGCGCGCAGGATTGCGCGGCCGCGAAAGTCCTGGTTGAGCAGCAGGGCGGCGAGGACGCCGATCACCATTTCGGCGGCAACCGAAATAATCGCGAACAGGGTCGTGGTGATCAGTGTGCGCGAGAAGTTGGTGCTCGACAGCATGTTGGAATAATTGTCGAAGCCGACAAAATTGCCAGCCGTGCCGACCAGCTTGGCATCGGTGAAGGAGAGCCCGACCGTATCGACCAGCGGCCAGCCGATGACGGCGACCATGACCACGAGCAAAGGCAGCATCAAGAGCCATGCGCGGGTCGTCATCCAGGTGCTCGACATCAGAGCAGCCTCTCTTCTCTCATCTGTGATCTGGACATAGCACGGGCGGCACTCGCGCATGACCCCGGAAATCGGAGGCCGATTTCCGGAAAGGATCATGCACAAGATAGAAAGTGCTACAGCGTCTTTTGCGCGTCATAAGGGACGCAACGCTGTAGTGCCGCCCGTATCGAACGACTGGCTTGTCTCAGAGGCCGCTGTTCTGCGCGGCGGTCTTCAGGGCGTCTTCCGGCGAAGACGTCCCGAGCAGCGATTCCTGGATTGCCTGCTGCAGCGCGGTCGACAGCTCCTGGTATTTCGGCGTGGTCGGACGCGGATACATGGCGGCCAGACCGAGCTTGGCGGCGGCGATCAGTTCTTCCTGGCCCTTGGTGACCGTAGGGTCGTCATAGGACGAGGCCCAGATCGGCAGCGAGAGCTTGGCGTACTGGTTCTGCGTCGCCTGCGAGGTCATGAAGGTGATGTACTTCCAGGCTTCGTCCGGATGCTTCGAGACCGCGGTGACGCCGAGACCCATCGAACCGTTGACGGCCGACACTTCGCTGGTGCCGGCAACGCCCGGCGCCGGCACGACGCCGACCTTGCCGGCCACCTTCGAGTCCTTCGGGTCGTTGGCCATGTTATACATGTAGGTCCAGTTCAGCGCGAAGGCGGCATCGCCGTTTTCGAAAACCTTGCGCACGTCCTCTTCGAGGAATTCCTTGGAATTGGGATTGGTGAGACCCGACTTGTAGCTGTCGACCATGTATTTCAGGGCCAGCAGGCCGCCGCCATTCTGGAAGTCCGGCTTGCCGTCCTTGAGGAATTCGCCGCCATAGGCGCTGACCAGCGTGGTGTAGTCGCAGATGGCTGCTTCCGCCTGCGACCAGCTCCACGCGATCGGCGTCTTCAGCAGGCCCTTGTCCTGGATGATCTTGGCTTGTGCGCCGAGTTCTTCCCAGGTCTTCGGCGGGGCCTTGATGCCGGCCTTTTCCAGGATATCCTTGTTGTAAAACAGGTATTTGGTGTCGAGGATCCACGGCATGCCATAGGACTTGCCGTCATACTGCACCGTGGTCCAGGCGCCAGGCAACACGCCCTTTTTCATGTCGTCGGTGATCTTGGAAGACACATCGACCAGAACCTTGTTGGTGGCGTATTCGGCCGGCCAGATGACGTCGAACAGGACGACGTCATAGCCTCCGCCCGACCCTTGGGCGAGCACGGTCTTGTCGTGCAGGCCCTCATAGGGGACGAATTCGAGATTGACCTTGACGTCCGGATTGGCCTTGGTGAAGGCATCCGTCATCGCACGCACGTCGGCCTCGCTGTAGGCGGCCTGCGCCATGAAAAGCGCGTTGAGCGTCGTCTCGGCGAAAGCGTGGGGGACGAACAGTCCTCCGGCAAAAATCGCGCCGACCAGTGTCTTGGTGATCGTCTTAAGCATTTTCTTCTCCCATTGCAGCGTTGACGGGCCGGCGCTGCCAGATGTTTGGCATCGTCTTCCCGGATCCATGTCGCGTGACCTGATGGTGCCGGCTGACCAGTGGCGACAGGCGGAAGCCTTTGCCTTCTTGTTTTGCGGTGCTCGGTTACATTAAGTCAACTCGCTTGACTTAATTAGTCGATCAATATTCTAATGGTGTCAAGAGGGGAAACGCCGGTGGACGACATCAGCCCGATTCGTGCCAAGAGCGGCACCAACCAGGAAGGCACGAGCGCGCATAACCGCCGTGTCATGGTCGAGGCGCTGCGTCTCAACGGCGCGCTGTCGCGGGCCGATCTGGCGCGAGCGACGCAGCTTACCAAGCAGGCGGTTTCCAACATCATCGAGGACCTGGAACGCGACGGCCTGGTCGTTGCGCTCGATGCGGTGCGCAAGGGCAGGGGGCAACCGTCGACCCCCTACAGGCTGGTGCCTGAAGGCGCTTTCGCCATCGGCCTTCAGATCGACCGTCACCTGACGCGGGCGGTCGCGGTCGACCTGATGGGCCGCGTGCTGGCGCGGGCCGAGGCGAACCTGCCTTTCGATGAGCCCTCCAGGGGCGTCGAGGTGATCCTCGGCCTGATCGATGGCGTCCGGCGCGAACTGGCCGGTATCTCGTTGCAGTCGGAAAAACGCCTCGTCGGCCTGGGTGTCGCCATGCCCGGACCGTTTGGCCTGAAAAATTCGGATGACAAATGGATGATGCCGGCCTGGCAGAAGTTTCCGCTGCTGGACATGCTGGCCAAGGGCACGGGACTGAATGTCGGCCTGCAGAACGATGCCGCCGCCTGCGCGACGGCCGAGCGCATCGTCGGCGCCGCGCACGGCGTCGACCACGCAGTGTGTCTTTATGTCGGCTATGGCATTGGCGCCGGACTGATCCTCAACGGCGAACTGTACAGCGGCGGCCATGGCAATGCCGGCGAAATCGGCATGGCCTTGCTGTCGCCGGCCGGTCCCGGCTCGACACCGCTCGAACATCGCGCGTCGCTCGCCTCGCTCTACCAGCATCTTGGCCTCGATCCCGCCGACGAGGACCTCTACGGAAAGATCGGCGCGCTGGCCGCGGCGGGTGATGTGAAGATCATGCGCTGGATCGAGGGCGCGGCCCATGACCTGCGCTGGAGCGTGCATCTCATCGAAACCATCTTCGACCCGCAGACAGTCATCCTGACCAGCGGCGCGCCGGAAGCGCTGGCGCGCCGGCTCGTCGAGGCCATGCATCCGCTGCTTTCGTCGATCGCCGACCGGCCAGGCCGGACCTTGCCGCGCCTGCAGCTCGGCACCACCGATCCCTGGTCGATTGCGTTGGGAGCCGCGGCGGCGCCGATCAGCCGCGCCTTCGATCCGCTGTTCTCGGCGATCCTGAAGACACGCTCCAGTCCCGCCTGAAGGAGACAGCGCGTAAGGCCAAGCCTCTCCCGGCGTCACACAGGGTTCATCGTCCGGACATAGCGTCTTTTCCAGTTCTTTGCTGCAATGCAATAGGAGTGGGACATGGTGGACATAGTTTCTAGCGAGGCGGGCATTCCAAGGCCGGATCATCCGCTGGATAGTTCGGGCGGCGCGAAGTGGTTCCTGCCGGTCTTCGGTGTGCTGGTGCTGGTCGGCGTGGTCTATGTCGGCTACGCACTGAGCCAGGATCTGGCGGTGGCCAAGACGGTGCCGTGGATCCTGCTCGGCATCGCCCTTCTGATCGCGCTCGGCTTCGAATTCGTCAACGGGTTCCATGACACCGCCAATGCGGTGGCGACCGTCATCTACACACGCTCGTTGCCGGCGGAGTTCGCCGTCATGTGGTCGGGCGCCTTCAATTTCCTCGGGGTTCTCACGTCCAGCGGCGCGGTCGCCTTCGGCATCCTGTCGCTGCTGCCGGTCGAGCTGATCCTGCAGGTCGGTTCTTCCTCCGGCTTTGCCATGGTGTTCGCACTGCTGGTGGCCGCCATCCTGTGGAACCTCGGCACCTGGTTCCTCGGCCTGCCGGCGTCGAGCTCGCACACGATGGTCGGTTCGATCATCGGCGTCGGCCTCGCCAACCAGTTCATGGCACCTGCCGGCAGCGCCACCAGCGGCGTCGACTGGTCGCAGGCGACCAATGTCGGCGTAACCCTGCTGGTGTCTCCGATCATCGGCTTCTTCGCCGCGGCGATCCTGCTCTATGCGATGAAGCTTCTCGTCCGCAATCCGGCGCTCTATGAGGCGCCGAAAGGCAATGCCCCGCCGCCCTGGTGGATCCGCGCGCTGCTGATCTTCACCTGCACCGGCGTCAGCTTCGCGCATGGCTCCAATGACGGCCAGAAGGGCATGGGCCTGATCATGCTGATCCTGATCGGCGTGGTGCCGACAGCCTATGCGCTCAACCGCACCCCCGATATCAACTATCTCGAAGCCTACAAGTCGGCTTCGGTCGGCGTGGAGACCGCGCTGGGCAAATATGTGAAGCCCGGTGTCACCGTCGCCGATGCGAAGGATGCCAAGGCTGCCGTGCAGGATGCCGTGCGCACCCGGAGCTGGAGCGACAAGACGACCGTCGCTCTGCAGAGCTACATCCACAACACGACGGCCGAGCTGCAGCCTTACGCTTCGGTCGACACCGTGCCGACCGATCTGGTCAGCAACGCCCGCAACGACATTTATCTGATCGGCGAGGCGCTGAAACTGATCGACAAGAAGCAGTTGCTGCCGATGGAGGCCGCCGATCTCAAGGCGGTGACCGACTATCACAAGGCCGTCGACAACGCGACGAAGTTCATCCCGATCTGGGTGAAGGTCGCGGTGGCCCTGGCGCTTGGCCTGGGCACCATGGTCGGCTGGAAACGCATCGTCGTCACGGTCGGCGAGAAGATCGGCAAGAGCCACCTGACCTATGGCCAGGGCGCTGCCGCCGAACTCGTGGCGATGGTCACCATCGGCATGGCCGACCGTCTGGGTCTGCCGGTGTCGACGACCCATGTGCTGTCGTCCGGCGTCGCCGGAACCATGGCGGCCAATGGCTCGGGCCTGCAATGGTCGACGGTGCGCAACCTGCTGCTCGCCTGGGTGCTGACCCTGCCGTGCTCGATCACGCTGGCCTTCGTGCTGTTCATCATCTTCCGCCAGGTGTTCTGAGCGGGCGAAGCGACAACACTACCGACGGCGCCACATTGGCGCCGTCTCGTTTTCCGGCGACAGGTTCGCGACGATTTCGGGCGGCAGTCATGAACGACGCATCGCATCTGGCCCTGCTTGCCGTCGACGACCAGCATCCGGCGCCTGGCCTGGTCTGGGCTTATCACCGCTTGCCAGGCAAAACCCCGGTGGCGCTTGCTCCGCGCGATATCGGCGCGGCACTGGCGATGCGTGAAGGCTGGGTCTGGCTGCATGTCGATCTCGTCGACCAGCGTGCCCATTCCTGGGTCAGCCGTACGTGCGACTTGCCGGCCTCGGCCAACGCGATCCTCGAAGGCCATGAGGACAGCCCCTCGCTGACGCATGAGGATGGTGTCGTCCATGGCATTTCCGCCGACCTGCACAGCGAGATCGCGCGTCAGTCGACCACCATCGGCAGGTTGCGCTTCGCGGTCTCGGAGCGGCTGCTGGTGACCGGCCGCCGCCATCCGCTGGCAGCGGTCGAGGAGGTGCACGAGGCGCTGGCCGCGGGGCTGCGGCCCGCCACCGCCTTCGAACTTTTCGAGGCGATCGTGCTGGCGTTCTGCAGCAGCACCAGCCTGCGGCTCGCTGCCGCCACCAAGCGGCTCGACGAAGTGGAAGATCATTTGGTGACCGAGCGGCTTGCCGACGAAAGGCGGCGGCTGAAAGATGTTCGCCGTCTGGCGGTCTCCCTGCACCGCCCGATCTCGGCGCAGGCGGCACTTTTCCAGGACGAGGACCGCTCGGACTGGAAGCTGTCGGCGGGGGCGCACGAGATCCTGCGCCGGCTTACCACGCGGCTGGAAAGGCTCGACCGCGAAGTCGTCATGGTCAACGACCGTGCACGGCTGTTGCAGGAGGAGGTCGCCGCCGAGCTCGCGGACGAATCCAACCGCAGCCTTAAGGCGCTGGCAGTAATGAGCGCGCTGCTTCTGCCGGGCTCGCTGATTGTCGGCATGTTCGGCATGAACACCGCCGGGCTGCCGCTTACGCAAACGCCGGGCGGATTCGAACTGGCGCTGTTGATCGCGGGGGGCGCGACCGGCCTGTTCTACTGGCTCCTGCTGAGAGCCGGCGCCAATCTTAGGTTCTGAGCCAAAATAGACAGCTAGAGCGGCTCTGCGTTCCGAGGAAACGGAGAACCGCTCTTGGGTCGCTCAGGTCGGATCTTCGCGATGCAGGTCGTGGATGGTGACGCCGTCGGCATTGGTCGGCAGCATCAGCCACTTCTTGTGACGCAGCGTGCGCTCGGTGTCCTCGAGGCCCATCTCCCAATGCTCGCGCATCGAGGTGCCCGAAAACTCATAGTCCTTGGCGTGGCCCTCATAGCCTTTGTGCTGGTAGATCAGGTGGACGATGTTGACGACGCCGGCGTTGGAATAGTCGGCGATCAACTCCTGCTCGCCTTCCCTTAGCTGCTCCGACGGCACGCGCTTCAGCGCATCGAGCAGCTTCATCTTCAGCGCATGGATGCGCTCGAAATTGTCGGTGTTCTGCCGCGTGCGGCTCGAATACATGATGTCCTTGTGGCGCGACAGCACGTCGGCCATGCCGCGCGGCAGCACGCCGCGGGCGCTGAACAGATCGACCTGGAAGACCAGCGAGGAACGGTCCTCTTCCTGGTCGAGCAGGTATTGCAGCGGCGTGTTGGAGACGATGCCACCATCCCAATAGTACTCGCCCTCGATGCGGATCGAAGGAAAGGCCGGCGGCAGCGCACCGCTGGCCATGATATGCTCCGGCTCGATACGCACCTTTTCGGTGTCGAAATAGACGAAGTTACCGGTCCTGACATTGACCGCGCCGACGCTCAGCCGCTTCTTGCCGTCATTCAGCACGTCGAAGTCGATCAGGCTCTCCAGCGTGTCCTTCAATTCGGCGGTGTCGTAGAAGCTGGTGGCGCCTTCGGCGCCCGACAGCTGGAACCAGGGATTGGGATTGCGCGGCTTGAAGAAGCCGGGCTGGCCCATCGTCATCGTCATCAACGATGAGGTCTGGTTGCGAATATCGCGGTAGATGTCGCCTTCGGGCGTATAGGACCAGATCTTGCGGCCGGAAATCGTCTGCCAGAACTGTTCCAGCCGCTGCAGCCGGCGGCTCGGCTCGTTGCCTGCGATGATCGCGGCATTGATGGCGCCGATGGAGACGCCGGATAGCCAGGTCGGCTCGCAGCCGGCATCGGCCAGCGCCTGATAGACCCCTGCCTGATAGGCGCCGAGCGCGCCGCCGCCCTGAAAGACCAGCGCGATACGGTCATACTGCGCCGTGATTTCCTCGATGGTGGCGGCGGCTGCCTTGTTGCGGTTACGATCAAGCACTGACTTTCTCCAGCTGGGTTGCGCTGGCAGCGGATCGGCTGTGGTCAGCGAGGTAATCATGCACGACTTCGCCCAGGCCGAGCGTCAGATCGGCCTTGAAGTGAACCGCCGACACGATGTCGAGCACGGGCAGCTTCGCCACGTCGGCCATGACATGGGGCCGCAGATCGAGCGCGGCGGGCGCCGTCCATGCTTCCTTCAGCGTGATATCGGTGAGGTAGTAGCGGACCAGCTCGCAGATGCGCGGCGTGCCGTCGACATGGGGGATGATCTTGATCAGGAAATTGGGGGCGGCGAGCGAGGCGAGCACCTGGTCATGATCAGCCTCACGATGCTTGTAGCCCATCGTGCCGGTGGCGCACAGAACGCTGCCATAGTGCAGCGTGCCGACGATCACCTCGCCTTCATGGACGATCTTGGGATTGGCGAGCTTCTTTGGAAACCCCCACAGCTCGCGACCGCCGGCAATCGGCGCGTCATCGTCGAGATACATCGAATGGACGTAGCCGCCATGCTGGCCCTTGTAGCGCACCGGGATGACCTGACCGGTCTCGGTGTAGTCGCCGAAGCCGGTGGAGTCCGGCATGCGGATGAATTCGTACTTGACCAGCGGCTCGTCGATTTCCAGCGGCGCCGGCACGACGGCCTCGAGCGCCTCGCGTGTCGTGCGATAGGTGATGATGATGTATTCGCGGTCGAAGAAGCGATAGGGACCCGGCGGGAATGAGGGATTGGTGAGCGGCATCGCATAGGCGCGCTTCACGACATCGGCGATTTCCATGCTGGTGCCCCAAGGTTCTGTCGGACGAATTCATTCAGGAAGGACCGCGCGAATGCGCAACGGTTATGTTGCACGGCACCATGACAGTGCCGTGTCAGCCTAACGACCATGGTTTCCGAACCGGGCGAGGACAAGCAGGCGTTGTCGTCTGGCTGTAATCGCATCGACATATGGCTCTGCCATTGTCATGCTGCGACGCACAATTATATCGTCATGTTCCCTCCCACCTCGCGCGAGATTTCCCATGGGTTCCCTGTCTTCGAAGAATGCCCTCGTCACCGGCTCGACCAGCGGTATCGGCCTGGCAATCGCCCGCGCCTTTGCCGCCGAGGGCGCCAACGTCACCATCAACGGTCTTGGCGATGCTGCCGCCATCGAGCGGGAGCGCGCCGGCATCGAGAAGGATTTCGGCGTCAAGTGCCGCTATTCCGATGCCAACATGATGGATGGCGCCGCGGTCACCGCCATGATCCATGACGCGGAAGAGGCGCTCGGCAGCCTCGACATACTGGTCAACAATGCGGGCATCCAGCATGTGGCGCCGATCGAGGAGTTTCCCGACGACAAATGGGAAGCCATCATCCGCATCAACCTTTTGGCCGCCTTCTACGCCATCAAGGCGGTGGTGCCCGGCATGAAGGCACGCAAATGGGGCCGCATCATCAACACGGCTTCCGCGCACGCGCTGGTCGCCTCGCCGTTCAAGTCGGCCTATGTCTCGGCCAAGCACGGCATATCAGGCCTGACCAAGACGGTGGCGCTGGAAGTCGCGCAGGACGGCATCACCGTGAACGCGATCGCGCCTGGCTATGTCTGGACGCCGCTGGTCGAAAAGCAGATCCCCGACACGATGAAGGCGCGGGGCATGACCGAGGAACAGGTCAAGCACGACGTGCTGCTGGCCGCGCAGCCGACCAAGGAATTCGTTACTGTCGAAGAGCTTGCGGCACTGGCATTGTTCCTGTGCTCGGATGCGGCCAGGCAGATCACCGGCACGACGTTACCGATGGATGGCGGCTGGACGGCACAGTAAATTGGTCGAAACATGCCGCCTTCAGGGCCAACGCCAGGGCGCCGGCAGGAAGGCAGTGCGCGGCCAATGAAAATAATCCAGCTCTCCGATCCGCATCTGATAGCGCCGGGTGGCCTTCTCTACGGTTCCGATCCGCTCGCGCGGCTGGAAGCCTGCCTGGCGGATATCGGCAGGAACCATGCCGATGCCGACCTGGTGGTGATATCAGGCGACCTGAGCAATGATGGCGAGCGCGCGGCCTATGCGGCGTTGCGAGAGGCGCTGGCGCGGTTCGTGCCGCCTTGCCGGCTGATGCTCGGCAACCACGACGACAGGGCGCTTTTTCTCGAAATGTTCCCGGAAGCGCCGGCCGAGCGCGGGTTTGTCCAGAGCGTTTTCGATGGCGGCGATGGCCGCCTGATCCTGCTCGACACGCTGGACAGCGGACATGTCGAGGGCAGGCTGTGCGCGGCCCGTCTCGACTGGCTGGACGAGAAGCTGCACGAAGCGCGCGACAGGCCGGTCTTCCTCTTCATGCACCACCCGCCGTTCCGCATTCACATGCCGGTGCTCGACGAGGTCAGGCTCGCCGACGCCGATGCCTTCCATGACATTCTCCGGCGCCACGGCAATGTCGGCCACATCTTTGCCGGCCATGTCCACAGGCTGATCGCCGGCAGCTGGCGCGGCATACCGGTCAGCACGCTGCGCAGCACCAATCATCAGAGCGCCCTCGATTTTTCGGACAGCTGGCGGCTGGGCCACGAGCCGCCTGCCTATGCCGTCATCTTCATCGATGCGGATGGAGTGGTCGTCCATTTCCACGATTTTGAGACGGGCCGGCCCGAGCCGGTCAAGGATCCTTGACGAGGCGGCTTTCGCCGCCGCCAAGATGGGTCTCCCATACGTAATCGGAGATCAGCCGCCGATACTGTGGGGTCATGACCAATTTTCTGTGCGAGGCGCCGCCGACGTGGAAAAAGGCGCCGCCCAGCATCCGATGGTCCGCTTCCATCCCATCAACATCGAGATCGGCTGCCGTCTTTTGCGCATCGGAAACATCGTTCTCGCCAAGTCCGCGATACAGCAGGCTCCAGTTTCCGCCGCCGGTGTCCATTCCGCTGACAAAACGCGGTGTGAAGTCCAGGTCCAGTCCTTGCACGGCGCTGAAGCGGAAGAAGCAGAACCCAGCCCACATGAACCAGGCCTCGGGGTCCGCTTGCGCTGGGCGCTTTGAGCCGTGGACGATTTTTCCTTCCATCGTCGCGGCGATGTCCACGGGGACGGTCGGAAAGCAGTCGTGATCCAGAAATCCGAAAAGCTCCGGCCGCAAAGGCCGAACGATGTTGTGGAAGATCCAGTTCATGGATATCCCGTGCGACCGGTTGGGATGGCTTTCCCGGTTCCGAGGCAAACCGAAATAAGCGGTTTTTCGCGCCCGGCAGATGTCCGCGATAGGCACCCTTGCCGATCGATCGGATGAATTGTCTATGACCACCAGCGTCATCCCAGAGGAATACAATTGCCAGGCTCGGGTGAGCGCATCGATGACCCAGGGCGTGTTGAAGGCAATGACAAAGCAGAAGCGCCGGGAACCGGTTTGCAGCAGCTCCTCGGTGAATTTCAGGCCTTCGGGAACGCCGCGCCCGCGAAAATCACGCTCAATCAAGGCGTTGCGAAAAGCCTTGGCCTTTCTGACAGGCCAGTTGTGGTTCAGCAGATCAACAAGGCCCTTGGCCGGCTTCCAGCTCATTACAAACTTCGCCATTGCTCCAAATCGGATGCATGCTCCCATAAGGCGAAGCTCATCTTCCCACAACCCCGGCCTGGAGCCGCGAGAATTTTTGCGACCACCGGCTTGTCGTACACGCATGCTGTATTTCAACCTGATCTGGTCGCGGGCGCTATCAATCGCGACATCGTAGCGCTAAAACGCCATCCGGGTTCTGCACGGGGTTGATATGTTGGTTGCGATCTTCCGCGCATTGCGCGCCATTCCCTTCGTTGCCGCCAGCATTGTCTTTGCCACGGGCGCCCGGGCGCAAGCGGTCGAATTCAAGACAATCACGATCAAGGTCGGCTATGGCCCCGGCGGGGGCTATGACCAGACATCGCGGCTGATCGCCCGCCACTTCGGCCAGTTCCTTCCCGGCAATCCGGATATAGTCGTCCAGAATGTGCCCGGGGGCGGCAGCCTGAAGCTCACCAAGATGGTGTTGCGCAGCGAGCCGGCCGACGGCAGCGTCATCGCTTCCGTCAGCGAAGCCATGTCATATGCGCCGGTGCTCGATCCCCGGAACGCCAATTTCGATCCGCTTGCCCTGCAATGGATTGGCTCGCTCGTCAACGAGCCGGCCTATTGCCTGACGGCCAAGAGTTCCGGCATCGACACGATGGACAAGTTCCTGCAGTCCGATTTCCTGATTGGGGCGACCGGCAAGAGCAGCGTGACCTACATTTTCGCGGCGCTGGTCAAGAACGGCTTGAAGGCAAAGTTCAAGGTCGTCACCGGCTTTGAAGGCACAGCCGATATCGAACTGGCGATGCAGCGAGGCGAGATCGCCGGAATGTGCGGAGTCTCCAGTTACAACATCTCCGAAAACCGCGACGCGCTCAACCTCATTGGTACCTTCGGCCAGGGCATCGTTGCAGGCCAGGAGAAGTTCACTGCTAGGATCGACGACCCGAAGGTCCGGGAAGCGGCCGCGCTGATCGAGACCGCTTTGCAGTTCCATCATCCGTTGGTTGTCCCGCCGGGCACGCCCAAGGAGACGGTCGAAACGCTGCGCAAGGGATATATGGAGATGGTCAGGGATAAGGCGTTCCTGGCCGACATCGGCAAGCTTAGCGAAATGACCGTCAACGCCACCAGCGGCGAAGACATAAGCCGGCTTGTCTCGGAGCAGTTGAAGGTGGATCCGGATGTGTTCGAGACCGCCAGAAATCTGGTGAAGTAGATTCCCGGCGAGGCTCAACGGTGGATCTGATACTCACCGCCGTCGTCGAGATGGCCCAGCCGTTTCGCATGCTGATGCTGGTGACCGGCGTTTTCGTCGGCCTCGTCGTCGGCGTTGTCCCGGGCATTGGCGGGCTGTTCGCGATGGCCCTGCTCATCCCGATGACCTACAACATGGACGCCTATGCCGCCTTCGCGCTCCTGCTCGGTATGGGATCGGTCAATACCACCTCCGATACGATCCCGGCCATCCTGTTTGGGGTTCCGGGCTCGGTCGAGCGGCGGCGACGGTGCTCGACGGCCATGCCATGGCCAAGAAAGGCGAAGCCGCGCGCGCCTTCGGCGCCTCCTATTCGGCGTCGATGATTGGCGGCGTGTTCGGCGCTCTGGTGCTTGCCGCGGCTATTCCCATCATGCGACCGCTTGTCCTCTATCTAAAGACGCCGGACTTCTTCGCCATCTGCGCCTTCGGGCTCTCCATCGTCGCGATGCTGGCCGGGAGCCAGCCGCTGAAGGGGCTGGCCGCGGCCATGTTCGGCATGCTCGCCTCGTTTGTCGGTATCGATAAGATCGCCGGCATCGACCGGTGGACCTTTGGTGAAATCTATCTCTGGGACGGTCTGCCGGTGGCCCTGGTGTTTCTCGGCCTGTTCGGCCTACCGGAGCTGGCTTCGCTCCTGTTGCGAGGTTCCATCCAGGGCAATGCGGAGCGACCGACTTATGCGGGCATGTGGCAAGGCATCAGGGACACGCTGCGGGAGTGGCCGCTGGTGCTGCGATGCAGCAGCATCGGTTCGCTGCTGGGCGCAGTTCCCGGTGTCGGCATCGCGGTGCTGGACTGGATCGCCTATGGCCATGCGTCACGGCGGCCTGGCTCGGGACCGAAATTCGGCGAAGGCAATGTCAGGGGCGTCATCGCGCCCGAGAGCGCCAACAATGCCAAGGAAGGCGGCTCGCTCATCCCGACCATCGCCTTCGGCGTGCCGGGTTCGGCCTCGATGAGCATCCTGCTCGGCGCCTTTGTCGTCCATGGGCTCGTTCCCGGCCCCGACATGCTGGGCAAGAATGCCGCGCTCACCATGTCGATGGTGTTCAGCATCGCCGTGGCAAATATCGTAGGCGCGGTGACCTGCCTTGTGCTGACCCGGCCTCTGGCGCGCGTCGCGCAGGTTCCGGCTGCCATCCTGGTGCCGCTGGTGGTCACCTTCATCGTGGTTGGTGCATACCAGACCAATATGAGCGCCTTCGATTTCGCGCTGGTCATCGGCGTCGGCGCCGTCGGCATGGCGATGAAGGAACTCAACTGGCCGCGCTCGGCCTTTTCATTGGGATTCGTGCTCGGCCCGAGCCTCGAGAACTATTTCTTTCTCGCCTATCAGATTTCCGGCTGGTCGTGGCTTGCCCAGCCGCTGGTGCTCATCCTGCTTGGACTGGCCGTGGTCGGTCTCGTCAGGCAGACGCTGTCGTGGATCAGGGCCAGAAATCCCGGCGGGCCGCTGCCCCCCGCGCTGCCCGACATTGTCGCAGGCGCCACCATGACATTGCTGGCGTCCGCGGCGTTGGGGACGGCCGTGACCGGCTTTCCCTTCGAGGCCGCCATTTTCCCGGTCATCACGGCTGGATTCCTGTTGGTGTTTTCGCTGGTGACCACAGTGCAGGCGTCGCTGCGATGGCGCAGGCGGGCCACGCCTGTCCTATCCGTGCCTGCCGCGATACCAGGCGAATGGTCTCCGGTTTCGGAACCCACCATGAAAGGCAATCTCGCAATCATCGGCCTTTGTCTGGCCCTCGCCTTTCTCATCCTGTTGGTCGGTCACCTGGCAGCGACCTTCATCTTCGTTGCCGGCAGCATCATGGTGCTTGGGACGAAGTCGAGGCGGTCATCCCTGGTGATCGCTGCCGCCGCGACGGCCTTCGTCTATTCGGTCTTCGACATGCTGGCATCCCACCCCTGGCCGACTCCGTGGCTCACAGGCATTAGCGGAATTTTCTAAGAACCCTTATGCGGCGCCAGCGTTTCGACCAGTTGGCGGCGTAGCAGCTTGCCGTTGCCGCTGTAAGGCAACGAGGCGACCAGCCTGATCTCGCGCGGCCGCCGGTCGGGCGCGATGTTGGTGCGCATGAAAGCCTGGAATTCCTCGACGGTTCCGCGGTCGGAGACGATGAAGGCGGCGATTTCCTGCCCCATGGTCTCATCTGGAAAGCCGGCCACGGCGACGTCCTGCACCTTGGCATGGGTGCGGATCAGTTTTTCAAGCTCCTGCGGCGCGACACTGACGCCGCCGCGAACGATCATATCGGCCTCCCGATCGACGATCGTGATAAATCCGTCGGCGTCCAGAAATCCGATATCACCGGGGATGCCCCAGTCGGAGCTCATGATCTGCGGATCGACGAACAGGCGGTTGCCGGGCATCAGGACCGCGGATGCCATGGTCGGCGTCCATGCCTTGATCAGCCCGCGCTCACCTTGCGGCAACACGCGGCCATCGGCACCGAGGATTTCGACCTGTGCGCCGGCGACCGGACGGCCGGCGCTTTCGGGCTTTGCCAGAATATCCTCACCCCATAGCGAGGATATGATGCCGGTAAGGCTCGATGAGTAGCTTATCCGGTATCCAGAGGAGAGATAGCGGTAGGCAGCGATCTTGTCTTCGCCTCTGGCCGGTCCGCCTACGCTGTAGAGAACGGAAAGTTGGGGAAGCAGGTGGGTTGCGCGTTCGCCCACCTCCTTGACCATCCGGGCAATGACTGATGGCGCCAGCGCCGTGCCGCTTGCCTGGAACGAGAGCAGCGCCTCGATGAGCTCCGAGGGGGTGAACAAGGGAGGAAAGAACCGAACGATTCCCCCGTAAAGCAGATAGCCGAAGACCTGGTGACGCATTGCCGAGTATGACAGGGCCATCGGCGTCAGGAATCGTTTGGCGGTTCCCTCCACCACGCCCCGGCGCGCCGCGATGCGCCTGGCGAGTGCCTCATGCGACTGGGTGTAGGCCTTTGGATCGCCCGTCGTGCCGGACGAAAAGATCAAAAAGGCCGGGACGGCATCGCTCGCCGGGGGGCCGACGTCGGATCCCGGCGCCGAAGCCGATTTCCAGCCAGCGTCGAAAAGGGCGTTCGGATAGACCTCATCGCCCGGCATGGCGCGGCTTTCAAAAACGATGCTCAGACCGAAGTCGCGGGCCTGCCTGGCTCGCTGACTCCTGGGCGTTCGAAAGTCGACGACAACAGGGGTCGCGCCGATTTTCCAACAGGCGAGGATCGAAAGGATCACGTCGATGTTGTCGAGCATGGCGAGGCCGACGCGGTCGCCCGGTCGGATGCCCGATGCGCCGAAATTGGCTGCAAGATGTCCGCTCTGCGTCAGGGCCTGGGAATAGGTGATATCAGAACGGCCGCTGACCATCGCGACCTTGTCGCCATGGGCAGCGAAGGCCTCCAGTATCTGCCGACCAAAACTCATTGACGATGCGGGTTTTCGCGTGGGGCCTCGCTTCGGGCGGAGAGGAACGTCAAGATCTCCGCGTCGATCGCGTCCATGTTGGCCTTGCGGAATTTGTTGTGCGTACCCGGCATGACGACCGTTTTCACGCTGGCCTCGTTAGACGCCCAGCCCTTGTAGTCCTTCACGGTGGTGGCTCCCCATTCGGAACTGGCGAGGATGAGGATGTCGCAGGGGTAGGACGAGGGCACAAAACCGGCTGCGGCCTGCAGCAGCGCGCTCTTGTATGCCTTCTTGCGCAGATGGCGCCCCAGGCGTGTCTGTCCGAGACCGACCGCCTTCAGCGTGTCCCGCAACAGGCGCCAGTAGACCACCTTGCGCACGATATCGCGCCGCCTCCTCTCCGTGAGGCGATCGTCGGGCATCGGCTTCAGCCAGGCCGAACCTGGCGATGGCGGATCAATGAGCACGATTGCCGGCCGCTTGCCCGTTGCCTCATGGCTCAGCCGGCCGACCTCGATCGCGAGCAGGCCACCCACGCATATGCCGCCGATGACTTCGGGGTGCCTGCCTGTTACCGAGGTGAAGGCTTCAAAATAGTTGGTGCCAATTTCGGCCATGGTGGAATAGGGCGTCTCGCCGGGTTCCGTGCCCATGCCGCGCACCGCCATGATCGCGTACTTCTCTTTCAGACGCCTGCTGAAGCGATTGGCGAACAAAGCCGAGCCGGTGATGCCGTGGATCATCGCGATCGGCTCCTGGCCGACGCTGCCGGACACCGGCACGATCAGCTCACGGGCCGGATGCTCCGGCACCAGCGATGCGATCAAACGGCCGAATTCCCGCGGTGTCTGCGCTTCGAGCAGGACGGAAGTCTGCAATCTCACGCCGAACCGCTTCTGCACGGCAAGCACTAGAGTCTCCGCCATCAGCGAATCGCCGCCGAGATCGAAGAAATTGTCGTCGAAGCCGACGGCCGGCACCTTCAATTCCGCGGCGAAGATGCCGGCAATCGCATGGGCCGGTCCATCGCCCGGCGGTGGCACAGGTCTAACCCGTTGTAGGACGTTCATCGGAAAAGCCCCTAACCGACGGATGTTCACTGCTAACGCTTTTACGCAGGGTGAGAGCCCCTAACAAGTGTCCTGTGCGCCGCGCGTCGAGCCGCCGCTGGCGTGCTTGTCTCGCCACGGCAACGCGGAAAGTCGCGACTTGCCGGCTCCGCAACGGCCTTTTGTCCAGTTGTGTAAGTGTTGCAAAAGCACGCAGATTTGGACATTAGTCTTGACAGAAATACAGATGTTCAATACCCGTCAGGCAATTGAACAAGCCTGCATTATGGGAGGAATGAGCGGTATGGCGTCCAATGTTTCGTTGACGGGCCTTGCCCGCGATCTCGAGGAACGCGGCAAATCGGGCAAGCCGATCCGGATCGGGCTGATCGGCTCGGGCGAAATGGGAACCGACATCGTCACCCGCGTCGCCCATATGTCGGGCATAGAGATCGGCGCGATCTCCGAGCTGAACCTGCCCGCCGCCAGCAAGGCGGTGGATATCGCCTTCCAGGAAACCGGCCATGCGCGCGAGGTATCGAACGCCTCGGCGATGACGGCCGCCATGGAAGCCGGCAAGGTGGCGGTGACCAACGACGCCAGCCTGGTCATCAACAACGATCTTATCGACGTCGTCATCGATGCCACCGGCGTTCCCGCCGTCGGCGCCGAAATCGGCTTGCGCGCCATGGAGCATGGCAAGCATCTGGTGATGATGAATGTCGAGGCCGACGTCACCATTGGCGCCTATCTCAAGAGCGAAGCCGATCGGCTCGGCGTCACCTATTCGCTGGGCGCCGGCGACGAACCCTCCTCCTGCATGGAGCTGATCGAATTCGTTTCGGCCATGGGCCACCCGATCGTCGCCGCCGGCAAGGGCAAGAACAACCCGCTCAACATCGACGCCACGCCGCCCGCCTATGAGGAGGAGGCCAGGCGCCGGCACATGAATGTGCGCATGCTGGTGGAGTTCGTCGACGGCTCGAAGACCATGGTCGAGATGGCGGCGATCGCCAACGCCACCGGGCTGGTGCCCGACAAGGCCGGCATGCATGGCCCGGCCGCGACGCTCGGCGAATTGAACAAGGTGCTGGTGCCGCAGAAGGATGGCGGCGTGCTGTCGAGGGTCGGCGTCGTCGACTATTCGATCGGCAAGGGTGTCGCGCCCGGTGTCTTCGTCGTCGCCGACATGTCGCATCCGCGCATTTCGGAGCGCATGGAAGATTTGAAGATGGGCAAGGGCCCGTACTTCACGTTCCATCGTCCCTATCACCTGACCTCGCTCGAAGTGCCGCTGACCTGCGCCCGCGTCGTGCTCTACGGCAAGGCCGACATGGTGCCGCTGGCCAAGCCGGTAGCCGAAGTGGCCGC
This sequence comes from Mesorhizobium sp. BR1-1-4, assembly GCF_020165375.1. Taxonomy (NCBI): domain Bacteria; kingdom Pseudomonadati; phylum Pseudomonadota; class Alphaproteobacteria; order Hyphomicrobiales; family Phyllobacteriaceae; genus Mesorhizobium; species Mesorhizobium sp. BR1-1-4. Next base: position 3,040 of record NZ_JAIUIB010000001.1, on the reverse strand, counting down.
CGTGGCCAAGAAGGACATGCAGCCCGGCGAGAAGCTCGATGCGATCGGCGAATATTGCTACCGCGCCTGGATCATGACTGCACCGGAAGCGCATGCCGCGAGGGCCATTCCATGCGGCCTGCTGCAGGGCGGGTCGGTGACGGCGCCGATCAAGAAGGGTGAGCTCATCACCTACGCCAATGCCGCCCCGGCAGCGGGCTCCAAGATCGCCGAACTGCGCGCCCGTCAGGACAAGCTCGTCTACGGAACCGTGGAGGCGTAACCATGGCCGGAGCCAGCAAAGCCGTCGCGGACAGCCGCGCCAACCTGCCCTTCGTCTATCGCCAGTACAGCGCCGAGCAGCTGAAGCAGGTGCTCTACAAGATGTACCTGATCCGCCGCTTCGAGGAGGGCGCGGAAGAAAGCTACACGCGCGGCCTCATCCACGGCACCATGCATCTGTCGATCGGCCAGGAGGCGAGCGCCATGGGCATCTGCATGCCGCTTGGCGAGGACGACCAGATCACCTCGACCCATCGCGGCCACGGCCACTGCATCGCCAAGGGCGCCGAGGTGAAGCGCATGTTCGCGGAATTCTTCGGCAAGACCACCGGCTATTGCAAGGGCCGCGGCGGTTCGATGCACATCGCCGATGTCGCCAAGGGAAATCTCGGCGCCAATGGCATTGTCGGCGGCGGCATTCCGATCGCCGTCGGCGCCGCGCTCTCCGCCAAGATGATGAAGACCGGCAAGGTTGTCGTCTCCTTCTTCGGCGACGGAGCCAACAATGAAGGCGCCTTCCACGAGGCGCTCAACATGGCGGCGGTCTGGAAGCTGCCCGTTATTTTCGTGTGCGAGAACAATGGCTACGGCATGTCGACATCGACTGCCCGGTCCACCGCGGTCAAGAACATCGCCGACCGCGCCGCCGCTTATTCGATGCCGGGCGTCATCGTCAACGGCAACATCTTTTCCGAGGTCGCCGAGGCTTCGTACAAGGCGGTCGAGCGGGCACGGGCGGGTGAGGGGCCGACGCTGATCGAGTCCAAGACCTATCGCCATCGCGGCCATTCCAAGAGCGACCGCAACCGCTACCGGACCAAGGAAGAAATAGAGGACTGGATGTCGAACCGCGATCCGATCACGCTGTTCGAGAACGAATTGCGGGAATTCGGATTCATCGACGACAAGGGCATCGAAGCTATCCGCGAGGTGGTGGCGCGGGAGATCGCCGACGGCATCGAGTTCGCCAAGGCGAGCCCGTCGCCTGACGTCAGCGAGACCGGCAACTACGTGTATACGGAGCAGGCGTGATGGACGCGATGGTGCGTGAACTAAGCTACGCCCAGGCGATCCAGGAAGCCATGGCGACCGCCATGGACATGGACGAGCGCGTCTTCCTGATGGGCGAGGACATCGGCGTCTATGGCGGCGCCTTCCAGGTGACCGGCGACCTCGTCGATCGTTACGGCGCGGACCGGGTGCTGGACACGCCGATTTCCGAACTGGGCGGTGCGGGGGTCGCTGTCGGCGCCGCGCTGACCGGCATGCGGCCGATCTTCGAATTCCAGTTCTCCGATTTCGCCACGCTGGCGATGGAGCAGATCGTCAACCAGGCTGCCAAGATGCGCTTCATGCTGGGCGGCGAGGTTTCGGTGCCCGTCGTGATGCGCTTTCCCGCCGGCTCCGGAACGGGGGCGGCCGCGCAGCACAGCCAGAGCCTGGAAGCCTGGCTTGGCCACGTGCCGGGCCTGAAGGTTATCCAGCCGTCGACGCCCCATGATGCCAAGGGCATGCTTCTGGCTGCGGTCGCCGATCCCGATCCGGTGATGATCTTCGAGCACAAGCTGCTCTACAAGATGAAGGGCCCGGTGCCCGAAGGCTATTACACCGTGCCGATCGGCAAGGCAGATATCCGCCGCGAGGGCCGTGATCTCACCATCGTCGCCACCTCGATCATGGTGCAGAAGGCGCTCGACGCCGCCGCCGCACTGGAGGCCGAAGGCATCGACGTCGAAGTCGTGGACCTCCGGACCATTCGGCCGATGGACAAGCAGACCGTTATCGACAGCGTCAAGAAGACCTCGCGGCTGATGTGCGTCTATGAGGCGGTCAAGACGCTGGGCATCGGCGCCGAGGTCAGCGCCATGATCGCCGAAAGCGAGGCGTTCGACTATCTCGATGCGCCGATCGTGCGGCTGGGCGGTGCGGAAACGCCGATCCCCTACAATCCGGAGCTGGAAAAAGCGACGGTGCCGCAGGTTCCCGACATCGTCACCGCCGCGCGCGACCTCGTCAAAGGGGTTCGCTGATCCATGCCGACCGAAGTCATTCTTCCCAAGGTCGACATGGATATGGCGACCGGACAGATTTCGCGCTGGTTCGCCGAGGAAGGCGCCACGGTCAAGAAGGGCGACGTGCTGTTCGAGATCGAGACCGACAAGGCCGCGATGGAGATCGACGCTCCGGCCAGCGGTGTGTTGCGCGACGTGACCGGCAAGGAAGGAGTCGATATCGCGGTCGGATCGGCGGTGGCTTGGATTTATGCTGACGGCGAGGCTTATAAGGACAAGGCGCCAATCTCACCCCTTGAGGGGGAGATGTCGACGAAGTCGACAGAGGGGGTTGCCTCAGAAGGCACCGCCCTCGCGCTGAGTCCGGTCGAACCGACCCCGCCCGACCGGCGTTTGGCCGACCACCCTCCCCTCGAGGGGGAGGGGAAAACCCGCGCTACACCCTTGGCGCGTCGATTGGCTCGTGAAGCAGGACTGAATCTCTCCGGCATATCAGGCACAGGCCCACATGGCCGCGTCGTAAAGGCGGATATTGATGCGGTACTCTCCTCCCCGCTCGAGGGGGAGGTGTCCGCGAAGCGGACGGAGGGGGTCGCCTCAGGAGGCACCGCTTTTGCGCCGAGCCCCGTCGAAGCGACCCCACCCGACCGGCCTTCGGCCGGCCACCCTCCCCTCAAGGGAGAAGGGGACGTGCTGAAACTGTTCGAGGAAGGCTCCTACGAACTCGTCCCGCACGACAATATGCGCAAGACCATCGCGCGGCGCCT